>CAZLWV010000129.1:15035-23068 GCA_964563135.1 uncultured Planctomycetaceae bacterium
CGGCGACGAGGTGATCCTCCCCGCCTGGACCTGGTATGCCGACTACGACGCCATCGTGCTCTCCGGGGCCCTCCCCGTGTTTGCCGAAATCGACGATTCGTTCAACATCGATGTCAACGATATCGAGGCCCGCATCACCCCGCGGACGAAGGCCATCATTGCGGTTCACCTCCAGGGAACGACCGCCGACATGGATCCGATCCTGGAGATTGCCCGCAAGCACAAGCTCCTGGTTCTGGAAGACTGCGCCCAGTGCCTTGGCGGCAAGTACAAGGGAAAATACGTCGGTTCGATCGGCGACATGGGCATCAACAGCTTCCAGCTCAGCAAGAGCATCACCGCCGGCGAAGGGGGCGCAGTGGTCAGCAGCAACGCGGAGCTGTTCGAGCGAGCCGTCCGCTTCCACGATGTCGGAGTGGTGCGATCGCCGTATAAGGAGGATCTCAAGGGAGGGCTCCTGGCCGCCTTTGCCTCCTGCAACTTCCGCATGAACGAGTTCACCGGCGCGGTCCTCAAAGGGCAACTGACGAAACTCGAAACGATCTGCGGAGGCCTCCGCAAGAACTACAAGAAGGTCCGCGAAGGAATCGTTGACCTGCCCGGGATCAAGTTGCGGAAGACACCCGATGTTGACGGAGACCTCGGCGTGGGAGTTTTCCTGGACATGGGCACCCGGGAGCGCCGCGACCAGTTCCTCCGCGCCATGCGGGCTGAAGGAATCGCTGCCGGAGGGCCCGCCGGCTCGGCCATCCTTCCGACCGACGAACGCATCGAGCAGAAGGTCACCATCGACCCCAGTTGGCCCTCCTTCAACAGCCCGGAGGGGAAGGCGATCCAGTACGGAAGCGAGTGTTGCCCGCGGACGATCGACATCATCGGGCGGCACGGCGGCGTGATCATGGATCCCAGCTTCAGCGACGACGACGTCAAGGACATCGTCATGGCCATTCGCAAGGTCTACAGGGCGATGAACAAGGCATAGTCTCGAACGCCAGGCCGAAGGGCACGCAAGGACGGCGGGCGCGAGGTCTCCGACCGTGTGTTGACTGCGCCGGGTGTTGTTCCCTGCGCTTCGAGTTCGTGTGAGCCGTACCCATCCGAGCCCCGTCCAGCGGGCGGGGCCTACCCGATACCCCAAGGAAACTCTCATGCCCGAGAAGAGAAGAACCACTCGACGGAAGATGCTCGCCGAAATGGCAGGGGCGACCATGGCGCTGCCCGCGTTCATCTCCTGCACGTATTCACCAGTGCCTTCGTCGGCCAACGGTGCTACTCCTTCAGCGCAGTCGCAGAAGCTGGCTCGCAGCCCCAACGAGCAGATCAGCATCGGGGTCATCGGCTGCGGGCGCCGCAACGGGCAGTTGATGGCCGGCATAGGCGGGCAGGGCGCCCCGCCAGCCCACGCCCGGATTGTCGCTCTGGCCGATTTCAATCTGCGGCGCACCTTCCGATGGGGCAGGGTCCACGGCGTCAGCAGCCGATACCAGTTCCAGGACTATCGCAAGCTGCTGGACCAGAAGGAGGTCGACGTGGTCGTCTACGCCACGCCGGAGCACTGGCACTACCTGCCCTGCATCCATGCGTGCCAGGCGGGAAAGGATATGTACGGCGAACAGCCCCTCGGTCATACGATCGCCGAAGGGCAGAAGATGATCCAGGCGGTTCGCAAGTACAAGCGGGTCTTTCAGACCGGCGAGCAGCAGCGTTCCCATCCAGCCACGCGAAAGGCCGTGGAGCTGATCCTCAACGGGCGGATCGGCAAGATCCAGCAGGTCATCGGGTACAACTATCCCAGCGCGTGGGAGTGCGATTTTCCCGCCCAGCCGATTCCCGAGGAGCTCAACTGGGATGCGTGGTGCGGGCCGAACCCGGTGGTCCCGTACCACACCGATCTGTACGTGTCGCGTGCTCCCTATGAGCCGGAAGAAGGCTACGCCCCGTTCCCGGCGGAGAAGTGTGCGGTGGGTCCGGGATGGATGTCGTTCCGGCCCTACTCCGGCGGCGAGCTGCCCAACTGGGGCTGCCATGGGCTGAGCATGGTCCACTGGGCACTCGACATGGACGCGAGCGGCCCGGTCGAGATATGGGTGGAACCGGCCGAAAAGATGGAGACGGTGACCTACCACGCGCCGGAGACGCCGGCTCGCGGCGATGCCCTCTGCTCGAAGAGCTGCATTCACTACAAGTATGCCAACGGAGTGGTGCTGTCTCTGACCAGCAGGGACAAGAAATTGGGCGGCGGGGGGACATTCATTGGCGAGAAGGGCAAGATCACGATCTTCCGCGGAGGTTATGAATGCGACCCCGTGGGCCTCGACGAAGAGCCGCTGCCGTCCAATGCGGTGCGCGTCTACGAGAGCGACAACCACATGCACAACTTCTTCGACTGTGTTGTCAGTCGTAAAGACCCGATCATGAAAATCGAGAACGGTCACCACGTGGCCAACTTGTGCCACCTGGGCAACATCGCCCGCCGGCTGGGGCGCCGCCTGAAATGGGATCCGGAAAAAGAAGTCTTTCCCGGCGACGAAGAGGCCAATACGTACCTCGACTTCGAGCGCCGCAAACCCTATGAACTGCCCAAAGAGGTGTAGAGTGGCCGCCAGCACGGCTCTTTGGAGCTGAGACTTCACCAGGGCCGGCACCCAGGCCACCCTCACAATGTAGAAACATGACCGAGTACCAGGAATTCCAATCCATGAGATACACACAACCGAAGAACAGGCCAGCAACCTGGCGAGTCATTTCAGCGCTTGCGGCGGCTTGCTGCGTGGCCATGGTTGTCCACTGTCCGGCGGCGGAGGAAGCGCCAAAACCGGCGATCCAATACGTCCCTGTCACCGCTCCCGCCGACACCCCCAAGAGCATGTGGGCGTCCGCCGTGATTGTCGACGAGATGCCGCTGGTCTACACGCGGCAACTGTTCGCCATGGACGGCGAGGGCAAGCTCGTGGGCCAAGGCTCCGCCGAGAAGCAGATCGAGCAGGTTCTGGCCAATCTGGAGGCCGCCTTGAAGGACTCCGGGTCGGGCATGGACAAGCTCATTCGGGTCAACGTTTACGCTCTCTCCAAGACGATCGTGGCGAGTTTCCACGAGAGCTTGGGCAAACGCCTCGATGCGTCGATTCGCCCGGCAACCACGTCGATCCTGACGCCGCTGCCGTATCGCGGGGCCCTGGTGGCGGTCGATGCGGTTGCCGGGGCAGCCGACGCCGGCAAGGCGGTGACCCTGAAACGTTGTGCGGCCGTGGCCGGCAACGACAAGTGCGCCGATACCGCCATACTGCCGGCTGGAGGCATCGCTTACCTCTCCGGCCATCCTGAAGGATTCGAATTGGCGAAATTGCCGGCGATCAAGTCGATGACCAGATTGATGAAGACCCTCGAGCAACTGAAGCTCACGCCCAAGGATGTGGTGCAGGTGAGGGTGTTCATGAACCCGGTGACGCCCGCCGAAGAGGTCCTTTCCGAGATTCAGGCATTCTTTCCCGATCAGATCACACCACCGGTGGTGTTCGTGGAATGGCTGGCTTCCATGCCGGTGGAAATCGAAATGATCGCCCAATTGCCGCCATCCGACAAGCCGGCAGAGGGCGTGGAGTATTTCGACCCGCCGGAGTTCCGCCCCGACAGCACTTTCAGCCGGGTCGGCCTGATGCGGGCCAAACGGCAGATCTATATTTCCGGCCTGTACGCGAGCAAGCCGAGCCGGGGTAACGAGCAGTCCGACCTGCTGTTTGGACAACTGGCCGAAGTCCTGGCGAAGCACGGCAGCGACATTCGTCACGTGGCCCGGGCCACCTACTTCACCAGCGACGACGACGCTGCCCGGTGGATCGACATGAAACGATTCGAAATCCTCGACGAGAAACGCCCGCCGGCGGCGTCGAAGCTGATGGTCCATGGCGTTGGCCTGGCCGGGCGCACGATGACCGTCGACATGATCGCCGTCGAGGCGAAATAGCTGCTCCGCGGCTGAGCGGAGCCGGATCCCAGGAGGCCGGGGCCAACGCTGGCGGACTGGCGGCTTCCTGGAATCGGGGGCTGCCCGCCGGTGGGGGCGGCTGCGCAGCAATTGTGTACTTTAGTGTACTAATACGGTATCAGGCAATCTGGCGAGTTGCTGCTCGAGGCTGCGACGGCCGACCCGCCCGGCGGGGTCTGATTGCCCAATCGATTCTCCAGGTTTTGCCGGCCAGGCCGCTGGGAAGTCCCATGCGCGGACCGGCGGGTCGTTTTCGGAGAGGCTCAAATCGGAGGTAACACTCGGCAAGTGTCACCCATACCCGAAAGGAAGGAGTGAAGGCGATGGCTCGACGATTGTGTGGTGCGGTGTTGCTTATGATCGGTTGCCTTTTGCTGACCGGCTGCCCGCCAGCCGACCAGGGGGATGTAGGCTTTCTCGGCGGCCCGGCGAGCACCTCCGCATGGAACGTGCCAGGGAGCACCGCTGGCTGGGGCATGCCCGGCAGCACGGCATCCGGCTGGGGCATGCCCGGCAGTACGGCATCCGGGTGGGGCGCGCCGGAAGGCAGTTCGCGGGGATGGGCGACGCCCCAGGTGACCGAGTCGAGTGGCTTCCTGCCGATGGGGACGCCTGCCTCGGTGGATGCCGCGGCCCTGCCGGGCGAGGCGATTCGGACGCCCGGCGGAGAGTAGTGCCTGTTCGAGGCCGGAAACCGGAGTCAGGCCGTCAGGCGAGCAGGCCGCCTCGATTCCACCGGTCAGGACTTCTTCGCTGTTTTGGCGAATACCTCGCTGAGGACACGTTCGGCTTTCGGACTCTCGCACTTGGGGCACTTCACCTGTTTGTGGCCGTGCTCCGCGAAGGTCTCTCTGACCGTGAACTTCTTGCCGCACTCACTGCACCTGTATTCGTACTCGGGCATGGCACACCTCCTCGTTTCAGGTGTCCGATCCAGTACTGTCCAACCAGCGGGCTAAAGCGCCCCGCTCGTGGGACCACGACTGCAACACGACGGATCCCGGGTGACATTGCTGATCATAGGTGGATCTGTTGGGCTTGACAACGATTCTTCCCTCGATCGGGGTGTGCCATCGACGACCTGCCAAGCCGAAGCGGACCCTTGGTCCCCTGGGTTTTCGCTGCCGGTTGTCTTCCGTCTGCGTTGCCCGACCTTGACCCAACGGGTAGAATTTCGCGCCTACAAACGCCCCCTCCCTGGCGTGGGAGATTTCGGGTTGGATCAGCCGCCACTCTGCCGATCACTCCCGACTTGCGTCAGGACGGTTCACACCCCGGGACCGTCCTGGGGCGGCGACGTTGCCCCTGGCAGTGGCCGTTCGAATCGGGGACGCCCTGGCCCGGTCATCCGGGTTTCCGGCATCGACCGAGTATCATCCCGAGTATGCAGACATGGAATTCGACGTCGTTCTGCTTTCGCGTCTCCAGTTCGCCTTCACCATCATGGTGCACTACCTGTTCCCGCCCCTTACCATCGGGCTGGGGGTGCTCCTGGTCGTTTTCGAGTCGATCTGGCTGAAAACCGGGGATCCCCAGTGGCACCGGCTGACCAAGTTCTGGGTGAAGCTCTTCGCCGTCACGTTTGCGGTCGGCGTGGCGACCGGGATCGTCATGGAGTTTGAATTCGGAACCAACTGGGCCGTCTATTCGCGGTTTGTCGGCGACGTGTTCGGTTCGGCCCTGGCGGCCGAAGGGATCTTTGCTTTCTTTCTCGAATCGGGATTCCTGGCGGTGCTCGTGTTCGGCTGGGACCGCGTGGGAAAGAAGATGCACTTCTTCTCCACCTTGATGGTCTGCCTGGGGTCGATCTTCTCATCGATCTGGATTGTCGTGGCCAACAGTTGGCAGCAGACACCGGACGGCCACCACATTGTCAACGCGACCCGGGGTCCCCGGGCGGAGATCGTCGATTTCTGGGCCCTGGTGTTCAACCCGTCCACCGTGGACCGGCTGGTGCACGTGTGGATCGGCGCCCTGCTGACCGGCACGTTCTTTGTCATGAGCATCAGCGCCTACTACCTGCTGAAGAACCGGCATGTCGTGTTTGCCAGGCGATCCTTCACGGTGGCGCTCATCCTGGCCGCGATCGCCGCGATCGCCGCTCCCATCTCCGGCGACTCGTCGGCCCGGCTGGTGGCGCTGGAGCAGCCGTCGAAGCTGGCGGCCATGGAAGGGCTCTACAGGACGACGGAAGGGGCAACCCCGATCACGATTGCGGGGTGGCCCGACGACCAGGCCCAGGAACTGAAATACGCCATCCAGATACCTGCCGGGCTGACGCTTCTGACCTACCGCAACACGACCACCCCGGTCGTGGGCCTCGATCATTTCCGGCCCGAGGACCGTCCGCCGGTGCTGATCCCGTTCCTGGGCTTCCACCTGATGGTTGGCATCGGGGGGCTGCTGGTTGTGATGACGCTGACGGCCCTGTTTCTGCTCTGGCGAGGCCGCCTGTTCGAGCAACGCTGGCTCCTGTGGGGCTTCGTGTTTGCGATTGTCCCGGTCTACTTCGCCAACCAGGCGGGTTGGACGGCCGCCGAGACAGGCCGCCAGCCGTGGATCGTGCAGGCCGCGTTCGCCCCCGTGATGGCGGCGAGGGAAGATCCATCGGTGTTCGCCCGCTACCACGAAATGGACTTCAGCAAGCCGGTCGACGGGCTGAGGACTCGCGAGGCGGTCAGCGGGGCGATCACGGAAGAGATGGTGGTCGGATCCCTGGTCATGTTTGGATTGACCTACCTGCTGCTGGTGCTGGTATGGGTATTTGTGCTCAACACGAAGATCCATACAGGTCCGGCGGAAACCGATCCGCACGAACCGGGCGAGGCAAAGCGGGCAGGGTTCTTTGCCGTGGCGGCCGACCAGGCGGATGCGGCCGGACCCTCGTTTACCGATGCGCGACGCCAGCAGGGTGGCCACGACGGAACGCCGCCAGCGAAGAACTGAGTTTACGAGAGGAAAAACGCCTGTGAGCTACGATTGGCTGTGCTTGATCTGGTTCGGTCTGCTGGGTGTCTTGTTGGCAGGCTACGCGATCCTGGACGGGTTCGATCTCGGTGTGGGGATGCTCCACCCGCTGGCCAGGACGGACGAGGAGCGGCGGATCTTCATGAACTCGATCGGGCCGCTGTGGGACGGCAACGAAGTGTGGCTCGTCACCTTCGGCGGCGCCCTGTTTGCCGCCTTTCCGAATGCCTACGCATCGGTTTTTTCCGGGTTCTACATCGCCTTCCACCTGCTCCTCCTGGCCCTGATTCTGAGGGCCGTGTCGATGGAGTTCCGGTCAAAGCGCCCCGGGGTGTGGTGGCGGCGCTTCTGGGACCTGTGTTTCCTGCTCGGTTCAACCATCGCCCCGCTCCTCTACGGCGTTGCCATCGGCAACTCCCTGCGCGGCATCCCGCTCCAGGAGAACCAGGACTACGCCGGTTCGTTCTTCGATCTGCTCAATCCCTACTCGCTGGGCGTGGGGATCATGGCCCTGTCGCTGTTCGTCATGCACGGCAACATCTATCTCTATCTGAAAACCGAAGGGGATCTGCAGAAGAGACTGTATGACTGGATCTGGCGGCACTTCTTTCTGTTCCTGGCGATCTACATCGTGATGACCGTCTGGACCATGATCGAGGTGCCCCATGCGCTGTCCAATTTCCGGCTCTTTCCTGCAGCCTGGGTGATCGTGGTGCTCAACGTGCTGGCCATCGCCAACATTCCCCGGGCGATCTACCACGACCGGCCTCTCTACGCGTTCATCTCGTCCTCGTGCACGATTGCCGCCCTCGTGTTCCTGGTAGGCATGACGCTCTACCCCAACCTGGTCACCTCGTCGATCGACCCGGTAGTCCGGAGCGTTACCATCGACCATGACGCCTCCTCGATGATGACCCTCCAGATCATGCTGGTGATCGCGGCGATCGGCATGCCCTTCGTGCTGTCCTACACGGTTGCCATCTACTGGGTCTTCCGCGGCAAAGTCAAACTCGACTCGCACAGCTATTAGCCCAAGTTCGCCAGCTGTGGCCCGGAATTCATTTTTTCGGGAATTTTTTCG
>CAZLWV010000130.1:0-22934 GCA_964563135.1 uncultured Planctomycetaceae bacterium
GCAGGTTCCACTCCCCGTTGACCAACACCCGGCCGATGCACGAAACCGGCAAAAGCCCGCCTTGCTGCCCAACTACCCGCTCGCCCGTACCGATATTGCCCGATTCCAGTCCCGGCTACCCAACAACCCCATGAAGACTCACCTCTTGGGGGGCTTGCATCGCCGCCGCCGTTCGGAGAGGCTCTCTTGGGGTGCCGGCCGGTAACATGATCGACCCCCGTGCACCGCTGCCCGTAGGAGTCCTGGGTGCCGCCCGCCCGCTCGAGGAGAAATGACCCTTCGATTTCCAGGAGCTACCTTCCATGAGAGTCCCCGCCTCACTCTTCGCCGCAATCCTTGTTGCCACGGCCTTCTGCCCCGCCATCGGCGCGGAGAAGCCGTTGCGTCCCAACGTGGTCATCGTCTTCTGCGACGACCTGGGCTACGGCGACCTGGCCTGTTTTGGGCATCCTTCAATCGCCACGCCCAACCTCGACCGCATGGCCCGGGAAGGGCAAAAATGGACCAGCTTCTACGCGGCCGCGCCCGTCTGCACGCCCAGCCGCGCCGCGCTCTTGACCGGGCGGCTGCCGATCCGCACCGGCATGTGCAGCGAATCTCGCCGCGTGCTCTTCCCCGACTCCGCAGGCGGCCTCCAGCCGGAAGAAATCACGATCGCCGACGCCCTCCGATCGGCCGGCTACGCCACCGCCTGCGTCGGCAAATGGCACCTGGGACACTTGCCGCAGTACCTGCCCACCCAGCAGGGGTTCGATTCCTACTTCGGCATTCCCTACTCCAACGACATGGATCGCCTGGCAAGTTCCCCGAAAGGGCGCGCGGCGTTCCTGAACCCCAAGCCGGAATACTTCAACGTGCCGCTCCTCCGCGACAACCAGGAAATCGAGCGCCCCGCCGATCAGTATTCGATCACGCGGCGCTACACGGAACAGGCCGTGCGTTTCATCGCGGCCGCGCGGCAGGAACCGTTCTTCCTCTACCTGGCCCACAACATGCCCCATGTTCCCTTGTTCGCGTCCCAGCCACTGCAGAATACGAGCCTCCGAGGACTCTACGGCGACGTGGTCGAAGAAATCGACTGGAGCGTCGGCCAGGTGCTCGACGCCTTGCGCCGGTCGGGCAAGGCGGAAAACACCCTGGTCCTGTTCACCTCCGATAACGGCCCGTGGTTGATCTTCGACCAGCAGGGAGGTTCTGCCGGGCCGCTGCGCGAGGGCAAGGGAAGCACCTGGGAGGGCGGCATGCGCGAACCGGCCATCTTCTGGTGGCCCGGCACAATCCAGCCGGGCGTGGTCCGACAGTTGGGATCCACCCTCGATATGCTCCCCACCTGCGCAGCCCTGGCAGGGGCAAAACTGCCGGCCGATCTGGTCCTCGATGGCTACGATATCTCCCCGGCCCTCCTCGGCACCGGCCCGTCGCTGCGGCAGGAAATGTTCTTCTACCGCGACACGCAGCTCTACGCCGTGCGCAAAGGTCCCTTCAAGCTCCACTTCACCACCCAGGCCGGCTACAACGACAAGCCCCTTGTCCTCGATCCACCGGCCCTCTACCACCTGGAACACGACCCCTCTGAGAAGTACGATATCGCCAAAAACCATCCCGGCGCGGTTGCCGAACTGGAAGCACTCGCCCAAGAGCACCGCAGGACCATGGTGCCCGGCAAGCCGCAACTCGAGGAGCGGATCAAGTAGCCGGCCAGGGCGCGGAACGCCCCCCCCCTTTCTCTCGCCCCGCCGGAAGCTGATGGCAGAAAATCTTCAGCGGCGTGCCAGGCATCCGGCCGCTGCCCTGCCGCCCTCCTCGAGCGGAAATAACTTCACACCTTCCTCGCCCACACCCAACCAGTCAACCCGGAGAAACCAACATGCCCCTCACGCGCGATGCTGCTCTCGAGCAGCTCCACGCCTGGACCGACGACCCGTCGCTCCTGAAACATGCCCGTACAGTCGAACTCGTCATGCGGGCGGCCGCCCTCGTCTACGGCCGCGGCGAAGAAGACGTCGAACTCTGGGGCGTCGTGGGCCTCCTGCACGACGCCGACTACCAGAAATGGCCCCAGCAACATCCGCAAAAAACCGTCGACTGGCTCCAGGAGCGGGGCGAAACAGAGATTGCCCACGCCGTGTCCGTCCATCAAGTCGCCTGGAACCTGGAACCCAAATCGGCCCTCGACCGCGCACTGGTCGCCTGCGACGAGTTGACCGGGTTCGTCGTCGCCTGCTGCTTGGTGCGGCCCGACGGCATCGCCTCCCTGACTCCCAAGAGCGTCAAGAAGAAACTCAAAGACAAGGCCTTTGCCGCCAAGGTCGACCGCCAGATCATCCGCATGGGGCTCGAGTGGCTCGCAGTCGATCCGGATCGCCACATCCAGCTCGTCATCGACGCCCTCAAACCTCACGCCGAACAACTCGAACTGACCGGCACGGGAAACGGCTGAATCCGTGCCGCCGCCTTCCGCAGTTGCAGGCCGCGGCGCTTGCAGCGGAGCCGGCTGTGGATTGGCCCGCACCCGGTCGTTAGAATAGGCTCCTGCAGGTCCCGGGTCGCCGCGCGGGATCTTCACTTCAACGAGGGTTGCCGCTTCCCGCAGGAAACGGTTTCCCACCAAGCCCCACTGCTCTGGAGACAACACCATGAAACTGCAAACACTCCTCCCAGCACCGCGAACCTCAAAGATCAGTGAGTTCTTCACGAAGACTCGCCGCGAGCGGCAGCAGACTGCCATCTGCCCAGCGGTGCCCCGCACTGGTTGGCGGCCCTTCCGCTCTGCCCTGTTGATCTCGCTGGCCGTCTTCTGCACGGCCGTTCCCGGACGGGCGGATGTCCGCCTCCCCCACATCTTTGGCGACCACATGGTCCTCCAGCGGGAACAGCCGATCCCGGTCTGGGGCTGGGCCGACTCCGGTGAAAAAGTCTCCGTCCGTCTCGGCGATGACGACCCCGTCGCCGCCACCGCCGGCAACGACGGCCGCTGGATGGTCAGACTTCCCGCCCGGCAGGCGGGCGGTCCCGTGGAACTCAGCGTGGCCGGCAAGAATACCATCACGCTCGCCGACGTGCTCATCGGCGAGGTCTGGCTCTGCTCCGGCCAGTCCAACATGGAATGGGTCGTGGCCAACAGCAACGATTTCGAAAACGAGCAGAAAGCGGCCAACTACCCCGGCATCCGCCACATCAAGGTTCCCCGAGTCCCCCAAGGCTTCCCCCAGGACGACTTCGACGGCAGTTGGACCGTCTGCTCCCCGGAGACTGTGGGTAACTACACCGCCGCCGGCTACTTCTTCGGTCGCACGCTCCACAAAGAACTGGGCGTGCCCGTCGGACTCGTCAACTCGTCGTGGGGCGGCACTCGCATCGAGCCCTGGACCCCGCCCTGCGGACTGGTCGGAAAACCGGAACTCGCCGACATCCTCAACCTCGTCGAACTGACCAACCCCGCCAACTCCGCCTACCAGGCCAGACTTGCCGCCTATCTCGACGGGCTCGAAACCTGGATGAAAACCGCCAGAACGGCCCTCAAGACCGCCTCGCCCCTCGCGCCCGCCCCCGCCTACCCCGCCGAACTCCAGCCCCTCACAAGCCACGGCTCCCCCACCACCCTCTACAACGCCATGATCCATCCGCTCGTGCCCTTCGCTCTCCGCGGCGCGATCTGGTACCAGGGTGAATCGAACCATGCCGAGGGCATGCTCTACTTCCACAAGATGCGGGCCCTCGTCGACGGCTGGCGGCAGGTCTGGAACCAGGGCGAATTTCCCTTCCTCTACGTCCAGATCGCGCCCTTCCAGTACGGCAACGAATCACCCGGCATCCTGCCCACCTGCTGGGAGGCCCAGAACAAGTCCCTCGAAATCCCCAATACCGGACAGGTCGTGATCCACGATATCGGCAACCTCCAGGACATCCATCCCAAAAACAAACAGGAAGTTGGAAGGCGGTTGGCCCTGATCGCCCTGGCCAAGACTTACGGACAGACCGGACTTGTCTACTCGGGCCCCATGTTCAAGTCGCTGGCCATCGAAGGCGACAAGCTCCGCGTCACCTTCGACCACGTCGGTAGCGGGCTGGTCTCGCGCGACGGCCAGCCCCTCACTCGGTTCGAAATCATCGGCAAGGGAACCGACTTCGTTCCCGCCACCGCCGTGATCGATGGCGATTCGGTCGTCCTCTCCTCCCCAGAAGTCAAGCAGCCGGCCGCCATGCGTTTCGCCTGGCACAAACTGGCTGAACCCAACCTGGCCAACAAGGAAGGCCTCCCCGCCGCTCCCTTCCGGGCCGGCGAGGTCCCCCAGCGCGACTGGCTCAGCCTGAAAGTCGATGAGGCCCGACAATACAAGCTCATCTACGACATCGACCTCGCCAACCTTGGTCCGGAAATCAAGTACACGGTCGACGCCGCCAAGGATTTTTCCGGCCCGTTCGACCGGGTCGCCTACTTCCTCGAACTCCAGAAAGTCGGCGAAGAGACCCAGTATGTCTACGCCTCCATGGACGCCTTCACCGCGGACCCGACGAAACTCGGCATCCCCACCGCTGCCAGCCGCGCCAGCTTCCAGGTGAAGGTGGCCAACCTCAACGTGGTCTCCAACGTCGAGGGCATCGTGACGGGGGAGGGCCTGGCAGGCGGCAACATCGAGTTCTGCCCCAGCAACTACGGCCCCCCCAACGCCGCCGGTGTGCCCAATGCCAGCCCGTCGCTCTTTGACTTCGGCGACCAGATGAGTGAACCTGCCGACGGCTACGGCTGCATGCAGGTCCACAACCACGATGCCGGCCAGACGCTGTTTGCGATCAACCAGTGGAAGGGCGGCCCCAATGCCGACCTCGGTATCGGCAACAGCACCGGCGAAACCCGCGACTGGACCTTCACCAAGAACGCCTCCCAGTACGAAACCAAACGCCTGCGGGTCCTCGTTCGCCCCAAGTGAAGCAGGTAGCGCCCCCCCGTGCCCTCCTCCCCTCGCACAGCCAGGGGAGAGGGCGGGGGACACAGACTCTCGCCGGCCAGGCAGATCCGTTCTACGGGGATGCTCGGCCGGGGAAGTGTAACATAAAAACACTAGTATAAATATTCCACGTGTGAAGTAACTTGACGGCCGGCAATGCCCGCCCGCCCGCCTCCGCCCCTCGTTGCCCGACGTGGCCAGTCCGCCCCGAGGGGAAAGCCAGAATGCACCGCACAAATCCATCCGCGGCCGCTCGGGGCCTCGTGCGGAAGGAATCTTGTCAAGGGGAAGGCCCTGCACCCACCCCCTCATTCCCCCGCCCAACGCACAAACTCCTCGGCCTCGCTCTGCCGGAACTTCCCGATCGGCCAGAACCATAGCCCCTCGGGCTTCAGATAGGGCGCCACCTCGCGGAACTCGTCCAGCCCGTGGTACCCCACGATCTGCAGGCACTTGCCGGCCGCCTGGATTCGCCGGTAGACGTCGATCCAGCGCGAGGCCGGCCCGGCACCCGCGCCGTAGACCCATTGGATGCCGTCGAGCGCATCCAGTTCCAGGAGCGAGTCGAGATGCTTCAAGGCGCCCGGGCCGTCGAGGTGAAACAGGCTGTACTTCATGTGCTCCATCTCGCGGCGGATCGAAGGCAGAATCGCCTCGCGAAACATTGACGTCGAAATCATGCAGATGAAGTCGCACGAAATCGTGTACCAGCGCCCCATCGCCAGCGCCGGAGTCCACGTCGTGCACGGCTGGCCCGCCGCCGCGATCCGGTCAAAAAGATCGTCGAAGATCGTCGCAAACGAGTCGGTCACGTGCTCGCAGGCCAGCCGGACCCCTTCCAGGTCGTCGGCACAGTCCAGACACAGCTCTTGCGGGTCCCGCAGGGCGGCCACCAGGTCGCCGCCAGTGTGCAGGTCGGTTACCCCGGTGATCCACCGGCCTCGGCCCCGCTCGAGCGACAGGTCGGTCAGCTCGCGAATCTTCTCCCAGTAGACGCCGGAAAAGTCCGGCCTCATCGCAAGGATGTCGCGCACTCGGCGGACCACCGGAACCGAGTAGCTCGTCTCTTCATTCTTGAATTGGAGTTCGGCGCCAAACAGCGTCGCGCAGACCTCCGGGCCGAGAAACGGCATGTACGTCGGAAACGTGTCGCCCAGAAAGACACCGCTCTCGATGCGGGCCTCCACCCCGTCCAGCACCCACTCGGCGTCCATCCACCGGTCCCGGATACTGCCGTGCGACTTCCGAAGCAGATGCGGCGGCCTCGCTGGTTCCACCTCGATCGTCACCAACGGGCGGCCCATCGGCTCCCGGTTCCACCAGGCCTCAAAACGGGCAAGGACTTCCGCCACATCGGGCTTGCCTGCAAGCTCCATGAACTCCGCCTCCCCTTGCCGATGAGACAACCGCCGGACTACTTCTCTCCCGGCGTCGCTTCCAGAGCGCACTCGTCGTAGATCGCTGCTCCCTCTCGCCAGACACACCCGATCTTGCTCCGCAGCGTGTAGCGGACCCGCACCGTCGTGGGACCGGTCGTCAGCGTGCACGCGACCCGTTCGAAGCCGGACGTCGCCTTGCGAATGCCTGCCGTCTTGCGACAGCCCACCTCGCGGCCTTGCTCGTCCAACTCCTGAATCTCCAGGCCGGCAAAATCGTCGGCCCGGGCCCCGAACCCCTGCCCCTGACCGGCCACATCGAGCCCCTGGACCCACGCCGAGGCAGTCAGCACCACGCCGGAGTCAACCGCTACGTCCTGAGACAGCCGCAACTCGCCTCCGCCGTCCGTCACATGGCTGATTGCCTCCTTGCCCTCAAAGATCCTGGGGTCCCGCCAGGTGTAGATCGATTCCGGATAAATGTAGCATGCCGCACCGGGCGAGAACGAGAACTTCCAGGCCTCACGCTCTCCCGAAATCCCATGCTCCACGCTTCGGGCCGCGGAGAAACCCTCCTCAAAATTGCCGTTCAACAGCAGATTCTTGCCGGGCCGGGCCGGGAGGACATAGTCGATGCGATTTTCCCCGGCTGCCAGCACACTGCTCTTCGCCTGGCCATAGTAACCCTGCTTCTCCACGTTGACGGCCACCGCTGCCCGGTCGCTGAATCCGCCAAGCCGATACATCCCGTCAGCATCGGTACGCGTCGATTGCCCCCCGGCACTCACCGCGGCGCCGGCCAACGGCCGGTTCTTTTCATCCGCGACCCGCCCGATCACCGTTGCAGGGGCAGGAGCACCGTCCAGTTGGCACTGGTCATACGTGACCGACCCGCTCGACGCTTCGCACTCCAGGGTCGTCTCGAGCACCACCCGCACCCGTGTCGTTCTGGCAGAGGTGGTAATCTCGCTGGAAAGGTATCGGTATGGCCCCGCCTCGCTGACGGCCGCCCTGGCGTGGGCACCGACCACCTGGCCCGCATCGTCGAGCTCTTCGAGAACCAGTCCGGCCGAGTCCTCCTCGCTGCGCCCGAATCCGCGACCGTCGTCGTTGCCAGTCAGCACCCACACCGAACCGCGATAAGCACTCTCCGACCGTACGGCCACCGTTTGAACCAGCCGGCTCCGACCCTTCCCGAGCAGTCTCGCTGCGTCACTGCCGGTTCCCGGCCCGGCGGCCTCTTGGATCTTCATGTCCGACAGACGCTCGAGCCGCATGCTACCGGCCTTATCTGCAATGAATTCCCACTGGCCAAGTACGCCGCTCGGCTCGAGGACCGTTTTTGCAACTCCCGCCTCAAACCCTCCGTCGCGAAGCAGGTTGCGGCCCAGAATACACACCGGCACGGCCCCCTCGCCGCCCACCTCCGGCCCCACCTCGACGGCCTGAACGAATGCCTCGCCAACAACGCCGTGCTCCGCATCGCCACCGGTGAAGCGAATATCGATCGCCCCGTTGCGCGGTGCGATCCCGGGAAAAACCAGGTCCGCCGCCCGGTTCGGGCCGCCGGCTGTTGCCGCCACGTCCATCCTTCGGCCCACCTCACGACCGTTGATCGCAATTGTGACGCAGTTCTCGCACGTATCCAGGCCCCGTGAGGCCGCAAACTTGAGCCGTACCCCGTACTTCCCGGGCCCCACAGTCGCGTTGACGCAGAACTCTCGCCCGTGAATACCGTAGCGGTAGAGATCCGCGTCCTTCGTGCCCAGTATCGGCTGCCCGACCGGCGTAGTCCACCAGCTCTCCGCCACGCTGTCTTTCATCGCCCCGAGGCGAATGATGAACTCGGTGCCCGGCCGCCAGAGATTTCCCGCGGAATCCTTGAGATCCACTCGCCCCGGATAGCCGAAGACCATTCTCTGCGTCCCAGCCGGCCCGCTCCCGGATCCGAAGTCCACACTTGCCGTGGCCGCCGAGCAGAAGACCGGCCCGGCACTGACCTTGGCTCCCCGGGAATAAGGATTCCCCTTGCCCAGGGCAACGATCCTGAGCGTGTGCTCCCTTTCGGCCAGCCCGTTTCGATAGTAGACCACCTGACCGGCCCGCGGCCTGGGATTCCAGTAGTCGATACCGACATGCTGCTTGACCCCGTCCAGAAAGACCTCGGCCAGTCCGCCGTCTGGCCCCACATCCCCCGTGGCGCGAACCTGGTTGCCCGTGAATCGCACCGTTGCGGAATCGCCGCTCTCGGCAGTTGCGAAGGTTGCACCCTTCACATCGGTCGGGCCGTAGGACAGGACTGCATCCTGCTGCGACCGCTCAGAGACTTGTACGACGGGAGTTGCTGTAACATGTGCCGACCATGCGCCTTCCAAAGTGAATGCCCCGCGGCCCGGCACAAGCCGCACGGCCGGATCCTTTCCCTCTGCCTCCACGCGAATCCGGCAGATGCCGTCGTGGCGCACGGTCACAAGCCAGTCGCCGCCGGGAAGCGATTTAGTCAGGTAGCCGTTTTCCTTCGGATCGCCCCGCAACAGCAACCGGGTGTCATCCGCGCCCGACACCAAATCGGGCTCGAAAGCCAGGCGGAGCACGGTGGTCGTGCCTGCTGGAGCATCGAAAGTCGAGAAGTCGACCCGGCCGGCTCCGTAGGTCACCGAGTTGACGACGGCCGAGCTCTCGACAATGTGATTCTCCCGGGCCGGTCCAAAACATTCCGGCATCCAGGCAATCGTTTTCAGCAGGTGCGCTAAGGCCATGGGATGGGCGATCTTGAACCAGTTGTCATTGACGACAAACCCGCCGTCGATGTTGTCTTCTGAGACGCCCGTCTCGTGCCCGTCGTAGGTGGCCAGGATCTGTACTCGCCGTGCGATTTCCTTCGCCCACGGATCCTCGGCCTCCACGCCGAGCTGCGCAAATGGCACCGCCATCTCCATGGGGCCGTACCATAGCGAACGGCCGCAGCAGCTGCACGATTCGGGAAACGCCCACGCCCCGCTGTACATCTCCCCTGCCGACTCAGGACACACGCTCGTGTGATTCAAGAACAAAGAGAGAATATTGCGGGCATCGTTTCGCCAGTTGGGGAACTCCTGCTGGTTGTCCATCATGTAACGGGCAGCAAACTCGGTCACGTTCTCCGCCTGCACCGGATCAGCCCAATCCCAATAGTTGCGTCCCCACACGTCGTTGACCGTCCAACGGGGCAGGAGCTCGTCGCGAAACCACGCCCTGCCGGCATCGCGGGCCGCAACGATCTCGTCGCCGGCGCCGCGATGTCCCAGCCGGATCAACTCGCCGAAGAAGTAGAGCAGAAAGGCAACCCCGCCCGTCTGCTGGTTGTCTTTCCATGGCGCCGATTCCGGGTTGGCATACCGCCCCCACGGAGCTTCGCCAGGACGGCGGTTCCGCTTGTCTGCCAACAGATCCCCCCAGTGCCGGCACGCCTCGAACCAACGGGTGTCTCCCGTGACCTGGTAGGCCCGCAAGAGTGCCAACCCCACCTCGGCCACGATATCCAACTGGATCATCCCCGAGGGACTCGACTCGCCGTAGGGCAAGCCTTCCGTGGGCACGCTGATGAGGAACCGCGACCAGGGGTGATCGGCCGGTGTCAGGCCGTGATCGAGCAGGGCATTGGCCTGCCACGTGATATGAGCAATGGCCGCCGGATCGCCGCTGTAGCGATAGTAGTCGACCAGGCCCGACAGCACGTAGGCAGCCCGCTGCCCCAAGTCGCCGTTGTCCCAGTTCTGAATGGGAACCGGAGTGATCGTGCCGTCGGAGGCAATCTTCCAATGCCCGTTGAACACGTAGTGCGGAGCAGCGCAGGCGGCCTCCGGTGGAGCAACCCAGGGATACCGTTTGAGCGTCTCCGCCGCCACCCGCACGCGGAAATCGCACACTCCGTTCTGCCCCTGGTACCAGGGCGCGATCACCCCATGCTGGTCGTGCACGGCCTGATGAGCGTAATACCGCTCCTGGACCGTTGCCCCCCTCGTCCCCCCGGCCGCAATCAGACAGACAACCGCCAACGGCCCCACGCAACGCAGCAACCGCGGTTTCATGGCACCATCTCCCCCTGCTCTTGTCAGAGTTGTGGTTCGCACCGCGAACCGTCAACAGCCTTTTCATCGCCGGCCGGCAAGGTTCGCTCCTGGCCCTCGCCCCCGCTTCGGCCACCACATCGCGAAAATCGGCAACCCCGACCTCTACACCGAAGGCCCCTGGCCCTGGCATGAAGCGAAATCCGAAGCCTGGAAACACGGCCCCGTCGATCGAGGCGACTCCGTAGTGTTCTGTCACAGCCGAAAATTGGGGTCAATGGCGTAGATTCATGCGACAATCGCCGAGTCGTTCCACAGTCTCGATCCCAAGTTTTAGCTGTGAGAGAGCAACAGGGACTCTTTCCGTGTGCCTCCGGTTCGATCAGGCCTCGATCTCCGGTACCACGTACGGTTTGCGATACTCCCGCTTGAGGAAACCGTTGGCCGTGTCCGCATGGTCGCCCACGAACCTCTCCGCGCTGACGTCGAGCTCCAGCATCGGGCTGAGCTTGATGGCCTCGTTCTCCAGTTTCAGGCCGTAGGCGGCCAGGTGCTCGCCCATGCTTTCGAGCAGCTCCTGCCACATATCGGCACCGGTCGTCACCTGCCGGACGTCGGCGGCCTGGTAGGGCCTGCCGGCGCGGAAGGCGATGTTGGCCATGTTGCACCAACCGGTCGAATCGTGACCCACCTTGAGGTTCGAGCGGAGGAGCGATTCGTCGCGCGAGCGTACGGCGTCGAGGAAGTTCTTCTGATGGCCGGCGCCGCTGTCTCCCCTGAACTCCTTGACGACCTTGCCCTGGTTGTCGTAAGCAGCCGCCCGGCCCCGCTGTCCCTCGAACCGGCCCCCCTCGCACCAGGCGACGTACCCGCTGCCTGGGCCGGGGCACTCGGGGCTCTTCTTCGAATCCGGCCCGGCAGGCAGGTTCGTCAGGCCAATGACGACGGGGATGCTCCCCGTGTCGAAATAGGCGAAGTGAACGTTGGGAGTCTCCCCTGCATCGTTCCAGACAACCCGTCCGCCGCCGCCGAGAATCCGCTTCGGCAGCGAAACCTTGTCGAGGAAGATGTTGTTGCGCAGGTCGTCCAGAACGTGGACACCCCAGTTGCCCATCTCGCCGGAACCGGTGTTCCAGTCCCAGTGCCAGTCGTATTGGAGCTTGTCGCGATAGATTGGCTTCTCCTGGGCGGGGCCCAGCCAGAGGTCGAAGTCAAGCCCCTCGGGAATCGGCAGCGGTGTGGAACGCTTGCCGATCGAGGCCCGCACCCCGTAGCGATTCACGCGGGCGAGCTTGATCGCGCCGAGCGCTTTCTCCTCATGGAGGAACTTCTTGATTTCGGCCTGCATCGGGTCGGATCGCTGCTGAATCCCAACCTGGCAGATCTTCTTGTACTTCTTGGCGGCGGCGATCGTCTGCCGCCCTTCCCATTGGCTGTGCGAGAGCGGCTTCTCCACGAACACGTCTTTGCCCGCCTGCATCGCCCAGATCGCAGCCAGACAGTGCCAGTGATTGCAGGTGGTGATCACCACCGCATCGATCCCCTGGTCGTCGAGCAGGCCGCGCACGTCGGGCCAGGTCCTGGCGTCAGGAAACCGCTCTTTTGCCGGCCCCAGGGCTTTTGGGTCCGGGTCGCAGAGCCCGGCGAACCGGATGCCCTCGAGCTTGGAGAAGGCACGCATCTGTTCGCCGCCGCGGCCTCCGCAACCGATGAATCCCAGGTTGATCGTCTCGTTGGCGCCGGCCGCAAGGGTCTGGCAGGCCGGCAGGGTCAAGGCCGATCCAACGGCCAGGCTGGTTCGCAGAAAGTCGCGGCGATTGGGACGCGGCATGGCATATTCTCCGGATTGGTGGTTGGAGGCAAGGACGCTGCCGGACCGAGGCAGCGCGGCGGGCAGGATGGAGGAGGCATCAGGGCCTTCCGCGACTCAGGAATGCCCCAGCAGCAGCTCCGGCAACTTGAGGGCAGCCACCTGCAATCCGAGGCGACGCTCCGCTCAGAAACGAGCCGAAGCGACTGCTGATTCCGAGCCATTTCCGAAAGAACAGCATAACCTCTCCCCCTGGCCCACGCCACGTGCTCGCGAACTTGCCAATCGTTTGGGGGGCAATAACCCCCCCCTAGGGATGGGGAGGCCGCGATCGCGATATCCATCGGGGCCGCGATCGCGATGCGAACGATCCGAAGTCAGCGGACGGCTTCTGCCGGTTCCTGGCCTTGGCGGGTGGCAAGTCCCAAGTCTGCGTTGCAGTTCAACTCGCAGCGGGCAACAGCCGGTGGCTGATTGCCCGGTTGCCGCAGGTCGGCCAGCAGATAGTCGATCACATCGGTGGCCGAGTAGGATTCGGCACCGTCGCGGAGCAGGCGAGCCACCTCCGCCACTTCGTCCCCCGACGTGACCAGCGGGCCTTCCACCTGGCCGCTGCGGGTCACCTGCCCCATACTGATATTGGCCATCAAGGCGTTGCAGATGCACTTGCGGCCTTTGGTGTCTTCCAGGTCGCCCCCCTTGCGAAGATAGGCCTTCTCCGGCTCGGCCGGGCAGCGCCAGCCGATCGTGCCGTCTTCCTTTTCATAGGCATGCCGGAGGTAGCCCAGATCGCAGATTCTCGGCCGTGCGCTGTAGGTTGATTCCTCCGACATGCTCCCCTCGAGCCGCACGACCTTGAAGGGAAACCCGGCCGGCGAGGCGACCGGGTCGGTGAACACGCGGGCTTTCCCCTCGCGGCTTGCCTGGAGGATCCGCCGCTTAAGGTCAGGGTCGAGGTCCGACTCCCGGCAGTAGGCGAACGCCGTCCCGACCTGGACGCCGGTGGCGCCACGTTTCACTGCGTCGGCCACCAGTTCGGGCCGTGCACAGGACCCGGCAATCCAGAAAGGGAGGCCCAGGGCATGGATCGCCTCGATATCGGGAATATCCCGTTCGCCGTAGATCGGCTCTCCTTCCGGGGTGAGCTGCATCTTGCCCCGAGGCGGGGCGTTATGCCCGCCAGCGGAAAAACCCTCAACCACGAACCCGTCCACTCGGCCGGTCGATTTTTTGGTGAGCATCACAGCCAGGGTCGCCGACGAGATGATTGCGGCGAAGCGAGGCCGCGAGATCTCGATCTTCCGCCCTTGCGCATAGGCCTGCGGGTCGAACCGCGTCACCACGTCATCGCGGCGTCCTGTTCCTGCGACATTCACCTCCAGTTCGGCCGGTTGCCCGGACGCGAAGCGGTCGAGCACCCCAGGGATCGTGCGGGGAATCCCCGCTCCCATGAGAATCCACGACACGCCGGCGAGCATGGCGCCGTAGATGGAGGGCAAGGTCGGCAACTGGATCTTCTCCAGGTAGTTGATGCCGACCGGATTATCGTGCCCCTCTCGGGCCAGGAAGACTTCAACGAAGTTGCTGGCGACGAGCAGATCCTGCATGTGGCGGCTGAGGTGCAGCGTTGGGATCGGGCTGGCGAGATACGGCTTGTCGGCTGCTTTTCCGCCCGCGATGTAATAGCGGGTGAGGATCCGCTCGGCCACGCCCGGAATCGGAAACTGTTCCAGGGCCCGCCTGACATGCCCTCCCGCGTCGCCGCGCTGGAGACGCCGCGTGAGCACGGTATCGAGGGCCGTCCCCGAGACGACTCCCAGTTGCCCTGCTGACGAAACCGTCCGCGCAAGCCGCCATCCTGATACAGCAATCCCCATTCCGCCTTGAATGATCGTGGGCAATCGGTTGTCGCTCATGCAGTTCTCTTCTCACCTCTTGGCGGCAGCGGACAGGCTGCGCGTGTTGTGCCCCCTGGGACAACGCTCAGCTTAACATCTGAAACCTGCTTCCGCATCTGCATTTCTTGGCCGAACCGCGAGGACAGCACTGCTTTCCCCCCAGGGGCCGTAGGGAATTGACGGTTCCGCAGAGTTGGGGGCCGGCAGCGATTCTGCCGGTCGTTGAAGAACCGCGTTGGCAGCATGGCCGCCGAGCCTTCCTTGTCGGCACGGTTTGCCTCCCCAACGGCCCCGAGCGAGCCCCAAGGCGGTTCCGCCCTCTTGCCTTCATGCAGAAAACGAACACGCAAGAATTACGCAACTTTTACTTTCGCACGGCTGAAATCGCGGCCAACGCGGTCCGCTCGCAGCCACCTTTCAGGTTGCCGATTGCCGCCAAGCGATCATCCCCGCTTCGGCGTTCCCGGGGAAAACGGCGCGGCACGCCTTTGGGATGGTCGGAGCGGGACTTGCCGGGGCTTGCAGCACAACGGAATTCTGCTAAACTGATAGCTAACCCTCCGGGAGGGTCCGCTCCGGGATGGCCTGTCGAATATGGCACGAAACGCACCCCTAGCTCAATTGGACAGAGCATCGGTCTACGGAACCGAAGGTTACTGGTTCGAGCCCAGTGGGGTGTACTGAATTGCGTCCAACAAGCCGTTCGGTTGTACCTTGTTACGACCGGACGGCTGTCTTTGTTCTTGTCGCAGGCCAGGCAGCGGCCTCCAGTTCCTCGTCCCGGAGCCGGGCAAACGTGCAGCCTCTGGTGAGTCCCTGGAATCCCTTTCCGGTCGATCCCAGCGATTCCTTCCCTGTGAGAAACGGGCGCGACCGTCGTGGGCAATGACCCGCAAGTCACAAGAGTCCAGGGAGCGCAGGAATGAACTACTGCCGGCCCGGGGGGCCTGGAAACCTGGAGAAGATTGCTGCCTGCCCGGGCTGTCCAGGCTGAAGCCAGTGCTTTCTCCCAGCCAAGAATTGGGATCGAGACTGCGGAACGATTCGGCGATTTTCGCATGATTCTACGCCACTGATCCCAAGACTGAGCTGTCACAGAGCACTGGTTGCGAATCCCGTTCCCTGCGCTGATTGGGGCCGGACTCCCTTTGTGCCGTCCGTCGGCTCGTTCTCTCGCTCGCCTTTTCACATTTTCCGTCCGGTGGTTACTCACGAACTGGCCGCCGGGTCGTAGAATGTCTGCCGGCGGCACGGCCCAGGGGAGACTCCTGGCGGTCGTTGGGGACCGATGGCATCTGCCTGGAGAATGGCCCGACCAGTTCACCTTCACCTGCTGTTTCATTGCCGGTCTCCCGCGGGTCGACCGTGTGACCATCCACTTGGTGTGACGCGTTGGCAAGGCGTACGAGTCTCGCACGGGCATGGATGTGCCCAATTCGAGGCTTTGTCGGCGGCCCTGAAGATCGATCTTGGCCGTTTCCGTTCGGCTCGAAGCAAGGTGACCGACACATGTGCAGGTCCAAGAGACTGTTTCACAACCGCATTTCCCGGTTTCGTATCGTGCTGGTCGCATTGGGGCTCGCCGTCCAGTCTGGCTGCGGAGCCGGCAGCCGTTCGATCGTCGAGGTGCCGCCGCCGGAGGTCACGGTGATGCAACCGGTCACCGCCCAGGTGACCGACGATTTCGAGGACACGGGTCGAACCGCCGCCGTCGAGGACGTTGAGATCCGTGCCCGCGTGTCGGGCTACCTGGTCAAGCGGCACGTTCTCGACGGAGCGGAAGTCAAGAAGGATCAGGTCCTGTTCACGATCGACCCGGAACCCTACCAGGCCAAACTGGACCGGGCCAAGGCGGATGTTGAGCGCTGGAAGGCCACGCTCGAGAAGGCCGCCGCCGATCTCAGCCGCAGTACGAGGCTGCTGCCAACCGGCGCCGTATCGCAGGAAGAGTATGATCTGAACGTAGCCCAGGTCAAACTCAACGAAGCGGAGATCAAAGGTGCGGAGGCCAGCCTCAAGCAGGCGCAACTCGATCTGGGCTGGACAGAAATCAAGGCCCCGTTTGACGGGCGGATCGGCAAGTGCAACTTCTCCGAGGGCGATCTGATTCCGCTCGGCAGTGCGGGCGAGACGACCACCCTGACCACGATTGTCAGCACTCAGAACATATGGGTCTACTTCACGGTTCCCGAGCGAACGGTGCTTACCTACCAGCGGCAGGTCCAGAAGGAAGGCAAGGATCCCCGCCCCGAGCACGTCAAAGACGTCAAGGCCCCGTTCTTCATCGGTTTGGAGGTTGAGGAGGGCTATCCGCGAGCCGGGATCCTCGACTTTGTCGACAACCGCGTCGACCCCCAGACCGGCACGATCCAGTTGCGAGGTCTCCTGGACAATGCAGACCACTCGCTCACGCCGGGCCTTTTCGTACGCGTTCGGCTGCCCCTGAGCGAGGCGGCACCGGCCCTGATCGTGCCCGAAAGGGCGATTGCCACCGACCAGGGGCAGAAATACCTGCTGGCCGTCGGGCATGGCGATATTGTCGAGCGGCTCCCGGTGGTTCTCGGCAGGCAGATCCGGCCCGAGGGTTCGGAGGAAGATTTCCGCGTGATCCTGTCGGGCCTGGAGGCGGATCGCAAGGTCATCATCAACGGCATCCAGCGAGCCCGGACAGGGGCGAAAGTGGCCCCCAAGGTCGCTGAGACCCCCGCTCCTCCGGCTGCGGACTCCAAGGCGAGTGCGACGTAACCCAGGCGGCAAAGCCCTCCTCTTCCAGGCCCTTTCGACGAGACGATCTCCATGTTCTCCCATTTCTTCATCGATCGTCCCATTTTCGCCACGGTCCTTTCGGTGGTGATCGTGATCGTCGGTGCCGTAGGACTGGCGACTCTTCCGGTCGCCCAGTATCCGGAGGTTGCACCACCGACGATCCAGGTCACTGCGATCTATCCGGGGGCCAATGCCAAGATCGTGGCGGAAACCGTGGCCGCCCCGATCGAGCAGGAGATCAACGGCGTCGAGAACATGCTCTACATGAACTCGAAATGCACCAACGACGGGCAGATGCTTCTGGACGTGACCTTCAACCTGGGGACCGATCTGAACATGGCCCAGGTGCTGGTGCAGAACCGGGTGGCGATCGCCGAGGCCAAACTGCCCGAAGAGGTCAAACGCCAAGGCGTAACGACGAAGAAGAAGTCGCCGGCGATTCTGCTCTGCGTGAACCTGGTCTCTCCGGAGAAGACGTACGACCAGCTCTATCTGAGCAACTACGCCGGGATCCGCGTCAAGGATGCCCTGGCCCGGCTCCCCGGAGTGGGCGACGTGGCCTTTCTCGGCGCCCGCGACTATAGCATGCGGATCTGGCTCAATCCGCCGCAACTGGCGTCGCGAGGGATGACGGCCGGGGACGTGATCGCGGCCCTGCGCGAGCAGAACGTGCAGGTGGCGGCGGGGCGGATCGGCCAACCGCCGGCCCCCGAGGGCCAGACCTTTCAGTATCCGATTACCACGCTCGGCCGGCTCCTCGAGAAGGACGAGTTCGAGAATATCATCGTCAAGATCGGGGCGGACGGCCGGATTACGAGGATCAAGGATATCGGACGGGCGGAACTGGGCGCGAAGAACTACGACGTCAACAGCTACCTCGACGGCGACGAAGCGGTGACCCTGGCCGTGTTCCAGCTTCCCGGTTCCAACGCCCTGGCCACCGCCGATGCGGTGCGCAGCCAGATGGATCGACTGGCAGAGGATTTTCCCAAGGGAGTCGAGTACAAGATCGTCTACGATACGACCGTGTTCGTGGAAGAATCGATCCACGAGGTGTTCAAGACTCTCTACGAAGCGATCGTGCTGGTGTTCATCGTTGTTCTCGTCTTCCTGCAGAACTGGCGGACGACGATCATTCCGATGATCGCCGTGCCGGTCTCGCTTGTGGGTACGTTTGCCGTCATGGCCGGCCTGGGATTCTCGCTCAACAACCTTTCGCTGTTCGGGCTCGTCCTGGCCATCGGGATCGTGGTCGACGATGCGATTGTCGTGGTGGAGAACGTCGAGCGCAACATGGCCCTGGGCCTGGGCGTCAAGGACGCGACGCGGCAGGCGATGAAGGAAGTGTCGGGACCGGTCGTGGCCATCGCCCTGGTGCTGTGCGCGGTGTTTGTGCCTACGGGCTTCATCACGGGCATCACCGGGGAGTTCTTCCGGCAGTTTGCCCTGACGATTGCCGCCTCCACGGTGATCTCGGCTTTCAACTCCCTGACGCTCAGTCCGGCGCTCTGTGCGATCCTGCTCAAGCCGCATCGCCATGACGAGCACCAGCGCCAAGAGGCCCTTCCGCGGGTTGCGGTGGCGCTGCTCATCGGCTTGATCGCGATGCTGGTTCTGGCCCCTTCGCTGGCTGGGGCCTTCGCGCCTTCGGGGAGCAGCCACGGCGAAGAGGCCGCGGCTCACGGCGGTTCCGGGATGCTTTGGACCGTCCGCGGAGTGTGCCTCGTCCTGGGCAGCGTGGCCGGGTGGTTCGCAGCCGGTGGGGTCAACCGTGCCCTGGCGATGCTGTTCGATGGTTTCAATCGGCTCTTCGACCGGACGATCGCCGGTTATGGCCGGACCGTGGGGCACCTGCTGCGGACCAGCGCCATCGTGCTCATGGTGTACGGCGGCCTGATGGTGCTTACCTATCTGGGGTTCAAGGCGGTGCCGGTCGGATTCATCCCCGAACAGGACAAGGGCTACCTGGTGATCAACGCCCAGTTGCCGGACGGTGCCAGCCTGGAGCGGTCCGACGCGGTGGTGCAGCGCATGAACGAGATCCTTCTGGCTACCGAGGGGGTCGATCATGTCATCGCCGTCCCTGGCTACTCCGTCCTCACCTCGAGCAACATTTCCAACGTGGGCGGCATGTTCGTGATCCTCAAGCCCTTCGAGGAGCGCAAGGGTAAGGCGGATCTGGATGCCAATGCCATCGCTGTCAAGCTCCGCAAGCAATTCCAGCAGATCCAGGACGCCCAGATCGTGGCGTTCGGCGCGCCGCCCATCGACGGTCTGGGGAGCACCGGCGGTTTCAAGTTGCAGGTCCAGGACCGGGGCGATCTGGGTTCGCTCGAACTGCAGAAGAATGTCGAGAGCGTGATCGAAACCGCGGCCGCACAGCCGGGCCTGGTGGGGCTGTTCAGCAGTTTCAGCGCCAACCAGCCCCAACTCTTCATTGACGTGGACCGGACCAAGGCCAAGTCGCTGGGCCTTGTGCTCAGCGATGTTTACGAAACCCTCCAGGTGTACCTCGGATCGGCCTATGCCAATGATTTCACTTTCCAGGGGCGAAACTGGCAGGTCAACGTTCAGGCCGACGCCCAGTTCCGCAGCCGCCTGGAGGATATCCGCGGGCTGAGGATCCGCAACACGGCCGGCCAGATGATCCCGCTGGGCAGTGTGGTCACCGTGAGCGACGTGGCCGGGCCGGCGATCGTCAACCGCTACCAGATGTATCCTTCGGCGGAGATCAGCGGCGGCACGGCGCCCGGTGTGAGTTCCGGCCAGGCCATTGCGATGATGGAGAGTCTGGCCGGCAACAACCTTGCACAGAACATGGGCTTCGAGTGGACGGAACTGACCCTTCAGCAGATCAAGGCCGGCGAGGACCTGATCAACCTGCTCGTGTTCCCGCTGGCGGTGATCTTCGTATTTCTCGTTCTCGCCGCGCAGTACGAAAGCTGGTCGCTCCCGTTGGCGATCATCCTGATCGTCCCCATGTGCCTGCTGGCGGCCATGGCCGGCGTGTGGCTCATGGGCATGGACAACAATATCTTCACCCAGATCGGGCTGGTGGTGCTGATCGGTCTGGCCAGCAAGAACGCGATCCTGATCGTGGAATTCGCCAAAGAGCAGCAGAGCAGCGGCAAGTCCCGATACGACGCGACTGTTGACGCCTGCCGGCTGCGGCTGCGGCCGATCCTGATGACGTCCTTCGCGTTCATCCTGGGCGTCGTGCCGCTGTTGACTTCGGCGGGAGCGGGAGCCGAGATGCGCGTGGCCCTGGGTGTTGGCGTGTTCAGCGGCATGCTCGGCGTGACCCTGTTCGGCATCTTCTTCACGCCGGTCTTCTACTCCACGATGATGTGGCTTGCCGAACGCCGCGCCCCCAAACCGCAGCCGCCGGCGGCGAGCTGATGGTGGCGGGCCGGAGAGCCACTTTCCCCGCTGGGCGGTCATCCAGCGTCTGTCGGGTGTGGGGCCAATCTCCGCCTGACTCCATGGAATCGGCGGCTGCCTGCCCTGCTGCGCGCCGCAAACCGCCGGCGAGAACGTGACAACCCCTTCTTTAGAGGGTACAATAGATTCTTTCATATCGATTACTTGAGGGTCGCAGATCCGACAGGCGTGGCGGCAGGAATCAGGATGACGTCGAGGATAGGCCCTTCATTTTTCCAGCGGCGAGGCGCGACGATCCTGCTTGTCGCCGCGGCGCTGCTGCCGGTGATTGGCTGGGGGGTGCTCGAGGCCATCCGGAGCAACTCGAATGACGTTCGCGACTGGCTTCCGGCCGATTATCCCGAGACTGAGCAGTTTCGGTCTTTCACCGAGCATTTTGGCGTCCAGGACTTTGTCGTCGCCAGTTGGCCCGGCTGCACGCTCGACGACGGGAGGCTGGACGAATTTGCCCGTGTCTTGCTCGAACTGGGGGAACGTCGCGAGGGGGGCTCGCCGTTTGCCCGGGTCATGACGGGTAGATCCCTGCTGGAGCAATTGAGCGGCCCGCCGGTGGAGTTGAGCCGGGATGTGGCCATCTCGCGGCTGCAGGGTTCCATCATCGGGCCTGACGGCCGGCATACCTGTGCTTTGATGACGCTGCATGCGACGGCGGCAGGCCGCCTCGAAGTGGTCATGGAGCTGGCCCGGGAGGCGGCGGAACGGGCCGGTGTGCCCCGCGGGGAGGTGCGTCTGGGGGGGATTCCCGTCATTAACGCGGCCCTCAACGAAGAAAGCTCCCGTTCGCTTGTGAGCCTGGCCGGCGTGTCGGGCCTGCTGGGTCTGGTGATCGCCTGGCTTTCCTTTCGCGATTTTCGGCTGACGGTTCTCACCCTGGCCGTGGGTGTCTACAGTGCGGCGGCCAGTCTCGCGGTTGTGCCCCTGGTCGGGCTGCCTCTGAACGCCGTGCTGATTACGATGGTTCCCCTGGTGTACGTGACGGCCGTTTCGGGCGCCATCCATCTGTCGAACTATTACCTCGACGCCCTCCGGCACAGCGATCCGCATCAGGCGCCCGGCAGGGCCCTGGCCCATGCTGCGGTGCCCTTGTTTCTGGCCGCGTCGACGACGGTTGTCGGGCTGCTGTCGCTGGGCTACAGCGACTTGAATCCGATCCGCATGTTTGGGGTGTTCTCTGCAGTGGGAGTGGTTCTGGGGTCCGCCGCGCAGTTCCTTCTGCTTCCGGCGGCGCTGGCGGTCTGGACGGCTCGTGCGTCCTGTCGCCAGCCGGATACTGAGGGCGGCCGGGACGGCGACCACTCGCACCTGGCCCTGTTGCCGAAGTTGGGGGAGTGGGTCACCTCGCACCCCGGATTGATGACGGTCGTGTTTCTCGCGGCGACCTGCACGGGCCTGGCAGGGCTGCCGCAGATCCGCACATCGATCCAGATGATGCGGCTGTTTTCGCCCGGCGCTGCGGTGATCCCGATGACGGAGTGGCTGGAGGAGCGACTGGGCGCGACGATTCCCCTGGAAGTGGTGATCCGCTTCGGCCAGGAGAGCGAAACCTCGCCCGCCGAGCGGATCCAGGCCATCGCGGCGATCCAGGCACAGTTGCGGGCCCTGCCCGAGGCAACGGGCTGTCTGTCTGCCGCCACGTTCGCGCCCCCCGAGGTGAGCCAATCGGGCGGCGCGACGGTCCTGCGGCGCGCGGTCATCAACACCCAGATCAACAATCGCTACCCGCTCCTGCACGAGTACGGGTGGCTTGCCCGCGACGGCAGCGACGAAATGTGGCGGATCAGCCTCCGAGTTCGCGGGATCGACGACCTCGACTTCGCGGCGCTCGTCGGCACGCTGCGAAGCCGGATCCAGCCGATCCTGGAGGCCAAACTCGGCCCCGGGGTGGATGTGCTCATCACCGGCACGGCCCCGATCGTATTCAAGGCCAGGCAGTCGCTGCTTGACGGGATGCTTTTTGGTCTGGCAACCGACGTGCTCCTGATCGTGGTGGCCGTTGTCATAACGACGCGAAGCTGGCTGACCGGCGGCGTGATGCTGTTCTTGGGTGTCTTTCCCACAGCCCTGGTTTTCGGGTTCATGGGTCTGGCGGGGATCGTGGTTGACATCGGCTCGGTGATGACGCCCTGCGTGGCGGTGGGTGTGACGGTGGACGACGTGATCCACGTGCTCCTCTGCCATCGCCGAGGAATGCAGCAGGGTCTGACGGCGCCGCAGGCGGCGATGGCCGCCTACCGGACCTGCGGCCGGGCGGTGATCCAGAGTTGGGGCATCATCGGCATCGGCCTGGCCGCCTTCGCGATGAGTTCCTTTGTTCCCACGTTTCGCTTCGGCATGCTCATGCTTCTGCTTTTGACGGCCGGAATGCTGGGCAACCTGCTCTTCCTGCCCGGCATGCTTGCCGGGCCGCTCGGCCGCTGGATCGCCAAGGCCCCCACACCGCTGGCCTCCCTGGTCCACCTGGCGGACGAGCCGGAGCCAACGGCGGTCGAATAGCGCGAGCGGAGGCTGCTGTTTCGCGTCTCTGCGAGGTGCATGGTTCACGGGCTACCCCAGTTGCCTCCGCAAGCTGTCGGCCGAGTCGCTTGGCATGTGCCGGAAGTTCATGGTGGTCATTGGTCCTTAGTCATTAGTCATTGGTCATTGGT
>CAZLWV010000131.1:0-1967 GCA_964563135.1 uncultured Planctomycetaceae bacterium
AATGAAAGAGTCGTACGAGAAAGGTCCAGCCAACCGCTCGGCCCCAAACCCTACGTGGGTGGCCCAGATTCTTGAACCTGGGAGACATGCGTCCGAGGAGGTTGCGTTCTTGGCCCGGGATGGCCAGAATACACCCATGTCAAACGGCCGCCGGAGCTCGGCCCCCAGCCTCCTGCCTGGCTGACTGCCGGCCTGCCGGCGCAAAAGAAGCTTCCGACGGCCGAGATCCACCAGGTCGAGTCAGAGCCCCGGGGTACCGCCCTGACGCACTGCCGGAATTCGGAGATGCAGCGCCAAGCATCGACCAGCACTGGCCGGGCCAGTGGCACCCCGCGTCAGCACGTGCAGGCTCCGCAAACCGAAGGCGTGTGAGCAGTTGGCAAGGTTCCGATCAAGGCCTTGCCGTGAAATGAGTAGCCAATGCTCGGTCCAGTTCCCCGGGCAAGGCCTTCTCGATCTCCGTCAGCGGCTTCAGCCCGAACGTCACCGCAATCGCAATCGGGTCCACGCGGTACTCCGTGTGGCCTTCATAGAAGCCGTACCGCATGATGTAGTACGGCTCCATCTCCCCTGTCCGCAGCCGAGTCAGCCGCCCCGTCATCGCCTCCCGTTCGGCGGCGCTCAAGTGCGCGTATGCCGCCTCTAAAATGCTGACTGGAATACGGGGTCACAGGCAAGTGAGATCTGCGGACGGCACTCGGAGAGCTCGGAGAGTGCCTGCTGCTTTGCAGTTCTTCTGGCCGGCCTCGGCCGGAGCTTGACTTGGCCCGGGCCGGCTGGTGAAATGCTCACAATCGGCAACACTTCAGACAACTGAGTAGATGCCAGAATCGTTTCCCTTATTCTTTTCCCGGAGAACCCGCCATGACGTGCTCGCTCGACCGCCGCACATTCGTGAAAACTACCGGTGCCGCCGCGTTTGCCATGACCGCGCTTGGCGCCCGGCGCGTTCTCGGCGCCAACGACCGGGTGCGTCTGGGGGTCATCGGCACCGGAAACCGCGGCTGCCAGGTGATGGAGTTCTTCCTCAAGCACCCCGGCGTGGAAATCCCAGCCCTGTGCGACGTGTCGCGATCGACCGCCGAGGCCGCCAACGCCAAGTTCCTCGGCGGCAAGGCCGACCTCTCGAGCGACTTCCGCAAGATCACCGACCGCAACGATATCGACGCCGTCCTTGTCGCCACACCCGACCACTGGCATGCCCTGCAGACGATCATTGCCTGCCGCTCCGGCAAGGACGTCTATTGCGAAAAACCCCTCTCCAAGACCATCCACGAGGGGCGAAAAATGGTCGAAGTCGCCCGCAGCACCGGGCGGGTCGTCCAGATGGGCACGCACCGGCGCTCGGGACACGCTTACACCGAGGCCGCCAAACTGATCGCCTCCGGCAAACTGGGCAAGATCACGGTCACCAGGGCCTTCGACACCACCAACATGTTTCCCAAGGGTATCGGCAAGGCGCAGCCCAGCGATCCTCCCAAGGATCTCGACTGGGAAATGTGGCTCGGCCCCCGGCCGTCCCGCCCCTACCAGGCAACGATCACTCCCTTCAAGTTCCGCTGGTGGGACCTCTACGCTTCGCGGTTCTCCGACAACGGCGTGCATTTCCTCGACATCATGCGCTGGCTCACCGGCGACCAACCGGGCCCGGTGCGCATCTCGGCACTGGGCGGGTGTTTTGCCATCGACGACGACCGCACGACCCCCGATGCCATGGAAGGCCTGTTCCAGTTCCCGTCCGGACCGCTCGCCTCGTTCGCCCAGTATGAAGCCAGCGGCAACCGGGCGATGCCGCGCCAGGCCTTTGCCGAGTTCCGTGGCACCCAGGGCGCCCTCTACGTCGACGACGCCGGATTCGAAGTCCTTCCCGAACACGGTGGCCGCTACCAAAACGACAACGAGGCCCGGATGGAGCCGATCTCGCAGAAGTGCGACGAGGGCTATTCCCAGCACGTCCGCGATCACAC
>CAZLWV010000131.1:2026-6881 GCA_964563135.1 uncultured Planctomycetaceae bacterium
ATTGGGATCCCGAGCAGGAACGGATCACCAACCTCCCCGAGGCCAACGATCTGCTCCACTACGAATACCGCAAGCCCTGGACGCTGGACGAGGCATAGGCCCCGCTCACCTCGACAAACACCGGCGCCTTGGATCGCAGCCACAGGGACTGGCGGGAGCCCCATTTCCGGGGCAGCCGCGCAGCGGTATGTTTCCTGAATGGACTTGCACGATTCCAGGAGATCCAGCCCTCCGCCGCCAGGGTTCGGGAGGTGGCCTGAAGGAGAGGCCCATTCTGGCAGTCACGCAACCCGATTCAGGCGGGAGCGGAATCTCAAGACAGGACAGGCGCGGGTTTGCCGGAGTGGTTACATGAACCATGGAGAGGAGGATCGACGGGTTTCGTCCAGAGACTGCTCCATGGCCCCCCGTTCATGCCAGACCCCCCGTGCCTGCAACGAGCCCCCGCCTCTGCGCGAGTCCCTTCGGCCGGAGGGCAGCCCGTCCACACCTGCCATGGGCTCCTACCGGCTGCTCCAGCGATTGGGCGGAGATCACGTCACCAGCATCTACCGGGGCTTCGACACCTCGCTCGAGAGGCCCGTCGCCATCCGGATCTTGAACCCTGAAGCGGCCGGCCACAAGGAGCTGGCCGGCCGGTTTCAGGCTGAGGCCGCGGCGGCTGCCGGAGTCGGTCACCCGAATGTGGTGGCAATCCACTTCGTCGGAGACGAGGCAGGGTGTCCCTATTATGTGATGCATTTTGTCGAGGGGGAGCCGCTCGCCTCGCGCCTCTCACGCCAGGAGTGCCTCGCGCCTCCGGTGGCCATGGAAATCACCCGGCAATGCCTGGCCGGCCTGGCGGCGGCTCATCAGCGCCGGATCGTCCATGGCGGTCTGCATCCCGGCAAGATCCTCCTGGAAGAGCCTTCGTCTCGGGCCATGCTTGTCGATCTTGGCCGCCTGAGACAAACGGCCCGCGACACCCGTACGAGCCCTGCAGCCGTCCTCTACATGCCCCCCGAACTGGCCCGCGGTGAGCCGCCCGATGCCCGCAGCGACCTGTACGCGATGGGAGTCGTGCTGTATCGAATGCTGGCCGGCCGATCGCCGTTTGAAGCCCAATCGCCGGCCGACGTCCTCTACCAGATCACCCACGGCACACCGCTACCGCTGGAGGAGGCGGCTCCCAACCTGCCTGCGGAAGTCCGTTCCATCGTCCGCCGGCTGATGGTCCGCGATCCGGCTGGGCGCTACCAGACCGCCTCCGAGGCCCTGGCAGATGTCCAGGCCGTCATTGCCGGCTGGGCCGACGGCGGAATCGTCTGGGCCGAGGCAGTCCACCCGGCCGGCACGGCCGACGACGAGGCGCTCTACCAGCGGCTCGATCGGCTCGCCGGCGGCAAACCGTGGCAAAGGGCGAGAGACTGGGCGGCCACGATGCTTCGCCGCCACGCCCCCCAGTTCATCCAGCAACTGGAGACCACCACCCGGCAGGCCGACGGCGCGATCGCCGCCTGCCAGCGGCGCTGCGATCGTCTGGTCGCCCTGCTGGCAGAAGGGGAACTGATCGCGGCCGACTTGACCGAACCTGAGGCCCTGGCCGCGCACGAGGAGCAACTGGCCGCGCTGCGGGCCGAGCTGGTCCGGCTCGGCGACACGCTCGATCGGCTTCGCCGGCAGCGCGATATTCTCGCCGCCCGCGTGAAAAAGGCGGAAGAAGGCCGGCGGCGCCCCCCGGCGCCCAAGAAGCCGTCGCGACGGACGAGAACCCTGATCGCGCTGGCGGCAGGCCTGCTCCTGCTCCTGGTCCTCGAGCAGCTCGTGTCCGTCTTTCCGGTGGCGAGGGTCAGATTCAACGCCTGGCGCGCTCGCCGCGCAGAGAGCCAACTGGCCCTCGAGCTCCAGCGCACAAGGCCCATCCCGATCCCCCTGCCTGCCGCACCGCCGGCCGACCTGATGTCGCAAAACGTCGTCCACTTCACCTTTGAGCCCGATACCGTCGTGCCGTCCGGCCCGTATCTGCTGGTGAAGGACTCGAGCGGACGGGGAAACCACGGGGTGTTGATCGGTCCGAAACAGTTCGACGAGGGCCGCGTGGGAAAGGCCCTCGTGTTCCCGCAGGACGGCTTGCGAATCGACCTGCCGGCACTGGATTCGATGGCCGGCCGCGGGGCAGGCGACCCGCTGTCGGTCAGCGTATGGGTCCGCCAGTCACGTTATACCGAAGCAGCGGCCATCTTCGCCGGGCTGGCATGCCTGGCCGAAAACCGGTCGGTCGTCTTTCAGCCCTTCCACGACACGGAGAAGGTCGAGGCCCGCGATGTCTCGGCCGAGCAGTGGCATCACCTGGTCGCTGTCTGGGACGCCGTGTCGACATCCCTCTATGTGGACGGCCGTCTGGCGGACCGGAAACAGGCCACCGGCCGCATCGACAGGCAAACTCCGTTTCGAGCCGCCTTCGCCCTCGGCTCCCAAAAACTGCTCGGCCGTGCTCCCGGCTTCATCGGCCTGATGGACGAATTCACCCTGTTCGAACGCCCGCTGTTCCAGCAGGAAGTCGAGACCTTGTATCAGCAGGGAATTCAAGGCCGCCGGCCACCGCTCCCCACCGGACCTGTCTCCGTCGAGAATTACTGGACCCGCCTGGATGAGTATCACCGAGACAAGAACCTGAGCGGCCTGTCTCCCGATGGGAAAGCGAAGCTCGAGATCGGCCACTGGGGAAGAATCTGGCAGACGGACATCGCCACCGGCGACACCCTCGCCTGTCCGCAACTGCCGGTCAACGGCCATGCCATCCACGCCATGTCCTTCTCGCCCGACGGCCGTTGGGCTGCACTGCTCGGCATGACCGGCACGGTGTCGCTCTGGGACCTGCGGCAACAGAAGCTCGGCCGCGAATTCCACACTCCCCTGGCCTCCGCCCACGCCGCGGCGTTCACTCCCGATATGGCAAGGATCGCCATCGGCGGAAAAGTGCGGGCTTCCCATCAGAACCCGGCCGCGATCAGCGTCTGGGAAGTTGCCGACGGCAAGGCGGCGGGCGAGTTCCAGGTTCCGTCGATCGATGTCCGTGCCCTGGCCTACAGCCCCGACGGCCAGCGCCTCTGCAGCATCCAGAAGACCAGCCAGTACAGCACGGTGATGGATGTGTGTCTTCTCCGCAGCGAAGACGGACAGGTGATTGGCAACCTCGGAAAGTGGACAACGTTCGGACTCCCCTCGCTGCAATGGCTGCCCGACAACGCCCGCGTGCTCGTTTCCGGACCATCGGGCCAGGTGCGGCTGTTCGATGTCGGGCAGGGCGATGGCGAGACGCTCTTCTCCGAGGACCACAGGATTCAACGCCTGGAACTCGTCGCCGGCGGCCGTATTGTCGTCGGTATCGCCAACGATACTCTCGCAGTCCTGTGGGACATTGCGGAAAAGAAGGAATTGGGGCGGATTGCGATCCCCAACGATATCGGCCGGATCCTTTCGCTGGATCCGAAAACGCTGACCTTGATGCGAAACTCCGGGGCCATCCAGCCGGTCGCCGTGCCGGTGTCGATCCAAGGTCCGTTGGCCCGGATACTTTCGCCACCGGATGAATGACTCTGGACCCTGCGACTGCAGGCACCTGCCATGGAACCGATCCAACAGCCCGGCCACGCCCTCGTACCCCTTTCCTGTCGCCTGGAGCCAGGGCATCTCCTGCCGCCAGACGCCGCCATCCACGTGCTGCAGCAGCTGACGATTCAGGTTCAATCGCTCCACACGGCGGGGCGGCTACACGGGGCAATCGACGGGGATCGCGTCTCGCTCGATGCCGATGGACACCCGTGGCTTGCAGCTCCGCCCGCCGTGCTGCGGATCGGAGGCGAGGAACACGATCTCGAGTCCCGCCCGCCGGAACTTGCCGACACTTCCCCGCTGGAAATCCCCACAGAAATCCAGGCCGCCACGGCCCTCCTGGCGAGCCGGGCCATGGCTTTCGACCCGCGCCGCATCGACGTCTATCAACTCGGCGCGCTTCTGGGCCGGCTTCTGAGCGGCGCATCGGTCATGGCGTACCTCTACGATGCCGAAGTCAAGCGGCGGATCCCCACCGCGCTGCGCCCGGTTCTCGAAGCAGCCCTGGGCTTCGACCCGGACCGGCGTTTTGCCGACTGCGTCCAGATCCTTCACGCTATCGAGGATCTCTCCCCTCAGGCCCTCCGGCAGACGGCTCCTTGCGGTTCCGACGAGACCCCGGCCCACGGCAGCATCCTCGTGCCGGACGGCAACACGGCCGTCGACCACCGCGCTGGGGCCCGCTCCTCGCAGGTCGATCTCCCCTTCGCTGAGTTGGGGCACTTCCGCATCGTCGGCCGGGTCGGCCGGGGGGGAATGGGCGACGTCTACCAGGGCTACGACGAGATGCTCCAGCGGTACGTGGCCGTCAAGGTCCTGCCGCAGGAACTGGCTCGTGACGCGGATTTCGTGCGGCGATTCCGGGCCGAAGCGGCCGCCGCCGCCAGAATCAGTCACCCGAACATCATCCCCGTGCACTTCATCGGCGAAGATGCCGGCCATCACTTCTTCGCCATGCAGTACATCGACGGAATGTCGCTGGCACGGCGCCTGGAGTCCGACGGCAGACTGCCCGTCGAAGAAGCCACCCGAATTGCCGACCAATGCCTGGCCGGACTGGGCGCGGCCCATGCCCAAGGGCTGGTCCACCGCGACATCAAGCCGGGAAATATCCTCCTCGATCGCCAGTCCGGCCGCGCCGTCCTCGTCGACTTCGGACTCGTCCGGCAGATCGACCGGACAACGCGGATGACGGTTACCGGAACGATCATGGGCACGGTGGACTACATGGCCCCGGAGCAGGCCCGAGGGCAAGTGGTTG
>CAZLWV010000131.1:6998-22881 GCA_964563135.1 uncultured Planctomycetaceae bacterium
CCTACGAGCCGCCGTTCCCCCTGGAAAAGGCGGTCCCCCTCGTTCCCGAACCGCTGCGCGCGATCGTCTGTCGGATGATGGCCAATGCCCCCGCCGATCGCTATCCAACCTGCCAGGAGGTGCTCGACGATTTGCGGGCATGGCAGGGGGGGCTGCCCCTTGCCGAAAGAACGCTCCACGCCGCCCAGGCCGGCCGCCAGATGACCGTCATTCTGTCCGCGCCGGCTCCCGAGGAAGACCTCCAGCCGCCCCCCGAACTGGATCGGCTGACCAGCCCGCGCCCCTGGGGTGCTGTTCGCGATTGGGCGGCCACCATGTTCCGCCGCCACGCGCCCGAGTTCATCAAGGAATTGCAGACCACGACCCAATGGACCGACGCGGCGGTGGCGGAGTACGAGCGGCGCAGAGGCCGGCTCGCCCGGCTTCTGGCAGAAGCCAAGGATGTCCTCCGCGACCTCGAAGTCCAGATCCAGGCCAACCGTACCGCCCTGGCCGAGGCGCTCCGCGATGCCCAGTGCACCGACCAGCCCCAGCATCAGGCCGCGATGGCCCGCCACAGGGAATGTGAAGACAGCATCGACGCCCTCTCCCGGAGCTGCGACGAGCAGAAACGCCAGATCGCCGACATCGAGCTGCAGTTGGCCAGGACGCAAGCCGCACTGGCACGCCTCCGCAGCCAGCGCGACCTGCTCGGCGCGCGCCTCAGGTCGGCCGAGGCCAGCCGGACCGTCCAGTGGGGCGTCCGTCGCAAGCCCCCGGTCCGCACCGCGTGGCTGGTGGCCGGCACGATGGCAGGCGGTCTGCTCCTGCTGGCCTGGCTGCTTGGTCTGGCGGTTCTGAGAGGCGCCCTGTCGTTCGCCCCCCAACGTCCCGAGGAAGGCTATTCCAGCCGGATCGATCCGCGCGGGGGCCGCCATCAGCCCGTCCCGGGGCCGACCGAGGCCGAGATTCAGGGCAACGTCTTCACCAACTCCATCGGCATGAAGTTGATTCTTGTCCCTGCAGGCACGTTCATGATGGGAACAGACAAGGTCGATTTCGACGTGCTGGCAACCTCCGACGAAGCACGCTCGGTGTTCAACGCCGAGAACGGCCCGAACGAAATGCCTTCTCACGAAGTGGTCATCACCAGGCCCTTCTACATGGGCATCTACGAAGTGACCCAGGCCCAGTACTACAAGGTCCTGTCCGATTATCCCGGCAGGCACAGCGAAGGCGCGATCGAGATCGCCAAGAAGAAGGGCCATGCCGACCCGGGACTTCTCAAAGAAGTGTGGAGCGGCAAGTACAACGAGTATCCGGTCGACAACGTCTCCTTCGACAGAGCGCAGGCCTTCTGCCAGCTCCTTTCGGAGCGGCCGGAGGAAAGGCAGGCAGGCCGCGTCTACCGGCTGCCGACCGAAGCCGAATGGGAGTATGCCTGCCGCGCCGGGACGCAAACCGCGTTCTCTTTCGGATCCGCCGCCCAGGCCGAGAGCTTCAATCACGCAAACACGGGCGGCACCAGATTGGGCGGCTGCTATCCGTCGAACGCCTTCGGTTTGTACGACATGCACGGCAACGTCTGGGAATGGGTCGCCGACACCTACGATCCCAAGTACTACGCGTCGAGTCCCCGGATCGACCCCAGGTGTGACCGCGAGACTGCCGATGGTATCATTCGCGGAGGCTCGTTTTGCGATCCGGCCATCGCCTGCCGCAGTGCGTTCCGCGGCGTGAGGCAGCAGTTTTCGCCCCAGTCAGCGTCCTCCGTCGGCTTCCGCGTCGTTTGTGCCTCCTCCCCCCCGGTCTCTCCATGAGCTTTCCGCAAACCCGAATGACCTTGATCGAGCGGCTCGCCTCCGGAGGCAGCCAGGAGGACTGGAGCTGTTTCTTGAAGGACTACCGCGGACCGGTCTGCCGATTCGCGTTGCGGTGGGGCGCCCGTGACCTCGACGAGGCTGAGGAACTGGCGTCCCAGACCTTCCAGATCCTGCTGGAGAACCGCCTCCTGACCCGCTGGGTTGCCAACCGCTCGGCAAAGCTGCGTTCGCTCTTGTGCGGCGTGGTGCGCAACCTGCTGGCAAACCGCAATCGGGTTCAGGCCGGGCGGCAACGGCTCGCCCCCGACCTTGCGGCGCATTTCGAACGCCTGTACAACGACGTCCAGGATGATCCAGGTAACGCCTTCTATGCAGCCTGGGTCGCCGACCTCCTTCAGCGGTCGGTCGAATCGCTGGCCGCCCAGTGCCATGCCAGGGGCAAAGGCGACCTCGTGCGTGTCCTGTACGGCCGGCTCTGCCGCCGACTGACCAACGCCCAGGTCGCTGAGTTTCTCGAGATCTCTCCAGGCGCCGCCGATCACCAGTATCGCGACGCCCGAGAACGGTTGGCCGCCACGCTCGAGTCGCTCGTTCGCAGCCAGATTCAGCGCTATTGCCCGCCCGAAGAGGCCGAGGACGAGTTCGCCCTTGAATGGCAACAGTTGGGCTCCTACCTGGCGTCCAACGGCGGGCTGGAAGCGGCCGTCCAGAATGCCTACGACCTCCTCGATCCCGTCGTGGCCAGGCGTTCCGCCGCCCGATTGAACGAAGCCGTCGATCGTCTCACCTCGATCCTCCGCAGCGCCCCACCCAAGTCCGCCGATCCCGGCCGCCCGTGAGCGGCCTTCCGTGATCCGTGGGCCGACTCGCCCCCTCCTCCTGCTCGCGCCCCCCACGGGGTGGGAACGTGCGCCGCCGCCCGGCGCGAAGAGCTTCCCGATCTGCCCGCATGCGGCGAATTCGAAAAACTCGCGCGGAAACCTCAGGCTGGCTACATGAATTCTTCGAAGACGCAACGATTCCGGGCCGGACCGATCTCAGCGGTCGTTTCAGGCCCGCAGATCAAACGCCTCCCCGCTGCGTCGACCCGGCTTGAGAAACGAGGGAAGTTGCCATGTTGGTCCTTCTGCCGACCGATCTGACAGGAGGGGTGTCCAGAAAGCCCATCCCCACCGCAAACGCGCTCCTGATGGCAGCCAACGTCGTCGTGTTTCTCGCGGGCGGCTTCTGGTGCCTGGGCCGCGGGGGCAGCCCCTTGAGCATCCTCCTGTACGGCTTCTCGCACTTCAGCATCTGGCACCTGCTGGTCAACATGCTGGTGTTGTGGGTATTCGGCAACCCGGTCAATCGGCGTCTGGGCAACGGTTATTATCTGCTCGGCTACCTGGGGGCGACCGTCGTCGTGGGTCTGGCTGCCCTGGCGATGGGCGGGACCGGGGCCGGTTCGTCCGGCGCGATCTTTGCCGTCATGACCATCGCCCTGATGCTCATGCCGGCTGCCCGCCTGTCGGTCGCCTACCTCGCACTGTTCCCTTTCACCTTGGCCACAGGACTGCTCTCCAGGCCCGATCATTGGCTGCAATGGATCATCCGCTGGGGAGTTTTCCGACTGCGATGCTACTGGTGCCTGCTGCTGGTTCCCCTGGTGCAGCTTGGGGGACTGTTCTGGAACGGGTGGAATTGGACGAACCTGGCCCATTTGCTGGGGATGCTCTGCGGCGTAGCCATCGTCTTGATGCTCCCCGAGCGAATCTCCATGCCCACACGAGCAGGAGAGCTCGGCTCGCGTTAGCGGTTTGCGGCAGAACAGCCACAAGATCGCCGGTCGTCTCGCGGCCATCTTGATCCTCGCCGAATGACGAATCACCCACGGGCGGCCAACTGCATGATCCGGCATCCTGTGATCGGTTATCGGAAGAACAACTCGAACTCTGGGAGACAACCATGGGCCTGTTTTCACGCATCGGTGATATCATCTCCGCCAACCTCAACGACCTGACCGACCAGTTCGAAGACCCCGAGTTGATGCTCCGACAAGCGATTCGGGAGATGGAGACCACGATCAACGAGGTCACGGAACAGACGGCCAAGGCCATGGCCAGCGAACGAACCATGCAGCGCGAACTGGATCGCAACCGCCAGCAGGCCCAAGAGTGGCGGAACCGCGCGGAAAAGGCCGTCGCCGACGGCGACGACGACCTGGCGCGCCGAGCCCTGTCGCGCAAGCGCGAGCATGAGAAGCTGGCTGCCGCACTCGACGACCAGTTGGCCGCCACAGGCGAGTCAGTGGCCACACTGCGGCGACAGCTCGATGCCATGAAGGCCAAGTTGGCCGAGGCCAAGCGGAGTTACTCAACTCTGTCGGCGCGAAAGCGGGCCGCCGATTTTCGCAAGAAGATGAACGCGGAGATGGGCTCCGCATCCGTTGGCGTTGCAGGCGACGCGTTCTCGAAGTTCGACCGGCTGAGGGAGAAGGTGGAGCAGGCGGAGGCAGAGGCCGAGGCTCTGGCGGAACTGCGCCAGAGCCTCGGCCCGGTGGGCCTTCAGGAGTCGCCATGCAGCGTCGACGCCGAACTCGACGTCGATGCGGAACTCGCTGAGCTCAAACGCAAGCAGTCCGAAACGGGGATGTAGTCTCCTCAGGGCGGCAGGGCCGCCACCGGGCAGCGGAAAATGGCCCGCAGCCAGGCCGCGCTCAGAAACCCCGCCGTGCACGGTTCCATCTTCCCGGCACGGCGTCGATCCCCGCACAACCCAAAAAACGCTCCAATGCCACTTTCGGGTGAGTTCCAGTCGGGTTGCCAGCACCACCGACAAATGCCTACAATCAGTCCATTCCGGCTGCAACAACGAGCCGGTTCTCGAACTCACATGGCTGGAAGGGAGTGGCATTGGCTGCGGAAACGAAGATCCACATCATCGGCATCGGCGAGGACGGACTCGACGGAATGACCGACGCCGCTCGGCGGTTGGTCAACGAGGCGGAACTCCTGATTGGCGAAGCCCACTGTCTGTCGCTCGTGCCGCACTGCTCCGGAGAGCGGGTCACCGTAGGGGCGAATCTCGATGATATCGCCGCGCGGCTGAAGGAAAACGCGGGCCGAAATACGGTCGTGCTGGCCGTGGGCGATCCCCTCTTCTACGGCGTCGCCCGCTACCTTTGCGATAAACTGGGCAAGGAGCGATTCGAGGTCGTCCCCCACGTCAGCAGCATGCAGCTCGCCTTCGCCCGGGTCAAGGAAAGCTGGGAAGAGGCCTTTCTCACGAATCTGGCCGGCCACAGCGTCGACGCCGTCCTCGGACAGATCCGAGCCGCCGAAAAAGTCGGCCTGTTCACCAGCGAAGCCTCGCCACCCAACGTGGTGGCCAGGACGCTCCTGGACAACGGCCTGGACAGTTTCATGGCCTACGTCTGCGAGAATCTCGGCTCGCCCGACGAACGCGTCACCCACGGGGAACTGGCGGAACTGGCGGAACAGGAGTTTGGACCGCTCAACGTCATGATCCTGGTGCACAAGCCGAGCGTCCCCGACCGGCCCAGCGACGCGGCCGGGCGACGGTTGTTCGGCAATCCGGACGAGGCTTTTCTCCAGTCGAAGCCCAAACGCGGCCTGCTGACACCCGGCGAGATCCGTTCCATGGCCCTCGCCGAACTCGACATCGGCCCGTCAAGCGTCGTGTGGGATGTGGGGGCCGGGAGCGGTTCGGTGGCCATCGAGGCTGCCCAGATCGCCTCCAGCGGACGGGTGTTTGCCATCGAAATGGATCCCGACGACCACGACCTGATCCGGCAAAACGCGGCTCGATTCGGCGTGACCAATCTCACCGCGGTCCTCGGACGGGCGCCCGATGCCTGGGACGAACTTCCCGACCCCGACTGCGTCTTTGTCGGCGGCACCGGACGGCAACTCAGCCGGCTCATCGAGTTGGCCTTCGCCCGCCTCAAGACCGGCGGACGAGTGGTCGCAACCATGGGAAGCATCGACAACCTGTCCAACGTGCAGGCCCTCCTGCGGAACGTGTGCCCCCGCGTCAACATCTGGATGATGAACTTCGCGCGGGGTGTCTCTCAGTTCGAACGCATCCGCTTCGAAGCCATCAACCCCACCTTCGTCATCTCGGCGGTCAAGACGAACTGAACAGCAGCCTGAGCGTGCCCGTCGCCTGGCGCAGACAGCCCGAAATCCGGGATATGGAAATACCATCGCCCCAGAATCGGAACACGGGACTCCTGTCGGCTGGTACAATGCAATCAGGTCTTCCGGATTCTGGATTTGAAGTAGGTTCGGATCGTCTCGGATCGTCTCGGATCTCGAGATTCGCGTTTTCGCGGGGTGACCTGGAGAGAACCGCTGGGTATCTTGCATGCAAGTGTCTGAAGAGCCCATGGAAGCACCGTTGGACGTCATCGCAGTTGGCGCTCACCCAGACGACGTGGAAATCGGCTGCGGCGGCACCGTCGCACGCCTGGCCGAACAGGGCTATCGCGTCGGGATCATCGACCTGACCGACGGCGAACCCACGCCGGCGTCCCCAGGGCCCGAGGCAAGGCTGGCCGAGGCCCGCCAAGCCGCAAGAATTCTCGGAGCTGCCGTGCGGGTCACCCTGCCGCTGCCCAATCGACGGCTGTTCGACAGCTTCGAGGCCCGAGTGGCCCTCGCCAGGGAGTTCCGCAAGTTCCGTCCACGAGTGGTCCTGGGCCTCGGTGCCGGCACCCCGACGGCCTCTCCCGACCACTACCAGGCCATGCTGATCACCGAAGCGGCCGTCTTCTATTCCCGGCTCACCAAATGGCCCGAGCATTTCGATTCGCTCGAGCCCCATACCGTCTCCGCCTTCCTGCGGTATTTCCTGGCCCTTCGGTCCCTTGCACCGCCTGTCGAGAATGCGATCGTTCACGATATCGGTTCGACGCTCGAAAAGAAGATCGCGGCCGTCGAGGCCTACAGGACCCAGTTCCCTCCGGAAAAGAAGCCTCTGCTGGACCGCATCCGCACCTGCAATCGCCAGCAGGGCCTGGCAGCCGGTTTCGACGCGGGAGAGCTGCTCGCCCACACCGTCGCGTTGGGCACCCGCGATCTGATGGGATGGCTGCTGCAGGTCCAGAGGCCAGGCATCGCGCCGGCTGCCGAATAACGCCCCCCCCGCAATATTTACCTAAGCCTCCATCTTCCGAGTTATCCCGCAGGCCGATCATGTGCCCTTTCATCTCACACCGCCTGCCCACTGGAATGCTCTTCTCGTCCATCTGGAATTCCAGATGGCCCGCCGGCTGCTGAGTCTGCTCTTCGGCCTTGATCGTGACCTTGCCGACTGCGGTCACATCTGCGCAGCCCGAAGCGTAAGCGAGGCAAGGTGTTACGTCTTCTCGCTCACGCCTCGGGTTACGATTGGACGGGCAAGCTTACGATCGAGGCCCTGCGCTTCACATCCCGGGGCCCGGTGGTTCTCAAGAACGGGCCTGCCTGAGGGATTCTGCCTGCGTTCCCCCATAATTTCTCAATCTCGGGCGAAACTCTTGACGACCCGAGAACGTCGGACTATTGTAAGAATGCAACTGGAATTCCAGTCGTATACTTATTCGGGCAACGCCATGAAACAGGCCCCCCCTCTTACACAACGAGCGTACCAGCACATCCAGTCCGAGATCCTTGCCGGGCGGTTCTCGGCCGGCACACTGATCTCCGAAACCCAGATCGCCGACCAGTTGGGCATCAGCCGGACTCCGGTCGGCGAGGCGATCCGTGCCCTGGCTGCCGAGGGATGGGTGGAGCAGCAGCCACGTCGAGGGACCGTGGTCCGGTCATTCTCCCGGCGCGAGATCATCGAGCTCTATGAGCTCCGCGAGGCCCTGGAGACTTTCGCCGCAGCCAAGGTCGCCGTGCTGGTTCCCGACACGGTTCTGTCGCGGCTGGAGCGCTACTGCGACGAAATGCACAGCCTGGCGGAGCACCTCACGCTCACCGGGGCCAGCACGCTGGAGGGAACGGAACTCAAACGGTTCCTCGCCGCTGACATGGCCTTTCACCTGCTGATCGTGCGGACCGCCGGAAACTCGCGGATCATGAAACTGGTGAAGCAGACGCGGACCATCTCCCGCCTGTTTCGCATGCGGCGGCAACGGCACAGCCTCAAGGTGGTCCAGCAAGCCTTCGGCTTCCATCGCCGTGTCGTCGACGCCCTTCGCGTGGGCGATGCGGCGGCGGCCGGTCTGGCCATGGCAGAACATATCCAGGTCAGTCGCCGGCAGACGATCGACGAACTCGACAGCCAACTCGCGTTGAACGATCCCGACGCTCCCATTGCCAACGAGTTGCCCGCCGACCTGGTGGAGGAGCTTCGACAGATCGAAGACAACGGCGGCCCGGCATTCTGATCGATGCCGCGCCACCACGCGTCTGGATGATCGACCTTGGGATCGACCGAAAAACGACTTCCCGGTTTCAATTCCATCTCGGCCCTTGGAACAATCAACGACGGCCAGGTGGCCCAGGTGCCTTGATCGACAGCAAAGGAGCCAGAAGCACATGCTTCGCAAACCCACTTCGGAAAGGAAGGCCGCCCTGGTCTCGGGGCGTGCGATCACTTGGTGCCTTTCGGTGCTGGTGTCGTGCACGGCCTGGCCGTCGCAGGGCGGGGAAATCGCCGGTACCGGCTCCCGCGCCGTGCGGGCGCTGGCCAATGACTATACGGTCGTTTACGAGTCGCCCGATCCGGCGAGTGTTTACGCCTTCAGTCCGGGCCTGGTGCAACTGCCCGGCGGCCGGCTCGTCGCCACGATGGACCAGGGGGGCCCGGGCGTCGCCAGCCTGCCCAACATGAACCGTGACGGGCAGGTCTGGCGCGGCCGCATCTATACCAGCGACGACGGCGGCAAGACCTGGCAATTCAGGACCGACATGCCCATGCTCCACGCCCGTCCGTTCGTGGCAGATAGCGCCGTGTACGTTCTCGGCCACCAGGGCTGCCTGGTCGTCGTCCGCTCCGGCGATCAGGGCGACACCTGGGAGACGCCGGTTCGGCTGACCGAGAGCACCGGCTGGCACCAGGCGCCGTGCAACGTGTGGTACGCCCGCGACAAGGTCTACCTGGTGATGGAGAGAAAGACGGACCCCTTTGCCAGAGGCTGGCCCGTTGCCGTGCTGGCGCCGGTAGTCATGTCGGCACCCGTCAGCGCAAACCTCAGTGATCCAAAAGCCTGGACCTTTTCAGACGAGTACTGTTTTCGCGACGCCGTGGAGGAGTACGGGATGCCGAATCTGATCGGTGCGCCGTTCTTCAAGACGGGCAGTACCGCGCCGGACTCCCGGGCCGACAAACGAACGATGTCCGACATCGGCTGGCTGGAGACGAATATCGTTCAGTTCACCGACCCGAACCACGTGTGGTACGATCCAACTGGTCGGACTTTCCACCTCTGGATGCGCGCCCACACGGGAACGACGAACCTCGCCTGCGTGGCCAAGGCCATCGAGGCGGAGGACGGCAGCCTGACCGTCACGCTCGAAAAGGCACCGTCCGGCGAACCCATGCTCTACGTGCCCTGCCCGGGCGGCCAGATGAAGTTCCACATCCTCTACGACGACCAGACCCGACTCTTCTGGCTTCTCTCCAGCCAGTCGACAGACTCGATGACCGATCCCCGGAAACTGCCCGAGAACCGGTTCAACCTCCCCAACAACGAGCGCCATCGGCTCACGCTGCACTTCTCGAAGAATTGCGTCGACTGGTGTTTCGCGGGACTCGTTACCGACAGCGGCAACGCCGGGCAGGGACGCCATTACGCCTCCATGGTGCTCAGTGGCGACGATCTCCTGGTGCTGTCGCGCAGCGGCGACCATCGAGCCAAAGATGCCCACAACGGCAATATCATCACGTTCCACCGAGTACGCAACTTCCGCGATCTCGTCTATTGAATCCTCTGCATCCTGCGGTTCTCAACTTGAAGGGACTTGCCAATGAACTTGTCTGCCAAGGGGATCTGGATCGTCCTGGCAATCGGTCTGGTGTCCGCGCCGGCCTGCCGGTCGAAACCGGGCGATCAGCCTGACTTGGGTACAGTCTCCGGGGTGGTTACCATGGACGGTGCTCCTCTGGCAGGGGCACTGGTCAGTTTCGCTCCAGCCGAGGGGCGGGCCTCGCACGGCGTGACCGATCCCGAAGGCAGGTATGAGCTGCTCTACATCGGCAGCACGAAGGGCGCAAAGGTGGGACCGCACAATGTCCACATCACGACCTACGTCGCCGATGATTCGGATCCCGACGCCCGGAACATCAAGGAAACGATTCCGGCGAAGTACCACAAGGACACGATCCTCACGGCCGACGTCAAAGAAGGCAACAACAACTGCGACTTCAAACTCGAGTCGAAATGATCACTGAGACGGGCGGCCGAAACTCCCGACAACGCAAACGGCCAGGATCGCCAATCGAGCAGGAGCGTCAGGCAAGTGGCAAAACAGACTTTGATCATGTCGGCGCTGTTGGTTTGTCTGCCTGCGCTGGCCTCCCTGGAAGCCGAGGCGGGGCCATCGGAGCCAGACCGTTGAGCGAATTTCTGCCCGATCGAAAGACACTTCTGCGTCTCCACACCGCGTGGCTGACTGCCGCGTGGCTCGCTCTGGCCGCAGCGGGATCGGAGGCAACTGGAGGCGACTCCATGACGGAGAGCGTACTTCCCTTCAAGGTCCGCGAGCGGCAGATCACGGCCGCACCGCACGGACACATCCTCACCAATATCGGCGTCTGGTCGGCCGACGGCCGCTGGATCGTCTACGATGTCCGCAGCGACCCGGCCGGAAGCGTGTTTGACGGTTCCCGCATCGAACGAGTTCACGCCGCGACCGGCAAGACGGAGACTCTCTGCCAGTCGAGCCGAGGGGCGTGCTGCGGGGTGGTCACCGCATCGCCCGTCGACGACCGGATCGTGCTGATTCACGGGCCCGAAAACCCGACGCACGACTGGACCTACGGGGCATGGCACCGGCGCGGAGTCGTCGTACACGCCGATCGGCCGGAGCGGCCGGAGAATCTCGATGCCCGCGACCTGACACCCCCTTTCACGCCCGGTGCCTTGCGGGGCGGCAGCCACGTCCACACGTTCTCCGGCGACGGGCAGTGGATCGCCTTCACCTACGAGGATCATGTGCTGGCCGAACTGGGAGAGGGCCAGGGGCACGACCTCAACCAGCGGAACGTCGGCGTGAGCATTCCAGCCGGCCCGGTGCGGGTGACGCACGACCATCCCCGCAACCACGACGGATCGCATTTCTCCGTGCTCGTCACCCGCACGGTCAACCATCCCCGTCCGGGTTCCGACGAGATCGACCGGGCGTTCGAAGACGCCTGGGTGGGAAACGCAGGCTACGTCAAGACCGACGGCACGCGCCAGCGGCGGGCGATCGCCTTTCAGGGACAGGTGCTTGCCCGGGACGGCCGGGCGGTAAACGAAGTGTTTCTGGTCGACCTGCCCGACGATATGACGGCAGCCGGCGATGCTCCGCTCGAGGGCACGGCAACGACGCGGCCGGCCCCGCCGCGAGGCGTGGTGCAGCGGCGGCTGACGTTCACCACCCGCCGGAGCTGCCCGGGCATCCAGGGACCGCGCCATTGGCTGCGGAGTTCGCCGGACGGTTCGTGGATCGCGTTCCTGATGAAGGACGACGCCGGGACCGTGCAGATCTGGCTCATTTCTCCCAACGGCGGCGAGCCGCATCAGTTGACCCGCAACTCAAGTGACATCGGCTCGGCGTTCAGCTGGAGCCCCGACGGCTGCTGGATCGCCCATGCGATGGACGGCTCCATCTGCGTCACCAACGCGAGTTCCGGCAACACCCATCGACTCACCTCCCCGTCCGGCAACCAGCTCGCGCCCCGCCCGGAAGCCTGCGTGTTCTCGCCCGACGGAGAACAGATCGCCTACGTTCGCCCCGTTGCCAGACAGGGCGAAACCTGGAACCAGGTCTTCGTGCTCACTCTTGAAGGAAATGGATCATGAATACGACATCGTGGAGCGTGTGTGCGGCCGCCCTGCTGCTGCCCGGCATTGTCCCGGCCGCCGAGGCGGACTTCTCCAAGGTCCCCGGCACGATCATCACCCATTCGCCCGCCTCGACCAGGGTCTACATCGGCTCGCCGGGAATCGCGGTGCTCAAAGACGGCGCCTACCTGACGAAGTGCGACGAGTTCGGCCCGGGTACGACAGAGCACGTCAGCGCGGTCAGCAACGTGTTTCGCTCCCAAGACGGCGGCAAGACCTGGAAACGGACGGCACGCATCGACGGGCTGTTCTGGGCGTGCATTTTTACCCACAGGGACGCCGTCTACCTGCTGGGCACAACACATCATCACGGCCGGATCGTCGTCATGCGGTCCGACGACGGCGGCAGCACCTGGACCACGCCCACCGACGGCAACCACGGGCTCATCACCGCCGAAGGTGAGTACCACACGGCGCCCATGCCGGTGGTCGAGCACGAAGGCCGGCTGTGGCGGGCCTGCGAAGACGCCATGGGAGGCCTGCGGTGGGGAGAACGGTACCGGGCGAGAATGTTGAGCATCCCCGTCGACGCCGACCTGCTCAAGGCCGAGAACTGGATCCTGAGCGAGCCGCTGGCCCGCAACCCCGACTGGCTGGCAGGCCAGTTCGGCGGCTGGCTGGAAGGAAACGCCGTGGTCACGCCCGCAGGTGAAATGGTCAATATCCTCCGGGTAGCCTGTGACGAGGGCGGAAAGGCCGCGATCGTGCACGTCAGCCCGGACGGACAAAACGTGAGCTTCGATCCGGTCGCAGACTTCATCGATTTCCCCGGCGGGGCGAAGAAGTTCTCGATCCGCTACGATGCCAAGAGCCAGGCCTACTGGACGCTCTCAAACCCGGTCATGCCGGTTCATGCGGGGCAGGCCACGGCGGCCTCGATCCGCAACACCCTGGCGCTGATGCGCTCTGAGGATCTCCGCAACTGGGAGATTCGCTGCATCCTGCTCTACAACCCGCAGGTCGCCAACCACGGCTTCCAGTATCCCGACTGGCTGATCGAAGGAAACGACATCATCGCCGCCGTTCGCACCGCCTTCGACGACGGGCTGGGTGGCGCTCACAACGCCCACGACGCCAACTTCCTCACGTTCCACAGGTTCGCCGGTTTCCGCGATCTGACGATGGCCGATTCCGTGGTCGATCCGAAGAAGATGCAGCCGGATCCCAAGATCCGGATCGAGACACCGGAGGTGACGATCGAAGGGCTGCGGTTCGAACCGGGAAAGCTGGCCGATGGCCAGCTCGCCTACTCGAACCGCAAGTATCTGTGGAAGGGCGTGCCGAGCCGGCTGACCGGCTGGCAGTACACCCGCACCGGCGGCGGCTCGAGAGCGGCCATCACCGTGACCGCCAAACGCGACACCACGCTCCTGGCCGCCACGGCGAAGGCCTCCGCCTCGGCGATCGCCGGCTGGACGGCCACGGGGGAAACGTTCCAGTACACCGACCGCAATTCCACAACCATGGCGGTTCTGCAACGCCTGCTTCGCGCCGGCGAGACCATCCGGGTGCCGCAGGGCAACTGGACCGGCACGCTCGTACTCGCCCCGCCCGTAACGCAGCCCGGAGCGGCCTCGCCCCCCAACGAACACCCTCGCACACGCCCCCCTGTTGCAGGCCGACATTGAATGCCGGCCCGCGCGGTGCTAGGATGTGATCCCGAGTTCACTCTATCCCTCCAAACTGCGAGCAGTCGCTATCGTGAGCATTCCCTCCCGTGAGCAATCCGTCGTGGCCAGCCGGGGCAGCCTCCCGCGCCCTCTCCGTGGAATCGTGCCGCCCATGGTGACACCCTTGACCGACCGCGACACGCTGGACTGCCCCGGCCTGGAACGGCTGATCGAACGCATGATCGCCGCAGGGATTCACGGGCTGTTCATTCTCGGCACCACCGGGGAAGGCCCCAGCCTCGGCTATCGGCTGCGACAAGAGGTCATCCGGCGCACCTGCGACCAGGTCGCCGGACGGATCCCGGTGCTGGTCGGAGTGACCGACACGGCCTTCGTCGAATCGGTGAACCTGGCCCACCACGCGGCCGAGGCGGGAGCGGCGGCGGCCGTCTTCTCCTCCCCCTACTACCTCCCCCCGGGACAACCCGAACTGCTGGAGTACGTGAGGCACCTTGTCGAAGAAATGCCGCTGCCGGTGTTTCTCTACAATATGCCGAGCCTTACGAAGACAACCTTCGGGCTGGAGCTGCTGGCCGAAGCCATCCAGATGCCGCAGATCGCTGGCTTGAAAGACAGTTCCGGCGACCTCGACTACTTCAGGCAAGCCGTCGCGATTGCCGGCAGGCGGCCCGATTTCGCCGTGCTCATGGGACCTGAAGAGATTCTCACCGAGGCCATCGAGGCCGGCGGCCACGGCGGAGTGTGCGGCGGGGCCAACCTTCGCCCGAAGATCATGGTGCAGCTCTACGACGCCCTCGTGGCACGCGACCAGACGCGGGCCGCTGTCCTGCAGGCCGACGTCATCCGCCAGAGCGACCTGCTCTATAAGATCGGACGCCACAGCTCCTCGATCATCAAGGGACTCAAGTGCGCCCTGTCGTGCCTGGGAGTCTGCGACGACTACATGGCCGAGCCGTTCCACCGCTTCAACCTGCCGGAGCGGCAGCGCGTCATCGAGGTGCTCAGAGAACTGGGCGAACTGTGAACCGACTTCTGCAAATCGCCGGCATCTGACCTCCTGCCGCCGGTGTGCGAGAGATTCCCCTCCCTGGCGGCTCCTCCGGACGGGCTCCCCTTCCCGGCACAACCGCACCCGTTCCCTCGCCCGCGTCAATCGGAAAGAATCTGGAGCGAAGGGGCCCTCGCTTCCAACGTGCGGATGCCGCGGCTGGTGACCTGTGTTCTGCCCACATCCAGAGATTCCAGACGATGGGGCTGCTCGAGGCAGTCCAGCCCGCGATCGGTAATGGCCGTGTTTGCCACATAGAGAAACGCCAGCTTCGGCAGATTGCCCAGATGGGCGAGGCCTTGATCGGTGATGGCCGTGTAGGAAAGGGAGAGGTCCTCGAGGGTGGCGATCTTGGCCAGTTCTCTGCAGCCTGAATCGGTGATCGGCGTTCTTTGCAGGGTAAGCTGCTTGAGATGGGGTAGCTTCTGCAGACAGGGCATCACCTCGTCGGTCACCCGGGTGCCGGTCAGGACGAGATACTCGATTTCCGGCTCTTCCGCGACGAGTCTTCGCAGTTGGCTGTCGGTGACAGGAAGATTGGCCAGGTCCACTCCCAGGATCGGTTGCCCCGGCCGGTTCCGGTGACGAGTGATTCGTGTGATGGTCATGGCGGGCAGACCGTGAAGCTCGACAGTCTCCGGAAAGCCGCTTATCTGCCTGACCCGGGTGAGCCGCGTGGCCTGCGACTGCCGCCACACCATCGTCAGAAGGACGGCAGCCGCAACCGCGAAGACCACCGCACTGATTGCCTGGCACCACCAGTCCTTGCCGGTTGCCCGCATGGCCGCTTGCACAAGGCGGCCCGAACCGGCGTCCGCGCCGGTCCGTGCCTCTCTCCTCCAGCAGCGGTAACAGTCGGCCAGAACGAAAAGAGAATAGACCACTCCCGCAATCGAAAGAAAACAAATCGCGATTCCAGCCAGGCACCTCATGATCCCACCTCAATCAAGGCCGTCGCCTTCAGTGGAGCATGCAGGTTGCGGCCGGTGGAGATCCATCTTCACTTCCGTGACAACGGATACTGTGGACGCCTCGGCAATTAGTGCGCAATCGCGGCGGTCGGTAGCCCGGCTTCTTGCAGTCCCCCGCCCGTTGCCACAGGCATTTTCCACGCAGGCGTCCCTAGCGCCGACGCCTCCGCATGGGGCGGAGTTGCTTCTCGATACCCTCGAAACCGGTCAGAACAGACCACGCGTCTCTCCCACCGTCCTATTCCGGCACAACCTCCCTCTGAAAGGCCTACCACCAGCCTGCTCCAAAAACGCCACTCACTCCCCCACGGGCGGACAGGCAAGAACCCATGAAGAGACGTCGGCGTTCACGAAATCTGACCGCGTCTGGTACGGCCGAGGTTGAAATGCCG
>CAZLWV010000132.1:0-6445 GCA_964563135.1 uncultured Planctomycetaceae bacterium
CCGCAAACATCGTTGAGTTCTTCACAAAGACTCGCGACCAACGGGAGCAGACCACCTCAACCGAGCGGTAGCTCGTATTGGCCGGCGGCCCTGCCGCCCAGGACTGGTTCTACAGATCCACGATGACCTCGGCCAGCCAGCCGTCACCTTCTTGCTCAACCTTGAGCTCGTGGTAGGTGATCGCCTTCACTTCCCTATCCAGGCGGTGGCGGTCCGTGTCGATCGGTTCGCCGCCCAGGGTGGCCGTCAGGCTGCCGTTGCGCACGGCCACTTCGAATCGGGCCAGGAGCACATGCGCGGTGTCGAACAGGTAGAGCAGTTCGGCCAGCCAGTCGTACAACAGGTCTTCAAGGTTGTCGGCCGTCACCGAAATGGCAAATTCATCCGTCGGCCGCACGTCGTCGTAGTTCTCGACGACCACCGAGAAGAAGGCCCGGGCCGCCTCGGTAAACAGCCCGTCGAGATCGGCAGCCCGGGCGCGGAGCCCGATATCCGCCGTGTGTTCGAAGGTTTCGTACATGGGTGCTACTTGATCGATTCGCAGCGAGCTTCCGGCGAGATGGCCACAACGACTCGGCCTGTGATCTTGCCCTCGAGGATTTCGGTCACCTTCGCCGGGAGCTGTTCCAGGGTGACGAACTGGGCGAGCCGGTCCAGGGATTCGAGTTTCCACGGGCCGGCCAGCTTGTCCCACGTTTGATGGCGCAGGGGAATCGGGCACCAGGCAGCATCCACGCCGGCCAGCGTGATCCCGCGGAGAATGAAGGGGAAGACCGTCATGCCGGGAATCTCGGGGCCCGCCACGTTGCCGCAGATGGCCACGCAACTGCCGCGCTTCATCGAGCGCAGGACCGTCGACAGGCAGGCGCTGCCGACCGTGTCGATCGCCCCCGCCCAGCGGCCGCGGAGAAGCGGTTTGCCGCTGGTGTCGCTCACAATCTCACGGCCGGCGATCTCCGCCGCCCCCAGCGATTCCAGAAGCGGACGAGCAGACGGCTTGCCGCTCACGGCAACCACCGTATACCCGAGCTTGGCCAGGATGCCCACGGCAAAACAGCCGACGCCTCCCGAGGCGCCGGTGACGACAACCTCTCCTTTTCCAGGCGTGACATCGTGATCGAGCAGGGCCTGCACGAGAAAGCCGGCCGTCAGACCGGCCGTGCCCAGGATCATGCTCTCGCGGATCGAGAGGCCCGCCGGCATGGGGACGACCCAGTCCTGGGGCACTCGGATGTAGTCTCCGTAGCTGCCCCAACGATTGGAGCCCATGTCAAACCCGGTGACGATCACCTCGTCGCCCTGGCAAAACTCGCAGACACCGCTCTCGGCCACGTGGCCCGCCACATCGACCCCCGGAATGTTGGGAAACGTCTTGTTGACCCCGGCATGGCCGGTTGCCCCCAGGGCATCCTTGTAGTTGAGCGACGAGTAGTCGACCCGCACAACCACGTCGCCCGGCGGAAGGCCGGCGGTCGGCACGTCGGTGATCCGGCCCGACACCCGGCCCTCGGAATCCTTGTCGACCAGATAGCAGCGAAACATCTCCGGCAGCATGCCTTTTGCTCCTCCAAACCGCTCACGGATCCCACCTCGCGTCCTGTCGATCCAGTGTAGGTCCGACCGCGCCGGACACAACCCCTCCGGGCCGGCAGTCCCGCGTTTCGCGGACCCTTTCTTGCAGCTATAATACGGCGCGTTTGTCTGCACGGTCGCTGTTCAGGAGCCTCAACGCCACGGCCGACCCCCGGCAGCTTGCCCCGGAACACCTGATGCTTGCCCGGCCCCAGGTCCTCCAGGCGGGTGTGGCCGGGATTGCCGGCCTCGGCACCGCTCCGCTGCCGGCGGGAGAGGAGCAGGGAAACTCGGCCCCTGCCGAAGGCCGGCGCACCGGTTCGGGTGTTGATGCCCGAGGCCTGCGGGAACAAATCGGTCCAGTGGTTGCAGCGGATCGTGCCCACCAACAACTTCCAGGCTGCCGCCGATAGTGGAGGGTTAAAACCGTCATGTCCAGTCTTCGAGTTGGTACGGCCGGCGTCGATATCACCCCTCCGCCAGGACTGCCTATGATGGGCAACTTCCGCGACGACTACGCGGCCCGCGGTGTCCACGATCCCCTCTGGGCCCACGCGATCGTGTTTGCCGACGATCGCGGCGGCAAGGCCGGACTGCTGGCCGTCGACGCGTGTATGCTCGACCGGGAGAACGTGGCCGAGGTGCGCAGCGCGATCGCTGCGGGCTGCGACGTTCCACCCCAGAACGTGCTCGTCCACGCCACGCACACCCACAGCGGACCGGCCACCAGCGGAATGCTGGGTATGGCCGCCCAGGTGGCACCCCACAGCGGCCCGATCCAGACCTTTCTCCACCAGGCCGCCTCCGCCGTGGTCCAGGCCAACGGACGACTCGAAGAGGCAGCCCTGCGTGCCGGCCACGTGACCGAAAGCCGCGTTTCCTTCAATCGCCGCCTGCGGCGCGCCGACGGCACGACCCAAATGAACTGGGAAGCCCTGCAGCCGGGATTCGATCCGCAGCAGGTCGTCGGCCCCTGGGGACCGATCGATCCGGAGATGATCTGCCTGGCGATCTCGCGCCCCGCCGCGCCGCCCGCGGCACTGGTCCATTTTGGCCTCCATCCGGCGATCCTCGCCGGCGACAACTGGCTCTACTCGGCCGATTACCCGGGTTATCTGAGAAACACGCTGGCGCAGACGCTCGGGGAAGGTGCCCCTTGCGTGTTTCTTAACGGGTGTTGCGGCAACGTGAATCACGTCGACTTTCGCGATCCAAATCAGCGCCGCGGCTATGAGATGGCCCAGCGAGTAGGCTCCGTGCTGGCGGCCACCGCCAGACAGGCGATCGACGGCGCCGAGCCCTTCTCGGCCGACCGCGTGGAAGCCCGTTGCCAGCAGGTCCTGCTCGAGCGGCTGAAGATCAGCCCGGCCGAACGGGCAAGGTGTCAGCAGGTGCTCAACGACGCCCGTCAGCATCCGCCCGCAGGGCAGGTCGACGGGCTGCCCGACGCGTACTTTGCCGGCCTGCGTCTGGAGATGGCCCGGGTCGAGAATGAACCGGACCCGGTGGAAGTGATGGCAATCCGGATCGGAGACGCGGCGCTGGTCGGGCTGCCGGGCGAGGCCTTCTGCCAGCTCGGCATGGCGATCAAACGCCGGTCGCCTGCGAGGCACACCCTCGTAGCCGGGCTGTGCAACGACGCGATCGGCTACCTGCCCATCCGGGCGGCGTTCGACCAGGGAGGCTACGAACCGACGGCCGGCAGTACGTTCTATGTCCCCGGCTCGGCCGAGCAACTCGTGGAGGCTGCGGTGAGCTTGCTGGAACAGCTCTTTGCGGCATAAGACGATTTTGGCATCCGATATCGCGTGCTGCCCGGCAGCGGGAGCGTTGGGCACGGTTTCCGGAGAAGTAAGGTAATCACACTATGTCCAGACAGGTCATGCATCGGCAGGCGAGCGACAACGCCTACCTCCACAAGGACTTCCACGGCGCGCTGAGCGCTGGGATCGAGTACCTGCACGAAACCTGGGGCGAACAGGCCGTGCGGGAGTATCTTCGACAGTTCGCCCGCTCGTTCTTCGCGCCCCTGACGGAGTCGCTCCTTGCTCGGGGGCTCGTTGCCCTGGAGGAGCATTTCCGCCGGGTCTATGAGCTGGAAGGGGGCGCCGTGCGGCTGGATCGATCGGAAGGCGAGTTGCGGATCGAGGTCGAGGCCTGCCCGGCGGTCGCGCACATGCGGCAGCACGGGTACCCGGTCGCGCGGCTGTTCCGTGAGACCAGCGATACGGTCAACCAGGCCATCTGCGAGGGCACGCCCTATGCGGCCGAACTGGTCCGCTACGACGAAGAGACCGGGCGGAGCGTCGTGCGGTTCTATCGGCGAGGATGATGTCGATGTCCACTCCCGGACCTGCCAGTTCATTCCCTGTTCGCTTCACCGGGCGGCTGCGTCCGGCCCAGGAGGCCGCGATCGGAATCGCACAGGCGCAATTGGCCAAGGGGAAACGGCGGGTGCATATCGTGGCCCCGCCGGGCTCGGGAAAGACGGTGCTGGGGCTCTATCTCTGGTCGCAGTGTGTCCAGAAACCGGCGGTCGTGCTGTCGCCCAACTCGGCCATCCAGGCCCAGTGGGCTTCCCGATCGAACCTGTTCGACATCTCGACGCAGGCCGCCGGCGGCGTGAGCACCGATCCCAGGGCGCCCGGCCTGCTGACCTCGCTCACCTATCAATCGGTCACACTTCCCGATCGGGGCGACGCCGATCTCGACGGGGCGGCCGTTGAACTCTGGAAAGAAACGCTCGTGGCCAAGGGTCAGGCAGAAGACCCTAATGAGGCCGGCGTCTGGATCGAGGACCTGAGACGGCACAATGCCGACTACTACGAGCAGCGGCTGTCGACCTATCGCAAAACAGTCCGCGACCGGGCGGCACTCGGCGGCAAATCGCTCGGCACGCTGCATGCCTCCTCCCTGGAGACGCTGCACCGGCTTCGCCAGCGGGGCGTGGGACTGGTGATCCTCGATGAATGCCATCACCTGATGGGACACTGGGGGCGAGTGCTGGCCGACGCCCGCGAGCTCCTGGAACAGCCGGTCGTGATCGGCCTGACGGCCACGCCGCCGGACCGCGACGGAAAGTCGCCGGACGACGTCGAGCGCTACGACGAGTTCTTCGGACCCGTCGATTACGAGGTTCCCGTGCCCGCCGTGGTGAAAGACGGCTTCCTTGCTCCCTACCAGGACCTGGCCTACTTCGTCCGTCCCACGTCCGAGGAACTGCAGTACCTGGCTACGGTCGACAGCGAGTTTCACGAGGTGGTGCAGTTGCTGTGCGGTGAGTTCGGCAGGAACCGGCCCAGACGCCACGGAAGCGGCCCCGCGCGCGAAACACCTCCTGGCAGCGCCGACGGCTCCCCGATCGCGGCCGGCACCAGTGACGCAGGTCTCGATTTCTCCCAGCATGTGTGCGACGAGCCGCTGACGGTGTGGCTGGAGCGGATCCTGCGCACGCTGGAGCTGCCGACCGGGCGGATGAAGGACTGGGCGAGCTTCGAGCGGCGAGACCCGGAACTGGCCCTGATGGGACCGCTGTTTCTGATGTCGCGAGGTACTCCGCTGCCGCCTCATGTTCCGCCCCCGGATGAGTCGAGCATCGACCCGCAGGCCCAGGAACTCGACTTCCTCATGCCGCTCCTGGACCGCTATATCCGCCATCGCCTCCAGCGCTCGGAGGACCCGGCCGACCACGCCCTGGCAGAAAAAGCCATCGCCAGGCTGCGGCTCCTGGGGATCCAGATCACCGAGACCGGTCCCAGGCCGTGCGCGTCGCCGGTGGGACGAGTGATGGCCTATTCGACCGCCAAGACGCGGGCCCTCCTGCCAATTCTCGAGGCCGAGATGAAAGCCCTGGGCGACTCGATCCGCGCGGTCGTCATCGCCGACTACGAAAAAACATCAGCAGTGACCCCGGAAATCGGGCACCTGCTCGACGAAGAAGCCGGTGGGGCCGTGGCGGCGTTTCGCGGACTCCTCGCGGCACCCGAAGTCGACAGGCTCGACCCCGTGCTGGTCACCGGCTCCACGGTGCTCGTCGACGACGACCTCGCCGAACGATTCAAGCACGAAGCCGACCGCTGGCTTGGCGACCACGGGTATTCTTCCGAACTGACCTATCAGGAGGAAGCCGGCTTCCACGTGCTGACCGGATCGGGGAACCAATGGTGCCCGCGAGTCTACGTGGAAATGATCACCGACCTGTTCCAACGGGGCGTCACACGGTGCCTGGTAGGCACTCGGGGACTCCTGGGGGAGGGCTGGGATGCCAACAAGGTGAACGTGCTGGTGAACCTGGCCTCGGTGACGACATCCATGTCGGTCAACCAGCTCCGCGGCCGCTCGATCCGGCTGGATCCGGATGTGCCGGAGAAAATGGCCGACAACTGGGACGTGGTCTGCATCGCGCCGGAGTTTGCCAAGGGGCTCGACGACTATCGCCGGTTCATCGACCGCCACAAGACGATCTACGGCCTGGCGGACGATGGAGCGATCGAGAAAGGGGTGGGGCATGTGCATGCCGCCTTCACGGAGTTGAAGCCCGAGGGACTGGAGGGGTCCCTCCACGTGCTCAACGACGACATGTTGGCCCGGGTACACCGGCGGGCCGAGTTCCGCAACCTCTGGCGGATCGGCGAACCCTACCATCCCGACCCGATCCACACGCTGGAAATCCACGGCGTGGGCGAGGAGGCCGGTGGAGGATTCCCCCCCTTCAAGCTCGGGAAACAGGCGTGGACCGGCTCGTCGCTGGCGCTGGCAGTAGGACACGCGGTGCTGGGGGCCCTGATCGAAGCCGATCTTCTCAAGAAGCGCTATCGGCTTCAGGTCGCCGAACGTGCGGGGGGGTATGTGCGTCTGTTCCTCGAGCGAGCCG
>CAZLWV010000132.1:6577-22758 GCA_964563135.1 uncultured Planctomycetaceae bacterium
TGGCCATGTTGCACGCGGTGCCGTCGGCCCTGGCGAAGAACAAGGAACTGGCAGACGTGTTCGCCCGTCACTGGAACCGCTATGTCAGCCCGGGCGAAGCTCTCTACGCCCACCGGGGTGCCGGGCAGCAACTGCTGGAGAAGGCGCGGCGGAAACGGCAGGTACCGACAAGCGTGGCTCGGGACAAGGAAGTATTCATGTGACAAGCCCGTCAGGAGAGTGGGAGATCGAACCACTCCGTCTCATGCAGCAGCAGCGCTCGGCTCGCCGCGAAAGAATTCATCCCCGAAGCATCAAGAAGGGGCTGGCATGGACGAATAACAACTCGACAAGGCTTCGAATTTCCTGACTCAAGAGGTCGCAAGCCGAGCGATGCTCATCGCCCTCATTGCATTTGTCGTCCTTCTCGTGATGGGTGTCTCCCTGGATGAGATCACCTGGGGGCAGGCCGGGATGTGCATACTCCTTGCAGTCGCGGCACTCGTGGTGTTTGCGGCGCTTCACTGGCCCTTGATCGCCTACTTCTCCGGCCTGGCGATTGCAGACGTCATCCTCATCCTGGTCGTATTCAAGGGGGATATTGTCATCCGCTGACGCTCGACGCCTTCTGGCGGGCGGCGCGGCGACGGTCGGTCTCTTTGAGGATCGTCTTGCGAAGGCGGATCTGGGTAGGGGTGACTTCGACCAGTTCGTCTTCGGCAATGTATTCCAGGGCCGCTTCGAGGGATAGGACCCGGGGGGGCTTGAGGAGGATGTTGCGGTCGCTGCCCGACGCACGCATGTTGGTGAGCTTCTTCTCCCGGGTCGGATTAACGGGCATATCCTCCGAGCGGCTGTTCTCGCCCACGATCATGCCTTCGTAGACAACGTCGCCGGGGGCAACAAACAGCTCCGCCCGTTCCTGCAGCCCGTCGAGGCCGAAGGCGACGGCCTTGCCCGAAACCATCGAGACGAGGACACCGTTGGTCCGGCCGGGGATCTCGCCTTCGGCCGGAGCATAGCGTTCGAACCGGTGGTGCATGATCGCCGTGCCCTGCGTTGCGTTGAGGAGTCGGGTACGCAGGCCGATCAGTCCGCGGGCCGGGATTGAGAAGACGATGTAGGTATAGTCGTCGTGGTTGGTCATTTCAACGGCCTGGCCGCGGCGGGCGCCGACAAGTTCCATCACCGGGCCGAGCTTGTCGGGCGGGACCTCGACCACGAGGCTCTCGAAGGGTTCTTCGAGCACCCCCTTGTTGTTGTGATAGATCACGCGGGGTTTGCCGATCGACATCTCGAAACCCTCGCGGCGCATGGTCTCGATCAGCACGGAGAGATGGAGGATGCCGCGGCCGGACACCTGGAAGGTGTCGCCTCCTTCGAGGGCCTCGACGCGAAGGGCCACGTTGCGTTCCAACTCGCGATACAGCCGCTCGCGAAGCTGCCGGGTGGTAACGTACTTGCCGTCCTTGCCGGCCAGGGGCGAGGTGTTGATCCCAAACACCATCTGGATCGTGGGTTCGTCAACCTCAACGCGGGGCAGGGCCCGGGGGGTCTCCGGGTCGCTGATCGTGTCGCCGATCGTCACCTCATCGAGTCCGACGACCGCGGCCACGTCGCCGGCAGTTGCCTCGTCGACCTGGACTCGGCCCAGCTTGTCGAACAGGTGGAGTTCGGAAACCTTGCCGCGCACGATACGATGATCGGCCTGCATGAGAGCGACCTGCTGCCCCTGGCGGATCTTGCCCGACTGGATGCGGCCGATGGCGATGCGGCCTACGTAGGGGGACCAGTCGATGGTGTTGACAAGCATCTGCAGGGGTGCGACGGGGTCGACCTCCGGACCTGGGACGGCCTGGAGGATCAGTTCGAGAAGCGGCTGCATCGAGTCGCCCCGCACACCCGGCGATGCCGTGGCGTAGCCTTCGCGGCTGGTGGCGAAGAGATAGGGGAAGTCGTGGAGGACGTCTTCGGCCCCGAGATCCAACAGCAGTTCGAAGGTCTCGTTCAGGACCTCTTCGGGACGGGCGTCGGAACGATCGATCTTGTTGATGACCACGACCGGCTGGAGGCCGCACTCGAGGGCCTTGGAGAGTACGAACCGCGTCTGCGGCATGGGACCCTCGGCGGCATCGACCAGAACCAGCGCCCCGTTGGCCATCCGCAGTACCCGTTCGACCTCGCCGCCGAAGTCGGCGTGGCCGGGAGTGTCGATGATGTTGATCTTCACGCCGCGGTAGTGGAGGGCGATGTTCTTGGCAAGAATCGTGATGCCGCGTTCCCGCTCCAGGTCGTTGGAATCGAGGATCCGCTCCCCCACCAATTGGGTATCGCGAAATTCTCCACTCTGGCGGAGGAGGCAATCGACCAGGGTCGTTTTGCCATGGTCAACGTGGGCGATGATGGCAATATTCCGGATATCATCTCGACGCATAGTAGGCTCTGGCGAGCGGGCCGTTGGGGTAAGAAACCTATCAGTATACCGGGCACGTCAAGGCAGGATGAGGGGGAGCACGTTGTCACACCACTTTCGGGTGGGAGTGATGGCGATTCCGACCGCTTTGCCGGTTGCGGTGGACCAGCGAGGAAACGCAGGAACTGGCGCGAGCCGCGCCGGTCGCTGTGCTCTGGAACGGGGCACCCAGATTATCCGGGATCGACCAATCTGGCACGCCCACGTTACCCGAGGAGGGCGGCTACATGATGGGCGGCCGCGCGGCCGAGGTAATCGAGGTGGTATCCACCCTCGAGTGTGCTGACGAGGCGCCCGCCAGCGTGGCGGTCAGCCACGTCGACTAGCCGTTGGGTCATCCAGCCGTAGGATTCGGGCTCGAGCCGGAGGTGGGAGATTGTATCGGCCGCCAGGGCGTCGAATCCGGCACTGACCAGGATGAACTGGGGGCGGTACTCCAGCAGCCTGGGAAGTATTTTGCGGTCGAAGGCCGACTGGTATTCGGCGTCCCCGGCGCCATGGCTGAGGGGCACGTTGAGAGTGAATCCCCGGCCTGGCCCCATGCCCACCTCGGTTTCTTCGCCCGTACCGGGAAACCCGATCGAGCCGGGCCGCTCATGGATGCTGATGGAGAGCACGTCCGCACGGGACTGGAAGATATGCTGCGTGCCGTTGCCATGGTGGACGTCGAAATCGACGATTGCCACGCGAGTCAGGCCATGGCTGCGAATGAGGTGCTCAGCCGCGATAGCCACGTTGTTGAACAGGCAAAACCCCATAGCGCGATCCGTTTCGGCATGATGTCCGGGGGGCCGGACGGCGCAGAATGCCCGTTGGATCTTGCCCGTCATCGCAGCATCGCATGCGGCCATCAGGCCGCCGACGGCGAGGGCAGCCACGTCGTAACTCTTGGGGCAGAGAAAGGTGTCCTCGGTGCCGATTGACGTCATCCCCTCGTCGCTGGCCATCCGGACCAGATCCACATAGATCGGGTCGTGGACCAGGGCGATCTCTTCGGCCTTGGCCTGGCGAAAGGGGAGCCGCACCATCTGCTGGAGGAGTCCTTCCCTTTCGAGGACCTCCATGATCACGGCCAGCCGCAGCGGATGCTCCGGGTGGACATCCTCCTCATCACGGTGGTCGAGAAAGCGGCGGTCGTAGATGAGTCCGAGTGGCATGTGGAATCATCCGAAGGGGAACTGGGCCGCCATGGGTGAACTGCGATAATGGAAGCAGGGCGGGGGCGTCTGCGCCCTGATTGGAGCAGGAAATGCGGCAGAATGGAATGATGGGGATTTGGAGTCCTGGAATCCTGGAATGATGAGACCATGGTGTGACATCCGATACGGCTGGGAGGGTCTTGTGTGTCTGGCGCTGGCATGTTCCGTTGCCTGCTCACCCTCCAGCCGCCCACCCGTTGTGGAGAATCCGCCCGTGAATCAGGTCAGCAATCAGACGGACAAACCCGATCTCAAAAGCGTCTTGGCGACGGGCGCAGGCAAGCCGCCCACCGAAACCGCCACTTTTGGGGCAGGCTGCTACTGGTGCGTGGAGGCTGTGTTCCAGCGGCTCAAGGGGGTGGAGTGCGTCCAGTCGGGTTTCTCGGGGGGTACGGTGGAGACCCCGAGCTACGAGGAGGTGTGCACCGGCAGGACCGGGCATGCCGAGGTTTGCCAGATCACCTACCGGCCCGACGAGGTCTCATTCGAGGAATTGCTGGAGGTCTTCTGGAAGACCCACGATCCGACGACCCTCAACCGCCAGGGGGCCGATGTAGGGACCCAGTACCGTTCGGCTATCTTTTACCACAACGAGAAGCAGAAGGCCCTGGCCGAGGAGTATAAGAAGAAGCTCGACGAGTCAGGGGCCTTTCCCCGCCCGATTGTGACGGAAATCACGCCGCTGAAGGACTTCTACAAGGCCGAGGATTACCACCAGGACTTCTTTCGCGACAATCCGGACCACGGCTACTGCCGCGTTGTGATCGCGCCGAAGGTGGAGAAGTTCAAGAGAGTGTTTGGGGAGAAGTTGAAGAAAGAGAAAGAGTAGGGTCGTTTACGGTTCTTCGATGCCGTATTGTTCGAGTTTCTTGCGGAGGGTGGTGCGGTGGAGGCCGAGGTGACGGGCGGCGGTGGCACACTGGCCGTGAAAACGGGCCATAGCGGCCTTGAGCATGGGGGGCTCGACGAGCCGGAGGAGGCGGTCGTAGAGATCGTGGAGGTTGTCGGCATCGAGCTGGTTCTCGGTCCATCGGCGGATGAGGGCCGGGAGGGCGTCGCTCTGGATGGCGGCGGCGGTCATCGAGGCGGGAGCGGGAGGTGGGAAGTGTTCCGGCATGATCGCGCCGCTGCGGGCCAGCACCATGGCGTGTTCGATGGAATTGCGGAGTTCCCGAACGTTGCCGTACCAGGGCATGCGTTCCAGCTCAGCGAGGGCTTCCTGGGAGAGACAAGGGGGCGCACTGTCCAAACCGGCCGCCAGGAGGCGGAGGAAGTGCTCGGCCAGGAGGCGGATGTCGTTGCGTCGATCGCGGAGGGGCGGCATCTCGATCTCGAAGGCCACCAGCCGGAAATACAGGTCGTGGCGAAACTCTCCGCGGGCCACCAGTTCGGGCAGATTCTGGTGGGTGGCTGAGATCACGCGAAAATCGGAGCGGATCGGCATGTTGGAGCCGACCGGCATAACCTCCCTCTGTTCGAGTGCGCGGAGGAGCTTTACCTGGAGGGGCATGGGAATATCGGCCACCTCGTCGAGAAAGATGATGCCGCCGTCGGCCTGGGCAAGGAGGCCGGCGCGTGCCTCGTCGGCTCCGGTGAAGGCGCCGCGAACGTGGCCGAACAGTTCGCTTTCGGCCAGCGTGGGGCTCAGGGACGCGATGTTCACGGCCACAAACGGCCCCTCGGCCCGGCGGCTGTGACGGTGGATCGCCCGGGCAGCCAGTTCTTTGCCGGTGCCGCTCTCGCCGCGAATATGAACGCAGGTTTCGGCGGCCGCCACGAGGGCGATGCGTTTGAAGACTTCCTGCATGGCGGGGGAACTGCCCACGATCTGGCCGTGCTCGACGGTGTCGGGCACGGGCAATTGGTCGGCGGTGGTCCGGCCGCTGGCCAGGGCTCTTGCGATCGTGTGCTCGGCGGTCTGCAGATCGAAGGGTTTGGTGATGTAGTCGAAAGCCCCGTTTCGAACGGCGGTGACGGCGGTGGAGAGGGCTCCGTAGGCGGTGACGACGATGATGGGGACGGGGCCCAGGAGGTCGCGAAAGCGGCCCATGGCCTCCAATCCGCTGATTCCCGGGAGCCGAACATCGAGAACGATGGCCGCGGGGAGCCTCTGCCGGGCGATCTCCAGGCCCTCTTCGGCAGACGAGGCCGTGAGAGGGTCGTGTCCCATCTCGCGGATCAACTCCGCCAGTGCCCAGCAGATGCTGGGCTCGTCGTCGACAATCAGCACGCTCGTCATGATCGAGGTTCCGTGGGGAGATGGTTCGAGGATTGGCGAGGAAGGGAGACGACGAACTTTGTCAGCTCGTCCTCGCGGAACCAGCGGATCGTTCCTCCGTGGGCTTCGGCGATCTGCCGCGAGAGATAGAGGCCCAGTCCCGTGCCTTCCGGTTTCTCGGAGACGAAGGGCTCGAACAGTTTCTGGCTCGTTTCGAGGGCGGGGCCGGGGCCGGAGTCGCTGACGCGGATTTCGGCGATGTTACCAGGGCAGAGCGTCGTTTCGAGAACGACCTGGGCATCCGGTCCGCGGCAGCCGGCCGTCGCGTCCAGGGCATTCAGCAGGAGGTTGAGCACCAGTTCCCGGAGGGATCCGGGGTCGCCCTGCAGGAGGATCGGTTCGTGAGACTGGCGGGTTTCGAGCCGCACGTGCGCATGGTCGAAGGCAGGGCGGACCAACTGGAGGGCAGCGGATACCGCGTCGACCAGATTGAAGGTGACAAATGGCTGCGACGTGCGGTGTCCGAGCTGGAGGAACTTCTGGATGAAGGCCTCCATGAGTTCGAGTTGATGGAGGGCCGTGCCAAGCGACTCCGACGCAGCGGTCTGGGGGTTTTTGCGTTGAAAGAGTTCGATAGCCAAGCGGGCGCCGGTGGCGGCGTTGCGGAGCGTGTGGGCCATGCCGGCACCGAGCCGGTCGAGCGTGCGGAGCCGCTCGTTGCGGCGGACCTCGTTTTCGTATTGTTTGAGCCGCTCCGTCATGCGATTGATGGAGGCGGCCAGGTCGGCCAGTTCGTCGCTTCGCGGGGAGAACGCAACCGGCTCGAACTGTCCGGCAGCGATGCGTTCAGACTGTTCCCGCAGTGCCTCGATGGGGCGGACCAGCCAGCCGGCGATCAAGCTGGTCAGGCCGACGGCCAGCAGAATGGCCACAAGCCCCGCCCCTACGATGGGCGCGGCGACCCGCCAGGCAACGGACCACCATTGGTCCTTACTGTAGAGGACAACCACCTGCTGTCCGGCCGAATCGGATGCCTGGCGAGCCGCAGGCACCAGGTGAGCGAAGTAGTCTCGGCCGGCGAGCCGTATCTCGGCAGCTTCCGCAAGGGTTTCAAAGCGCCGGCGAGGGGGTTCCGTTTTCAAGACATTACGGTCTCTGTCGTCCAGTTCGATCGTTGCGACGGCGACGTGCCGGTCCGCGCCGAGCAACACAAACTCGGCTCCCGAGAGTCCCCGCATCTGCCTGAGCACACTCTCGGTCAACGGATAGGTGGCCTGGGCCAACGGCCCCTCGATACGGCCAAGCTCTTCCGCCTTGCTGCGGGCGGCGATCGAAAGGGCCAGGTAGACGCTTGCCGCGCAGGCCAGCACGATGGCTGTCGTGGCGACCAGCAGCGTGGTAAGCATCAGTTGCAGACGAATAGGACAACGCATGGAAGGAACCGAAGGCTTTCCAGCTACCGTTTGCCGACCTCGACCTGGACGCCCTCGGGGGCCTCGTAGCGGGTGGAGACGGTGCCGTCGGCCCGCTTCTCGTGGCGGACCTTGACGATGCCGGTCGCGATGGGGAAGGTGCCTTCCGCCCAGTCGAGATCGGCCAGTCGCGGATCGATGCGGATCTTCTTGCCACCCGGTTCGAGGACCGTGATTCCCAGAACGTGCCGGCTCAGCCAGGACGTGGGTCCGGAGGCCCAGCCGTGGCAGAGGCTGTGGCGGAGGCCCTTGTAGCAGTAGTTGCCGAAATCGGCATGGATGTCCTTCTTGCCCTGGGGCGTGAACTGGTCGATCCGGCCGGCGTTTTGAGTCCAGTCGAGGTCGAAATCCTCCCAGAAGGTCGTGGCCCCGAGGTCGAGCATGCCGCCCCAGTACTGGCGGATGCAGTCGATCGCACCCTGGTGATCGCCGGCCGCGGCCATGGCCTCGAGGATGTAGAAGCCGTAGAAGGTCGACATGCGACGCGAGCCATCGACGGCCAGATACTCCCGGTTCATTTTTTCCGCGGGAGCCAGACCGGAAAGGGCCATCAAGGCGGCCGCCTGCTTCGAGCCGTTCGGGTCCGGAACGTGGAGCCGGAGCCGGACGGCTGCCTGGCGGCACTGCTCGGCCGGTTGGGGTTCACCGAGAGCGGTGCACAGTTCCGCGCCGGCGTCCATGGTCATGGCCAGCAGCGACTGGAGCCCTGCATGGATGGCGGGTTTGTTTTCCGAAGAGGGCCAATCGAGGAACCGCCCATCGAGCTGTTCCTGGTTCTGGTCGTTGATCCTGGTTATGAACTGCTGGAGGAGCGGGACCAGGTAGGGCTTCTGGGCTCGGAGGTACTCGAGGTTGCCATAGTACCGGTACCACTGGTGATGGATAAGGACCCACCACATTGAATAGGAGCTGATGCCGTTCATCCAGCCCGGCAGGGGAAACGTATCGCGGGCATAGTCGAGGCTGGCGGGCACGACGGGATCGGGGCCGAAGACGGAACAGATCGTCATCGTCTCCGGGTGCATGTCGCCGATCCAGACCAGGCGATCGCGTTTGATTCCGTCCCACAGGTAGTGCTGCATGTTGAGGTGCACCGTGTAGGCACCGGTCGCCCAGATCTGGTTGAGCCGCTCGTCGCTGCACTTGAAGGAGCCGAGGTAGGGGATATCGCGATAGGACAGCACCGCATTGACCTCTTTGAGCAGCACGGTGCGGTCGGCATCCATCAGATCGATCCGCGCGAAGCGGAAGCCCGAGTTCCCCACCTCCACGCTTCCCAGCCAGGGGGCCTGGATCTCCAGGTCGCGCATGGCGTGATCGTTCGAGGCGTTCCCGCCGCCGACGTCAACCATGGCCTCGGTAATGGATTCGCCCAGGCGGACGCGAAACCGGACCGGCTCCTTGCCCGGAGACATGCCCATCACCAGTTGCAGGCCGCCGTGCAGTTCGACGCCAAAGTCGAGGAGGAATGCGGGAGCCGGTTTGCCCTTGACGCTCTTGAGCGTACACAGCCCGCCGGAAACGGTTGCCGGCTGCCGAGTGCCTTTTGCGAGCAGCGCTTTATCGCCGACGATCGTGTCGCCGGAGTCGTCGGATTTCCAGAGGATGGCCTTGGGAGTGAGGAAGGCCTGAACCGTATCGTCGAGGACTGCCCGCTGGCCGCTGGCGGCCTGGAAGACGGGGGGCAACTCAGCGCGGGTCGGGGCGGCAATGCAGACAACGAGGAGGCAAACGAGGATCCAAGGAAGCCTGGCAGACATGGCGGTTTGCTCGGTAAGGGGATGCTTTTGGTATCGGTCTGAAATGCAGCGCACAACATAGTGGGCCGCGCTGGCGCTTTGGGTTGTGCAGTGCGCTTTACAATTGGTGCGAATCCGTTTTGACACGATGCGGGCGTTTCCAAATGGAGAGCATAGCATGGTGGGCCGCGCTGGTGTGTTGGGTTGTGTGGTGCGGTTTGCAGGTGGTGCGAGTATTGGTGATGCGAACGGGTTGGCGCTGTGGTCCGCTTGGCACCACCCTACGGTTCATGCCTCGCCCCAGTCAAGGTCGGCGTAGGCTGAGCGGGGATTGGTGCCGCCCCAATCGATTGCGTAATGCCCGGCCTCCACAAAATGGTGAAACGTGGACCAAGGCCAATCGCGGACACGGGATACCAGGCCATGCTTCACCGGATTCCAGTGTATGTAGTCGACGCATTCCAGAAGATCCTCTCCATCTTCCACGGTATGTTCCCAGAATCGGCGCTGCCAGACCGCCGCTTCGCGCCGACGCCGACGTGAACGGTTCCGCACACCCTCGGTTCCGCCTTCGGCGAGGTAGGACTTGGAGAACGCGCCCTTGATGCGTTTCCAGCGTTCAGAGTACTTGCTGTCGCCGGGCGGAAGCGTCCAGACCGTATGAAGATGGTCCGGCAGGAGCACCCAGGATACAATCTGAAACGGCATCTCGGATCGCACTTTATCGATCGCCTGCCGCAGAAGCGTCCTCGCCAGATCGGAAGTGAGATGCTTTGACCGCTCGAACGTGACCAGCGTGAAGAAGTAGGTACCACCCGGCACATACCATCGTCGATATTCCGGCATGATGAACACCTGAAGCGTGGGGTGGGCCAAAATGAACCACGTGGAACTCCGTTCATAGACGATTCTTACTCTATCTCCTCGGCGTGTGAATAACCAGCCCGCCAGGGAGGGGCACCATGGGGCGGATTCCATTTCATACAACGTGCATTCCATCAGACCGTATCCGATCGCGAGTGACCAATCGGTCTCGGCAGGATGCAACCGTTCTCAGATGGAACGCACAACATGGTGGGCCGCGCTGGTGTGTTGGGTCGTGTGGTGCGGTTTACAAGTGGTGCGAATCCGTCTTGACACGATGCGGGCGTTTGCAAATGGAACGCATAACATGGTGGGCCGCGCTGGCGTTCTTGGTTGTGTGGTGCGGTCTGCAATTGGTGCGACTATTGGTGATGCGAACGGGTTGGCGCTGTGGTCCGCTTGGCACCACCCTACGGCGGATCGCATTTTGTACAACGTGCATCGAAGCACGGCGTGTTCCATCGCGCGGCGGCAAGGCGTTTTGGCAGGATGCGGGCGTTCTCAGATGGAATGCACAACATGGTGGGCCGCGCTGGTGTATTGGGTTGTGTGGTGCGGTTTGCAGGTGGTGCGAATATTGGTGATGCGAACGATTGCCCGCGTGGTCCGCTTGGCGCCACCCTACCGCAGATTCATCAGCGTAAACGGCTCGAACAGGCCGTAGTCGAGCGTGTGATACTTCTCACCTGGCGACGGACCGGTCTCGGGGCCCTGCTGGAAGGCGCTGGGCCAGGCTCGGCCGACCATCTCGCCGGCGTGATGGGGACCTAGGGTGTTTTTGAGCGTGCCGATGACGATGACTTCGATCTTGTTCTTGCCGGGGTGGATGTGGTCGGTGACGTCGAGCTCCCAGGGTTGGAAGGCGATGTGGCCAGCCGGCTTGCCGTTGACGGCAACCTTGGCCACGCTGCCGTACCACTTTGGCAGCTCCACCTCGAATCGTCCGCTGTTCTCGGCGACGTCGAACTCCTGCGTGTACGACACGCCGTGGCCGAAGAGCGGCATCCCTTGAGCCTTCCACGAGCCCAGTTGCAGCGGCCGGGCCGGCTTGATCACGAAGCCCGACGCGGCCGGTTCGACGCTGAAATCGCCGATCACGTAGGCCGGCTCCAGTTCGTGCCAGATCGTCAGCGGCGAGGCCTTGAGCGTGACCAGGTTTTCACCGACTTTCGCGATCTTGCTCAGATCGATTTGCCCGAAGGCCTTGTCGAGCCACCAAGCGTCTTTGGCCGCCTCGACGGGCCGGCCATTGCAGGTGATCGTGTAGAGGTCGGGGCGTTCGATGACAATCTCCAGTGCCTCGGGAACACTCCCTTCGATCGTGAAGCGGTAGCCGGCCGTGAATCCGCTCTCGGCGGGGAAGGTCTTGGCGATGAGTTCGTTGCCGAACTGCACGGCGCTGCTCCAAGGATTTCCGTTGGGCAGCCCGTGCTTCTGGAAGATCGTTTGCGCGGCTTGGAAGGAGTGCATGCCCTTGGAGCTTTGTCCGGCGACGTCGAGATCGACGTAGTCGAGCGTAAGCACGTTTGGTCCCACACGTCGAGCTGCCGTCTCACCAACTGGAGCGAGTTCTTTCGGGCTATCGGTCCAGCGAGCCTCTCGAGATTCCCTCGCTTCATTTGGCAGGAAGAAGAGCGCACTCCCGCATGGCGGGAGGTTGAACCAGGCGATCCTCCGTTTGTCGTCGCTTTGTGTGGCATATGTCTCGATCTTGCCTGTCCGCAGTTGCCACTTCTGCAAAGAAGCAACAGGAACATCCAACGTGCCCAAGCAACTGGAGTCGATACTTGTGTTCACGAGTAGCACGAACTGCCCATCGTCGACTCGCCGGCGATGATGAAAGAGAATGCCCGCGTTGCCTGTCCCCTGAGTGACTGAGAACCCCTTATCGCCGAGATCAAGCAACTTCTCTGACAACTTGTCGGTTTCGACGGTCTCGAAGTTTGCCTGATCGGCAAGACTGCCCGCGGAAGTAGATTCGCTCCCGTCCACACACGTCGGCGTCGGGCCACAACAGAGCAACCGTCCTCCTCCGGCGCAATACGCCTTGAGCAACTCCAGCGTCTTTCCACCCACGTTCTCCGTATCCGGCGGCAGCACCACCGTGTGATAGCTCCGCTCGCCGATCACGAACCGATCGCCTTTTACCGAACCATGCCGGGCGATGATGTCCTCGCAGCCCAGGTCAAATTCCACTTGCGCCTTGGCCAGGTCGGTGACCAGCTTCTGAAAGCGCTCGCCGAGCGGATCGAGCTTCTCCCGATCGCCCTGATACATCCAGGCCGTCGTGGTCGGTTCCAGAACCAGGATCTCGTTGATCTGCTTGCCTTGCGACATGATCAGCGAAAGCCGGGTGAAATACTCGGCCATCACGTGGTAGGAATCCCACCAAGGCTCGTGGTAGGAGAACGACTGCGGATGGTCCCGCTTCCTGGCGCCTCGGATGGTGATGTAGGAGAGATGTTCGTCGAGGGTGTTGACGCCCAGCACGTAGAGCCAGTCGCCGATCCGTTTCATGTCTTCGAACCGCAGGTCCCAGCCGCCGGCGCCGTAGGCCTCGCAGAGGGTACGCTGGCAGCCCATCTGGTTGGCCACGCTGGCCAGTTCCAGCACGGAGCGCACGTTGCCGAACTGGGCGTGGGGGCCTTCCTGGTACTCGTTCATGAGGATGTCGATTGCCGGGCGCTGGTGCCAGGCGTACATGGCCATGTTGTCGCCGCCGTGCCCGGCGTCGGGCCAGCCGTGCTCCCAGTAGTGGCCGGTGAACTCGATGCCATGCTTCTCGCAGTAGTCGTGGCAAGGTTTGGCCCAGCGGTCGATGAACTGTTCAAGGAGCAGTTGGTAGTAGTTGTGGCGAACCCGCTTCCAGTCGCCCACCGGCCGCACCAGGCTGGGCAGATTCTCGACGAGGCTGTAGCCCCAGCGCTTCTCGAACAGTTCGGGCAGGCCGGGCGTCCAGTGGAGCCCGCCCCCCGGGGCCAGATGCGGCTCGTCAGTGAACCAGCCGGGCATCCGCTTGCCGAACTGGTCGCCGATCTGGCGTCGATAGGCCTCCATGGTGACGTCGATGAACTTCTCCGTGACGCCGGGGTGGAGCAGGTCGACGTAGAACTTGCCGCCGAACCATCCGCCGGTCGGTGAGAGCGAGTAGGAGCAAACGAGGTACTGGTCCTTGGGCAGCTTCTCGCCGGCCTTCACCTGACCGGTCACGTTCTCGTACTTCTCCCCAGCCATGCGGAACACGGCGATCAGGTTCTCACTGGCCGCCGGGGCTTCGGCGGCCTGCTTGATGTCCAGCCGCTTGCCGCGAGCCTCGGGCATCGCTTCCGAAACGATCCCACCGGCAAAGCCGGACGGGTAGGAGTTCTCGTCGTAGATCCAGATGTTCATGTCCAGCCGCTCGGCCTCGCGCAAGGCTACCTTCCAGAGCCGGAACCAATCCTGGCTCAGATAGGGCGTCATCAGCCCGGGACGCGGGTGGACGAAGACCTGCTTGACCTTCTGGCCGGCCAGGTCTTCCAGGGTCGAGACAATCTGCTCTTCGGTGAGCATGTCGTTCCAGACCCAGAGGGGCGCCGAGGCGTAATCGCGCGAGGGGCTCTTGAATTGCCTGGCGATCGTGGCCGAGTCCTGGGCGGGTAGTTGAGAACAAAGCCCGACGACGAGAACAAGAAGGCACGTGGCGGCAATGTTACGTATCGTGGAGGCAAGCATGGAGCACCTGCAATGTAGGGTGACCGCGTTGGCGTTGCTGTTGTGCATGATGACCTGGAGGTGGTGGTGTCGCTGGCGGTTCACGGGTTTTGTTTCATGGTTCACTTGGTTCACCCCACGTTGCCTGTAACATGGTGGGCCGCGTTGGTGTTGTTGTTGTGCACGATGACCTGGAGGTGGTGGTGTCGCTGGCGGTTCACGGGTTCTGCGGTATGGTTCACTTGGCCCACCCTACGTTGCCAGATGCGGGCGTGTTCAAACGGCAGGCGTAACGTGGTGGGCCGCGTTGGTGGTGTTGTTGTGCATGATGACCTGGAGGTGGTGGTGTCGCTGACGGTTCAGGAATTTTGCGGTATGGTTCACTTGGCCCACCCTACGTTGCCAGCAATAGACGCACCCTACCTTCAATAGAACCCGAACTCGTAGGCTGCATCATACAGGGCAAGAACGTTTTCCGGGGGAACGCCGGCCTGGATGTTGTGGACGTTGTTGAACACGTAGCCGCCGCCGGGCATGAAGGCCTCCAGGTTGCGGCGCACATCGTCGCGAATCTTGTCGGGTGTGGCGGAAGGCAGCACGTGCTGGGCGTCGATCGCGCCGCCCCAGAAGGTGAGTTGGCGGCCGAAACGGGTCTTCAAATCGCGAGGATCCATGCCCTTGGCACTAATCTGGACGGGGTTGAGGATGTCGACGCCGTTGTCGATCAGGTCCGGGATGTACTCGGTGCAGGCGCCGCAGGTGTGGTACCAGACCCTGGCCTTGGTCCGCGAACGGATGAACTGGACGAGCCGCTTCTGGCGGGGTTTGACCACTTCACGGTAGAAGGAGGGCCGAAAGAGAGGCCCGGTCTGGCCTGCCAGGTCATCGCCGATCATGATCACGTCGACCAGGTCGCCCACCTCGTCGAGGAACAGGCGGAACCAGTCCATCCAGAACTTGAGGGTCTGGTCGAGCAGGGCGGCGCAGAACTCGGGCTGGCTGACCATATCCATGAACCACTTTTCCAGCCCCCGCAGATACCAGCAGGTCTCGTAGACCACTCCGGAGATGCCGCTGACCACCGCGTAGGGCGTGTTTTCCCTCAGATCGAGAGCTTGCCGGCGGAGGTGCTTGAAGCGGGTGGGGTCGTCGCCTTTGGGGAAGGGATAATCGCGGATGTCGTCGATCGTGGCGTCGGCCAGGGGGTGGTAGCTGATATCCATGTAGAACGGCTGATCGTCGGGCATGGACCAGGTGACGCCAAACTCGTCGGTCAAGTCGTGCCAGGTACGGCCGTTGCGATTGGCGGTGCGGGTCCGCCCGTCGAAGCTCTCGGCCGCTTCGGCGGCGATGTAGCGGGTATCGACATGGAGCCGCTGGAGGACGGTCTCACAGGGCCTGGCCAGTTGCTGGACGGCGTCGATGATTGTCAGGTTGTCGGTGACTGCGAGGTGATCGAGCAGGGCCTGATAGGCGAATTTGTGGATGCCGGTCTGGTTGCCGCCCAGGTCGATCGGTATCCGGTCGGGTTGCTGGTGATTGAGGGCGGCGAGCAGACGCTCGCGGGAAGTCATGGTTTCGCGACCCATCGACAGGCCTCTCAGGTTACCTCTTGGTGTCTGCATGGAAAACGCTCACGGGCGGCCGAGCGGAGACGACGAAGAGGCAGGGCTCCGGCCGTCGCCCTCGGCCATGCAGGCGTCAACAATCCTCATCCACGTACCGGCCGGGGGCCGTGGCGCCCAGCCGCCCTATTGGAGCAATTCCGGCAGCCCGGTGCAAGTTCCAGGGCGGGGCGGCAAGGCCGCCAGCCAGTACGGGCGGCAGGGCCGCCGGCCGGTACGAGCTACCGCTCGGTTGAAGTGGTCTGCTCCCGTTGGTCGCGAGTCTTTGAGAAGAACTTCACGATCTTAGAGGTTCGTCGGACAGGGCGGCAGGGCCGCCAGCCAGTACGGGCGGCAGGGCCGCCGGCCGGTACGAGCTATCGCTCGGTTGGAATGGTCTGCTCCCGTTGGTTGCGTCTTTGTGAAAAACTCAACGATCATTGCCGTTCGTCGGACAGGCGGCAGGGCCGCCGGCCGGTACGAGCTGCCGCTCGGTTGAAGTGGTTTGCTCCCGTTGGTCGCGAGTCTTTGGAGGGTAAAAGGGCTTTGCCAGCCGGTACGGGCGGCAGGGCCGCCAGCCGGTACGAGCTACCGCTCGGTTGGAATGGTCTGCTCCCGTTGGTCGCGTCTTTGTGAAAAACTCCACGATGTTTGCCGTTCGTCGGACAGGGCGGCAGGGGCGGCAGGGCCGCCGGCCGGTACGAGCTACCGCTCGGTTGAAATGGTCTGCTCCCGTTGGTCGCGTCTTTGTGAAAAACTCAACGGTGTTTGCGGTTCGTCGGACAGGGGCGGAGCGCGGGGTTGGTCAACGGGGAAGCGATTCTGCCAAATTCTGGCCTGGCGGGGGGGATGGGATTTGGGGATAGAGTGCAGCCTCCTTTGGGACGGGAAGAGGTGTTGAATGGGACTGGGCTGGTTGGATGAGAGGGTGAATATGGCC
>CAZLWV010000133.1:0-22269 GCA_964563135.1 uncultured Planctomycetaceae bacterium
GGCGCTGATCATGGAAGTGGACCAAGGCGCGCCGGTCGGACCGATCGATTTCATGGGCCCGGCGTGGCGGGAACTGTTTCGCCATGTCCACGCCGAGGCCAGGCGGCTCGGCCTGGAGATCAATATGAACGACGACGCCGGCTGGAACGGCAGCGGCGGTCCCTGGATCCGGCCCGAGCAGGCCATGCAGGAGGTGACATGGACGGAGACCCGCCTTGTCGGGCCGCAGCATTTCGAAGGCCCGTTACCTCGGCCGGAAGCCGTCGCCGGTTTCTATCGCGATATTGCCGTCCAGGCGTTTCCCGCCAAGGGGGAGTACCGTATCCCGGATATCGCCTCCAAGGCGGCCTTTCAGAAGTACCGGGGCGATCAGGCTGGCAGCGCTGAGTTCTCCTCCGATATGGCGACTGCCAAGGCGGACGTTGTCGACCTGACCAAGAAGATGGATCCCGATGGGCGGCTCGTCTGGGATGTGCCCGCGGGGCAGTGGACGGTCCTGCGTCTCGGCCACACCTGCACCGGGGCAGAGAATGCCCCCGCACCGGCCAGCGGCCGCGGCCTGGAGTGCGACAAGCTCAGCCAGGAGGGAATCGAAGCCGCTTTCGCCGGCATGATGGCGAAACTGGCGGCCGACACGGGTATTACCTCGCAATCCTCAAAGGCCGGCCTGGTGGCCACGCACATCGATAGCTGGGAGAACGGCTCCCAGAACTGGACGGCCCGGATGCCCGAGGAATTCCGCAGCCGCCGCGGCTACGATCTTGCGCCCTTTCTGCCGGTTTTCACCGGCCGGGTCGTGGAAAGCCTCGAAGTGTCCGAGCGGTTCCTGTGGGACCTGCGGCGGACGATCTCGGAACTGGTGGTCGAGAACTATGCCGGGCATTTCCGCGACCTGGCCCATGCAGCCGGCATGCGGTTCACCGTAGAGGCCTACGGCAGCCCCTGCGACTATCTTCCCTACGGCGGCCAGTCCGACGAGCCCATGGGCGAGTTCTGGACGCCCCGCGGCGGGGCGATGGAGACCTGCCGCGGGATGGCGTCGGCAGGGCACGTCTACGGCAAGCCGATCATCGGGGATGAAGCATTCACATCGGCCGACCAGGAACGATGGCGAGAGCATCCGGCCGTCATCAAGCCCCTGGGCGACCAGGCATTCTGCGAAGGGATCAATCGTTTCGTCTTCCATCGCTATGCCATGCAGCCCTGGGCCGACCGCCGCCCGGGCATGACGATGGGTCCCTGGGGCCAGCACTACGAACGCACCCAGACGTGGTGGGAACAGTCCCGCGCCTGGCACGAGTATCTCAGCCGCTGCCAGTTCCTCTTGCGGCAGGGACGATATGCAGCCGACGTCTGTTTTCTCCAGGCCGAGGCCTCTCCGCACGGCTTTGGCCGGCACCCGCTTGCCGGCTACGCCTGGGACGAGTGCTCGGACGACGCGGTGCTCGCGCGAGTGGCGGTCCGCGATGGGCGAATCGTCCTGCCCGACGGCATGACTTACCGGCTGCTCGTGTTGTCGGATAGCCGGGCAATGACGCCTCGCTTGCTGGGCAAGCTGAAGGACCTTGTCCAGGCCGGCGCCACCGTGGTCGGACCTCGTCCGCTCAAGTCCCCCAGCCTCCACCAGTACCCGCAGTGCGACCAGGATGTCCAGCGGCTCGCCGGCCAGCTCTGGGGCGAGTGCGACGGCCAGAAGGTCACCGAGAATCGCCTGGGCAGCGGCCGGGTCTTCTGGGGTCCCTCGCCCGAATCGGTGCTGCAGCAGGACGGAGTCCTGCCCGACTTCGTTTGCGATCGCTCCTGGCGGTTCATCCACCGCACCACCGGCGATGCGGAGATCTACTTCGTGGCCAGCGACGAGCCCTTCGAGGCCACCGCGGCCTGCGCCTTCCGCGCGACGGGAAAGACCCCCGAATTCTGGTCTCCCGAGACGGGCCGTATCGAGCCGGCCGCCGTGTACGAAGACAAGGGCGACGTGACCCGCGTTTCCCTCACGCTCGCGCCGTGCGGCTCCACCTTCGTTGTCTTCCGCCGCCAGGCCGACGGTCCAGACCCGGTGACGCTCGTCCGCCGCGACGGCAAGACTCTCCTGACGGCCGCCATGGCGCCGCGGCCGGTCATCGTGATCCGGAAGGCCAGTTACGGAGTGCTGGACGATCCCCAGCGGACGCGCGATGTGACGAAAAAAGTGCAGCAGCAGGTGGATGCCGGCAACCGCGATTTTACGGTGGCAACCATGGCGGAAGGAGACGATCCGGCCTTCGGCGTGGTCAAGACGCTGGTGGTCGACTATACCATCGACGGCAAACCGCTCTCGGTGAAAGCCCAGGATCCGGAAACGGTCTACCTTGGACCGGATGTTGCCAACGTGCACATCGAGAAAGCCGTCTACGGCGTGCTCGACGATCCAAAACGGACCCGCGACGTGCGCGAAAAGCTGCAGCGCCTCGTCGACTCCGGCTGCAGCAGCTTCAGCGTTTCGCTCATGGCCAAGGGAGACGATCCGGCGTACCAAGTCGTCAAGACCCTCGACGTGGAGTACACGATGGATGGCCAGCGGCTGAGGCTGTCGGGCACCGATCCCGACACGGTGAGTTTCCTCAAACCTCCCGTGCCCTCTCCCGGCATCGTTCAGGTCCGCCGCGATGGAGACCGTACCGTTCGGGAAGCCCGCCAGCCGGGCAGCTACGAGGTGAGAACCGCCTCGGGACGCGTGCATCGCATTGACATCAAGACCGTTCGGCCCTCCATCGAGATCGGCGGACCGTGGGAGGTATGCTTCGATCCGCAGTGGGGCGGGCCGGAACAGGCGACCTTCGAGCGGCTCGAGGACTGGTCCAAGCGTTCCGAAGACGGCATTCGCTACTACTCCGGCGCAGCCACCTATCGCAAGACGTTTGCCTGTCCGCCAGCGGAACCGGCCGACGCGAGGCCTCGCGTCGTGCTGGACCTGGGGCAGGTGGCCGTGATGGCCGAAGTGCGGCTCAACGGCCGCGATCTGGGAATTCTCTGGAAACCGCCGTTCCAGGTTGACGTGACGGACGTACTGAAATCGGGAGACAACTCGCTGGAGGTGAAGGTCGTCAATCTGTGGATCAACCGCATGATCGGCGATGAGCAACTGCCCGAAGACAGCCAACGCAACCCCAACGGCACACTTCGCCAATGGCCCGAGTGGCTCCAGGCGGGCAAAGCCAGTCCCACCGGCCGGTACACCTTCACCAGTTGGCGGCTCTGGAAAAAGGACGATCCTCTCGCAACGTCCGGTCTGCTGGGGCCGGTCACCTTGCAGACCATCCAGCGTGCGGAAGTCGATTGACCCGACGGTTCGAGCTCGCCAAAAGGGAGAATTCCTCAAAATCGCCAGGATCGGCAAAGGTTGTCGCTTGTCGGGGTTTCGTCAGAACAGGCCGCTCGCCTAGAATGGCGGATGTGCGCTGTCGACCCGATCGTCTCGGATGGAATGCCTCGGGCTGAACCACCGCGACGCCGACCATGGGGCCCGCTCGCCGGGTGCCGGCTTCTGGCCAGCCACCAGACCTGTGCCACCTGGACCGGTGGGCCGATTGTCGCCGCCGCCAATCAGAATCTGCACCGCACGGGGCATTTTCCTGTCTGCCAACCGGAGGATCCGTGAACGTGGGGAAGAGACGCGAAAAGCCGTCCGACGACGAAAAGATCGATTTCGAAGAGGCGATGGCCGAATTGGAGGAGATTGTGCACACCCTGGAGGACGGCCAGATCGGTCTGGTCGAGTCCCTCGCCCGTTACGAGAAAGGCGTTGGCCTTCTCCGGCAGTGCTACAGCACGCTCGACGGGGCCCAGCGCCGGATCGAACTGCTCACCTCGGTGGATGCCGAAGGGCGGCCCGTGCTCGCGCCGGTCGACGATGCCGAACTGACGCTGGCCGAAAAAGCGGATCGCCGTAGTCGCCGGCGGACTGGCCCAGTGCCGGATGCTGCCTCCAGCGAGGGGGGCAATGATGAGGGGGACGACATGGACGTCCCGGAAAACTTCATTTAGAATACAGTAAAGTTTTGCGGTGGTTGGTTTTAGCATTCTTCCCCCCCTTCGGTTCGCCGAATGGCCCGGTAGTTCCTCGCCAATTTCGTTTTACCAAACGTTTCGTGGATACGATTTCGATTGACTTGTCTGAGGTCGCCGCTCGCTATCGTGCCCTGGTTGACGAGGCGCTGGCTTCTCACCTGTGCGTGGGTGCGGGCTGTCCTTCTCGATTGGCGGAGGCCATGCGCTACAGCGCCCTGGCGCCGGGCAAAAGGCTCCGGCCGATGCTCGTGCTCATGGCCGCCGAGGCCTGTGGCGGCCTGGTCGAACGTGCGATGCCTGCGGCGTGTGCCGTTGAAATGGTGCACGCCTATTCCCTGATCCACGACGACCTCCCCGCGATGGACGACGACGACTTGCGCCGGGGAAGACCCACCTGTCACCGGCAGTTCGACGAGGCGACGGCGATCCTTGCGGGCGACGGTCTTCTCACTCTGGCCTTCGAACTTCTGGCCACTCATGTCCATCCGGGGGAAGTTGCGGCCCGCTGCTGTGCCGTTCTGGCCTCCGCCGCGGGTGTGGTGGGCATGGTCGGCGGCCAGGCCGACGACATGGCCGGTGGGTTGCAGGGAGGCGATCTGGAGCGGATCGAGTCGATCCATGCCCGGAAGACGGGAGCCCTGATCCGTGCCAGTCTCGAATTGGGGGCCATCTGCGCTGGGGCCGATCGGGGTCGGACGGCTGCGCTGTGCCTGTTCGGCGACCGGCTCGGGCTGGCCTTTCAGATCACCGACGACCTGCTCGACGTCCGGGGCGACGCCGGTGCTGTGGGCAAACGCGTGGGGAAGGACGCCGAACAAGGAAAAGCAACCTACCCGGCCCTGCTGGGTGTTGAGGCAAGCATTCAGCGGGCCGAGCGACTCATTGAAGAGGCGTGCGACGGACTGCATCCCTTGGGCGCCAAGGGGGCCCGTTTGGAGGCCGTAGCGCGATACGTCTTGGAAAGGAATCGTTGATGGACAAGATCCTTTCAACCATCCACTCAGCCAATGATCTGCGGTCGCTTTCGTACAAGCAACTGGAGCAGTTGGCCCGCGAGATCCGCGAGGCGCTCTGCCGCCTGCTCGGGCAGCGCACCGCCCACTTCGCCTCGAACCTGGGCGTTGTCGAACTGGCCATCGCTCTTCACACCACCTTCGACTTCAGCCGTGATCGCCTCATCTGGGACACCGGGCACCAGGTCTACCCGCACAAGCTCATCACCGGACGCTACGACGAGTTCAGCACAATCCGCACCCGCGGCGGATTGATGGGCTACCCCAACCCCGCTGAGAGCGACTACGACCTATTCATGACCGGCCACGCCGGGTGCAGCGTCTCCTGCGGGATCGGCCTGACCTGTGCCGACGAGCTCGTGCATCCCGAAGAACGACGCCACACGGTGGCTGTCATCGGCGACGGAGCCTTTTCCTCGGGAATCGTCTTCGAGGCCCTGAACCACGCGGGCGGGCTGAAGAAGAACATGACCGTGGTTCTCAACGACAACAAAATGTCGATTTGCCCCCGCGTCGGCGGAATCGCCGACTGCCTCGACCGGCTGCGGATGAGCCATCTCTACACGGGACTCAAAACGGAAATCCAGCGGTTGCTGAACAACATGCCCATGATCGGCGATCCGGTCGAGCGGTTCCTCACCCAGACCAAGGACGCGATCAAGGCCGGCATGCTGGGGGGAATGCTGTTCGAGGAACTCGGATTCCGCTACATCGGTCCGGTCGACGGCCACGACATCCGCCATCTTCAGAAGTACCTGGCCAAGGCCCGGGCCTTCAACGAGCCGGTCCTGCTCCATGTGGTTACGGAGAAAGGACGCGGCTTCGCCCCGGCCGAGGAAGATCCGGTCACTTTCCACACGCCGGCACCCTTTTCCAGGGAAAACGGTACCGTCGTGACCCTCAAGAAGCAGCCCGCCGGTGCGCCCTACACGGAACTGGCCCGCAATGGAATTCTGAAAGCCATGCAGCGCGATCCGCACGTGTGCGTGATCACCGCAGCCATGTGCCAGGGCAACATGCTCGAACCCATCCGCGAAGCGTTCCCGGACCGCTTCTTCGACGTCGGGATTTGCGAGTCCCATGCCGTCGGGTTCGCCGCCGGACTCGCCAAAGCCGGCATGCGGCCCATCGTCGATATCTACAGCACGTTCCTGCAGCGAAGCTACGACCAGATCTTCCAGGAACTCTCCCTGCAGCAGCTCCCCGTGGTGCTGATGCTCGATCGGGCGGGCGTCGTCGGCCCCGACGGCCCCACGCACCACGGTGTGTTCGATCTGGCCTATCTGCGCCCCTTCCCACGGATGACCGTGATGGCCCCGGCCGATGCGAGCGAAATGGAGCCCATGATCGACCTGGCCCTCTCTCTCGACGGCCCATCGGCCATTCGATATCCCAAGTGCGTGGCGGAGTCCGTCAACCGGATCCATGCACCGGTCGAAATCGGGGCCGCCGAGATCGTGGAAACCGGCGAGGACGGACTGATCGTCGTTTGTGGGGCCCTGTTGGGCGAGTGCGGCAGGGCCGTCGATCTCGTGCGGACCGAAGGCCTGAACCTCGGGTTGATCAACGCGCGGTTCGTCAAACCGCTCGATACCGAAACCCTCGTGCACGCCATCCGCCAGGCACCGTTCACCCTGACCGTCGAAGAAGGGATGCTCGCCGGTGGATTTGGCAGCGCCGTGCTCGAAACCTTGTGCGACGCGGGGGTCGAGATCGCCCGCTTCCACCGGCTTGGCATTCCCGATCGATACATCGAACATGCCAGCCGGAGCGAACAGCTTCAGGAACTCGGTCTGACCACCGACGGGATCGCTGCCGAATGCCGCCGCCTGGCGCTGGCGAGCGAGTCCGCCGGAGCCCCCGTTCGGCACGCCGCCCGCTGACCACTGGGCATCTGCGTCGAAGGATCATCCATGCGAGTCATCATTCTCGGGTTTGGAGGCCGCGAAGACGTGGTTCGCGAGGCTCACCGTCTTCAGCCGGTGATCGCCGACCGCACGGAGATCGCCGCCATCGACTTCACCGGCGAGGCGGACCTGTCGCAGATCCAGGCCGATTGCGTCATCGTCTTCGGTGGCGACGGCTCCATACTGCGTGCCGCACGCCAGATGGGCGACCGGCAACTCCCCATTCTGGCTGTGAATCTGGGAAGACTGGGATTCCTGGCGGATGTCTCCCCCAGCGAATTGCCCAGCGCCCTCGACCGCCTCGTGAACAACAAGCTCCGGGTGGTCGACCACCTGATGTTCTGGTGCACCCTGAATCGCGACGGCAAGGTGATCGAACGCCGCCTGGGACTCAACGAGGTGGCGATCCAGGCCGGACCTCCGTTTGCCATCCTCGACGTCGATCTCTACGTTGACTCAGAATTGGTAACCACCTATAGTGGCGACGGTTTGATCGTGAGCACTCCGGTGGGATCCACCGCCCACAGCCTTTCGGCGGGGGGGCCGATCCTTCGCCAGGAGCTGCAGGCCTTCGTGATCTGCCCGATCAGCCCCCATACCCTGACGAACCGCCCCGTGGTGGACGCCGCGGACCGGAAGTACGAGCTGGTCATTCCCAGACCGGAGTCGGGTTCGTCGGTGGTCGTCGACGGCCGGGTGCTGGCCGTCCTGGCACCGGGGGATCGGGTTTGCATCCAGCGGGCGGAGCAGCAGTTCCGTTTGATCAAGGCTCCCGGTCACAGCTACTACCGCACATTGCGCGAGAAACTCGGTTGGGGCGGACGACTCCAGATTCCACGCTCGCCCTGATCCGGTACGGATACCAACAGCCTGTCCCGCCGCCGTAAACGGGCCTCCCGCACATGCGGAACCTGGGGCGGCAACCGTTCTGGGATCGGCTGCAGAACACACTCGAAAGGATGCGAGTATGACCCGAGCCATCACTCTCCTGCTGGCCGCTGGGCTGGCCGTTCTTTTCCAGGCCCCAGCAACCGCTGGCGATAGCGAGTCGACCGCGGCCGGCGATGGTCAGAAGTATCTTCTCCGCTACCAATTCAAGCCCGGAGAACTGGTGCGCTGGCGAGTCGTGCACCTGGCCAAGATCAAGTCGACCGTTTCCGGCACCTCGGAAACCACGGAAACCGAGAGCAAGTCGATCAAGGCCTGGAAGGTTACCGATGTGGACGAAGCCGGCACGGCAACCTACGAGAATCTCATCGAACAGGTCGACATGCGGACCAGTTTCACCGGGCGGCAGGAAGTCTCCTACAACAGCCAGACGGACAAGACGCCTCCTCCGGGATACGAAGATGTGGCCAAGTCGGTGGGAAAACGCCTGGCACTGATCACGATCAACAACCGAGGCGAGGTCGTCGGACGCAAGGACGAGATCGTTGCCACGACCAGCGCCAACGAAGGTCAGGTCACGGTCACCCTGCCCGAAGAGCCTGTGACCGTCGGCCAGACCTGGTCGTTTCCCTACGATATGGCGATCCCCGCCAACAACGGCACCGTCGTGAAGGTCAAGACCCAGCAGAAATTCAAACTCGAGAGCGTCAAGAATGGCGTGGCGACGATCCATCTGGCCACGGTCATCCTCACTCCGGTCCACGACCCGGCCATCGAGGTGCAGCTCATCCAGCGGCAGGCCGAGGGGACGATCCGCTTCGACATCGACGCGGGCCGGGTGCTCAGCCAGCAGATGGACCTCGACAAGCGAGTGGTCGGCTTTGCCGGGAAGAACGATACCAGCAGTCTCCACTACCTCACCCGTTTCACCGAGGATCTGGTGACCGAGAATCCCCAGACGGATGAAACGGCTGCCAGCGCTACATCGGACCAGCCCACCCAGACTGCCGCCAGACCCGACAGCGATGCAGCCGGGCGGAAATAGGTCCGCCGCCACGGTACGGCCCGTCAACCCCGGCGGGCCACGATGGCCTTTACCCGTCGGCCGAGACGGGCAATCAGCAGGGTCGCTTCCCCTTCGCCGCTCAGGCGGAGATCGCGCCGGATCGCCTCGGGAGACTCCTCCACCCCCCGGGTCTTGATCTCCAGCCGGCCCACGCCGCGCTCGCCAAGAAGCTTGCGAAGCCGTTTGCGGTCGAAGGGCAGCACGTCGCAGACTTCGAAACACTGCATGAGCGGATCGTCGATTCGTTCGTTGGCCGTGAAGTAGGGCACCGCCGGATGGAGGGCCGCCAGGCCGTGGTGCTCCGCAATCGCGCCGGCCAGGCCGGCCGCCAGCACCGCCGCGTCGGGTTCCACAACATACGGCCCGATCTCCTGCGCCACGGACGGGCGGATCTGAGGATCGCCGGCGAAGGTGGCGATTGACGCTGGAGCCCCAGGTCGAGACCGCAACACCGTGGCTCGCCGGAGACCCGGCGACCGCGCCAATCCACCGAACCAGGCCACTTGCTGACGGCACTGCCGATCGCGGCTGATCCATTCCAGCTCGGCCCTGTCCTGCCAGTCTTCCGGAACCTCGGTCGCGGGGGCGAGCTTGATCGCACCCTCGCCGCGCTCGCCAAGCAGCCGGTCGATCGTTTCCATCCCGGGGCAATAGCCGGCCAGGTGTGTACTTCGCCGTCCCTCCGCCCGCCGATCCGGATCCAGGTGCCACGCCGCATAGGGAACCACGCAAAACCGGCTCACGTCTTCCACGCGAAACTCGTGGGGTGCATGTTGCTCCGCCGCGGCGGCGGCCCGGAGGTTGGCCCGGGCAAATAAGACCGCCGCCGGATCGCGATCCAGGGCGGTGATCGGCCCCCGCTCGGCCAGGGCCATCGAATCTCCGCCGATCCCGCAGCAGAGATCGGCTACCGGTATGCCCGGCGGAAAACGGCTTGCCTTGTAGCGCGCCACCTGGAGGTCGGTTGCCTGCTGCAGGGCCTGGGCCAGGAAGAACATGCACTCGGCATGGGGAAACTTGGCGGCTCCCTTCCGGCGCAGTTCCACCTGCTCGACAACAAGATGAACGCGGGCCCGGGAAAGCCCGTCTTTACCAGCAGACTCCGTGTCCGTTGAGGCCTTCCCGCAGACCTGCAACGGGCGGGAGCGGGCCGCGGGCAACCGATCAGCAGCTCGTACTTGCTGCCGCCCCTGCCGGCCTGTCAATCCGGGAGCAGCCGGCCCCCTCTGCCCCGAGCTGGCCCCCAACTGGTCGAGCAGCACCGCTGCCTCGGGGCCGAGGAGCCACACAAGATCGTCAAGTTCCGGATCGGCTTTCACGGGATTTCGCTGCGGTTGCGGGTGGCGAAAGAAGAATCGATTGTAGCAGCTTCGTGGCGGTCCGTTTACCACGGCGATTCCGGCTGTGCGAGATAGCCCCGGTGGTGGCATTGGGTGGCCGGCGCCGGCAACCGCCAACTCGGATAAGATCCCGATCCCATCGAGCCGATGGTGATAGGGGGGAAACCTCGTTCTTGCCACAAGGGATTCTGCGGATGTTCAGGAAGTTCTTTCTCCTGGCCTTGCCGATTGGAGCCATCGCCGGCCCGTTCGTCATCCACTCCGGCCCCAAATGGGTCTCGCAGGCAACCGCATCGCTTTCCGCCGCCTCGGATCCCCAGGCCCAGGCCGGCGCCGCGGCAGCGGCACCCGGATCCGTCGAGGGGCTGGTGAGCATGCCCCTGGAAGGTGCCGAAGTCGAACAGTTCTGGGAGGTGATGCGTTTCGACCTGACTCCCGATTTCGTCACCCAGCGCTGGCCCTGCGTCGCAACGGCCCTCTACGAACTGGACCTGCAAGGATTTCGCGTACCCCTCGTTACGGGGACGGACCCTGACGATCTGGCCGGCTCGCTCACCTATTACTTCAACCAGCAGCGACTGCTGCAGCGAATCACCTTTGCCGGCACGACGGGCGACTACCGGCGGCTATTGAGTCTCTTGGTGGATCATTACGGTTTCGTCAACCGCCCGACGAACACGCCCAACGTGATCCTCTTCGAGGTGCCGTCGTCAGCTAAGCAAGCGGCCAGCTATCTCTGGATCCGGCCTGTGGACGTCCTCCGCGCCGACCAGCCGCTCAGCCGGTTCCAGTTGACTCTCGTCCTGGAACGCCCCGCCGGTTAAGTGGGGTCCATCGGCCGCACGCACCCTGCCCATGGCCGCCCGTTCTTTGCCCCGTCAATGCCGCGGCGCCGGGTGGCCAGGTTCACTTGCCGCCGATTCCTTGACGGGTGGTTTGGCAGGCTCGGTCTTGGGCTTCAGACGGGTCTCCAGAGGGGGCGGCTCGTAGTCAAACTCCTTCCAGACCATCGGCCGCCGGTGGCTGGGCTCGATCCGCAGCATCACCTCGCCGTTCTGGAAGATGCGAACCGTGCCGTTCGACTCGCTGACGGTAACAGCCACCGCCTTCGTCGCCCGGCTCACCGCGGCAGCCGCCCAGTGCCGGGCTCCCAGTCCCTTCGAGAGGGTGATCGTCGCCGCCGACGAATCCACGTAGCGACAGGCCGCCTCGATCGTGCCGTCGGACGAGACGATGATCGCCCCGTCCATCTGCGCGATCTCCTTCACTCCCTCCCGGACCCGAGCGTCGAACAGAGTCCGCTCCTTGCGGGCGTAGCCCCGCACCGGGTCGAATCCGGCCGGTTTGCTGCGTGCCAGCACCTTGCGAGTGTCGCCCACGACGAACATCGTGCCGACCGCCTTCCCCTCGCGCCCCTCACGGCCAATCTCTACGGCCAGATCGACCACGACCTTGAGCGTTTCCAGAGGAACACGCGTCTCCAACTGCCGAAGGTCGCGGCCTGTCAGACGATCGAGGTGCTCGCCCAGGTTGATCACGCTCACCGAATCGATCACGTCCTGGTCGAAACCGCTGTACAGCGTCACCACCCGCGAGCCCGGTACCAGAAGGTCATCGGCCACCGCCTCGAGCACCGCCTGGGTGAGCCGATCGTAGACGGGACTGTCCGGCATGTTGACCACCACGGGCAGAAGCCCCGCCTCCCTCGCCCCGGTCAACTGCTCGGCGCGATCGGCCGCGACGATGATCCGCGCGTCGTCGGCCAGCTTCCGCAGACGCACCCAATCGGCGTTGCCCTCCAGAAGAACGAGGACACCGTCGGCTTCGACCGTCTCCGACAGTCGGATCGACATGCTGAGCAGGGTCTTGAAACGATCGGTGAACCTGAGCGGCTTCATCCGTTTCCGCCTGAAGCAAGGGTGATCATTTCGCCGGGGTTCCCCTGTCGCAGACCCGCTTCTGCACCAGCGAACCCCAAAGACCGTCTGAATCGGGTTGCGTGATTCCCAGAAGGGGCCATCTCCTTCAGGCCGCCTCCCGAACGGTGGCGGCGGAGTCTGGATCTTTTGGAATCGCGCAAGTCTATCAAAGTTCTTCCCAGGCACTCGCAGGGCGGGAGCAGACCACCGGCAACTGAGCGGTAGCTCGCGACCGTTCCTTCGGTCGGGGCCCGTTGGCGGCCCTGCCGACCTGGGGGAGAGCCTTATTACTCTGGAGGTGGTGGGAAACCCTTTGAGACCCCCATCTTACGCTTTTCATCGGGGAGCGGCAATGGCTTTTGCGCTGTCCGATATCTCTCGCCCGGCAACGAATACCTTTGCGGAGACATACCTCCAGGAAGGTAGGCTCAAATGCGAGGAAAGACTGGCTTGCCGATCGGTACGGTTGTGATTGGGGCGGGGCTGCTGGCTCTCGGCTGGCTTGTCGGCCATGGCCTGACAGGGGCGGGGGTGGGATGTATCGCCGCCGGCCTGGTCACCCTCGCCTGGCAAACAGGCCGTCACTACCAGTGCAGGTGAAGTTGCCCGCTGGTGTCCGACTCCAGCTTCCCGCTGGTCAGCCGGGCGAGAGCCTCGGCCGTGAATCTGTCTCAGCGAGGCGGCCGATTCAACCACCGTGGGTCCTCTTCCCCCGGCCACATTCGCATCATTCGCAAGAAGGCTTCCCGGCGAAAAACAGCCGCTCACAGCAGGCATAGAGGTCGATCCGGCCGCCCTGCAAAGCGATACCTTCCCTGCGAGGTCCTGCGCCCCGGCGCCGGATCCTGAGCGGTTGCCAGGTTCCCTGGCCCGCACCCTTTGCCTCAAACCAGCCGCTGCCGCTTCCCGGGCTTTCCGCCTCTTGATCCCCGGGAAATCATGACACGATCATGGCCATAAGAAAACACCTGTCATCCGAAGCCTCAGCGGGCATGTACGGGGCGGCGGCCGGGCAGCGGCGCGGCCCGCTTGGTCTGCCCGTTGGCCTGCAATACCTTCTGGGCCTTGGCCAGGTCGTTGACCTTGATGATGGCAAGCATGTTGCCCTTCGACCCCTTTTCCGAATTCACGGAACAGTAGGCGTAGTCGATGTTGAGGTGATCGGCGGCGAGTCGCTCGCAGATGTTGCGAAACGCCCCGTTCTGACTGGGTACATCCACCAGGAGTACCTCAGCGGCGTCGAAGCGAATGTTGAGCTTCTCCAAGACCTCGGTGGCAGCATCGAACTCGTCCGGTACGAAGCGAACCATGCCGCGGTCCCGGGAATCCATGACAGACAGGGCCAGGAAATTCACCTTCTCCTTGGCCAACGCACCGAGCATGTCGGCGAGCCGTCCTGGTTTGTTGACGAGACTGACCGAGAGTTGCTTGGCCGTTCTCATTCCGCTCCTCCTTTGCTCAAGAGTGAAGAGAAACCGGTGTTACCGGATAGCGGAAGACAGTTGCGCCGGCCGGCGCATCGGGAAGAGGAGACTTTCGCGCACGCGTCTCGAGGATCTGCCGCGGGAGGCTCCGTCCTCAATGGCTACCGGCTACTAGCACAGGCGATCCTCTTCTCCCGGACCGCGGTCTCCCGGGATCGTTGAGTTCCTTGGCTCAACACTCGCCACCCACGGAAACCGGGCCTGCCCGCCCGGCGGTCGTTCGCACGGACTGGCGGGCCTGCCGCCCTCGGAGAAGAAATCGCGCTTGCCCGCATAAGCCGGTCGCAATTGCTTCCACAACTGGATAATAACAAGGAAATGGTCAACGTCAACAAAATGGAGACATTCCCGCCGGCTCGCAGGTTCGACATCTTGCCTGGATCGTCTCTTTTCTCGGTCTGATCCCTCGAACTGGTTAGTCTGCGGCAGACGCCCTCGGTTGTCCCCGCCGCGCATTACCTAGAGAGAGGGGCAACTCTTCGGCGGATTGCCAATCATCCGCTTGCTTGTGAAACTTCTTGGGGGATTCGTCGTTCAAGAGGAAGGCGGATGCCGCCGGCCCGCGGAACCGCGGCCGCCTGTGACCGGAAAGCTCTATCAAGGGAGATCGTTGCCATGGGACGAAGGATAGGAATCTTGCTGGCCCTGGTTTGCCTGGCCGCCGCGGCGACGGCCCGCGGCCAGGGGGTGTTGATTGTGGTGGATCCAAACCAGTCAGTCCGGCTCCCGAGGCCGCCCATCTTCTGGCCCCCCCACCCCCATCCCCATCCCCATCCCATTCCTCCACCTCAACCCGAGCCGCCGGCCAGCTACAAGATCGGTGAACTGGAGGTCAACGCTCGACTGGCCGACCAGGTGGCCCAGGTCCAGGTCTCCCAGTCGTTCGTCAACACCGGCAGCCGCCAGTTGGAGGTCTCCTTCCTCTTCCCGCTGCCCTACGACGGCGCGATCGACTCCCTGACGCTCCTGGTCGACGGGAAGGAGTTCCCTGCCAAACTCCTCCCGGCCGAGGAGGCCCGCAGGCTCTACGAGGACATCGTCCGTAAAAACAAGGACCCCGCCCTGCTCGAGTGGATGGGAACCGGCTTGTTCAAGACGAGTGTTTTTCCCGTTCCTCCCGGGGCCAAACGCACCGTCACCCTCACCTATTCCCAGCTCCTGCGGATGCAGGATGGCCTGACCGATTTCCTCTTCCCCCTGAGCACCGCCAGGTACACGTCCCATGCCGTCGATAAGGTCCGCCTCCGCGTGACCCTGGAAACGGCCAAGGACCTCAAGAACATCTACAGCCCCACCCACGAGGTAAAGATCAAACGCTCCGGCGACCGCCAGGCAACCGTCACCTACGAGGCCGAACACGAGATCCCGGCGTCCGACTTCCGGCTGTTCTACGATCTGGGGCGGGGCAAGGTCAGCACCAAGGTGCTCAGTTACCGCCCCGACGACGATGAGGACGGCTACTTCCTCCTGCTGGCCACCCCAAAAATCGAGTCCGACAAGGAGAAACTCCCCGCCAAGACGGTGGTCTTCGTGGTCGACCGCTCCGGAAGCATGAGCGGCAAGAAGATCGAGCAGGCCCGCGGGGCCCTCCAGTTCGTGCTGGGCAACCTGAAGGAGGGCGACCTGTTCAACATCATCGCCTACGATAGCGCCGTCGAATCGTTCCGCCCCGAACTACAGCGTTATGACGAGGAAACCCGTAAGGATGCTCTCGCATTCATCGAGGGCATCTATGCCGGCGGCAGCACCAATATCGACGACGCCCTGCAGACGGCCCTCGCCCAACTCAACGACGACCAACGGCCCAGCTACGTGGTGTTTCTCACTGACGGGCTGCCCACCGCCGGCAAGACCGACGAAGGCCAGATCGTTCAGCGGGCGAAGGAGGCCAACCGGGTCCGGGCCCGAATCTTCAGCTTCGGCGTCGGCTACGATGTCAACAGCCGCCTGCTCGACAAGCTGGTTCGCGCCGGCTTCGGCCAGAGCGAGTACGTGCGGCCCGAGGAAGACATCGAAGACCGCGTGAGCCGGCTTTATCGGCGGATCGAGGCGCCGGTGCTCACCGATGTCAAACTCGAGTTCACCCTCGACGAACAGGAAGGCCGCGGCAAGCCGATCAACCGCGTCTATCCCAAGGACACCTTTGACCTGTTTGCCGGCGAACAACTGGTGATGGTGGGCCGCTACCGCAAGCCGGGCAACGCCAAGGTCGTGGTCAGCGGCTCCATCGGCGGCAAACAGCAAACCTACGACTTCCCGGCCAAACTGGTCGACGAAAGCCACGACCAGTCGTTCGCCTTCATCGAGAAGCTCTGGGCGGTCCGCCGCGTCGGCGAGATTCTGGACCAGCTCGATCTGGAAGGAAAAAACAAGGAACTGGTCGAGGAACTCGTTGGGCTTTCGACCCGGCACGGGATTCTCACCCCCTACACCTCGTTCCTGGCCGACGAAAATACCCGCGTGACCGACCTGACGGCCAACGCCTCCACGGCCACCGACCGGCTCAGCGCCCTCGAAATGACCTATGGCGCCTCGGGATTCAGCCAACGCGCGTACAAGGGTTCCATGCAGCGAGCCAATGTCGCGGCCGCACCGGCGGCCCCGAGTGTTGCCGACATGGCCGGTATGCCGGCTGAATCGAGGCTTGGCGGTATGGGCATGGGCGGCGCGGGCGGCTACGGCTCCGGCAGCGGTCAAGTGGCCGGCAGTTTCGCACCGGCTGGTCAGGCCACTGCCACGCCCGGCGTTGCCGCAGGCCAGCCGTTGGCCGAGTCGGAAAGCGAGATGGCCGTGGCCCAGCAGACAGTCCGCCAGATCGCCAACCGGGCCTTCTATCTCCGCCAGGGGCAGTGGATCGACTCCACCGCCAACGAGGACCAGCAGAAAAACGCTGTCCGCGTCAAGCAGTACAGCGACGAGTACTTCCGCCTCGCCAGGATCCACGGCAAGGAGTTCACGCAGTACGTGGTCTTCGACGAACCGGTGATCGTCAACGTTGCTGACCGGACTTACCTGGTCGAACCGTAACGGATCGTCGCCTTTCGCGCGGCAAAATGGCGTCCGTTCCCTCACCGCGGCCGCTGCCAGATCCGGAACCTCGACTGGTTCCGGTCCAGCGGGCGCGGCAGGAATTGCCGCTGGGTGGCTGGGGGCCGGTCATATGCGCGCCCCCCGCCACTCCCAGCCGGGTGCCTCACAGAAGCCGCAACTCCCCAATCGCCCCGTTCACTGCGCGTGTCTCAGGCGTCTGCCTTCAGGCCGGCAAGCCTTTTCCTCGCGCTCCCAGCAGGGGGCTCGTGCAGCACCGGCTTCTTCGCCCCTGGGCGGCGGCCCGTCTCCTGCTGCTCGCGTGACTCGCTCCAGAGGGGGGCACCGCGCCCGCTGTCTACGCCGGCTCCCACGCCTCTTTCTCATCTCGGCCGGTGCCGATGTGAAAGATGCCCACCAGCGTCAGCACGATCCCTGCCATCAGAAAGGGGTTGTTCGGTTCGTGGAACAGAGCCATCCCGGCCACTGCCGACAGGGCCACCTGGGATGCATTCAGCACGTTGGCGTGGACCAACGTTGTCCACTGAAGCCCCTTGGTGATCAGCAGAAACCCGAGCAGGTTGAAGACGCCCGAGGCGATCATCCAGGCGAGTCGATCGGGCGGAGTGGCGGCCATCCCGTCCAGCCCGATCCGGTTCAGGCTCAACAGGCCGCAGGAGACGACCCCCATCCCCGTGATCACAAACACGATCACCGAGACCGGCGTCTTTCGCGAACCGGCGTAGCGGACCGCAGCCGCCAGCGATGCAAACATCGTTCCTCCCAGCGCCGCCGCGGCCACTCCCATGAGCGCCGTGCCGATCCCCGGCATGTTCTCCAGGGTCATCTTGCCCGACGGACCGGCGATGCCGGTTCCCACCGCCAGCAGCGAAATGGCCGCAATCAACAGGAGTATGGCCAGCACCGACCGCCGCGTGACCCGCTCCCCGAGCCAGACCAGCCCGATCACCGCGCTGGCCGCCAGCATCACGCCCATGGCGGTGGGCATGCTCACCGTCAGCCCCACGGTACCAAACGCCCACTGGACGCTCATGTTGCCTGCCAGTTGCACCCCCACCCCGGTTACCAGCAGCACGGCCAGCACCCTGAGGTCACAGAACGCCAGCTTGCCCCGCAGGATCAGCCATGCCAGAAAGGGCCCCACCGCGGCCACGGTGACCATCTCCTTGACCGCGATCACCCAGGCCGGGTGCACCTCCCAGCCCGCCAGTTGCCGCGGTGGATGGAGGTTCGTGGGAGCTGTTCACGCCCTCCATTGTAAGCTCCCCGATCGCCTCCCCGTAAGATCCCGCGGCAGACCCCCTGCGTGCAAGACCTCGAAAGCAGCACATGCCCCTCCATGCCCCGTCCCGCCTCCAGACGCCCCTCACGCCCCGCCTTCCCTCCCCGCGGCTACGACATGAATGGCGAATCGTACTGGGCGGCTCCCGGCCCCGTCTGGCCAAACGGCGTTGCCCCCGGCTCTCCGAAGGGCGTTCCGCCCGCTTCCTCCAGCGCCGGCGCGTAGCCGTCCAGCATCGTCGGCTGGCCGGTCACGCCAAGGTAGATCACGATATAGAGCAGCGGTGCGTACAGGTACGAATACACCGCCAGTCCCACCAGGCACGTGACAGCTCCCAACAGCAGGGCTGCGATGAAGCCAACCAGATGGATGAGAAAGACCATCAATTTGTTGCCGGCCATGACTCTGCGAGACATCGATAGGGCGCTGACCGTACCCATGTTGCGGTCGATAATCAGAAGCGGAGCATACATCAGCATGAACGATACGGGGATCAGGCCGGGAACGAACAGGATCGTCAGAAACAGGACCAGGGCGACCCACGGCGGATTGCCTGCCAGGAAGCTCACGCCAGCCGCAACACCTGCGGGTGCCACGACGAAGATCGCAATCAACGCAATACAGAGAAGGACCGGCAACAGATAAGGCCCGCCGGCAAATAACAGGCCGAACCTGGGTTCCTCGCCGCGAGCCAGCCCGAGCAGAAACATCGTCATCCCAATCTGGAGCCAGATCTGTACAAGCGTACCAATCGCCTCCAGAAAGAACACCGAGACCCCAACCGCTACCTGGTTCTGCAGGACCGCGCCCGTGGCTGCCAGCGCAGCCTGCATCACTCCGGACAGCGCCACGACGATCACGAAAAGAATCGCTTTTGCCCCCAGCACGTACAGCCAGCGCTCGGCAAACACCGCCCAGGTGCGGGAGAATATCTCAGAAAAGCCGATCTGTGTCGGCCGGATCTGCCCGGGGGCTGCAAACACCTGCGGCTCCGGCCCCAGCCCCGTCGGCGACTGGTAGGGATTGACCGACTCCGGCGGCGCAAATGTCGCCGCAGAGCCAAACACGCCCGCTCCCTGGGCACCTTGCATGGCCGGATACGCCGAGGCCTGGGGCATGCCTGGCGTGGGCACCGGCATCACCGCCCCGCACTCGGGGCACCTTGCCTGCTTGCCGGCCGTGTCGTCCCCCGTTCGCAGAAGCTTGTTGCACCGCTCGCAGCGAAATTCAATGGGCATATCCGGTTCGCCTTCGCTCTTCGTCCCTCAAGACTCCACACACCCAGCCCCAACCCTGCGCGACAGGACCCGGGACGCACGACTCCCCTCCTCACTCCAGCCGGCACAGACTCATCCCGAAAACGAGTATACGCGAACATAACAGAACGATTCTCCCTCGACCAGCTCTCGAAGGGCAATCCAGTCGCTATTCGGGGGGACGCCCTCCTCCCTGGACCTGGGTTATTCGTTCTTGCACCTCGATTCTTGGCTCCCTAGCCCCCCAATCCGTCCAGTGGTAGGCTGAAAGACGGTAACCATCGACTGCCGCCATCTCGCTAGCTTGCCCATGCTCGCCCCCCAGGATATCCTCGGCCCGGAAGGCCGCATCGCCGCACGGCTGAACAACTACGAGCATCGCCCCCAGCAATTGGCGATGGCCGACGCGGTTGCCCAGGCCATCGCCGCTCGGCGCCATCTGGTCGTCGAGGCCGGCACCGGTGTCGGCAAAAGCTTCGCCTACCTCGTCCCTGCCATCCTCCATGCCGCCCAGGCTGCGGCCGACGAGCCCAAACGCCGCATCGTCGTCTCCACCCACACGATCAGCCTCCAGGAACAGTTGATCGCCAAGGACATCCCCTTCCTCAACAGCGTCATTCCCCTCGAATTCACCGCCGTGCTCGTCAAGGGACGGGGCAACTACCTGAGCCTCCGCCGCCTGCACAATGCCCTGGCACGGGCGTCGGGCCTGTTTGCCTCCACCGAGGAATTCCAGCATCTCCGCCAGATCAGCGATTGGGCCCGTGATACCAGTGATGGCTCCCGCGCCGATCTCTCCTTCCAGCCCGTGTCGCAGGTCTGGGACGAGGTGGCCAGCGACTCGGGCAATTGCATGGGACGCAAGTGCCCGCACTACAAGGACTGCTTCTACCAGATGGCCCGCCGGCGGGTCCACAACGCCCAGATCCTGGTCGTCAACCACGCCCTGCTCTGCAGCGACCTGGCCCTGCGGCGCCAGAACGCCAGCATCCTCCCCAACTACGATGTGCTGATTGTCGACGAAGCCCATACCCTCGAGGCGGTGGCCGGCGAGCACCTCGGCCTCGGCATCACCAGCGGCCAGATCGACTACATCCTCAACAAGCTCTACAACGATCGCACGAACAAAGGCCTCCTCGTGCAGAAATCCGCCCGCCAGGCCCAGCAGCTCGTGGCCGACTGTCGCGAACGGGCCGCCGACTTCTTCGATTCCGTCGACGCCTGGGTCGAGAACCATCGCGGCAGCAACGGCCGAGTCCACGAGCCGGGCATCGTCCCCAATCCGCTCAGCGAAGGCCTGGTCAACCTGGCCCGCAGTGTCCGTGAAGTGGCCGACGGCGTCGAAGCCCCCGAGGAACGTCAGGACTTCCTCGCCGCCCGTGATCGCCTTAAAGGACTGGCCGAATTGGTCGAAGATTGGCGATCCCAGCGGATGCCCGAGGCGGTCTACTGGGTCGAACGTTACTTCTACCGGCGTTTCCGCCGGGTGAAGCTGGCCGCCTCCGCTCTCCGCCAGGCCCTCTACGACGAGGTCCCCACGGTCATCCTGACCAGCGCCACCCTCGCCACCGCCAAAGATTCCTTCGACTTCTTCAAGTCCCGCATCGGCCTGACCCAGGCCCAGACGCTCTGCCAGGGAAGCCCCTTCAACTACCGCGAGCAGGCGGAACTGATCCTCGTCGACGGCATGCCCGATCCGGCCTCCCAGTCCGAGGCCTACGAGCGAAAAGCCGCCGACATGGTCCGCCGCTACCTCGCCCGCACGGACGGCCATGCCTTCGTCCTCTTCACCAGCTACCAGATGATGCGCCGCATGGCCGAGACCCTCGTCCCCTGGCTCGCCGCCAACGACATGGCCCTTTACAGCCAGTCGGAAGGCCTTCCCCGCGGCAAGATGCTCGAACGCTTCAAAAGCAACCCCCGTTCCGTTCTCTTCGGGACCGACAGCTTCTGGCAGGGCGTGGATGTGCCGGGCGACGCCCTCCGCAACGTGATCATCACCCGCCTTCCCTTCAGCGTCCCCGACCATCCCCTGACCCAGGCCCGCATCGAAGCCATCCAGGCCCGCGGCGGCAATCCCTTCACCGATTTTCAGATCCCCACCGCCATCATCAAGCTCAAACAGGGATTTGGCCGCCTCATCCGCTCCCGTACCGATGAAGGCATCGTCGTCATCCTCGATCCCCGTATCCGCACCAAACCCTACGGCCGCCTGTTCCTCAAATCGCTGCCCGATTGCCGAATCGTCGTCGAGCAGGCCGACCGCCTGGGCGCCGAACCGGTCTCCTTCGATCCGTCGTGAGATCGCCGTTTTCCTCTGTTTCCCGAATTGACCCCCGAGACAGTTCCAGCCAGGTCGCCGGCCCCCAAAGCGAGAAAAGAGCGAGGTACCGCTTCTCAACCCGGAAAACCCTGAGTGCTGCAAGTCTGGTCAAGTGAGCCGCAAGAAAGGAGCCCCCTATGGAACTTACCACGGTCACCATTGAGAAACCCGAGGCGGTCAATTTCATCCTCGGGCAGACCCACTTCATCAAGTCCGTCGAGGATCTCCACGAAGCCCTCGTGGGAACCGTGCCGGGGATCAAGTTCGGCCTGGCCTTCTGCGAAGCCTCGGGAAAGTGCCTGGTCCGCTGGTCCGGCACCGATCCGGCCATGATCGAGCTGGCCCGTAAAAACGCCCTGGCGATCGCGGCCGGCCACAGCTTCATCCTCTTCCTGGCCGAAGGCTTCTTTCCCGTCAACGTGCTCAATGCGGTCAAGATGGTCCCCGAAGTCTGCCGCATCTTCTGCGCGACCGCCAACCCCACCGAAGTGGTCGTTGCCCAGACCGAGCAGGGACGCGGAATCCTCGGCGTCATCGACGGGTTCTCGCCTCGCGGCGTCGAAGACGAGGCAGAAATCAAGTGGCGGAAGGATTTCCTGCGAACAATCGGCTACAAAGCCTGACCCGCAGCCCACGGCCCCCCGTGTAGCCGCGCTTTGCCCAACTTTGGCCCCCGCCCTCCCGGCCACGCCCCCC
>CAZLWV010000134.1:0-10748 GCA_964563135.1 uncultured Planctomycetaceae bacterium
GCCGGTCTTGATTCTCCATGCTGAACGGTTCCTGCACCCACACCCTCACGATCGTAATCCCGGCCTTCAACGAGGAGGGCGCTATTGCCGGCACCGTGTCGGCGTGCCTGGAAGCCGTGGACCAGATCAAGCGCCAGTCCGGCGTGTCGGAGATCGAACTGATCGTCGTCAGCGATGGTTCCACGGATCGCACGGCCGAGATCGTTCGCGGCTTCGACGAAGTCAAGCTGATCGAATTTCCGCAGAACCGAGGCTACGGGGCGGCGCTCATGGAGGGGTTTCGGCAGGGGAGCGGATCCCTCGTTTCCTTCCTCGACGCGGACGGAACCTGCGACCCGCGCCTGTTCGGCGAGTTGGTCCGAACGGCCATCGAAGAAAATGCCGATGTCGTCCTCGGTTCCCGTCTCGGACCGGAGTCGCAAATGCCCCGAGTCCGCCGCATCGGCAATCGCCTGTTTGCCGTCCTCCTCGGTCTGTTGTGCGGCAAGTCGATCACCGATACGGCTAGCGGCATGCGGGTCATTCGCCGCCAGGCTCTCGACTGGCTGTACCCGCTTCCCACGGGACTCCATTTCACCCCGTCGATGAGCGCGCGAGCTCTGCTGGGTGGCCTGCGGCTTGTCGAGGTGCCCATTGCCTATTCGGAACGGATCGGCCAGAGCAAGCTGCGAATCTTCGCCGACGGGATTCGCTTCACCCGTGTGATCCTCCACGACGTGCTCTGCTACCGCCCCGAACGGCTGTTCCTGATGGCCTTTGCGATCTGCCTGATCGTGGCCGTTTGTCTGGCTGCTTACCCGGTTGAGTACTACGCGTCGCACCGCTGCGTTGAAGAATGGATGATCTACCGGTTCCTCGTCTGCGGCTTGCTCGGTTCCACGGGGTACCAACTCCTTGCCGGCACCGCGCTGGCCTATAGGATGGAACGTTTTGGTCCCCGCCGCCATCTCTCCGATTCCTTCTGGCCGGCCGCGGTGGCCAGGCTGTTTGAAGGCTGGCTGATCGCGGCCTTTGTCGTGATCATGACGGTTGGATCCTTCGCGATCCTCTGGCCCGGCCTGATCGAGTATGCGATGACTCGCCATGTCCACATGCACTGGTCGCGGCTCGTCGTCGGCACTTTCGGGCTGGTCGTGGCCGTCCAGGGCACCATGGCCGGCGTGCTCGTGCGCGTGCTGGAGATCTGGAAGGCCCAAACCTCGCCATGCCGGTCAGCCGAAGAACACCCAGACCGCGGCCCGGGCTGAGTCCGGGTTGATCGAAGATCCGCCGATGTTGGCAAAACCTCCCCGGCGCGACTTCTTCGCTTGGGGCGAGTCTTCTCCCCGGCCGGCGTCTGATCTGCTATTCTGCTCACTGGGGCCAGACCGCGAACAACCCAGGGCCGCCAACGGGCACCGACCGAAGGTTGGCCGCGGGTCGCCGCTCGGTTGCCTGTGGCCTCTGCCGCCCCTCATGATGAGTTTTTGTGGAAGCCCCGACGTTCTCTGCGGTTCGTCATACAGGGTTGCACGGCGTTATACTGGGCAGTTCTTCCGGGAAGAAACGTGAGTAAAGAACCAGAACACCTCCGATCCGGCAGCCTGCTGCTCTCGCTGACTCTGGCCGGCCTGCTTGTTTACCTGGCCCTGTTCTTCGCATCTCCGTGCGATTGGTCGGGAGAACACCGGCTCACGCGGGGCGGACAACTCCTTTCCACGCTCCTCCTGGCCGACGAACTACTGATCGGACCGTGGCTCGATTCTCCCTCGGATCTGCTTCTCCTCGACCGTTTTCTGCCCTTGACCGTCTCCCTGATGATCTTGGCGGTTGCCGGCATGCTGGGCCATCTGGCATTGGCCCCGCTCCAGGTCGGGGCAAGTCTCTCGTCGATCGAGACCCTCTTCTTTTCGGAAGCCGTGGGGCTGAATCTCGTTTCCACCTGGACGCTGGCCGTGGGATTGTTCGGCGGCCTTCACCAGCCCATGTGGTTCATCGTGCCGGCCCTGGTTGTTGCGGCTGGCTGGGTGTGGCTCGTCCGCGTCCGCAATCGCCGCAGTCCGGCCGCCTTGCCGGTACCTCCGCTCGTTGTTCGAGCGTCGGCCGAGGATGGCGGATGGCTCGGCCGCCGCTGGCTCTGGGTCGGCGGCCTGTTTGCCCTGGTGATCCTGCTCGGCGGACTCCTGCCCCCCGCTGAATTCGACGTTCGCGAGTACCATCTCGAGGTCCCAAAGGAGTTCTATGCCGCCGGCCGCATCGGATTTCTGCCCCACAACGTCTACGGCAACATGGCCCTCGGCGCCGAGATGCACACCCTCCTCGGCATGGTCCTGGCCGGCGACTGGTGGACCGGAGCCCTGGCGGGCAAGGCGATCCTTGCGTTGTTTGCCCCCTTGACCGCCCTGGGACTGCTCGCCGCCGGCCGGCGACTGTTCTCTCCGGCGGCTGGCGTTCTGGCGGCTGTTATCTACATCTCGATTCCCTTGGTCGCCAATATCTCTACCATCGGGTTCGTCGAGGGAGCCGCATCGTTCTACCTGTTTGCCACCCTTTACGCGATCCTGCTTGTGCAGGGCGACCACCAGGCCGCCACGTGGCACTGGCTCCTGCCGGGCTATCTGGCGGGAGCTTCCGTAGCCTGTAAGTACCCGGGGCTGCTGTTCGTTGTGGCCCCCCTGGGGGCCTGGCTGCTATGGCGATCGCTCGCCCGTCGCGACGAGAGCGGCCGCTGGAAGCCCGCATGGCTGGCCCCGGTCGTTTTCGGCTTGGCGGTGTTCCTCGGGTGCGGCCTCTGGCTGGCCAAGAACTGGGTCCTCGCCGACAATCCGCTCTACCCCATGCTGTTCGGCCTTTTCGGCGGCGAGACTCTCACCCCTGAAAAAGCCCAGATGTGGAAGGAGGTTCACAAGGCGACGCCTTTCACGCTCTCGGCCCTCCTTGTCGACACGCGCCGCGTGCTCCTCGGCAGCGACTGGCTCTCCCCAATTCTGATCCCCCTGGCTGCGATGGCCTTCTTTCATCGACGCCGCCGCCCGTTGATGTTGGGGCTTGCGGCATACTATGTGCTGATCCTTGCGGCCTGGTGGTGTCTGGCCCTGCGGATCGATCGCTATTGGGCCCCTATCTTGCCGGTCGTTGCCCTCCTGGCCGGGGTGGGAGCAACCTGGTGCCGGGCGCGGCTTGGGCCGTACTTGCTCGTCGGCCTGCTGGCCTTCAACTCGCTCGTCTGCTTTCTCACCGCTGCCACCGCACCTTGCATCTACCCTCCGCTGTGTGTACCCTACAACACCCTGCGAACGTCGCCCGACCGCGTCAATCCCTGGCACCTCTATCTGAACCGTGCCGCCGAGGGAACTGTACTCCTGGTTGGCGAGGCCCAGGTCTTCGATTTCGAAGTCCCGATCCTCTACAACACGTGGCTCGACGACTCGGTGTTCGAGTCGATCGTCCGCGACCCAACGTCCGGGACGCTACGACCAGCCGACCGGATCGGCGCAGAACTGAGGTCGCGCAACATCCTCCTGGTCTACGTTTCCTGGAGCGAGATCGGTCGTTATGTGGCCACCGGCTATGGCCGTTGGGACTTCGTCCGCCCGGAACTCTTCCAGCAATTGGTGGCCGATGGCGTCCTGGAGCACGTCCCTCCACCCGAAGGGCTGGAGGAATCGATCAACCAGGTTTACCGGGTCAGCGATCGGTAGTCGCACAATTCGAGAAGATTCCCCTCCGGATCACGGCAATACGCTATCCATTTCTGACGGGTGCCGAATTCCACTTGTCCGGTGGGTACCGTCTGGACCGGCGCCAGCACCTCGCCGCCGGCCCCTCGGACCGCCTCGAGGCAGGAGTCGATATCGTGGACCAGGAACGCCAGGTGGCGGAGTCCCGGAGTATTGGGCCTTTCCAGCCCTTCGGGGCGGGAGCCTGCGGGCGAGCGGTAGGCGATCAGTTCCAGCGGCGGTCCACTGGGCGGCTCCAGGTAGACCACGTCGGCCACGACACCCGATAGGCCTGTAATGGCCTCGATCCAGTCTCCGCTAATCGTCACCTCGCGAGTCACTTCGAGCCCAAGGGCATCGCGATAGAAGGCGGTCATTCGGGGAAGGTCGTATACGACGATATTGACGTGGTCGATTTGTCTCACAGGCAACAACTCCGTTCCGACCGGTTGTCTGTCCGGATCGCAAGCCGACTTCGCTGGCCGGCTCAGCTCGCGTCAAACGGTTCCGGCCCGCCCATCGGCGATGGCGGTGGCGAACCCTTCGATGCGGTTCCCGTCGAGCACGACCGGGCCGACTTCCTTGCCGATGCGGATTCCCGTGCGGCCGGCCGGTCCTCGCGTCTCGCCCAGTTCGTTGCGGAGGATCCGTACGTCTTGGGTCTTGCCGGTGATGTCGATCGCCACTCCGTCCTCCCCTCCGTTGTCGACGAGGACATTCTCTTCCACCAGGTTGCGGTTGGCCCAGAAATCTCGCCCCCGGTTCTCGTCACGGAAGAGGATGCCCACCTTGCCGCTGCCGGTGATCCGGTTCTTCCGCATCACGTTGTCGGTATCGCAATGGCCGATGGACATCCCGTAGCTGCGGTTGCCGTCCATCTGGTTGCCCTCGGCCAGCCCGTACCTGACGCCCCAGCACCAGAACAGCCCGATGTTGTTGGCCGCCATCCGCGAATTGCGTACCAGCGGACGCTGCGAGCCCGACCCGGGGTGGACGCCGAGGTCGGTGTTGTCGTGGCAATGGCACTCGTCGATCACCACGTCGTGGCAGACCTGGAAACTGATTCCGTCGCCGTTGTAGTTGCGGGCTTCGACCATGCGAATCGTGTACCGGTTGCAGTCCTGCAGGAAGATGCACCCGCCGTAGTTGCCGTTGAGGTTCTCGTTGTGGGCCCCGTTTCCGTCGAGCACGAGGCTTTCGATGGCCACGTCGGCCGTGTTCTCGCTGGTTAAGAGCGGAAACAGCGAGCTGCACGTGGGTTTCCCGGCGAGCCAGACGTTCTCGCGAAGCCCATCGCTGAGCTTGAAGCGGTTCCCCAAACGGGCGACCAGGGTCCGTTTGATGTAATCGGTGCCGCGGTTGTGCGGATTCTCCGCCCGGATCAACACCCCGTCGCCGACACGAAAATCCCCGGCCTCGGCCAGCGTGATCTCCTGATCAAACCAGTTCGAGTCGTCGGCCAGGGCGACGGTTTCGGACGAAATCTTGGTGATCACCGTTTCCGGACCGCTGCCGACGAGCCGGATCTTCGACGGAAGGAAGACTGCGTTGCGGAGGGTGTAGGTTCCCGGCAACAATCGCACCGTGCCGCCGCCCCGGCGGGCGATCGTATCGACAGCCGCCTGGATTACCCGGTCCGACGTGCCGACCAGATCGGCCTTGTCCGGCCCGACCGTGATCGTGAAACGCTGCTCCCATCTCGGCTCGTGCACATCGTCGCCGTCGCTGGCTCGCGGATCCGTCACCGGCGGCAGCCCCTCGGACCGGGCAATGGACGAAAGGCCCAGCGCCGCGGCGCTCGCACAAGCAACCTTGATAAACCTGCGGCGGGTGGTGTTATCGCGGATCGTCATGAATGACCTCCGAGAGAGATGTCTTGGCTATCCGCTTCCCTACAATAGCCGAGACCGGTGCTCCCTTCAATCCATGTCGTATGGGTTGGCGACCCGCCCGTCCTGTGATAGCCTGATCATTCGGTTTCCCCCCCGCGCCGCGAGTTCTCCATCCGCTCGCCCTATCAGTCCCGGCAGATGAGGCAGAACATGGACCAACAGCCGTCCGTGGTGAGATCCCTGAAAGGTGACACGAAGGTCAAACGGTGGATCTCCGCCGCCGTGCTCGCTGCCGTGACACTGGTGTTTGCCGTCCTGTTCTACCAGTTGGTTCGTCCGTTGGCGGTGCCGCTGTTCTTTGCAGCCGTCGTCGCCATGCTCATTCAGCCCCTCCATCGGCGTCTCTGCAGCGGCCGGTTGCGGTCCGAATGGTTCTCGGCCGCCGTCGTCACGGCATTGAGCGTGGTGATCATCGTGGGACCGCTTGCGGCCATCACCTATCTGGGGTTCGTCAAGTTGCACGATGCCGTTGCTACCCTCGATGCCCGAAACAGCCTCGCCTCCGCCGACCCGGCAGCCTCTCCGAGCGGCCGGGAGCGGCTCGACAACCTCCTGAACGAGGTGAGCGAGAACCTCGGAATCGACTCCGAGCAGGTCAGGAGCATGCTGGCCGGCTCGGGTACGGAACTGGAGGAGACCCTTTTCACTCGCAGCCTCCAGGTCCTTGGCAGTGTCCCCCGTCTCCTGTTGAGCATTGTCCTGTTCGCCGCTGCGGTGTTCTTTCTGCTCAAGGATGGCGAAAAACTGACCCAGGCATGGGACGAACTAACACCTCTCGGCCCGGCCCAGGATCAGGCCATCCGCCGCCAGTTCGCAACGATCTTTCGTACGGTGGTCTGGGGGACCGTGGCCGCCGCCGTGGCTCAGACGGTCGCCTTTGCCGTGGGCTTCTTCATTCTCAACGCCCTGTTCGGCCTGGAGGCCTTCGCCTGGGTGTTTGTTCTCACCCTCCTGACTCTGATCTGTGCGAGCATCCCCTTTCTGGGCGCTGCGGCGGTATGGGTGCCGACGGCCGTCGTGCTGTTCCTGATGGGCGATCGTGCTGCTGCCTTCACGTTGGCCATCTACGGAGCACTGGTCGTTTCGCAAGTTGACACGGTCATTCGGGTGTGGGTTCTGAGAGACGCCGCCAGGCTGCATCCCCTGCTGGCCCTCGTCTGTGTTTTCGGGGGGATCCTCTACTTCGGGGTCCTGGGGGTATTCCTCGGGCCGATGATCGGCGCCCTTCTCATGGCCCTGCTGCGAATCCTGAAACAAGAGATCGAGGTCGTGTCGTGATCAGGTGCCGGTCGGTCGGCGAGCACGCCGACTTCGGATCACCACCGGCATGAGCCACACGAGAATCGCCGCCGCTCCCAGCACCGCCGCCGTCGGGCGGGAGAAGAACGCTCCCCATGCGCCGTCGGAACTCGACAACGTCTGAATGAACCGTTCTTCCAGCGGCCCGCCCAAAATGACGCCCAGCACCACCGGTCCCAGCGGAATTTGCCGGCGTTCGAGTACCAAGCCGATAATCCCCATCACCAGCATCACACCAATGTCGAAGTAGCTGCCGTTGATCGCATAGGACCCGATCATGCAGAAAAGTACGATCACCGCCAGGAGGATCTTCCGCGGAATCCTGACCACGTACCCCCCGGCTTTGACCGCCAGGAACCCTATCGGAACAAGCACGAAATTGGCCAGAAAGAAGACGAGGAAGATGCTGTAAACCAGAACCGGCTGCTTCTCAAAGATCTCGGGACCGGGCTTGATGTTCTTCATCAGCAGCACGCCGATCACGATGGCCGTCACCGAATCGCCTGGAATCCCAAAAACCAGGGCCGGAACCCACGCCCCGGCCAGGGCCGAGTTGTTCGCACAGCTTGCGTCGGAGATTCCTTCCACAGAACCCCGCCCGTAATCCCCGGGCCGTTTTGAGAACCGCTTCGACACGGCCAGCGATATCCAGGCGGCAATGTCCGCTCCGGCGCCAGGCAACATCCCGATGAGTGCCCCGATCATCCCCGAGCGGATCGCGTGCCATTTGCGCATCCACAACAACGGCAGGCTGGCCCCGAACGTCGAACGCACGGAATCCGCCAGCCACCCGCCCCACGAGCGGTCAGGCGAAAGCCGCACCGAGGAGGGGTCGTCAATGGCATTGGCCGCATCGCGGTTCAGGAGATTGCGGAAGACTTCCGACATGCCGAACAGGCCAATCATTGCCGGAATGAAATTGATGCCCTGAAAAAGCTCGGCCCGGCCGAACGTGAATCGCGCCTGCGTGTGGACGGCGCTCAATCCGACCGTCGATAGCAGGAGGCCAATGATCAGAGCGAAAGCCGCCTTCAGAGTCGACCCGCGCGATACGATCACCGCACAGCTCAGCCCCAACAGGTACAACCAGAAGTACTCGGCTACCGTGAACCAGGTGGCGATACCGGCAAGCTGCGGGGCAAACAGCGCGAGGATCAACGTGCCGAACAGGCCGCCGGCCACGCTGAACGTCAGGCAGGTTCCAAGGACTTCGCCGCAGCGCCCGGCACGAGTGAGTGCGTAGACATCGTCGGCGTAGGCGGCCGAAGCCGGTGTGCCCGGGATCCGCATCAACGTGTTGGGGATGTCGCCGGCAAAGATCGCGCAGGCTTCAAGCGTCACCACCGCCGCCAGGGCCGAAATCGGATCCAGAAAGAACGTGACCGGCACCAGCAGCGCCACGGCCATCGTGGCGGTCAATCCCGGCACGGCACCCATGAATGTGCCGTAAGCCGCGGCGATCAAGATGATCAGCAGAACTTGGGGATCGCCCACAACGCCCAGGAATGCCTCCGACAGGGATTCGCTCATGTCACCATCCCAACCAGCCTCGGGGCAGAGGAACACGCAGCATTATGGCAAACAACTGGTACGTCGCCGCCGTCACCACGGTGCAGACGACCACGCTCACATACCAGCGATTGCCGAGCCGCAACAGCAGAAGCACAAGTACCAGCCCGGCCGTCAGGAGAAAGCCCATCCTCTCCGCCAGCAGCACGTATACCACGACGCCTATCACGATCTCGGCGATCCGGCCCGCGTCCCCCAGGCAGAGCGGCTCGAGCTGTGCGGGGCGTTTCAACTGGCCTGTCAGTGCCAGTCCGAGAAAGATCGCACCTCCGAGCACGGCCAGCACACCCGGAAAGAACATCGGGCCGAACCTCGTGTCCTCCATCGATCGCATCGATGGGCTGGTGAGAAGCTCTCCGAGCTGCTCGTCCACACTTGCCATCGTCTCGGCAAACTCGTCGGGCGGCTGCCAGGTCACGCCGAACCCCGCTCTCCCCATGTACTGGCGGAAGTCGTCGCTCCGGGCCACCTTCTCCAGGGCCGCCGCCAACCGGTCACGGACTTCCACCGGGCACCCTTTCGGAAGGCAGATGCCTCGCCAGGCGGTGAAGGCCCAATCTACCCCCTGCTCCCTGAAAGTCGGCACATTCGGGTATTGCTCCACCCGCTCATCGGCCATCACCCCCAGACACCGGATCCGTCCTGCATCGAGCAGGGCCTGCGCCTCCGGCAGGCTGCACGAGACAACGTCGATGCCCCCGGCAATCAACTCCTGGAGCGAAGGCGCCGAGCCATTGATCGATACCCAGATCACGCTGCCCGGATCGATCCCCTCACGATCGAGCCACCCGGCAAAGCCGGCGTGCCAGCTCCCTCCCCGGGCCGTTCCTGACGCTTTGACGCTCCCGGGGCTCTTTCGAATCTGGCGCTCGAGCTGGTCCAGGTTTCCCCAAGGCGCGCCCTCGCGCACGAATACCGCCGCGGCGTCCCGGTTGAGCATTCCGACGGGCTCGAAGTCCCGGTAGGAGATATTCGTCAGGCCCCGCCAGTGGAGCATGTTGATCTCCACCGTGACCATCGTGATTGTGTATCCGTCGGGCCGGGCCAGTGCCCCGCGTGTATGCCCGGTAACCCCCGCACCCCCGGTCGCGTTCACCACGTTGACCGGAATGCCGAGCTGCCGCTGCAACAGCGCGGCCGCCTGCCGCGAGGTCTGGTCGGTGCCGCCCCCGGCCGCCCAGGGGCAGACCAGCACGATCGGCCCGTTGGGATATGCGTCTCGCCCCCGGCAACCGCAGAACGTCGTGCCGGCGAGGACTGCGCCGAGAAGGAACAACTGTCGGGAGAACCACTGCATCGCGCATGCTTCCGCTTGGCGGCCGTAAACTTGGCGAAAGCCGCTATGATGGGGTGGCATGGCACCAAAGTCAAGTCGGAGCCTCACTGGCTCAATCGCTGTGCAACTGGTCGCTGCTCCAGACGAAAACGGATGTTACCGTCAGTGAGAGCATCAACAAGTAATGGCAAGTGCCCGGCGTCCACTCGAACGCCGCCATGCCGACACCCAGTGCCAGATACGCTCCGCCGGTCACGGCGAGCAGAGCAATTGCCGCATATCTGGCCGACAGGAAATAGAGCCCCACAACGATCGCAAGCAGGACGATGTATGTGGCGGGGTGATCGGGAGGCTCGCTGACATGCCCGGATCGGCCCGGTAAGAAGAAGTAGACCTCAGACCCGAATGGCACTGTCGGCAAGCGTCCGACATACAAGCTGTTGTGCTGCATGCAGCGCCATTACCACGATATGCAGTATGTTTCGGCGGTTTCGACAGTGCCATTCACCTCAGACCCTGTCACGATCGCGAGAATGGAGATCAGGATTGTAGCGGCCAGGAGGCTGACAATGATGACAAGGTCACGCAGTCGCATCGGACTCTCCCATCTGGCGCGACGAAGCTGCCACCGGGCAAATTGGAGCCGGGCTCCTTTCACCCCTCTGTTCGGACACGCAAGTCAATTCTTGCTGCCTTTCTCCATTCAGCCAGTCGAGACGCCATGCCACCGGACCGGAGATCTGCAGGTTCAGTAGAACGCGCTAGCGCACGGGACAGCCTGCGATCGTTGCCAATCAAGAACTGCCCCCACCACACAAGGGAGCCACTCTGCCCAGACCTCACTATCGGTACAACTGGCAGATTCGGGACGAATTCTCCATTTTTTCGCGCGACCCCTCGTTAAGCTTGCAGGTCGTCCAGGCGAATTGCCGATCGGGGGGTAGTAGAAGAAGACGGATGTCTTGATTCCCGCCCGTCTTCAACTCTGCCGGTCAGTCCGCCCCTGAAACGGTC
>CAZLWV010000134.1:10758-22168 GCA_964563135.1 uncultured Planctomycetaceae bacterium
TGCCCCCCCAATAGATTGGCGTCGGATCGAAGGCGATGCGCCTTCCCCCCCCCTCCCGAAGTGATCCAGCCGAGGAAACTATGAGCCGTTGCCAGACCCCTCTGAGCGACAAGGTCGTGATGGCGTTGGAGAGAAGCCCGTACCTGCCCAGACGAACGTTGCGATTCGAGAGCAACGAGGGCCGCATCACCCTCCGGGGTGTCGTGCGTTCCTACTTCCAGAAACAGATGGCGCAGGAGGCGCTGCGTGAAGTAGACGGCATTGAAGAAATCTACAACGAACTGGAGGTGACCGCCCCCTGACGTCAACGGTCTGGCGGTCCGCCCCAAGTCCGGAGTATTCATCCCCTGGCTGCGCGATCCGGGCACCTCGTGCCGCGCGATGGCCCTATCGCGGCTTGGTGCATCGCGAAGCCATGAGCGCCTCGTTTCGATCGCAGTAACTGGGAATCTCGTGGTCCAGCCCGTGCGACTCCAGCACGCTTCGATTCAACGGCGACAGCCCGCAGATTCGGATCACGCCATCATGCTCCAGGATCCTCTTCCGTAGGACCAGCAGTTGTCCCAGGAGGTAGCTATGCATGAGAGGCACGTCGTCCAGTTCCAGCGCTAGCCGATAAATGAAGTGTTGCTGGAGCTGCTCCCAGACCAAGTCGGCCAGCGGCGGATCATCACCTCGATATCGCTTCGGCACGCGGACCTTCACGAACAGCCAATCGGGTCCCCGATCGACTTCCAATTCCCACTGTTGAGAGGCGGTTGCAGGCATTCCATTCCATCCATTAGAAAGGGGGGTCCTTTCAGCCAACTGAAGCGGCCGGAAGAGTCGGTGGTGGCGGAACCGCAGTCGATGACCCGTACGCCGAGACGCCTGAAATTCCTTCTTCAACCCGACCCGCGCTGCCCGCCTTCGGACCGGCGGTCCTGCTGCTTCGGATGACTGAATTGATACGAAAAGGAGAGGGCCTCCATTGCGAGAATGCACACTCGATTCATCTTATCGCACCCCAATTGTCCTACAACCACCCAAAAGGACGTATCAGACCGGATTTGCATACCGCCTGCTGGTTATGACAGCATTGCATGCAGCAGTGAGCCAGCCGGCTGATAGGGGCCATTTCACCCCAATCTCCAGACGAGGCCGCCTCGCAACCGCCTGTGGCAAACACGCCGAATCCAGACAGAAAATCTATTCAAAGAGCGTCCCTTGCCCGCTGCCGGCATTGCCCGGCTGGAATCCCAGGTGAGAGAAGCCTGTGGCCGTCAAACGCCGGCCTCGAGGTGTGCGGACGATTAACTCCGACCGCAGCAGGAACGGTTCCACTTCGTCGATGAGCGTGTCGGGAGCCAGATTCATGGTGTGGGCGACGGCCTCGACCCCGACCGGTCCGCCACCGAATACGCGGGCGATCGTGCCGAGATACTTTCGGTCCTGCGGGTCGAGCCCCAGCCGATCGATTCCCAGCATGTCCAGCCCCTTTTTGGCTGTCTCCAGGTTGATCGTGCCGTCTGACTTGGCCAGCGCGTAGTCGCGAACCCATCGAAGACGGTTGTTTGCCAGCCTCGGTGTGCCTCGACTGCGAATCGCGATCTCCTCGGCTGCCTCCGGGGTTGTTGTCACCTGCAATTTGCCCGCGTTGCGGGCAATGATCCGGGCAAGTTCCTCGATTGTGTAGAAATCGAGATGCTCCCGCAGTTGAAACCGGTCGCGCAAAGGAGCTGAGATCAGGCCGGTCCGCGTTGTGGCGCCGATCAATGTGAACGGCTTCAACTGGATATTCAGGGTCCTGGCGTTGACGCCTTCGCCCAGTGTCAGGTCGATGCGAAAGTCCTCCATTGCCGGATAAAGGAATTCTTCAACCGCCTTCTGCATCCGGTGGATCTCGTCGATGAACAGAACCGAATTCTCCTCCGCATTGGTCAGGTACGGTACCAGGTCCTTGGGAGCTTTGAGCGTCGCCCCCGACGCGATCTGGCAGCTCACTCCCAGATCCCGCGGAATACAGGTGGCAAATGTTGTCTTTCCCAATCCGGGGGGGCCGTCGAACAGGACATGCCCCAGCGGTTCTTCCCGTTTCGAAGCGGCCTGAACCGCAATCTGAAGTCGCGCATAGACTTCCCGCTGGCCGACCATTTCGTCCATGTGCTGGGGACGAAGGGCTCGGTCGTCATCGCTCGAAACGGACGTGGGCTGCAGGATCGGTTCGCGTGTCATGGGCTTGACGGAGGGTGGCGTCTGCTGAACGGCTGTTGACTAATTGGGACAGTATAACAGATACCCGCCCCATTGATGAAGCCCTGCTGGAAGACCGTGACGAAACGCGGCGGCTTCCAACCGGCGCCCTGGTTTTCCAGAGCGCAAGTCGCTCTTTCCTCATAGCCCGGCAAACGCTGTCAGCAGCAACAGCAGGAGGACGATTCCCAGGCATACGGCTCCCGCGACGATGGCCACCTTGCCCAACGAGGTAGGAGCCTGCCCCGCTGCCTTTCCCGTCTGCCCATTCACCAGGAACCGGAAAACCTTGTCCTGAAACCGGTAGGTCATGATCCAGACCGGCAACAGAATCGGCTCGCTGGACATCGATTCGACCTGCACATTCACATGAACGTTTCGAGATCTGCCCGGCACATAGTGGGCATCGACATCCTGTTGGACCCGCGTCTCGATGGCCTGCCGGGCAATGGGTCGAGCGTATTTTCGCTGAAGTGAAAAACGCTCGACCGTGACGTTGTCCAGATCGACCTGCTCGGGTGCCACTCCTTCGTCGATGTGGAAAGGCTGGATGGAAGCAGTCTCGCTCGCCGTCAGAACCCCGCTGGCACCGATCAGCAGGCCGGAGTACTCCTGGCAGTGCTCCCCCGAGAGCGGGTACCAGTCGCCGCGGGCCCCGCTTGGCGTATCGCTGGTGTCGGCTGTCCAGCAAGCGTGGACGTTGGCCCGGAAGACCCAGTAGGGAACGTAGACCGGCGCCATTTCAACGATGGCAGCCTGGGCGGCCAGATTCCCCGGCCGCCAGAAGCCCCGGCCCAGCCACTCGCGCATGGCCGATTCGGCCTGGCTCCGGTCGGTCCGGAAAGGAACCACCCGCCGCGGCGCCAGGGACTTCTCGTCCCGCTTCTTCTCCATGTCATCCGAGCCGCAGAAGGGGCAGCGGAGCGTCTGGGCCTTGGCGTCGTAGCTCATCGAAGCTCCGCAGCCCCGGCACTGGAAGTTGCAGGTCGTTTGCCGCGAGGTATCCCCCTGTGCCTCGTCGCGATCACCGCACCTGGGCGCTTCCGTTCCGCAATTCGCGCAGAACAGGTCTTCCTCATCCACGAGGCTTCCACAGACTTCGCATCGGGCGAGCAGATCAGCCATAGGAGCGTTGCCGGAGTTCAGGACGTTGAAGTACAGGCTTCAGCCTGTGGGAAAACACACAATCTCATCTCGAACAGACGCCGCCAAGGCGAAATCGCTCGCTACCCTTGTCACATCAATCCCAGGGCCAGCGCCACCACCCCGATGGCGACGGCAACGGCAACCACCAGCCCTCCCACCTTCCACCAGGATACCGGTTTCCTCCCAACGGCCTTGCCGGTCTGGCCGTTCAGAAGAAACTGGTACAACTTGCCGCGGTAGCGGTAGCTGAGCAGGTAGACGGGAAGCAGAATCAGGTCCGAATGAACGTTGGAGAATTGGGTTTCTACCCGGAGGTTGCGGTGGGTATCGCCGGGCAGAAACGAGGCTACGTTCTGCTGTTCCTGGCGGGCAAACTCGGCCCGGCAGATGCTCTCGGCATCCTGCCGATCGACGGTGTACTCTTCATTGGTCCAGCCGGCCAGAAAGCGGGGTTCGTATCGCTTCAGAGCCGCAAGGTGGTACGGCTTGACCCGGTTGGCCCAGGCCTGATCGAGACTGTGGCTGCCGGAAACCAGGTAGAAACTGTAGTACTGGTGGTGTCGTCCCGATAGAGGCCACCATTCGGTCTCCTGAACCCGTCTGGTCTTGGTAACCGTCTTGCCGTTCTCCCTGGTCGTGTAGGTCTCGGTACGATACCAGTGCTCGCCGATCGAGGCGTTCCAACTGCTCTCGGCCAACATCGAAAACGACCAGAAGGGAAGATAAACACCTGTCATCTTGCCTTCGATCTCGGCTGACTTCAGATTCGACGGACGCAACCAGTTGCCGCTCCGCAGCCACTGGCGGAACCGTTTCATGGCGTCTTCGCGTGGGACGGCAAAACCGATCACGAATTCAGGAGCCTGCCTGCCACTCTCCGCCGGCGGGAGTTCCACCACGTAGTTCGAATCGCAGAAAGCGCAGGTGTAGCTCCGCCGGTCCGGATCGACTGCCACCTGCGCACCGCAACTCTGGCAGCGGAAATGCCTGTGCAGCGCCGAGGACTCGGCGAGGGCTATCTCCACCGCCTGCTCGCTGCCGCAGTGGACACAGAAACGGTCATCCTTCTCCACCGGTGCTCCACAGCACCTGCACGGCGAAACATCTACAATCGGCGCTGCTTCGCCGAGCCCCGCCGAGGAATCGAGCACCTCCGCCATGCGACTGACCCCGTCCTTTCCCCCGCACCACGCAAAACAGGAATTTACCTCGTCCGGACAGGTTACCGACCCGCCTCGCACGGGTCAACACCCCGTCTCTCATTCCTCCTGGCTGTGCCGGTAGATGGCCTCCAGCAGCGTCTGGGTATCCTTGAACTTCTTCTTGGAACTGAGCGTCGCGTCCAGAAGCCGGCGAGCGTCGCTTTCGCTGTGGCCCAGGGTCAACAGCACCTCGTAGGTCTCGGAAACAACATCCGGCTCCACACAGCCTTCCGCCTTCTCCTCGCGGGCCACCATAAGCGCGAACTTCGGCACCTTGCGGCGAAGCTTGGCGATGATCCGCTCGGACATTGCCGGTCCAATGCCGGGCATGGCCGATAGGGTCTTGCTGTCCTGGTCCTCGATGGCGGCTGCCACCTCACGCACCGGGCGGACCATCGCCCGCAGCGCCTTTCGGGCCCCCACCCCATCCACCGAGCAGAACAGCTCGAAGAACTCGCGTTCTGCCTCGGTCAGAAAACCGATCAGACGGGGGGTGAGGCGTCCCTGCATGGGATTGCCTTCGAGGTACTCGATGGTGTGGAGGCTCACCTGCTTGTTCAGTTCGCTCTGAAGCTGACGCCGGGAGAACTCCGGAATCAGCACCTCGTACTCGAAGGCGTCGATCTGGAGCGTGAGGTAGTTGTCCTGAATGCGGACCAGTTTGCCGGTGATTCTGGTGATCAAGGGGATTGTCCTGGAGGTTCGTACGGAGAAAGAAAGCCGGGGCAGAACGCGCCGAACGTCTCAATGAGTCTCCGCTCCCGGAAGCCTTCTGGCAAGTGGCGACTCGGAAACGTGGGACTTCACGAACGGTTACTTCGGCACGTTCTTGAGATAATGGTGGCAGATCGCGATCGCCAGGGCGTCGGCGACGTCGGCCGGTTCGGGGAAGGTGGCCAGACCGAGTTCGTGCTGAATGGCCCGTTGGATCTGACCCTTGGAGGCACGCCCGGACCCGGTCAGGATCTTCTTGACCTGGGTGGCCGAGTAGTGGTAAATCGGAATGCCTGCCTCGGCCGCCGCCAGACAGATAACTCCCCGGGCATGCCCCATGAGTATCGCCGTGCGAGGCCTGGCGTAGTGGGAATACAGATCTTCAATGGCCAGGGCACCGGGCGAAAAAGCCTCAATCACCTCGATGACCCCGCGATGAAGCTTCACCAGCCGGGCACCGATGTCGCCCCGGTCGCCGCCGCGAACGATCCCGGCCTCGCAGAGCGCAACCCGTCCGCCCGCAGTCTCCAGCACGCCGTAACCGGTTGTGTTCAATCCCGGATCGATTCCGAGGATCCGTCCTTGGGAAGTTGTCATACTGCTCCGCAATAGATTGCTCGGCCGCCAGCCCGCCGGGCCGCAAGCTCGCAGGCGACAGCAGTCGAATTGCCCCCGATGCTGCCTGCTAGCCTCGGGACCACTCGGTTCCACCTGGCCGGTCTTCGAGGGTAATGCCCATTTCACCCAGCGAATTGCGGATGTGGTCGGCCATGGCAAAGTTCTTCGCCTTGCGGGCTTCGGCACGCAGGTCGATCAGAAGCTGCATGAGCTGGCCGGTCAACTGGTCGTCGCTTCCCTTCTCCTCCGGCGGCTTGCGGAAGATACCCAGAATGCTGGCCAGCTCCCGCAAGGTCACGGCGCCCCGAGTCAACGAGGCGAGCCTGGCTGCATCTCGTTTTTTCGGCTCCTCAAGTTTCTCGTCGTCGACAAACTTGTTGAGGCGGCGGACCAGTTCGAACAGCACTCCGGTCGCTCCGCCCGTGTTGAAATCGTCGTCCATCGACTCGAGGAACCGGCTGCGATGCTCGGCCACGGCCTTGAGCAGTGCGTCGTCGCCGGGATCGATTTCGCCCTCCGGTCGGGTTCGTGGGGTCTGGAGATCGTAGAAACGGTTGCCGGTCACTCGCTGGTAACGTTTGAAGAACCGGTAGAAAGTATCCAAGCCGGTCCCGACGGAGCGGATCCGCTCGGCACTGAAATCGATGGGGCGCCGGTAGTGGGTCGACAGCAGGAAGAAACGGACCGTTTCAGGCTGGAAACGTTCCTCTTCGAGGAGCTTGAGGAACGATTTCGCGCCGGCCGAACCCGCGATCTTGCCGGCCTCTTGGGAGGCTTGGTCGCCTTCCACCGCGTGTGTCTGCCGCCCCCCCACCTTGCCGACCTCGCTGGAGGCCTGCATCAGCCCGTTGTGCAGCCAGTATTTTGCCATGGGCTTCCCGTGGCACGATTCGCTCTGGGCAACTTCGTTTTCGTGGTGGGGGAAAACCAGGTCGAGTCCGCCGCCGTGGATGTCGAACGTTTCGCCCAGAATGCTCGCGCTCATCACGGAACACTCGATGTGCCATCCTGGCCGCCCGGGTCCCCAGGGGCTCTCCCACGATGGTTCCCCCGGCTTGGCGCTCTTCCAGAGCGCAAAATCGGCCGAGTTCCGCTTCAGTTCCGCCGTGCCCCCTCCATCTCCCTGCATCGCCTCGAGGGTGCGGTGGCTGAGTTTGCCATATCCCGCGGCTTTTGCGACATCAAAGTAGACGTCCCCTTCTGCCACGTAGGCGAAACCCTTGTCGACCAGGGTATGAGTGAACTTGATGATTCCGTCGATGTGATCGGTGGCCTTGGGAAAATGGTCGATTCCGTCCACTCCCATCGCCTCCAGGCACGCCATGTAATCGTCTGTCATCTTCCGGGCCAGCTCGGAGATGGGAACTCCGCTCTCCCGAGAGCGAACGATCAACTTGTCGTCGACATCGGTGATGTTCACGACCCAGGTCACGTCGTAGCCACTGTAGACGAGGTATCGCTTGATCGTGTCGAATATCACCGGTCCAACCATGTGTCCGATATGACTCGGCTTGTAGACCGTCGGCCCGCAGAGGTAGATCCCGACTTTGCCCTCGCGAGTCGGTTTGAACTCTTCTTTGGTTTTTGTCAGCGTACTGTAAACGCGTATCATGGCTCGGCCTGTGCAGGTTTTGCAGGTTGATTGTCGGGTGTGGTGCGAGAGGAAACGAAACAACGGGTGAAGGTAATCAGGCGGCGTCCTCCGTGCGGTCAATTCTCGGCGGCGACCAGCAGAACGACGGCCTGCGCCTGGATCGCCTCCTGACGCCCCACGGCATCGAGTCCTTCGCCCGTCTTGGCCTTCACTCCGACCTGGCTCGGGTCGATATCCAGGAGCTGTGCAATCCGCGACTGAATCGCCCCCTTGGAAGGCGACAATCTTGGCCTTTCGGCCATCACGATGCAGTCCAGGTTGGCAACCTGCCAGCCGGCGGCCCGTACCCTCCGCCACGCAACGGCAAGCATCTCCGCCGAATCACGGCCGCGGTTGGCCGGATCGCTGTCAGGGAACAGATCGCCAATGTCGCCCATCGCGGCAGCGCCCAGAAGTGCGTCGGTCACAGCATGAAGAAGCACATCGGCATCGCTGTGCCCGACCATCTGCTGGTTGTGCGGGATCGTCACTCCGCCGATCCGCAAGGGACCGCCGGGCTGGAGCCGGTGGGTGTCGTGCCCCACTCCGACTCGAAAGTGTGGCCCGTCAGTCACTTGCATCTCCTGCCTGTTGAAAACTCGATAACACTTGAGCCCGGTGAAGCAGCAGATGACGTCGATAGACGGGCAAAGAAGCGAACCGGCAGGGCAGCGCCGGGTGGCGCAGAATCACCTTGCCAGCTTAGCCCGCCTTGTCTGCCTTCCGATCGACGGTCCTGCCACTTCAGGTGGCGGAATCGACTCCAAAACGCCTCGGCCCGATGCTCGGCCTCATTGTTGCTCCGCAAGCGGCGGATTATATCGCAAACCCCCCGAGTGGACAACGTGAACTGAGACACGAAGCGGCACGAAGAAGGATGGGTACCTCAGGGCGGCAGGGCCGTCGGCGGGTAGAACGCAGTTTTCTAACCGGGGGGGCGTGCTTCCCGGGAGGTTGCCTTCAGGCGCTGGACTGACCAGAATGGCCCCGTGCCAGGCCGTCGCTGGATTGGCACTCCAGCACCACCCGCCGAGGTGAACGGCAACGACTGGCCGACGTGCCGAGTCATTGGTTTGGATGACCGAACAAGACTTCCCGTGACTATGCCAACTGATGCTTGGGATCGCTGGGGCTGCCGCCGTGGGCCGTAGCGGAGCGATGGAGCACAAGATGTTTCCAGTCCATCGTGAAGATCTGGGCTTCCATGTAAAGATGCGAAGCGGGCACCGAGGCATCGGTCGTCAACGGGACGACCTCCAGGCCCGGGGGCGACTTCCTATCGAGCAGGTCGGGCCGGCCTTTTGCCTCCGATCCCGGCGTGGCGGCGGCCCGGGCCGACTTCATGCCCCGGGGGCCTGCGGCCAGGCATCCGGCGACGTCCGCGGCGGAGGCCCCGAGGAATGCCCGGCGAGCAAACGGACTGGCGATCCGCTTGTGATCCCTTCTCTGCATGGCGTCTTTCTCACTGAAAGCGTGAAAATGTTGGCGGTTGCCGCCCATTCTTTGCAGGGGCCCCCCTCTCGGACACGCCACGTACTCACGTTCCGTTGCCGCTGAAGATCTTGAGGGCTGCGTCCTGGAAGACGCCTTGGGCTTTGGCCCCTTCCCCCGGGAATCCGGCATGCTGGACGAGCCAGACGAAAACAAGCCCGTGCCGGGAGTCGGCTGTCGTGTTGGTCGAGTAGGCCCCTCCGTGGCCGAAGGTCGTTTCCCCGACAGAGAAGCCGAATCCGTAGCTGGTGGGCAGTTCGGGCGGCGTCTGGCGGCGGGTCAATTCCCGGACGGCAGCTTCGGACAGGTACCGTTTGCCGTCCAGCTCTCCGCGGTTGAGAAGCATCTGGTAGAAACGGGCGACGTCGTGGGCCGTGGAGAACAATCCGCCAGCGGGCATGGGGAAACGTTGGGTGCGATCGGTGAGTGGGTAGTACAACTGGCTGATCGTGGTCTCTTCCATGCCCTGCTTGCCGGGCCCCGGCTTGTAGGACCTGGCAATCCGGGCCGCCTGATCTTCGGTGGGCCAGAAGGTTGTGTCTTCCATCCCCAGGGGCTGGAACAGTCGTTCGCCGAGGAACTGTTCGAAGGGCATCCCCGACACGACCTCGATGATGCGGCCGGCCGTGTTGATGCCGGCGTTGCTGTACTGGTACTTGCTGTCGGGTTCGAACTCGAGCGGCGTCATGGCGTAGCTGCGAACCCGCAGGCTCAACGGGAAGAGATCGAGCGTGGGTTCTTCGATCGCCGATTTGAAGGGCAGCCCGCTGGTATGGGAGAGGATGTTCTTGACGGTGATCGGGTGCTTTGGACGGCGGAGCAGGACATGCTCGTCGTCTTTTTCTGCGACGACCATCTGGCCCTTGAACTCGGGCAGGTACTTCTCGACCGGGTCATCCACGTTCACCTTGCCTTCGTCGACCAGCATCATCAGAGCCGCTGCGGCGATCGGCTTGGACTGGGAGGCAATCCAGAACATCGAATCTGCCTGCATCGGCTTCTGGGCGGCGATATCGGCCCAGCCGACGGCCTGGGTCGTGAGGATCTTGTCCTGATCCGCAACGAGCATAACGGCCCCGGCCAGTTCGTGGCGGCCGACGAAGGGTTGGATGGTGGCGAAGAGATCCTGCGGGGACTGAGCCTCCACGAGGGCGATGGGCAAAGGAATCAGGCCAAGAAGAAATGCGATTGCGCGCGGCATGTTGCGTCCCCGTGTGGGATGGGAGTGGTTCAACGCCCCCTGGGCTTGTAGAACACCGGTAATACGGGGGTTCCTGCCAGCATAGCGGTGTGCGGGGTACGCCACAATCGGTGGGCGTATGAATCGGCCAACCACCCCTTCCGACCCTCACATCGCGAACATCTCCACGAGGGCGTCCGACAGTCGGGTTGCTGTTTTGGCGGGGAGAGTACTGACTCGCCGGACGAGCCGGCGTTTGTCGACCGTGCGGATCTGGTCGATCGCGGCAACGCCCGGCTTCCCCTGGACTCTGGTGGCGATGCGAAATGGATAGGCACGCCCAGTTGTCAGCGGAACAACGATCACCGTTTGGAGATGGGAATTGAGCTCGTCGGGGGAAACGATAACCGCCGGACGAGCCTTGCGAGTAGCGCTGCTTCGCCCACGCTGACTCAAATCGTCTGCTGTCCCACCTTGGCGATCCAGTCTCGGGCGAACTCGGCGCTCGGCAGTCCTACGTCGAGGACGGTGTTGGCCAGGAAGATCATTTCCTGGATCCGTTTTTCGTGGAGCCACTTCAGGCCCAGTTCGCACTGGTGCTTCATCAATTCCAGAGGTACCGGGCGCTTGTTGGGGAAGTCCCACATGTACAGCCCGAGGGCGATGCGGCGGTTGGCGGGGGCGATCGCCTCCAGCGCCGCCAGGTTCTGCTCCAAGGCCGGCAGTTCGTCGGCGTTCCAGGTCCAGAGGGTGAGCACGTCGAACAGGTCGAGAAACTCGGCCAGGGGCGGGTTGCAGCCGCGAAAGCCGGGGCTGGTCGTCACTCGCGGCTGACAGATCTCGTGGGTGTAAAGCGTGATCCAGATGTCCATGGGTCTGCCAACCGCCCTGAGTCGCTCGCGGGCCTGGGCCAACTCGGCCGGCAGAATCGCCGGGCGGCCCACGCTGGTGCCGTCGGCCTGCCGCTTGACATCCACGATGAAGTCGTCCAGGTAGATGCCGCTGAGGTTCGGATAGTTCTTGGCAAGCTGAATGACGGGTTCCAGTTCCTCCATCCCCCCCTTGCCGCCGCTGCCCACAACCGACCAGACGACGCGATCCAGGGGCTGAAACGAGATGGCGTATTGGTCGAAGGACGTCTTAGTTCTACTGCGCAAGATTGATATTGCATGAATTGGTGAATTTGGCGAATCT
>CAZLWV010000135.1:0-15873 GCA_964563135.1 uncultured Planctomycetaceae bacterium
TGCTCCGCGGCATGGCATGGGCGGCGGGCGAGAGCACGTATCGCTTCGACGAGCTGGCGCTACGCTGCGCAGCAGTTGCGGAGGAGAGCGAGTCACCCTCGGCACGGGGCGAGGGCCATTCTCGTCCGGCCCAGGTGCTGGGTGCTGGCCTGGTGCTTCGAGGCGGCACGATCTATGACGGTTCGGGCAACAAACCGATGGTGGGCAACGTGGTGATCCGCGGCGAGCGGATCGTGGCGGTCGGCCGCCATGAGCCTGAAGAGGGCGACAAGGTGATTGAATGTGAGGGCCTTGCGGTGGCGCCCGGCCTGATCGACTTGCACACCCACTCCGATTCGGCGATGCGAGACCGGCAAGCCCGCCGCTGCCAGAACTACCTTCTCCAGGGCTGCACGACGATGGTCACGGGCAACTGCGGCGGAGGACCGGTCGACGTGGGGAAGTACCTGGGGGACGTGGACGCCAATGGTGCCGGGTGCAACATCATCCACCTGGTGCCGCACGGCAGCGTTCGCAGCGCAGCGATGGGAAGCGCCCGCCGCGAGCCGACGCCTGAAGAACTGGAGAAGATGAAGACGCTGGTGGAACGGGGAATGCGTGAGGGCGCCTTCGGCATGTCGACGGGACTGATCTACCCGCCGAGCAGTTATGGGAAGACCGACGAGATCGTGGCCTTGGCCGAGGTGGTGGCCGCCCATGGCGGTCTCTATGCCACGCACATGCGCGATGAAGAAGCCGGCCTGGTGGACGGGGTCGCCGAGGCGATCGAGATCGGCCGCCGTGCGGGAGTGGCTGTTCAAGTGTCGCATTTCAAAGTGAAGGGCATCCCAAGCTGGGGCCTGGTCCGGCAGGCGGCGGAGCTTGTCGAGCAGGCGCGATCCGAAGGCTTAACGATCTTCGCCGATCAGTATCCCTACACGGCCAGCTTCACGTCGCTGGCGGCCACGACTCTGCCCGACGACCAGATTCCTGGCGGACGCAGGGATCTTGCCAGGCGGATGGCCGCCGATCCGGAATTGGCCGCAAAGGTCCGCAAGGTCGTTGCCGCTCAGCTTGGGCGTTCGGAGCGAATCGTGATTGCCAAGTGCGGCGCACACCCTGAGTACGAGGGCAAGGGCATTCGCCAGATCGCCGAGGAAGAGAAGGTCGATCCGGTCGATCTCGTCCTGAGGCTCGTTGCCGAAGGGGACGTGAAGGCCATCAATCACGCCATGTCGGACGACGACGTTCGATGGATAATGCACCTTCCCTGGGTGGCGACCGCTTCCGACGGCAGCGCGATGGCCGTCAGGCCGGGCGACGTGGTTCATCCCCGCAGCTTCGGCACGTTCGCCCGCAAGATCGGACGTTTTGCGATCGCCGAAGGGGAGTTGCCGGTCGAGTTTGCGATCCGGAGCGCCAGCGGCCTGCCGGCCGACATTCTGGGCCTCGAGGATCGCGGCTATCTTCGCAGCGGCTATGTGGCCGACGTGGTGGTCTTCGATCCGCAGACATACAGAGACCAGGCGACTTTCGACAGTCCGCAGCAGTACGCGACGGGTGTACGCTGGGTGTTCCAGTCCGGAAAGGCGGCCGTGGCCGACGGCAAGCCGAGCGAAGAGCTCTACGGCCGGGCATTGCGGCACACCCCGAAACCGGCTATGTGACGCAACCCGGCAGGTTGTTGGAATGGTGGAACGATGGCGAGAGCCGGTACGGCAGATCCGGCCTGGCGTCATGTCATGCCATCGTTCCGTTCTCCCATCATTCCAACATTCCCGCCCAGGCTATTCTCCTGCGGCCTGCGGCGACTTCTGAAACAACTTCACGCCCTGCTCGGCGAGCGCTTGTTGCACTCGGGGGATGGAGACGTCGCGCACGGGGACTCCGTCGCGTGCGGCCACGGCGGCCGACACGCCAGCACCCTGGCCGACGATCATCGTGACCGGCTGGATCCGCAGCATTTCGGCCGGGGTGGACGACGTGCTCCGGCCGCTGCCGATGATCAGCCCGTCCGTTGCCCGTGGGAGCATGCAGCGCAAGGGCACGTCGAACAGTTCGCTCTCCTTTCGCCATTTCGAAAGGGCCACGCCGCGTCCGACGGCGTCCTCAAACGAGGTTCCGTACGTTGCCTCCGTAAGGGTGAAATCGGCGTCGAGCCAGCGGGTCTGCCGCAGCCCCAGCATGCTGCTCGTGTGCACGACAAAGCTGTCTTCAAGGCCCGGCAGATGCTTGCGGAGGAACGCGGCGACATGATGCGCCATGGCCCGCCCCTGGCGCAACAGGTCGGAAAGCTGCTTGCCGTCGATGTCCGTCACGGCCACCTGGCCGGTGTTGACGTTGAGGGTCTTCTTGGCACGGATGCCCGACATCTTGAAGGCGTGCATGTCGTGGAAGGGCCCCCAGGTCTGGGAATACTCGCCGCTCTTGATCGCATCGCCGAGGGTCTTCTGCAGTTTGTCGCCGTAGTGTTCCAGGATGAAGTACCCGGCATCGTAGAAGGCCAGCATGCTCTCGACGCTGCGTGCCGGACCGCGCCCGTTGCCGTACTCCTGGGGGTTCTGCTGGAAGAATGCGACCAGCTTGTCGAAGTCGACGTTCCCCAGCCGGAACATGAAGCTGTTCGTCATACGTCCCATTCGCAGCGGAGCGCCTGCGTAGTGGGCCACGTCGGCGTCGCCCGTGGCATCGACCACGCACCTGGCTCGCAGCACCTGGTTGCCCGAGCGGTTGGAGACGACCACGCCGGTCACGCAGTTGTCCGCCATGACGGCGTCGGTCACGATGGTGCCGTAGTAGACGTCGACGCCCGCCTCTTCGAGCATCATGTCCATGGCCAGTTTGGCCAGCTCAATATCGAACGTGATGTGGTACGGCTGCCGGGGCCAGGTGGGCGTGGTGGCCCCCAGGGCGACCAGCCTTTCGACCAGTTCCAGGGGCCGCCCGCCCACAACCTGTTCTCCGGCGGCATTGTGGAAGCGGTTCGACATGGTGGCTTCCATGGTGGCCGTGGCCACGCCGCCGGCGAAGGCCTGAGCTTCGATCATGGCCGTGCCGGCACCGGCGCGAGCCGCAGCGCAGGCGGCTGCCACGCCGGCCAGCCCGCCGCCGGCCACGACCACGTCGTACTGGCCGACCACCGGCAGCGACCGGACATAGGACCGGTCGCGTTGCCGGCCGTCCTGTTCCGAAGCCGCCAGGCCGCCGCGGGCAGTGAAACACGCCTGCGCACCCAAGCTGCCCAACAAGGATTTTCTGAGGAATGCTTTTCGTGAGAGCTGATCCATGTCTGCTGCTTTCCGTATGGGCCGATTCTCGAGCGTCCTCGGAATGTTCCGCTCGAAGGCATCGAAGTCCGCGTGCTTCAGAAACAGGTGTCTCCGCCCCACGCCTCGGTTCAGGACGTGGAAAGTCATTCCGCCAGGAGCAATTTGTCGAGTGCGGGGCATCGCAGGAGTCTGTCCAGAACTGTCCAGAACTGCGTGCCTCTGTCAATAATTCGGCCCGGCCTGTCTAAATAGGCTTGCATGATTCCAAGAGATCCAGACTCCGCCGCCACCCTTCGGGAGGGCCGTCCATCGTGGCTGCCATGGGCAAGCCCAATGGCGGCCTGTTTGCGTTGGAAGCCGGTGCCCCTATGTTGCCCTGCGACCCCATCCACGCACCGCTGAAGAACACGCAAAGAGAGAGGCAACGGCCCACCCTTAGCCGTCAATCGTGGCTTCCATTGGGCAAGCCCAATGGCGGCCTGTTGGCGCGATCGCGAGAGTTCTTCAAGCCGTGGGAGTGAGGCGGCCGTGGTCGAGGCGGGCGGCGTGGGTGGCGACGCGGGCGAGGAAGTCGCGGTCGTGGGAGACCAGCAACATGGCCTGGGGGAGGCCCAGGAGGATTTCGGCCAGGCGGTCGGCGGCCGCCAGATCAAGTCCGGCGGTGGGTTCGTCGAGGAGCAGGACCCGGGGTTCCATAGCCAGGACGGTGGCGATGGCGACGAGGCGTTTTTCTCCGCCGGAGAGCCGGTAGGTGACGCGGCCGGCGAGGTCCTGGATGCCGAGCTCGCGCAGGGTGCGGGCGACAATCGCCTCGACCTCGGGGCGGGATTTGCCCAGGTTGAAGGGGCCGAAGGCCACGTCTTCGGCCACGGTGGGGCTGAAGAGCTGATCGTCGGAATCCTGGAACAGCATGCCCACCGGGCCGCGGATCTCGCGGAAATCGGCCTCGGTGCGGCGCTGCCGGCCCAGGACGATCACCTGTCCCTGTTGAGGGCGGTGGAGGCCGACGATCAACGACAGGAGCGTGGTCTTGCCGGACCCGTTGGCACCGGCCAGGCCAAGGCGCTGGCCTGGGTGGATGGCAAGGTTGCAGGCGTCGAGCACGGCTCGCTGGCCGTAGCGGAAGGTGACCTGGTCGAGCCGGACGAGGGGGTCGTTCATAGCCACTCCAGCCAGGCGAGTGTCACCAGTGCGGCGGCCGCGGCCAGGGCGAAGGGCAGATCCCGCCAGGAGAAATGGAAATGGTCCAGCAGGTAGAAGTGCCCGTGAAATCCGCGGCACTTCATGGCGGCAACGACGCGTTCGGAGCGATCGAGGCTGCGAACCAGGAGCATGCCGATCAAGTGGCCGAAGGTTCGCCAGGTGTGCCTGTCGGCCCGTGGGTGGAAACCCCGGAGGCGCATGGCCGCGCTGAGCCGCCCATACTCATGCCGCAGGACGTCGAGGTAGCGGACCGTGAACAGGAGGAGGTGGGTCAGCTTGTCGGGGACACGGAGATGGTTCATGGCGTGGCCCACGGTGGTGATGTCGAGGGAGCCGAGCAAGGCCACCAGGCCGAGCAGGATGGCATTGCCCTTGACCGCGATCGCCAGTGCGAGCCACAGGCCCTCTTCGCCATAGCGGATTGGGCCGAGGCGGCCGATTTCCCGGCCGCCGGAGGCGAGCGGCATGATTGCGATGAGAAGGAGCATGAACACATTGAGCGGCGCCATCCGGCGGAGCAGCGTGCGGAGGTCGAGCCCGCTGGTGGCTGCACAGAGTGCGGCCAAGGCCAGTGCGGCCACGGTCGTGGCTGGGCGGTTGGCCACGGCCACGAGCAGCGAGAAGGCCAGCGCAAGGCAAATGCGGCTCCGCGGATCGATGCGGTCGAGCAGGGGGCCGGAGCGTGAGGCAACATGGTGCATTGCGGACTGGCTCAGGTGTCGATCTTTGCCGGACTTTGGGATTGGACCGTTTCAGCGGGCGCGGCCGGCGGGGTGTTGTTGCAGGACCGTGCCGGATTGCGGCTGCGCTTCTCCACGCCGAGGAAGTAGAAGGCGAGACCCATCAGTCCGAGAATATAGCCCAGGCCCCCGAGGATGTCTTGCCAGCGGAGTTCTGCACGAAGATCGTTGACCTCGCGCCGCAGGGCCGTTAGCTGGTGTTCCAGGCCGGCCAGGCCGGGAGCGGTTGCCGCTGCGTCTGGGGCCTGCGACTCCACCGAGTGTGCAGGCGCCGACGGCCCCGGGCGGGGAGGTTGCGGCGGTGCGGGCGGCTGGCTGGCGCTCAGTGGCAGGCCCTGCGGAAGCTCGTCGGCGGGCACCGTGTACTCGGCCTGATGGCCGTCGTCGGTGGACGCGACCAGGCGCCAGTCGCAGCGCTCGGTGGGGACGAGGGAGAATTTGCCCGAATCGTCCGTCCTGGTTTCGCCGAGCGTGCGTCCGTCGGCGGCGTAGGCGACGACGGTCACTCCCGAAAACGGGGTTCCGCCGCGTGCGAAGACCTCGCCCTGAATGGTCTGGCCCTCGACAACGGCAAACACGTTCATGCTGTGGCCGCAGGCATTGCCGCAAAGGGCGGCGCAGGCCATCGCGAGGGGCACGGCGGATCGCAGGAGATACCCCAGCCAGGGGCAGACGCAGAGCGGCAAGCGAAGGTTCCCGCAGGAGGGAAACGCCAGCAGCGGCAACCGCGCCAGAATCGATTCTGAATGCCGGTGCATGGAACGGATCCTTGTCTACCGGGATGCCAGCCAAGGCGACTGGAGTAGTTCGGGCCGGACTTTGCGGAGAAAAACGACGGTGGTGGCCGTGATGAGCCCTTCCAGGGGCAGTACCACGAGATGGGCGGTCAGGGCCGCGCCGGCGAAGAGGTGAAACTCCTTTCCGGCCAGGGCCAGGGCCGCCGCGTTGAGCAGCGACGCAAGCAGCAAGCCCAGCACGCCGGCGAGAAAGGCGGCCATGAACGTGAGCGATTCGCTTCTTGACTGAACCGCCCGCCGTAGGAACAGCCAGACGACGACCGCCGGAGCGGCCATGGCGAAGGTGTTGATTCCGAGCGTGCTCGGCCCGCCCACGCCGGCGATCAGAGTCTGGAGCGCGAGGGCCACCAGGAGGGCGGGAAAGGCGGTCCAGCCCAGCACCAGCCCGATGAGCCCGCAGAGGACCAGGTGGACCGAGGTCGGCCCGATCGGGACCTGGATCAGCGAAGCGACGAAGAAGGTTGCGCTCAACAAGGCGACCCGGGGGACTCGCTCATAGTCCATGCGGCGCAGGCCGATCGCGGTGCCCACGGCCGTGGCGGCCCAGCCTGCCCCCAGCACCGCCAGGCCGGTGGTCGATCCGCTCAGGACTGCTTCGGCGATATGCATGGCGAGGGGGGATGCTGGAGCGATGGAGGAATGCCGTGGGAGAGTGACGCGGCGTGTGCGTGCGCTATTCCATGTCGACGGTCTGGACCCAGATCAGGCCGCCGAGTTCCACATCGACCTTCTCGCCGGTGGGAGCGGTCATGGGCTCGGGGCCATCGACGAGGGCGGCGAAGCCCCACCAGCCGGCTCGCGGCATGGAGTAGGAGAAAACGCCCTGGGCATCGGCCTTGATGGTCTGGGTGACGAAGGCATCGTTGGGAATCGCCACTTTTTCGTCGGCATTGAGGTATTCGACTTCCACGGTGGCGAACGGCACGGGCTTGCCGTCGTGGCGGACGATCGCACGGAAGGTATTGCCTGTCCACAGGCCGTAGGGACGCACGAGCGGCTCGATCTCCACAGGGAGGCCGATCAGGGAATCCCAACCGGTTTCCGCCCCCAGATAGTCGACGACGACCTTCGTGTAATGGATGATCATCTTCTTTTCGCCCGGTTCCCAATAGGGGGCCGGTTCGAGGTAGAAGACGTGGTCACCGGGCCGCCGCAGGCTGGTCTGACAGGAGTAGGAGGTCTTGCCGCCAATCGACTTCCGCTCGAGTTGACTGAGGAGATCGAGTTTCTTGCCGTCGGCGAGGACCCCGAACTGCTTTGGCATACCCATTTCCATGATGGGTCCGTTTTCCATCGGATGGGTGAAAAGCATCTGGAGGTCAACGGTCCGCCCGTCGGCCGCCGAGAAGACGTCGCGGGAGGGGATGAGAACCTGGAAATGGGCCAACGCGGGGCGGCATACCGTCAGGGGTGCGGCCAATGCCAGCAGCCAGAGGAATCGACCTGTGCTTCCCATTGCGACACTCTCTCAGAATCTCGGCCCGTGTGCATTACCAAGCGTAACACAATCTCTATCATTTTATTACGAGGCAAGGGGCCTGTCGACCGCTGGCGGCGGGCGGGCAGTGTTGGCTGCAAGTGGCGTACAGGCCGGTGGTTAGGTCCGGGATCACCGGCCTGGGCAGGGCCTGGTTGAGGCCAAGGCAGCACCTTTTTCCCACTGCGGTGGCGGCCAGAATGGACGCGAAGTGCTTTGGGGGGGGGGGGTGGACTCTCAGGCGTGCCTGGCGGTGGTTCGGCGGGCCGGTTGCTGGGCGGTTGTGCCCGGTCTGCGATTCTGCTCTTTGAGGCCTTCGCGATTTCCCGGGTCCTGGGCAATCGTCGCTTGCGCCGCGGGTTGCGAGATGGAGGGTGGATATTCCGGCCTAGTGGGTGCCGATGCGGCAGTGGTCGAGGATCTGTTCGGGCGTGGCCTGGTAACCGACGTAGAACTGGCCGAACTGGGCGTAGCGGGCGCTGGCCTCGTCGAAACGCATCTGGTAGACGATTTTGCTGAGCAGTTCCGGGTTGCGAGCCCAGAGCGTGACGCCCCATTCCCAGTCGTCCAGGCCAATGCCGACGGTGACCAGTTGGGTGACCTTGCCGGCGTATTGCATCCCCGAAGCACCGTGCTCGCGCATCATACGTGCCCTGCGGGCAAAGTCGAGAACGAACCAGTTCTGATCGCCTTCGCGTTTCTTGTTCATCGGATAGAAGCACATGGCCGGCCAGGCGGGCAGGTCCGGACAGAGGCGCTGCCGAGTCATGATCGCCAGACGCTTCTCATACTGTTTCAGCTTCTCGCGGTGTTCTTCACTCTCCGGCGGCAGGCCTTGCTCCGCCAGTTCTCCGGCGTAGCCCTCCAGGGTAGGAACATACTCGGACATCTCCGTGAGCGAGACGAAGGACCAGCTGGGCACGATTGCGGAGCCGAGCCAGCCGGAGACGATCCGCTGATGAACCGAGTCGATTGCCAGAGGATCAGGGCCGAGGGCCAGGACACCGAAATCGGCCTTGTGACCGCTGATGATGAACGTTTGCAGGGCGGCGACGCCTTCGATCCCTGTCTGAAGCGATTCGATCAGGCTCCTGCGGCCGTCGGCGATCTCGTTGGGGCCGAGCGCCCGGAGATGCGAGTGGTCGAATCGGTAGAAGAAATGGGAGCAGTGCCAGCCTTCTGTGGGGCTGAGGGAGATCTCAGGGCGGGGGTCCGACGACATCGGTGGTCTTTCTGCAGGAGAGCGTGAGGCGGCGCCGCAGCGGAGGCAGCGGCCTCTGTGGGCGAGGGCAAAGAGACCTGGGGAAAGAGGCTCGAAGCGGCGCCGTTTCGACCGCAGGTCAGCGCGGTGCTAAACTGAATGATAGGCGCCATTGCCGCGATCGACAATGCGCTGCCCCCACCGGCGGAGCACTGTCAGCCCAGGCGATCGACACGAAACTCCTTGTCGGAGATTCCGGCGATGATCTCACTCAGCTCCGGCATTCGCTGGATGAAGTGGTTTCGTGCCGCCTCAACCGCCTCGACTTCATCGCGAGATCGCACCAGACATTCCGCGAGCCCCACTCGGACATGGTATCGAACCGGCTGGGAGATGTCGATCATCTGGGTCATGGGCTCTCAACCTCCGTCGAATCGAGTCGCCTTGGAGCAGGCCCCAAAATCAGGCGCGCCCCGGGCAGCCCAGGGGAGCGATTTGGGGACAGGTTTCCCGCTCAATGCTCATCGGACGGATACTCAGAGTCGCTCCAGATCAAGCCTGAAGAGTCTGCCGAATCGGCACAACCCCTTCAGGCGTTCGACTTCCCGTGTTCTTCCAGCACGCGGGCCACGGTCGCCAGGAACACGTCCATGGGGAATGGCTTGTGGATGTAGGCGGCAACTCCCAGCATCTCGGCCAGGGCCCGGTGCCGATTCCCCTCGTTGGCGGTAATCATGATGACGGGAAGCGTCTCCTGGCGGATCCGCTGCAGCTTCTCCAGGACGAGAAAACCGCTCCGTTTGGGCATCATCATGTCGAGCACCATGAGGTCAGGGTTCTCGCGGATGGACATGGCAAGGCCCTGGGTGCCGTCTCGGGCAAAAACGACTTCGTAGCCGTTTGCCTGGAGGGCATGCTGAAGAGTGTCGACGATCTCCACATCGTCGTCGACGATGAGGATTTTCTTCTTCAAGTCCTTATCCGTGGCGGGCTCGTCGCTCGGGACCACCTTCTTCTTTCCCATGTTGGCATTCCTTGATCCAGGCAAGCAGACTCGGGCGTCGAGCAGACCTGCCCTACGCGTACGAAGCGCTCATCCACGTCTTCTATCCTTAACGGACAGAACGATTTATTGCAAGGGTCCTGGTGCCGCTGGCCGGTGATGATTCGTGGGGCGAGCCTGGAATGCCGGTGAGGGGAATATGGTCGCAAGTTGCGTTCTGGCTTGTACTTTCTGAAGTTGCCCAGGTCGTGCCCCCGGGCGCGGAGAGCCAGGGGTCGGACTACTGGGGCCCCGGGACGGACGGGGATGGGGCGGCCCGGTCGGGAACCAGACGACCATGGTCGAGCGAGATCGTTCGCTGGGCCTGACGGGCGGCCTCTTCCTCATGGGTGACCAGGAGAATCGTCCCCCCGTCCTGGTGGAATCGTTCGAGCAGATCGAGGACCGCTCTGGCGTTGGCGGGGTCGAGATTGCCGGTCGGTTCGTCGGCCAGGATCAGCTTGGGGTGATTCAGCATCGCTCGTGCGATCGCCACCCGCTGGCATTCCCCGGTGCTCAACTGTCCCGGCCGATGGCCAAGGCGGTGCCCCATCTGGACCTTCTCGAGGATCTCGCGGGCGCGGAGTCTGGCGCCGGCCGCCCGTTCGGGCACGGCCGCGGCCATAACGTTCTCCAGCACACTGAGATAGGGGAGGAGGTAGAAGGTCTGGAAGACGAAGCCGATCTGGCTGGCTCGGAATCGTGCACGATCCGATGTGCTGAGCGACCCGATGTCGGTTCCCGCAATAGAGACCTTGCCGCGGGTCGGGGTGCCGAGGGTTCCCACAATCGTCAACAGCGTGGATTTGCCGCATCCGCTCGGGCCGCGAACGGCCACAAACTGCCCCTGGTCGACGCAGAGAGAGACATCGTCGAGGGCTCGGACCTCGCCGCTGGCGGTCTTGTAGATCTTGCTGACGTTTTCGAGTTGGATCACGGGTGAGTCTCCTGCGCGGGGCGGGTATCCGCCGATTTTAGCACCGCGGGCGGACCCGGGCCACCGCCGGCACACGAGCCCACGGGCATGGCGTTGAAGGGAGCGGGCAGCGGCAGCCGCCCGCGGGCGAACAGGACGGCAGGCCGAAGGCTGTGCTGAAAAAACGCGAGCTGAGGCAGCGCAAGGGCTATTTGCGGCGCCGCAGCTTCTGGTACAGGCTGACGAGAAACGCCAGGGCCATGGGTGCCGCTGCCACCATGGCAAAACCGAGCCAGAAGCGAGGCTCGCCGGGTTTGGATCGGGTGAGCATACTCCAGGCACCGGCCAGCAGTCCGATGGGGATGGCCAGGAAGAACAGGGTCACCATTCCAAACTGGTAACGTCCCAGCGGATGGGGGTTTTCACGGGGCTTGAATGGATCGGCAGGCACGGCAGGAAAGACCTATGCGACGCGGCGTTGTGGTTGGGGGCTCATGGTGGTGAAAGGGAACAAGTCGACCGGCCGATGGATTCTGCAAACATCGCTGCCAGCTCCTGGTTTGGCCCAGCCCTCGCGCTGCCCTCGCCCATCAGGGAAGAGGGGCAACGGCGAAGTTGTTCGTGAAGGCCTGCGAAACCACCAGCGAGGCCTCACGCAGGCGGGGATTACCGGCGGCGGCAGGGGTTCTGGGACCGGCACGGAATCATCCCTGGCTAAGGCTTGAGGCGCGCGATCCGCTGGACGACCTCGGCCTGTGTCCAGGTGCGGTCGGTCGGCAGGATGACGTAGCAGGCCTTGTCGTTGCAGCAATCCAAGATCACCTGCCGGCTATTAGGAGTACTGAATCCTGTGGTGCACGGTTCGTGCCCGTTGATGAGCACCTCGGCTTTGACCTGGGTGGCAAAGGCTTCGGCGTTGTCTTCCCGGTAATCGCGTCCCCAGACGAGGTCGAAAATTGGAGTGCGGCCGTGAAAGTCGCCGGCCTCCAGGGGGCGATGGAAGATGCTCATGTCGAAGGGGCTGGTGTCGCTGGCCTGGGGAATGCTGTGGGTGCAGAAGACCCCGCCCGGCAAGCGAACCGCCAGCGGGCACGATCGGATGAACGGAAAGGAGGCCTCGCGCACCTTGTCGGCCGCCAGTCCGTAGGCCTGCTGCAGTCCGAGGCGGAAGACCAGGTTGAGCATCTGGTTGTTCTTCTGGATCGGGTAATCGGTCAGTTCGGCCAGTTCGTGATTGCCGAGCAGGAAGTGAACTCGGCCGGGAAACTCCGTGATGGTTTTGGCGACGTCTTCGAGGAGGGTGTGCGACATGCAGCCGCCATTGGCCGGATAGGTGGGGCCGCCGTGGCAGACCTCCTGAAGGATCAGATGCCGGCGCGGATGGTTCTTCAAATCGGCGACGCGGCGGATGGAATTGAAGTTGTGGCGATGCCCGTGCAGGTCGCCCGTGATCATCACCTCATCGGCCGATTCGGCGCTGAGAACCACGACATTGCCGACGCGGTCCGGATGGTCCCGGTTGATTCGGGCGGCCTCGGCGAAGTACTCGATGACTTTCTCGATGAACTCGATCGACGCAACCATGGATCTCTCGTCTTTCGGCAGGATGTGCCGATTCCCTGCTGCCCGTGGGGAAGGCACACACAGGTTCGCTGGCTCGGCCAAGCCCTCACCGCCAAGGATATCCGCCGCGTGGGTCAACGAAAACCCCGGGGAATCTCGGCGGGAGTGCAAGATTCCACCGACCGTCAAATCACGGCCCCTGACTTGGGGGGCTCTGGGGGGTGAGGCACGGATTGCGGGCGGTCCATTGGTGTCTGTGGCGACGATTGTAGCTTTGGTGCCGCATGGAGCAGTTCTACCGATTTTCTGGACTCTGAGGAATGTACGGCCGATGTCAATTGACAGGAGAGACCCTCGATTCCGGTTCGAACCTTCCGGGGCCGTATCGGAGGTTCCGCAGGCGTGCACGTCTTGGCGTGGACGCGGCAAGGAGCCTTCCAGCGCCGGGGGCTCGAGCTGCCGGGCAAAGCCGGGGGGCGACTGCTTGGCTCGTTTTCGGTTTGGTTTTGCGTGCTGCGTGCGGCCTGGGAGAGCTTCCGCAGGTCACCGATCGCAAGACGCAACTCAGAACCGCAGATATCGGTCGATCGCGCCGCACCGGGGGGGCCGGTTCCCGCGGCAGGAATGGTCGCTGAGGCGACCAGTCTTGCGTGGTTGGCGGCATGGCGAAGGACCGGAAAGGAAACAGAAGACAATGAAGAATGCATGGTTGGTTTTGGTGGCGGTTGTCCTCGTGGCGGGAGTCAGCGGGTGCGCGCGTCGGGCGATGTACGGCGGGCAGGCGGCAGGGGGCTGCATGGCGGGAAGCTGCATGGCGGCCCCCGAGACCTGCGCGCCTTGCGGCGGCGGACTGCTTGGCGGCGCCTGCCCTGGCGGATACCCCGGACGTTGCCTGGGGGCCAATTGTCCTGGCGTGGCGGGCGGGGCTCCGCTCGGCGCGATGCAGTATCCTTACTATACGACACGGGGCCCGCGAGATTTTCTCGCCAAGGAGCCCCTGCCGATCGGCCCGTGAGCCGCTAAGCGGAACAGAACCGAGTCAGACAACCAGACGCACCCCAAGTCGGGCGCGTCTGGTTTGTTTCTTGAGTTGCCGCGCTGGCTCGGGGAATAGCAGGCACCCTGCGAAAGGGCGATTGCGGGAAATAGGGGTTTCCGACGCTTCTGCGGACCTACTTTGGAGTTCTTCGGGCCTTGGTGGCGGGAAGATTGCACCCGGCAGGAAAACATGTCATCTTGGGGCAGTCATGTCCATTCCTGAGAGCCGTGAAGGAGTTCCGCATGCGACATCTTGGGACGACCCTCCTCTGGATCCTGGTCGCGTGGGCCTCGATCACACCCGCGGTGGCTGTGCAGGCAGCCGACGCCCTCGAAAGCGGCTTTCGCAATCCACCCCCTGAGTCGCGACCGGGTGTGTACTGGTATTTCATGGACGGGAACCTCACTGGCGACGGGATGACCGCCGACCTGGAATCGATGAAGGCGGCCGGCATCGGCAACCTGGTCTTCCTGGAGGTCAATGTGGGCGTGCCGCGCGGGCCGGTCGACTTTCTCAGCCCCCAGTGGCAGGAACTGTTCACCCACGCGGTCCGCGAGGCAGAACGCCTCGGAATCGAGATCACGCTGGGCTCAGGCCCCGGTTGGGCCGGCAGCGGCGGGCCCTGGGTCAGGCCCGAGCAGTCCATGCAGCACCTGGTTGCCGCCTGTGTCGACGTGGAAGGACCGGCCTCGTTCGACGCGATCCTGCCGACGCCTCCTCCTCGGGAACCATACTTCGGCCGCGGGCCGATGTCGGAAGAGATACTCCGCCAGTGGGAAACCTGGTATGCGGATGTGGCTCTCCTCGCCTTTCCCACACCCGCTCGGGAAGCCTCGATTGCCGACATCGACGAGAAGGCCCTCTACTACCGCGCACCCTATTCTTCCCGTCCCGGGGTCAAACCGTATCTGCCTGCAAGGGCCAACCCAGCGGAGCCGCCGGCTGGGGCGGCAATTCCGCCCGACCGGATCGTGGACCTGAGCGATCGGCTCAAGCCCGATGGTCGCCTCCAGTGGCAGGTGCCACCGGGCAACTGGACCGTGATGCGACTGGGCCGCCGCAACAACGGCGCCACCACTCGCCCGGCTCCCCAGCCCGGGCTCGGCCTGGAGTGCGACAAGCTCGACGCCGCGGCCCTCGATGCCCACTTCGACAACTACGTTGGCAAGCTGCTCAAGTCGGTGGGACCGCGGGCCGCGGGGCGCGGCTGGACCATGCTCCATATCGACAGTTGGGAGATGGGGGCCCAAAACTGGACCGGCAAGTTCCGCGAGGAGTTTCGCCAGCGGCGAGGCTACGACCTTCTGCCCTACCTGCCGACCTACACGGGCCGGATCGTCGGCAGCCTGGAATTGAGCGAGCGTTTCCTCTGGGATATACGGCTGACGGCCCAGGAGCTGGTGCTCGAGAACCACGCGGGACGTCTCAAGCAGCTCGGCCGCGAGCACGGGTTTGGCCTCTCGATTGAACCTTACGACATGAATCCCACCTGTGATCTGGAACTCGGGGCGGTGGCCGACGTGCCGATGTGCGAGTTCTGGAGCCAGGGCTACGGGTTCGACACCGTCTACAGTTGCGTCGAGGCCACTTCGATTGCCCACACGCTGGGTCGTTCGATCGTGGCTGCCGAGGCCTTCACCGCCGACAGCCGCGAGGCCTGGAAGCTGTTTCCCGGGGCCTTGAAGAACCAGGGGGACTGGGCCTTCTCGTTCGGAATCAACCGGCTGGTGTACCACACCTTTGCCCACAAACCTCAGGAGCGGCGTCCGGGAATGGTCATGGGGCCCTATGGCGTCCACTGGGATCGAGGCCAGACCTGGTGGCCGATGGCCTCGGCCTACCATCGTTACATCAGTCGGTGCCAGTTCATGCTGCGGCAGGGACAGGCGGTGGCTGACATCCTTTACCTCGCCCCTGAAGGGGCACCCCATGTGCTGCGGCCGCCCGTGTCGGCCCTGGAGGGGACCGGCAGCATCCGCGATCGCCGTGGTTACGGCTTTGACGGTTGCTCGCCGCTGACCCTGATCTCCAAGGCGAGCGCCCGCGACGGGCGGATCGCTTTTCCCGGAGGCGCGTCCTACCGTCTCCTGGTCCTGCCCGCCTTTGACACGATGACTCCCGCACTCCTGCGCAAGATCAAGGAACTGGTCCAGGCCGGTGCGACCGTGGTCGGGCCACCCCCGCAGAAATCTCCCAGTCTGGCCGGCTATCCTCAGTGCGATCGAGAAGTGGCCGATCTGGCTGCCGAGCTTTGGGGGGCCACGGCGCCGCCGGCCGAACCCGAGCGCCGGCGCCATGGCGCGGGGCAGATCATTTGGGGCGGCCCTCTGGCCGTGGCGCCGCCGGGTGAGCCGATTCCCAGCCCGGCCGAGCGCGCCCGTTGGATTTGGTGTCCGGAGGAGGACCCGGGTGATCCAGCCCCCGGCATTCGCTATTTCCGCCGCAGTTTCAGCGTTCCGCCGGGAAAGAGGATTCTGGCTGCTCGACTGGAGGTAACAGCCGACAATGACTGCCAGGTCTGGCTCAACGGCCAGCCCGCCGGCCAGGCCGACAACTTCCATGCCCTCGCGGTCAGCCAGGTGCAAGATCTGCTCAGGCCGGGCGAGAATCTGCTTGCTGTGGAGGCTACCAATGGCGGCGACAGCCC
>CAZLWV010000135.1:15883-22109 GCA_964563135.1 uncultured Planctomycetaceae bacterium
CAGGGCTGATTGCAGGCCTGCGTATCGAGTACGCAGACGGCCAGAGCATGGAGCTCGTTTCCGATACCCAATGGGAGGCCGCTCGCCGGGCTACCGAGCGCTGGCAAGAGACCGGCGAGGCGGCCGACGGCTGGTTGCCGGCCAAGGACCTGGGCCCGATCGGAGCGGCGCCTTGGCGTCTGGAGCCAGCCCCGGAAGCGTGCCCGGAACTGTATCCGCCCTACGAAGAAACGGCACGGTTGCTGGCCGACATGAATGTGCCACCGGACCTGGAGTCCGATGGCCCGGTTCGCTATACGCACCGCCGGGCCGAGGGGCTGGATCTCTACTTTGTTGCCAACCGGACCGGCGAAGCGGTGGAAGCGGCATGCACCTTCCGAGTTGCCGCCATGCAGCCCGAGCTCTGGGATCCGCTCACCGGGCAGATCCGCGATCTGGCCCGGTTCGAAGCCCGTGGCAGCCGTACGATCGTGCCGATGCGTTTTGAGCCCTACCAGAGTTTCCTGGTGCTGTTTCGTCGACCAGCCCGTGCGACGCCCGGAGTGGACGGGGCAGCAGAGAACTTCCCCCGATTCGAGGCCCTTGGGCAGCTCGGTGGCCGCTGGCGAGTTTCGTTCGACCCCAAGCTGGGTGGACCTGGAGAGGTCGCGTTCGACGCTCTGGAAGACTGGTCACAACGCCCTGAGCAGGGAATCAAGTACTATTCGGGAATTGCCACATACCGCCGGCGTTTCGACCTTCCGGAGCAATCCTCCGTGGGAAATCGGCGGATCCTCCTGGACCTGGGTGTCGTTCACAACGTTGCCCGTGTGCGTCTGAACGACCGGGACCTGGGAGTCGTGTGGTGTGCCCCCTGGCAGATCGATGTGACCGATGCGGTCCAGAAGCTGGGAAACCATCTGGAGATCGACGTTGCCAACCTGTGGCCCAACCGATTGATCGGTGATCAGGCCTTGCCCGAGAACGAGCGGATCAGTTGGACCACCTTCCAGCCCTACAAGGCCGATTCTCCGCTCCTGCCGTCGGGATTGCTTGGGCCGGTCACTCTGGGTAAGATGTCCCCCTTGAATGCGAGAGGTGCCGGTCCTCAATAGTTCCCGTCACGCAGCCCCAGAACCTTGCTTCACTGGGATGGGCAAGCTGCGGTCGCTGCGAGCGGGCTGAGGGGCTGTGGTTCAGGGCGATCGTCGGCGCGTTTCTGGCTCCGGCGATTGCCCGGTTCCTGGTGTGGCGAAGAGAGAGGCTTTCTCCATCCAGTTCGGGAGGCAGGAATCGTCATGTGGATGAAGAACCGCTTGTTTCAGAAACTCGGCGGCGGCAGACTCGAGCGGTTTGGGCTGGGACTCTGGTCCAATCTGCAGCTTGCGGCCTTGAAGAGCCGCAAAGACCGGGAAATCGTGAGTGCCCTCCAGGAGATCCGCCGGCAGAAGCGCTCGCTCTGTAGCGCTTTTGAACTCTACCTGATCTACTCGGCCGCCCGGGCGCAGAGCCGGCGGCCGGGGGCAATGGCTGAAGTGGGCGTCTATCGCGGCGCCTCGGCCAGGTTGATCTGCCAGGCCAAGGGCGATCGGCTTCTGCGGCTCTTCGACACCTTTGAAGGCCTTCCCCAGAGCAGCAAGGAAGACCGCGGGATCCACAAGAAGAGCCAGTATGCGTGCAGCCTGGAGGATGTGCAGGCCTATGTGGCCGGGTTCGAAAACGTAACGTTTCACAAGGGGCTCTTTCCTGATTCGGCCCGCGGCATTGAAGAGAGCCAGTACTCCTTCTGCCATTTTGACGTCGACCTTTACGAAGGAACCAAGGCCTGCCTGGAATACTTCTATCCGCGGATGATCCCGGGCGGAATCATGATTTCGCACGATTACGGCCTCTTGGCCGGCGTCGAACAGGCCTTTTGCGAGTTCTTCCGGGACAAGCCGGAGGAGATCATCGATATGCCCACGACCCAGTGCATGGTGGTCAAACTGTAACATGGCCCAGTCCGGCGTTGGTCCTCAAATGCCGGGGCGGTTCGGGGACGAGCCGGAGCAAGTGCCAGCATCAAAGATGTTGCCGCCGAGCGGGTCAGTACCTTTTCGGGGTTGCCGGTGCGACCGTGCAGGCCAGTGCCGTGGTGCCGGGCGAGTGATCCTCCTTGAGTCAACCCGCAACGTGGCGATGGCCGGCCCACTCTGCTTGATTGTCCTGTTTTTCCCAAGGCGCCCGGTTTAGCCTTGGGCGACGGTCGGCGCGGATGATCCCGGGAAATGCTGCCAGACGACGGGCATCGATGTTGGTGTTTTGGAGGCGATTTGATACAAAGCCGTTTGCCGCACGAATTGGTGCGGGCCGGGCATGGAAGCCGCTTCAAGGATGAACTCAGGATGAGTAACTTTGGCCGGGTCGTTCGTCTCGCGTTGCAGTATCGATTCTCGTTCGTTGCAGCGTTGGCCTGCGCGGTGATGGTCGGGCTGCTCTGGGGAGCCAACATCACGATTGTCTACCCGTTTGTGGATGTCGTGTTCGAGGGCAAGTCCTTCCACGGCTGGGTCGACATGAAGCTGGCCGAATGCCAGAAGAACCAGGCGGAGGCCTTGGCCACGATCGACCGCACGGAGCGGGAGATGAAGACCGCCTCCGAGGCCGAGAGGGCCCGCTTGCGGGGCGAGCAGAGCCTGGCTGCTTCGCGACTGGATAGTGAACGCTGGTCGGAGAAGGCCTATCTTTGGGCCCAGCCGATCATCAAACGCCATCTTCCCGACGACGCTTTCCAGACCCTGGCGTTCCTCTTCGGCTTCGTCCTCCTGGGAACCACGCTCAAGAGCCTTTTTGTCATAGCCCACACGATTCTCGTGGGACGGCTGACCCAACTGGCGACTTTCGATCTGCGCAAGCAGTTTTTCCGCCGCACCCTTCGCATGGACCTGAGCACGTTCACCAACGAAGGTTCCGCCGACCTGATGAGCCGCTTCACCCACGACATGGAGAGCGTGGGCGAAGGTCTCACCGCCCTGTTTGGCAAGCTCGTGCGGGAGCCTATCAAGGGCGCCGCCTGCCTGATCGGGGCGGCCGTGATTTCCTGGAGGCTGCTGGTTCTGACCCTGATCGTGGCCCCGGTAGCCGCCATCGCCATCCGCTGGCTCTCCAAGACCCTCAAACGGGCCAACCGACGGGCCATGGAAGGCATGGCGCAGCTCTACAGCACTCTCGAGGAGGTGTTTCGCGGTATCAAGGTCGTCAAGGCCTTCGCCATGGAACCCCAGGAGCGCAACCGTTTTCACAACGACAGCAAGAAGTACTACAAATGCTCGATGCGGATCGTTCGCTACGACTCGCTCACTCATCCCCTCACGGAGGTCCTGGGGATCACAACCATCAGTATCGCCATGCTCGCGGGAGCCTACCTGGTTCTTGCCCAGGAAACGCACCTGTTCGGCATTCCCATGCTCTCGAAGGAACTCAGCCTCAGCGCACTGCTATTGTTCTACGCCCTGCTGGCCGGGGCGGCCGATCCCGCCCGAAAACTGTCCGACATTTTTGCCAAGGTGCAGCGGGCGTTTGCTGCCTGCGACCGGGTCTATACGATGCTCGATCGGGAACCCAAGGTCCTCGATCCGGAGAACCCCCGCATGATCGGCCGGCACCACAAGAACCTCGTGTTCGACCATGTCACCTTCGGTTACACGCCCGATCGTCCCGTTCTGCACGACATCAACCTGGAGATCCAGTTCGGGGAAACGATCGGAATCGTGGGAGAAAGCGGCTGCGGCAAGAGCACTCTGGCCAACCTGCTGCCGAGGTTTGCCGACCCCGATCAGGGGACTATCCTGCTCGACGGAGTGCCCCTGCCCGAATTGCGGATTCGCGACCTGCGAACCCAGATCGGGCTGGTGACCCAGGAACCGGTGCTGTTTGACGATACGATTCTCAACAACATCCGCTATGGCTCCCCCCAGGCCACTGGCGAGCAGGTGATCGAGGCTGCCAAGCAGGCCCATGCCCACTGGTTCATCGAACACGAGCTGGCGGCCGGATACGAGACGACCGTCGGTCCTATGGGGGGGCAGCTCTCAGGCGGACAGCGCCAGCGAATCGCGCTGGCACGGGCGATCCTCCGCGATCCCGCCCTCCTGATCCTCGACGAGGCCACCAGCCAGATCGATCTGAACAGCGAGCAGACCATCCAGCGGGTGCTGGAGCGGTTCAAGAAGGGGCGGACGACAATCTTCATCACCCACCGTCTGAGTGCCCTTTCGCTGGCCGACCGGATTGTCGTCATTCAAGAAGGACGAATTCTCGATGTTGGGACGCACCAGGAACTGATGGCGCGATGTGAGTTCTACGGTCACCTGCATCAGATCGACGGTTCCGATCTGCGAGAATCCGCGTGAGCTGGCAGCGTCCGGCGGCAAGAGCCATCCGGCGATCAGGGATTGGCACGCTGTTTGCTCTCTTCTTATGCCGTCTCTGTTTCATGCAGAGCAGTCACCCCCCCAGAGACCCAGCGGCCCGGTTAGGGCCGCTGGGTTTTGGAACAGAGCAGAGGCAAATTGCCTGTAGGGGGCCGGTCAACGGAAGAGGCGCGACACAGAGATCAGAGGATCTTCGTCGTGCTGGATTCCAGTTCGACGGACGGGAAGTGCCAACTTCCGAGTAGCGAGAGGCGAGCTGAAGGCAGACAATCACGAATGTCTTCAGCTCGCCTGTTTTATTTCGCTACAGCAGAATCGAACATATGTATCGCTCTGCAGCATTTTCGCCGACCGTCTTTAGAGGGTGATATTTCCCGTCGTCAGAGTGAGTTGTCTCAGGCGTGGAGGATTTCTGACATCCTTCAGACAGTTTTCTTGGGGGGGATCTAGTGACTGCGGGTAACACGGTTGTGGTGCCCGCCTCTGTTGATATTACCCCCAGAAGAGCTATCATGGGATTTGCTGCCTCTGTCTCCGGGAACCAGCGGACCCACTCAGCGGCCCGGCAGGTTCTGTTGCTGGAGATTCGATGGCGGGTGGCTTTCAGGCCTGTCGGTTCGCTGCTGGTGTCATGATTCCGTGGTTACCTCGCTCGTCCAAAGGCCGGGAACGCTGCGTCCGATGCTGTGGCTGGCTTTGCCGGTGCTGATGGAGCAGGTTCTGTCGATGCTGGTGGGGCTCTCGGATCGCGTGATCACGGGGCACTATCTGGAGACGTCTCACCTGGCGGCGATCAATCTGATGGCGTATGTCTTGTGGCTGGTTTACGAGACATTTGCCGTGGTCGCCATCGGGGCCACCGCGATGGTGGCTCGATTCGTGGGGGCGGGCGACGTGGAAGCGGCCCAGCGAGTTACGAACCAGGCCCTGCTCATCGGATCGGCCATGGCCCTGGCGGCAATGGTGTTTTGGGCTTGCGCGGGAGGCTGGGCGGTCGGCGCTCTTGGACTCCAGGGGCAGGCTGCCAGGCAGGCCCTGCAGTACATCCGGTTTGTGCTCCCCGTGATTCCCCTGATCATGGTCGATGCGGTTGGAATCGCATGTCTTCGCGGTGCGGGAGACATGGTTGCCGGGCTGACAGCCATGGCGATCGTGAATCTGGTCAATATCGCCGTCAGTTGGAGCCTGGTGCTGGGGTTGGGGCCGCTACCCACGCTGGGCTGGAAGGGCATCGCGCTGGGCGCTGCCAGCGGCTATGCCGTGGGAGGACTGATGGTGCTGCGGTTCCTTGCGCGAGGGCGAAGCGGACTGGCTGTTCGGCGCGACCTTCTGCGGCCCGAATGGGACCTGATCCGGCGGCTGCTGCGAGTGGGACTGCCGGGCGGAGCCGACACCCTTTCTATCATTGCCTGCCAACTGTGGTTCATCTCGATCATCAACCGTCTGGGCGATACCTCGGCTGCAGCCCACGGGATTGCGATCGGGATCGAGTCGCTGGCCTATCTTCCGGGCGTTGCCTTTCAGGCCGCGGCTGCGACGTTGGCCGGTCAGTATCTGGGGGCCCGCAACTTCCGCAAGGCGACCCGCAGTGCGGCTTTGACCTGCGGGGTGGGCGGCGGCCTGATGGTGATGACGGGCGTACTGTTCTTCTGTCAATCCGAGCGGCTTCCGCACCTGTTTCTCGCAACCCGACACGCCCATGTGGCCGTTGCAGCCGCCCCCCTGCTGGAGATCATTGGGCTGGCGATGCCTGCCCTGGCAGTGACCATGATCCTCGGGGGGACGCTGCGGGGTGCGGGGGACACGCGTTGGCCGCTGGCCTTCTCGATCATTGG
>CAZLWV010000136.1:0-22038 GCA_964563135.1 uncultured Planctomycetaceae bacterium
CCCCAGTTGAAACGAAAAGCCTTCCGTAGCCATGGGTTACGGAGGGCTTTTTTGTTCACTCGTTGTCACGCGAACCGTTTCAGGGTGCCGTGGGCGGCCTGGCAGCTCGATGGTGGGGAAGAGACCTCGCCTGCCGGAGTACACTGCCTGACGATCCACGTTCTGCCGGGCACATTTCCGCCGGAAATGGGGCAAGACGCATTCCGGGAGGGATGGCTTGGATGCAAACGAACGGCATCGGGGCGAGGCCCCGGACACGGGCAGGCAGGAGACCTGCGACGGCTTCCGGTCCGATTTGACTCGGAAGGATGGACCACCAGGGGAGTACCTGGGCCGGCGGGCTGTGGCTGTGGCTGTGGCGGCGATGCCCGAGCGGGCTACTGGACTTCGATAAAGACCCCCTCGCCGGGCGGAAGGGTGAGAGGGTAGAGCCCATCAGAGTCGGGGGACAGGACGACGCGCTGGCCGCGAGGCCAGGCGACAACGGTCGAGCCGGCGAGCTTGAGCCGGACGTGGGCCGTCTTGACCGCCTCCAGTTCGCTCATATTGACGACGGTCAGGGCGGTGGCGGAACCGGTCTTTGCCGAGAAGCAGCCGATGAGCAACGGGTCGTCGCAGTGGATCTTCTCGATGGTGGGGAAGGAGCGGACCGGGTTGCTGAATTTGAGGTAGGGGGTGTTGTCGGTGCAGTTGTGGGTCAGGGCGCCAAGGTTCTTGTAGCGGACGAAGGGCTCGGAGATGTTACGGATCTCCTTGAAGACGGTGGCGGCGTCGTACCAGGCATTGGTCCGCTTGCCATCGACGGTGATGAGCGACGGGGTTTGGGGTTCGTGGCCTGCGTAGGTCCAGCAGAGGAGCCCCTTGCAGCCGAAGGACAACATGGAGTAGGACTGCCAGCGGAACTCGGATTCGGTGGGAGTGCGTTTGCTGGGGGTCCAGGCGAAGGTCTGGATGCAGCACCAGAAATCCTTGCCATGCTCCCGGGCGGACGCCGCAATGACGTTGATCGACTGGCAGTAGTCCTTGTAGGTGTTGCGCCCGCCCGGGACCCAGTTGAGTGGGTAGATATCGGTGCAGATATAGGGGGGTTCGAATTTCTGGCAGAACAGGTCGCAGTATTTCTTGTACAGTTCGGGATCGGAATCGTAGTACTCGATGGCGGCGGCGCCGGCCCCGTACTTCAACTGCGCCGCGTTGGCGTACATGGGCAGAAGGTTGATGTAGGGGAGCTTGCCGGCCATCTGGCGGTAGTAGGTATTGCAGATCTCGGCGAGGCTGTCGTACTGATCGGTTCCGGGCTCGTCGGTGACGTAGGTTCCGGCAAAGCAGGGATGGTCGAAATACTCGGCGGTTGCCTGGGCAGGGTTCTTGTAGGCGCCGTCGCCGAGAACCAGTTCAACACCGTAGCGGTCGCAGTCCCTGAGAAGCGTTTCCCTGAAGTCGGACCCGGCCAGGGCGCCGTGGGCGATGATCCAGTCGAAGCCGGCCGAACTGTAGGTCTTGATGAAATCGTCGCCGATCGCCTCGCGGCCGGGACTGACCCAGGCGCCGATCCGGATCCGGTCGCGGGTGAGGTACTGGTTGGTGTAGGGAGACTCGATCGAGGTTCCCAGGGCATTCTGAACGGCCGCCTGCAGAACGACGGCAGCCTGGGCACGGGTGGCCGGGCGGGCGTGGGAGGTCAGATCGACACGGTAGTTGCCGAGGGCCAGAACGGCGCCGTTCCAGTGGGCGTCGGCAAGGGGATCGTTGGGGCGGAATTTCCGATCGGCCACCGGGCCGAGCAACTGGCGTGCAACGACGAACTGAGCGGCCAGGCGGGTTTTCGCATCCAGATCGGAAATGTCGTCGAGCGGAGTATCGCAGTTGACGAGGCGGTACTCGCCGGGCCTGGTGGCGACGAAGCGGGTGAAGCCACGGCTATTGGTCTGGCAGAGGGGAACCGTGGACTCCTGGTCCGATGCGTCTTTCGGCCGGAAGCGGACGACGGTCGTTTCGGACGGACTCTGGATTGCCGTCGAGCGGAGCATGAAGTCGGCCTGGTCGAAACCATCGGACAGGCAGCCGCCGGGCACCAGGACCCGCTGGAGCGGAGCGATGAAGCAGGTGGGTTCGGAATAGTCGGGGGCGTCGACGGCGGCATCGAGGAACTTCTGGGCCTCGGCTTCGGACGGGAAGAACCCGAGCCGGGAAACCTGATAGACGGACTCCGTGTCGCTGGGATTGGTGGGGTCGAAGCGGAAGGAGGTGACGGTGCCGGTCCAGTTCTTGTGGTCGAAGGAGCGCATGTCGACAATCGCCGTCCGCCAGGTATTGTCGCCGACGACGGGAAAGGGGGAATAGGTCTTGTCGGAAAGGGAGGTCAGGGTGTCGGTGGTGAAGAACAGGCCGGCCTGCGTGTTGGCGGTTTTGTATTTGTAGCGAAGGGCGAAGAACGGCCGCGAGTCGGCGGAAAAGGCGTCGGCGGCCTCCAGGGGGACGGCGAGGGTGAGATCGGTTCCGGAAGGGATCAACTTGGTCAAGCCGACCTCGTGGTGGAGCTGGCCTTGCCCGAGGGAGATCAACCCGGCGTCGGGCCCGTTGTTGAAGACCCAGACCGGTTCGCGAGCGCCGAGGAGGCCGGCCGAGAGGAAGATCACGACAGACAGCAGGGATGGTTTCATGAGTGGGGACCGTGGCGGGGATTGTTGGGGGGATTCTGGGTGTCTGGACGGGGAACCGGCGGCGGGGGCGCCCGGCCGTCTCCCTGGCGGTTTTTCAGGGAGGATCCCTGAGGGCAGCGGCGGGCAGCCGCGGCGCTTCCGCCCAGCCCCGATGGTTGCCTGGGCGGGAGGGCTTGTGAGGGCTTGCGGCGAGGTGGTGAGGCATCGCGGCGGAAAGAGTGCTGCTGGAGGGGAGGATGGGCAGAAACGGGCGCTATCCTGCCGGCGAGCCTGCGACATCATACACATACAACCAGTCGCTGTGGCGCAGGTAGAGTCTTCCGGCGTGGATGACCGGATGGGCCCAGGTGGGGCCTTCCGGGCCTTTGGGCAGCTCGAAGCGGCCGAGGACGAGGAACTTTTCGGGAGTGGCGGCAGCGAGGGTCACGGTGCGATCGTCGGCGAGGAGATAGAGCCTGCCGTCGGCGTAGCTGGTGGCGGCGGAGCGGATCCGTCCGGCTTCCGCATCGAAGGTGATCTTGCCGGTCGTCCAATCGGCGCAGGCCCAGTGCCTGCGTTTGTGGTTGCCGTCGGCCAGACCGTAGAGATGTCCGTCGGCCAGCAGAAAGCCGCCGTGTTCGATATCGAACTGGGGGTTGTGCCACACGGGCTCGACGGAGCATTCGCGGCCGTCGACCTCGAGCCGGAGCAGGGTGGTGCCGCGGCCCCAGGTGGCCGAGACAGCCACATGCCCCTGGTGGTAGACAGGTGTGGCGACATTGACGTCGTAGGGGGCTTCGCAGGGGTAGCGCCAGAGGAGCCGCCCGGTCTGGAGATCGACACCGACCGCCGAGGCCGACATAGTCGTGACGAACTGGCGCAGGCCGCTGAAATCGACGATGATGCCGGTGGTGTAGGCGGGCTTGTCGCCGATACCCTGGCAGGTCCAGACGGTCTGCCCGGTGCGGCGGTCGAGGGCCACAACGCCGACTTTTTCGCCGCCGGGGGTACAGATGACCTTGTCGCCGTCGACCGTGACGGACTCGGCCAGTCCCCACTGGATGTTGCGTGCCTGGAAACGTTCCATGAGGTCGACGGCCCAGAGGGGCGAGCCGGAGAGGGCGTCGAAGCAGGCGACGCGGCCTTCGCCGCTGAGGTGATAGACCCTTCCGTCAAGGACCGTGGGAGTGCCGCGGGCTCCGGGGAACTGTCCCTCGTAGGCGGCGCCATTGTCCTCTTGCCAGAATCTGTTGCCGTCCAGATCAAGGGCCGTCAGGACCGTGCGGCCGTTGATGTCGCCGGCCGTGTAGATGCGTCGGGCGGCAATCGAGACGGTTGCCCAGCCGTGGCCGATGCCACTGGTTTTCCAGAGGAGCCTGGGGCCGTCTTGCGGCCACTGGGGAAGGAGGCCGGTTTGGCGGGAGATATTGTCGCGGCGGGGCCCGTGGAACTGGGGCCAGTCTTCGACGGGCGTGTCGGCCGTGGCCGGATGCAGGAGGAGAAGCATGAGCAGGCCGGCCCAGGCCGACGGCCCCATCGATTGTGGCCAGATGGCAGATTGTTTCGGCATTCCCAAGCCCCCCAGGGGATCCTTCAAGGGCGTCTCATGATCGTCCTACCGCATCGTTCTGCATCATTGTCACATCCCGCCTGCAGAAAAGCCAGTTGCAGGCGGACTGAATCTGGCCGGAGATTGGCCTCGGAATGGCCCGGATGGTAAGCTGGCAGGCTGGGGTTAGAATTCGCTCAACGAATAACTGTCACAATTCCATGGCGGCCACCGCGCTCCGCCGTGATGTTCCCCCAAGAAATGCTGGGCAGGCATTTGTTGAGCGATCCTGAGCTGAGACTTCTTCTGGTTCTGGCAAGGCTGGCCTGAGGAAGGGAGGCAATTGTGGTTTGGATGAACTTCAGTGAGAAGGCCGTGCCGAACAGGGCGGCGTCCGATGACGAAACGTGAAATCATCCGCATGGTGCTCGAAGGCAAACGGCCGCCCTACGTGCCCTGGTCGATGGGATTCACCCTGGAGGCGAAAGCCAAACTCCGCGACCATTACCGCTGTGAGGACATCGAAACGCCGCTGGACAACCACCTCCTCAAGCTCGGGCAGGACATCGGGTTCTTTGCCCCGCTGGGTGACGATCGCTATCGCGATGTGTTCGGAGTGACCTGGGATCGAACGATCGACAAGGACATCGGCAATGTCGAGGGCCAGGTTCTCCCCCGGCCGACCCTTGAAGGCTACGAGTTTCCCGACCCGCAGGACCGGCGGTTCTTCGACGATACCCAGGACCGCATCGATCGCTTTGCCGATCGGTTCCGCGTGTTCCAGGTCGGCTTTTCCCTGTACGAACGGGCGTGGACGCTCCGCGGCATGGAAGCCCTGATGATGGACTTTCTGGAGCATCCCGCCTTCGTTCATGAACTGCTCCGCGCCATCGCCGACTACAATATCGCCCACGTTCAGAAGGCAATGGAGTTCGACGTGGACGCGGTGTATTTTGGCGACGACTGGGGACAGCAGCGAGGCCTGCAGATGGGCCCCAAGCTGTGGCGGGAGTTTATCTACCCGCAGCTCAAACGCATGTACGCCGCCGTGCACGAAGCCGGCAAGTTCGTGTTTATCCACTCCTGCGGCGACGTTGACGAACTGTTCGACGACCTGATCGCGGCCGGGCTGAAGTGTTTCAACCCCTTCCAGCCCGAGGTGATGGATGTGGAACGGCTGCTGACGGACTACCGCGGCCGGCTTGCCTTCCACGGCGGCATCTCAACCCAGAAGACGCTCCCCTTCGGCACGGTCGACCAGGTTCGCGCGGAAACGCGGCGGATGCTGGCACTCGGGGCGGACGGAGGCTATATTCTGGCTCCGGCGCACGATGTGGAGGGGGATGTGCCCCTGGAAAACATGCTGGCGATGATCGAAGAGGTCCAAGGACAGGGGAGAACAACGTAAGCCACGGAGTACCACGCATGGGTATGAGTGAATCCGTATCACGACGAAGGTTTCTCGGAGCCTCCGCCGTCGGGGCGGCTCTGGCGGGCGTGTATCTGGGCTCTGCCCCAGCGCCGAGCGAGGGCGCCGAGGCGGAGGCACGCCAGGGGCAGGCGGGGGAGGGGCGGCGAGGCGTGGTGATCGACTGCCACGCGCACCTGGCCTATCCCGGAACGGCCAACTGCGACGAGAAGGACCGGATGTTGATCGAGGCGGCCGACAAACTGGGGATCGACCACCTCTGCTGTTCGACGCTGACACCCAAGCGGCCCGCCGATGCGGAAGGATTCCGGATCTGCAACCAGAGGGTCGCCGACGGGATGAAGCGATTTCCGGGGCGCGTGCTGGGATACTGCTACGTGAACCCCGGCTGCGGCAAGGAGGCGCTGGTGGAGATCCGCCGCTCGGTGGAGGAGCGGGGCTTCATGGGGATCAAGCTCTACAACGAGCACGTCGTGACGGACCCGATCGTATTTCCCGTGGTCGAGCTGGCCATCGAGCTGCGGGTGCCGATTCTGCACCATGCCGGGCACGCCCACTACCCGCTGCCGGACCAGCCCAACATCTCTGACGGCGGGCATTTTGCCGAACTGGCCCGGCGATACCCGGAGGCGAGGATCATCTGTGCCCACATCGGAGGCGGAGGCGACTGGGAATGGACCATCAAGGCGTTGCGCCACGCCGGCAACGTGCTGCTCGACACGAGCGGGAGCGTGACCGATGAGGGGATCGTGGAAATGGCGGCGGAGATCGTGGGGGTCGACCGGCTGCTGTTCGGCTGCGATATGTCGATGACTGCCGGCATGGGGAAGATCCGCGCTGCCCGCCTGGGGGCCGAGGCCAAGCGCAAGATTCTCGGCGAGAACATGAAGCAGATCCTGAGCTGGAGAGCCTGAACCATGATCATCGACACGAATGCGTATCTGGGTGCGTTCGCATTCCGCCAGCTCCGATACAACACGGCCGACTCGCTCTTGCGGCTGATGGACGAGAAACAGATCGACCGGGCCATGGTCTCCAGCGCCGCGGCGATCACCTACCGCAACACGCAGTCGGGCAACGAGGAGGTAGCGGCGGAGGTGGAGCCCCATCGCGACCGGCTGATCCCGATCGCCGTGATCAATCCGTTCTACGCAGGCTGGCGCGACGACCTGGAGATCTGCCACGAGAAGTTCGGCATGAAAGGGCTGCGGCTGTATCCCAAGTGGCACAACTACGCCCTGACGGACGAGAAGCTGCTGGAGCTGGTGGAAGAAGCCACGGGGCGGAAGATGTTTGTATCGATCCCGATGCGGGTGGAAGACTACCGGCAGCGAAGCTGGCTGGTCGACGTGCCCGATACTCCCCTTGGTGAAATCGTGGAGCTGGTGAAGGCCTGTCCGCAGGCACGATTCATTCTTCTCAATGGCATCGGCTATGCGGGCTCGCCGCTGGGAAAGGCGGAAAACGGCCTGCCGGCCAATTACTGCATCGAGATTTCGCGATTGAGCGCCGTGATCGCCAATGAGATGGCGACCCTGCTGGGCAACCTGGGGGCGGAGCGGCTGGTGTTCGGCAGTGGGATGCCGTTTACGTATCCCGACCCTGCGCTCTTGAAGCTGGAGGTGCTGGACGCGACGGACGATGTGAAGGAGAGAATTCGCAGCGGCAATGCCACCGATCTATTGAAAGCCGGAGGATGACCGGCGAATGTTCTGCTGCTCGCGCGGCCCGTGCGCAGCGGGAAGTGCCCGCGGGCGAGCGCGGCGGGGCGCGGGCGGGCTGCCCCGGCCGGTTGTCGACGGGAAGGTCCGTCAGAAGGGATTGAGCGATTCCCCGCCTGCCATGGTCAGGAGGGCCTTGAAGACCGCCGGGTCGAGGGAATTGGCAAGGAACCGCACACTACCATCAAGAATGAGGGCCTGGAATCCGCCGGGGCGGGAGTCGCGGACACCCTTGAGGGGATCGCTCGGATCGACCTGCCAGTCGTCGGGCTTGGTCCAGGGCACGGCCGCCCCATCTGCGGCTTCGACGACCGCGATCGTGTTGGACGTGCCGTCGCGGATGGCGGCGAAAGAAATGGCCTTGCCGGCATTCCAGATGGTTCCGTCGGCCACGGGAGCCAGGTACACGGTCATGCCGGGGGCAGCCTTGCTGCCGGGCCGGGCATAGACGGCAGGCATTTGGGCGAGGAGCTGCTTGTTGTGCTGGCTGTCCCACGGCTCGTCGAGATGGAACTGGTCGTAGAGGGCCTTCTCCTCGAGGAACGGCAGGAGCTTCACGCGCCAGCTCAGGAGCGGTTTGCCCGAGGGATCGGCAATTGCCCGCGGAGGGAGTTCTTTGAACGTATCGTGGTGATTGTGGAAGGCCAGACCGATCTGCTTCAGGTTGTTCTGCGACTGGGACCGCCGGGCCGCTTCGCGGGCGGCCTGAACTGCCGGGAGCAACAGGCTGATAAGAACGCCGGTGGTGGCCACCTGCACGCTCTGCTGGCCGCCCTGGGTGACGCTGAGGATCGTTCCGCGGCGCTGGGGACGGAGCAGCTTGAAGAGGTACTCGTTGAGGCGGACCATGTATTGGGCCGTGGCCTGCTGGACGGGATCCTGCGTTTCTTCCATGCCCTGCTGCATCTGCTGGAGGGCCATTTGCTGTCCGAGGTCGATGGCCTTGTTGATCAGGGCCTCGAGTTGTTGGGCCTTGGCTTCATCGGGGGCGACGATGGCGACGGTGATCTGAGGCATGGCCGTCCATTGGACTTCGATCTTGGCGGCCTTGGTCAATTCGGGAATCTGCTTGAGGTCTTCCAGCGGCGGCGGCAGGGGCGCCATGGCCAGCATGGCGCCAAGCATGTCGCGAACCGGCTCCATGACGGCCACGACGGTGACATCGCCCGTCAGCCGCGCGGAAGAGACCAACCTGGCCAGTGGCCCGGCCTGCGGCTGTTTGGCATTGGCAATCATCTTCTCGATCATCGGTCCCATGCCGACCAGGAGCGTACGCTCGTCGGGCATGTAGAGGCTGGGCTCCATCGGGTTGGCGGCCTGGAGGTAGGGCTTGCCCTCGAGCTGGCCGGCTTCTGTGGCTGCCGCCAGCTTGGGGAACAGATCCTCGAGCTTGTGGGGTTTGGAGAACCGCACGACTGCCGCAACGAGGGGAGGGCCACCTGCGACCTCCGACACCACCAGAACCTGGTCGATATCGGCGGGGTCGAGTCCCAATTCCTGCTTGCCAGCGGCGGTGATAACCTCGTGGGGCAGCAACTCCATGCCGGGGGCCTTGAGCACGCGGCTGGGATAGGCGACCAGCATGGCCACGGCGCCGGGCGTGACATAGCCAAGATCGGGCCCGGCCGATGCTGAGGTATCAGGTGCCGCGGCCGATGCAGCGGCACACACGGCGGCGACGATGGCCAGGATCGAGATTTTGAAGAGCAGACTGTGTTTGCATCGAAACATTTTCCCCACCTCATTTTCTTGGGAGAGACCTTGGTACCTACCCGGGAACGGGTGACTTCCGCCAGAGGGAGTATAAACCGGCGGGGTCTTCAGAGCAACTGTCTTTGCCAAGGGCAGGGGAGGGTAGGGGAGGGCCGGGCGGGTTAGGGCAGGGGAGGGCGGGGCAGGGGAGGGGGAGGTGATCTTGTTTGCGGGCGAAACGCCCACAGCGGACTGTGGGCCCACAGCGGACTGTGGGCTCTTGATGCCAGACAGGGGCGAGCCCTGCCGTGGGTTTCGCCTCCCTCAGGGTCGCAACAGATCCTCCATTGTGTGGCCCGTGCGAAGGCGTTGCCGTGGCCGTGGCCGCAGGAATCCGGCGGGGAGGAGGTCGGCTCATCGGGCAACTGGCAGAGTCTCCGGGCGGGAAGGGTATCAGGCATTGGCTCAAAACTGGTCGATCGGTTTTCCAGGAAGAACTTTCCAGGCTTCAAACAGCCACCGCCGCTCATGCGCGATTCGAAAAGAGGATTAAGATTAAGAGTAGGAGTAAGATTAAGAACCGTTTGCGGCCGGAGGCCGTCAGCGGTCACGAGGACGGGGAGCTGTGTTCAACCGGTGAACCCAAAACAACTGGGGGCGTGCAGGCTCAGCCCGGGCCACCCAGCCCAGATTGCCGGGATTGAAGATAAGGAGCGCAAGAGGTTGACGCTGCGGGACTATTGGCTCTATTCTACGGCTGGACTTCCCAGGCGGGATCGATCGGCTGAGGCAGTGCTGAAGGTCGTCTTATGAAGATCCGCAGAGTTATCAGGAGACTGGTTGTCCTGGCCGCATGCGCGACGGCGCTGGCCGGTGGTGCGGCCCGCGGGGTGGCGGCCGACTGGCTCGGTCCTGCCGATGTGGCCGTGTCGGGCGATGGGCGGGTGCTGTTTGCGGCGCTGGCCGATGCGCGACGGCTGGCCATCGTGGACCTGGAGGATGCCGGGGCTGTGCGAATGATTCCGATGCCGGCAGAGCCGACGGGACTGGCCCTCAGCCCTGACGGAAAACGGCTCTACGTGACGTGTGCTGCTCGGCAGAGCTCGGTGCTGGAGATGGACGCGGCATCGGGCGAGGTCTTGGCGACCTTTGCGGCAGGTCACACGGCCGGCGGTCCGGCGATTTCGCCCGACGGCACACGGCTCTACGTATGCAATCGCTTTGATGACGACGTTTTGGTGATCGATCTGGCGGGGCACAAGGAGCTCGCGAGAGTAGCCGCGGTGCGGGAACCGGTGGCTGCAGCGGTCTCGCCGGACGGGCGGGAACTGTGGGTGGCCAATCTTCTGCCCGACTGTCCCGCCAACGAGTTTGGTGTGCTGGCGGCGGCGGCCGTGGTGACCGTGGTGGATACCCGCACGTTTGAGACGGCCGAGGTCCGCCCGATTACGGGCACCACGAGCGCCAGGGGGATTGTGCTGACGCCGGACGGCAGGTTTGCCCTGCTGGTGCACATTCTCGCCCGTTACCATCTGCCTGCCAAACGGGTCGACGGGAGCTGGATGAACGCCAATGCGCTGACGGTGATCGATGTTGCCAAGCGCGAGGTGCTCAACACGGTGTTGCTGGATGGATTCTCCGAGGGGGCGGCCAATCCGTGGGGAGTGGCCTGCACGGCGGACGGGCGCTGGATCTGCGTGTCGCACGCGGGGACGCACGAACTGAGCGTGATCGACGCCGGGGTGCTCGTGTCGACTCTCGAACGATTCCCTTTGACGGCCTTCTCCAATGCCGCGTTTTTCAGCGGAACCTCGTATGGCGGCTACGGCTCGACCTCGACCGGCGAAGACATCGTCAACGAGCCGGGTTTTCTGGCAGGCTTCCGGCAGCGAGTGAAGCTACCGGGCGTGGGACCGCGGGGCCTGGCCGTGTGCGGATCGAAGGTCTATGTGGCGGAGTACTTCTCGGACAGCATCGCGACGGTCGACTTGCCGACTGGAGAGAACGCCACGGCATCCAGCATTCCCCTGGGCCCGAGGCCGCAGTGGGACGAGGTCCGCCGGGGCGAGATGCTGTTCCACGACGGCCGCATGTGCCTTCACGGCTGGCAGAGCTGTGCCAGTTGCCACCCCGACGGACGGGTTGACGGGCTGAACTGGGATCTGCTGAACGATGGCGAGGGAAATCCGAAGAACACGAAGAGCCTGTTCTGGTCGCACCGGACACCGCCGTCGATGGCCTCCGGGGTCCGCCCGACTGCGGGGGCCGCGGTCCGATCCGGGATCCAGCATATCCTGATGTCGGAGCGGTCCGAGGCCGACGCGGCGGCGATCGACACCTGGCTCAAGTCGCTGTCGGATGTGCCCAGTCCGCTGCTGGTGGAGGGGCGACTCAGTGCGGCGGCCGAACGGGGCGAGCGACTATTTGCCAGCAAACGGGTCGGGTGCGCGGACTGTCATCCGGCGCCGCTCTACACCGACCTGAAGTCGTATGACGTGGGATCCCGCAGCGAGAAGGACGAGCGGGCGGAATTCGACACGCCCACGCTGCGGGAAGCCTGGCGAACCGCGCCCTACCTGCACGACGGGCGATACACGACGATCGGGCAACTGCTGGCCGAGGGGAACCACGGCCTGGCCGGCAAGCTCCGCGCGGAGGAACTGGCCGACCTGGTCGAGTTCGTTCGGTCGCTGTGAGGACCTGACCACGGTTGACCATCGAGGAGAAGCGGGCGAGACTCGTCCAACGACGAGTAGAACAGCCTCTGCCTGGGGTCATCCGGATGGCTGGCCCGGGAGGGGACCGGGATCGGCCGCGACACGACGAAGCCGGCGCTGGAGCCTGTTCTCCTCCACCCAGCAGTAGATGCACGGCACGATGAACAGGGTGATGAGCGAGACGGCCATGCCGCCGACCGACGGAATGGCCATGGGCCTCATGACATCACTGCCGCGACCTTCCACCCAGAACACGGGCATCAGGCCGATGACGGTGGTGGCGGTGGTCATCAGGCAGGGGCGGATCCGCTTCATCCCGGCCTCGACGACGATTTCGCGCACCTCCGCAACGGATTGCGGCACCCGCTTGCCGAACAACTGGGTCAGGTAGGTCGCCATCACCACGCCGTCGTCTTCCGCGACGCCGAACAGGGCGATGAAGCCGACCCACACGGCCACGCTGAGATTGAATCCGTAGAACAGGAGCATCAGGAACCCACCCGCGGCGGAAACGAACACGCCGGCAAACACGAGGAGAGCCACCCACCAGCGGTTGAAGCCCAGATAGAGGAGGACGAAGTCGGCCAGCAGGCAGAGGGGAATGAGCCACTGGAGCGTTTTCATGGCCCGCTCCTGATTCTCGTACTGGCCGGCCCACTGGTAGTAGTAGCCGGGAGGAAAGGTCAATTCGCCGGAGGCGATCTTGGCCTTGATGAGGGCCTCTCCGTCTTCGACCACGCCGATCTCGTCGCGATCGCGGGTGTTCATGGTCACATAACCTACCAGGAGCGAGTTTTCGCTCTTGATTTCCTGGGGCCCGAGGGTGTAGTGGATTTCGGCCACGTGGCTGATCGGGATCTGCTGGCCGTTGACGGTCGGCACGAGCACCCGCTGGAGCTCCTCGAGGTTGTCGCGAAGCTCGCGGGGGTAGCGGACCCGGATCGGGTAGCGCTGGCGCCCTTCCACGGAGGTGGTCAGATTCTCGCCGCCGATGGCGATCTCGATCACATCCTGGACATCGCGGACGGTGACGCCGTAACGGGCGAGTTTCTCGCGATCGATGCGGTATTCCAGATAGGGCTTGCCGACGATCCGGTCGGCCACCACGTCGGTTGCGCCGGGCACCTGCTTGAGGATCTTCTCCAGTTCCAGGCCGAGCCGTTCGATCTCCGCCAGATCAGAACCGAAGATTTTGACCCCCATCATGGCGCGGAAACCGCTCTGGAGCATGACGATGCGGGTCTGGATGGGCTGGAGCCAGCTGGGCAGCACGCCGGGAGTATCGGTCTTCCGGCGCAGCTCCGCGAGGACTTCATCCTTGGTGATGGTGCGGCGTTTGGGCCAGATCCATTCCAGGGGCGGCCTGGTCCAGGCAGGCCAGCGGTCGTAGAACCGCCGGACCTCGACGATTCGCCAGTGGTTCTTGGGTTTCAGGAGGATGATGGTTTCGATCATCCCGATCGGGGCGGGATCGAGGGCCGACTCCACGCGGCCGGCCTTTCCGACCACGCTCTCCACCTCGGGTACGGTCCGCATGGCCATATCCTGTGTGGACATCGACTCGACGACGGCGGAGAGGGAGCCGGCGGGCACGAGCGACGGCATGTAGAGGAACGAGCCTTCGTCCAAAGGGGGCATGAACTCGCGTCCCAGCCCCGGCAGTCTGTGCCGCATCCAGCTCCATGGTTTCCACTGGTTGAGGTTGACCCCGAGCCGGGCCAGGCCTGACTGGACGGGCCAGGTGGCTTTTTCCCAGCCGAACCAGATCGTTGCGCCCAGGAGTACAATAGCAACCGGCATGCAGAGAAAGGCGAGCTTGTGGCCGAGGACCCAGCGGAGCATCGGCACGTACACCCGGAGGATCCCGCGGGAAACGACGTTCCTTTCCAGAGGAAGGAGCCGCTCACGGCCCACGCGGTAGACGATCGCGAAGGTCATCAGGCCGATCACGCCGGCGATGATCCAGCCACGGAAGGGGGGCGTTGAGGGATCGAAGAAGAAGGCGTGGAACGCGAGGCCGGCGACAGGGGCCATCAGAGCGCCGGCTGCCAGGCCCACCAGGAGACTTCGCCGCCGACTCCAGCGAATGGGCTTGAGAAGGTAGTAGCTCAGCAGCGGCACGACCGTGACGGCCAGGACTGCCGAGGCGGCGATCGCAAACGTTTTGGTATAGGCCAGCGGGGCGAACATCTTGCCTTCCTGGCCGGTGAGTGCGAAAACGGGAATGAAGGAAACGATCGTGTTCGACACGGCGGTGACGATGGCAGTTCCGACCTCCAGCGCCCCATCCTCGACGCACTGGTAGTAGCTTTTCGAGCCGTCGTTGCCGGCAACATGGCGGTAGATGTTTTCCGTCATGATGAGGCCCATGTCGGCCACATCGCCGATGGCGATGGCCAGTCCGGCGAGCGACATGATATTGGAGTCGATTCCCAGCAGGTACATGGCCACGAACGAGATTCCCATCGACAAGGGGAGAGTGCTGACGATGGCCAGCGAACTGCGCAGGTGGAGAAGGAAGACAAAGACGATGATGGCCCCCACGATCAGCTCTTCGGTCAGGGCTTCCTTGAGCGTATCCATGGTTTCGTGGATGATCGTGGTGCGATCGTAGAAGGAGACGATTCTGACCTTGGAGGTGCGGCCGTCGGGGAGGAGTTTCGCAGGCAGGCCGGGCGAGATCTGGCGGATTTTGTCTTTGACGCGGTCGATCACCGCCAGGGGGTTCTCTCCGTAGCGCATCACGACCACGCCGCCGACGGCTTCGATTCCCTCCTTATCGAGCGTGCCGCGGCGGAATTCGGGCCCGAGGGTCACGGTGGCCACGTTTCTGACATACAGCGGGGTACCGCCGACCTCGCGGACCACCACGTTCTCCAGGTCGGCCGGCGATTTGACGAACCCCACGCCGCGGATGAAGAACTCGACCTGGTTGATCTCGATGGCCTTGGCACCGACGTCGATGTTGGAGCGGCGGACGGCCTCGGAGATCTCCGGCAGTGTGACGCCGTGGGCTCGCAGCTTCACGGGGTCGACGTCGATCTGGTACTGTTTGACGTAGCCGCCGATGGAGGCCACCTCGGAGACACCTTCCACGGCGTTGAGCTGATAGCGGATGTACCAGTCCTGGAGGGAGCGGAGCTCGCCGAGGTCGAAGCCCTCGCCTTCTACGGTGTACCAGAAGATCTGTCCCAGGGCGGTCGCATCGGGACCGAGCACCGGCTCCACGCCCTCGGGAAGCTGGCGCTGGGCCACGCTGAGCCGTTCCAGCACGCGGCTCCGGGCCCAGTAGTAGTCGATGCGGTCGTGGACGATCACGAAGACCATGGAGAACCCGAACCCCGACATGGAGCGGATCCTTGACCCCGGGGGTGCCCTGAAGGGCGACCGTGAGGGGATAGGTGACCTGATCGTCGACGTCCTGGGGGCTGCGTCCGGGCCATTCCGCCACCACGATCACCTGCTTTTCACCGATGTCGGGGATGGCATCCACGGGGATGTTCGCCAGCGCATACCAGCCCGCCGCCAGCCCCGCCAGGATGGCCAGGATGACGAGAAAGGGATTCGTCAGACACCAACGAATGATCGCGTTGACCATGGGAGTATCCTGCGGAGATTTCGATGTACCTCTTGGAGCCGCTCAGGGTCCGTGGCCGGAATGGTCGCCTGCGAGCTTCTTAAGGACCGCGTCGGGGTCCTTCTTAACGGCTCCTTCACAACCCTTGCAGCAGAGGAAGACCGGACGGCCGCCGACCATCATCTTGTAAGGTGTGCCCATGGAACCGAGCGGCGAGCCGGTGATCGGGCAGGTTTTCTGGGCCCAAGCCAGCTGTCGGTCCTCGGGCGAAAGCCCGTCGAAGCTGGCCGGCATGGAGCGGACGGCAGCGGCGGATCCGGCCGCCGGCATGGTGTGGCCCTCGTGGCCGGCCGAGCCGCGCGGGTAAAGGAGGCTCGGTTTGCCGGTGATCTGGAACTGGGAATCGAGGAGGAAGTTGCCGCGCACAACGACCCGTTCCCCTTCAGCAAGCCCGTCGAGAACGGGGTACCAATCGCCGGCTCGCGGGCCGAGTCTCGGTTCGACCAGGCGGTAGACGCCGGGCTCCTTTTCGACATAGACAATTCGCCGGCGGCCGGTGTTGAGCACCGCTTCGCCAGGCAGGGCCAGCACAGCGGGGATCTCGGCCGTTTTGGGGGGAGTGCCGGGCACGCGTTCCAATGGCATGTTGCAGACAGTGCAGTTGCCCGGCTCCTGACTGACAACATAGGGGTGCATGGGGCAGGCGTACTTCCCTTCCAGGCCGGTGGAGGCGGGCGTGCCGTCGGGCAAGATCGGCGTCCGCAACAAGGCCTCCGCGTACATGCCGGGCTTGAGCCTCTCGCCCGGGTTCTCCATGACCACACGAACCGGGACAGTGCGACTGGCCTTGTTCAGCATGGGCTCCACAAATCCCACCACGCCCGACAGGGGTTGGCTGGGCCGGCTTTCGAGGGTTACCTGCACGGGCTGCCCGGGCCGGACCCAGGCGATCTCCGACTCGTAGACCTCGACGACCAGCCAGACATGACTGAGGTCGGCCAGGGTGTAGAGCGAGTCGCCGCGCTGGACGTACTGGCCATCGCGGACATTTTTCTCGATCACCGTTCCGCCGATGGGGGCGTAGATGGTCATCTGGGTTTGCGACTGGCCGGTCCGGACGAGCTCATCGAGCTGCGTGTCGGTGATGCCCCAGAGCTGGAGCCGTTTTCTGGCGCTGGCGGAGATCGAAGGCTCCGGGGTGGCCGGGCCGTCGCGGCGGCTCCGCTGTTCGAAGCGGAGGGAGCTGAGGTACTCTTCCTGGGCGGAGACGAGTTCCGGGCTGTAGATGCTCACCAGATGCTCGCCCTTGCGGACCGGGGTGCCGGGGAAGTCGGCATAGACCTCGTCAACCCGGCCGTCAATCCAGGCGGCAATGGTCGCCACCCGGGTTTCGTCGAGTTCCACCCGGCCCACGGCACGAAGTTCGGTGTAAAGTGGCTGCCGCCGGACGGGAACGGTGGCCACGCGAGCCATCATGCGGGCCTGGTCGCTCAGTTTCAGTTCCGTGGCCGGCAGGTTTCCGCCGCCGGCATCGTCGTCGACGGGTGTCAGATCCATGCCGCACAGGGGGCAGATGCCGGGGTGGTCGATGCGGATCTGGGGGTGCATCGAGCAGGTCCAGATCTGCGGTGTTTCGGCTTGTGCTGCCCGGTCGGCGGGGGCGGCCGGCGGGGATTGCCCGACTCCGAACCAGACGGCAGCGGCCCCGAGTACCAGTCCCAGGGCCAGAGAGCCAAGAATGCGAACGGTCATAGGTCTCTCTCCAGACAAGCGCCGCCCCCCGGCGAGGACGAAACGCGGGAGCAATCCACGCGAGGCGCGACGAGGGAATCAGGGGGTCCGAGATCTGCGGCGGAGGCCTGCAGGGCACCACGCCGCAAGTGCGCTCAGCAGGCAATCGAAAGGGCCTGCATGCGGATCGAGAAGGGACAGTCTGCGGCGAGATTGGCGCGCAGTATCCCTCTTGGGAGACAGACTAGCACTGGAAAGTGCAATAGCGGGCACACAGCTCGGCCGAGGTGAGAGGCCTGGCGGCGGATCCCGGCCGGCGGCGAAGGGAGGTTTCCGCCTGCTCGGAGACGGGAGCCGGGGGCGACTGAAACCAGGCCAGGATATCAACCACGCGCACCTTGAGGGTAACGGGCGGAAGCTCCGCGGGCTGCGATCCGTGCCCGCAGCGGCAGACAGGAGCGCCGGTGGAATCGTCGCCCGCGTGAGCCTTGGCCTGTCGGCAACAGGATTTGCGCGAAACGGCGGCTCTTTGCTGGCCTGCGCAACAAGGGCAGGCGGAGGCCCGACAGCAGGGGGCGGGCTGTGAACAGGCGGCAATTCCGGGCGTGCAGCAAGGCAGGCCTCCTGTGGCGGCCGCCAGGAAGGGCGCGAAGAGAGCCACGAACCAGACGCCCATCTGGCCGGTCAGCCACGCCCGTGGAAACATCGGCAGACAGATAACCATTGGTGGTAGTTGCTCTGAGCGGAGGGTCCCAACTCATCGGCCAGCTACTGCAACTATACGGCGGAGCGGCCGAAGCGGCAAACCAGCGGCCCGGTGGAGACCGATCTGGCCTGGATCTGCGGGTACGGTTCGGCTCCTGTGGCGAGTATGTGGCCGTCTTTTTTGGGACGGTCTTGACACGGGATTGCGAGCGAGTATTGTTATACGATCTGCGGCACGATGTCGGCCGCATGTGTTCGGGGGTAGCCTGCCACAACCATCCCGCCTCTCTGCACGGATGCATTCCTTGAAACCGTATTGGTTTCGTTTCTGTTTTCACCCACGCTCCGGCGAGCACGGAACGTCGGCTGAAGCATCACGCGAGACTGCAAGCGGTTTTCGTTTTTTCCGGGGCCAGGACCGGCCTGCGGGGCGCGCGGCAAGCGGGTGTTTGCCCGACTACGGGCAGACTTGTCGTCTGGTATGAACGAAGCGTCGGGTATGAAGGTCAGATTGGTAGCGCTCAGTTCGGTCGATCACGACCGGAAGTTGTCTCTCGACGGTCATCCCGTGGTTTTGGGACGCAGCCCCGAAGCCGATGTGAAGATCGATGATCGCTGGGTAAGCCGCCGACACTGCGAGTTGTCGGAAATGGACGGGATGATCGTGGTTCGAGATCTCGGCTCGACGCACGGGACGTATGTCAATGGCCGGCAGGTTTCTGAAGCCCGCCTGCGGCCGGATGACAAACTGACGATTGGGATGACGAGCTTCGTGGCAAGCTATTGCTACCACGCGGCAATCCGCCTGGCTCGCGTCAGTTGACGCGTCCGTCAGCGACGCCCCCCTCGGTGCGGGCATATCCGGCCGCCGTGACATTTGGCGTGCTCGGCACCTGGTTCTCCTGCGCCCGTCGGCGGCGGTCTTTGTGAAGGACGTGGAGCCGGCTGACCGGCCCCCGTTGGGGGCAGCGTGGAGCGGAGGCAGAGGCGGTCAAAGCGGGAAAAGGGGCCAAATGCTGGCGGGGTGGGGCGGATTGCGGTATCTTCCACCAATGGCAGGGCAGGTGGAGGATACGTCGGGCGAAGGGCAACCATGAGCCAGAAAAGAGGACCCCGGGAAACTGCAGGGAGCGCTCACCCGGCACGCCGTGCTTCAGGGGAACACGGCGAGGCTCCTGGCGATCTGGAGGCGGTATCGCAGGCGCTTCGCGAGTGCGAAGCTCGCTATCAGCAACTCCTGGATGCCGTGACCGACTACGCCTACGCCGTGTACTTTCGCAACGGGGTACCGGTTGAGACCCGGCATGGCATGGGCTGCGTGCGGGTAACGGGCTACCACCCGGACGACTTTGAGCGGGATCCTTTTCTGTGGATCAACATCGTTCATCCAGAGGACCGCAAGGCGGTTCTCGACCGGGCGGAGAGCGTGCTGCAAGGGGACGTGGCTGCGCTGGAGCACAGGATCCGGCACCGGGACGGTTCGACCCGGTGGGTGTGCAGTTCGATCATCCGGCACGTCGTGAGCGGCAACCTGCTGCATTACGACGGCATCCTGCGAGACGTCACCGAGCGCCGCCGGCTGCAGGAATCGCTTCACGAGAACGAAGTGCAGCTACTGATGGCGCAGAAGATCCAGGAGCATCTGCTGCCGAAGACGGCCCCGACGGTGCCGGGCTACGACATTGCCGGCGTGCTCTACCCGGCCGCTTTTGCGGCGGGAGACTACTATGATTTCCTCCCGGAGGGCGGCGACAGCGTGGACCTGGTGATCGGGGATGTCACGGGACATGGTTTTTCCTCGGCGCTGATCATGTCGTTGACCCAGGTCCTGCTGAGAGTGCTAGCCGAGGCCCACGAGGAGATTCCCCAGGTCTTGAGGCACGCCAATTCGGTGCTCTCGCGGGCGACGGACGAGTACCATTTTGTGACGCTGATTTTTGGGCGGCTCCAGGCCAGGCGGAGGGAGTTTCTCTATGCCAGCGCGGGACATCCGCCCGCCTACCTGCTGGATCGCAGCGGCCATCTGAAGGCCCACCTGGAGAGCACCTCGCACCCGTTGGGGATGTTTCCCGACATCGCGTTTCCGACGGCCGACGTCGTGCCGCTGGCTCCCGGCGACGTCCTGGTGCTCGTGACCGACGGAATCGAGGAGGCAAGAAACGCCACCGGGGAGTATTTTGGCCGCGACCGTCTGATCGAGGTCGTGCGGCGCTCGCGCCGCCAGCCGGCCAGGCAGATCGCCGAGTCGCTTTGCCGGTCGGTGCGGGAATTTGCCGGCCAGACAACTTCCGAGGACGACACCACCGTGGTTGTCGTGCGGGTACTGGAGGAGTGATTGAGCCTGTGGAGGAACCGACCATGGTCCGAACTGTTGCCGCTCTCAGTGTGCTGTGCTTTGCCTGGCCGTTCTGCCAGGTCTCGCAGGCTGCGGACGGGGCGACCCGCCCTTTTGTGCGAGTCAGCCCCCGCGACCATCGCTACTTCGAGCTGACCGATGGGACGGCCTATGTGCCGATCGGCCTGAACATGATCAGTCCCGGAGGCAATCTCAGCACGGAGGCCGGGCTGGCGGTCGTGGACGGCTGGATGGCGAACCTGGCAGGGCAGGGGGGCAATTTCGCCCGGATATGGCTCAGTTCGCCGTTCTGGGACGTGGAGCATGAGCGGTCCGGAGTGTTTGACGAAACGAAAGCCGAGCGGATCGACGGGCTGCTGCGTCTGGCCCGCAAGCACAACATCCGGCTGAAGCTGACGCTGGAGCATTTCCGCGAAATCGATCCCCAGAGCGGCTACCGGCAAACCTGGTCGCTCAAGCCGCTGCATCATGTCTCGCAGGGGGGCCCGGCCCGATCGATGGCCGACTGGTTCGACGGCCAGGCGGCGCGGGCGGTGTTTCGCAAGAAGCTCGACTGGTATGCCGAGCGCTACGGCAGCGACCCGATCATTTTTGGCTGGGAACTGTGGAACGAGGTCAACGCCGTTCGAGGCAGCGGCGACTACATGGCCTGGAGCGAGGAGATGCTGGGCGAGCTGCGGCGGCGATTCCCGGAAAACCTGGTGATGCAGAGCCTGGGAAGTTTTGACACGGACGCCGTGCGAGAGCGGTACCGCCGGCTCGCCCGGATGCCGGGCAACGACGTGGCCCAAGTCCACCGTTACCTGGACCTGGGAGCACGGCTCGAGGTCTGCCGCGGGCCGGTCGATGTGCTGGCCGCCAAGGCGATCGGCGAACTGCTGGCCGCCGAACCGGGACGCCCGGCGATGCTGGCGGAGGGGGGAGCAGTCGAGCCGAGCCACTCGGGCCCACTGAAGTTGTACGAGAAAGACAAGGAGGGGATCATCCTGCACGACGTGCTGTTTGCCCCCTTCTTTGCCGGTGCGGCGGGTGCCGGGCAGTGCTGGCACTGGGATGTGTACGTCGACAGGAACAACCTCTGGCGGCAATTCGGCCGTTTTGCCCGGGCGATCGAAGGGATCGATCCGGCGGCCGAGCACTTCCAGCCCAGGATGGTCGAGCATGAGCAGTTGCGAGTCTATGTGCTGACGGGCAAAAACACCACACTTCTCTGGTGCCGCGACAAGGAGAACACCTGGCAGACGGAGCTGGCGGAGGGAACCGGCGCGCGGGAGATCCGCGGGGCGAAACTTCAGGTCAAGGACATCGCCCCCTCGAGCGACGGCTCGGTGCGGATCTACGATCCCTGGACGGACGCCTGGCAGAACGGCTCGACGGCCGACGGCAGCCTGGAGCTGCCCGTGTTTCGTCGATCGCTTGTGGTGCGCATGTGAACAGGACGGGCGAATATGTGTTGCAGTAGGGCGGCGGCCGACGATTCTCCGATCGGAACCTACCTGGAGCGCCTGGTGCAGGTGGGGCGGGTGTTTGATCTGTATCGCGACCGCGTGGTGGTGACGGCCAGGTGGTGGTGGGGGCGGCCAATCGTGACCACGGTCTGGCTGGCGTCGCTGAAGCCGGAGTATGAGTTCCAGTTCATCCGCTATCGGCTGCTGAAGCACGGGATTCTTGTGGCGGCGATCGGCGTAGCGGTGGCGCTGCTGTTGGGATCGGCCGACGGCAACCTGGTCCAGCAGGCGGCCAGGGCCGTGGGCTGGGGGCTGGCTGCGCTGGGATTGATGACCAGCGTGATGACCTACCAGCGGGTCGTATTTGCGAAATTCTCTCCGCGGTCGGGCCGCGGCGGTCTGGACATTGCACGGAGCGGCCCGGACCGGGGCCGGTTTGAGGAGTTCCTCAAGCTGGTCCAGCGTCAGATC
>CAZLWV010000137.1:0-21408 GCA_964563135.1 uncultured Planctomycetaceae bacterium
CACAGCTTGATTTTCGGGATGAATGGCGTCGAATCATGCGACAATCGCCGAGTTGTTCCGCAGTCTCGATCCCAGTTCTTGGCTGAGACAAAGCGCCAGGCTCGGCCGCAGCCGCCTTGCGAGGCCCCGTCTGTTTGGGTGCTTGAGCCCCGTCACGCTCACCCCCAGCGGTCTGTCGCCGGCCAGGTTCGCCTCGAGTCAACCTGCCCGGACTGGAATTAACGGTCACCCTTGAAGAATTGTTGACTGGTTTATGGATGTAATTGGCATCGGAACTGATATCACGGAGTGCCTGCGGATCGCACGGATGATCGAGCGGCACGGCGAACTGTTCATCAACCGCGTCTACACCGATGAGGAAATCCGCTACTGCCAGAACCGCAAGCAGGCCACCCAGCACTACACGGGGCGATGGGCCGCAAAAGAGGCGATTCTCAAGGCGCTGGGGACCGGCTGGATCCGCGGGATCAGCTGGCGCGACATCGAAATCCGCAATGAACCGGGGGGAAGGCCCGTTGTGGCCGTGCGTGGGGGAACCAAGGATCTGGTCGAGCGGCTGGGAGTTGCCAAACTCCTGGTGTCGATTTCTCACTGCCACACGCATGCCACGGCGTATGCAATCGCTTTGGGTCGAGAGAAGAACGGTTGACCCCGGACGCAATCGGCCTTGGCCGGTTGGACGTCACAGCCCCATGCTCCGCAGGGCAAACCCCGACGTGGGTTTCAAAATAGGAGAGGGGCGCAAAGTGATCTGGTTACCTTGACCCTCCCGGCTGAGGTGGGAGTTCTCATCTTGCGGGTCAAGTCATTCCGATGACTCTACTGCCCCACCGGAGTGGGTTGTGGCGAACCACGTCCCGCCACCGGTTCTTGGCCCATGTTGTCACTTGAGGAACCGAATCCTTGTCGATCCGATTTCCCCCAGTGCCGACGTGGATTGTGTCGGTGCTGCTTCTGACACAGGTCTGCCAAGGGTGTGCCCGGCCAAATGTCCTTTTTGAATCGAAAAGGGACCTGATGCCGTGCGATGAGTACGGTGGCAAGGTGTCGATGACCGTACGTGCCGAGCCCGTTGGCTCCAGCGGTAGGTTCTCCAGCAGCAACAAGAGCGAGCCCGCATGGTTTCAGCCGGTACCCGCGGCGCAGCCAGTGCCGCAAGGGGAACCGTCTCAGCCGCAGGCTCCCGCGGAATCGTCGCCGGTTTTCTTCACCCCACCCGGCCTCCATCCGCTGGAAGAGGCGGTCACCCAGGCCAGTTTCGACCAGTTGGGCTCGGGCGCCGATCCAGTCTTTGCCGCCTATCCGGGCCCCATTCCCTCCGACCCGGCCTATCCGCAGCCTCCGGCAAGCGGGTCCCCGCCGCCGGGCAGCGACGTTCCCACGCCTGTGCTTCTCGCTGCGGATCCGACAGCGGACTGGCCGCTCGCCAGCGGCCCGATGGGCCGTTTCCGCTCGCGTTCTGGCCGCCTCCGCGGGCGTCTGGGGGTGATGTGTCTTGAGGCCAAGGACAATTTGTCAAGCGACCACCACAACTACTATGATTGCGAGAGCATGGCCAAGCTGGCCGGCGGTCTGGTGCTTGGCAGCGTGCTGGCAAATACGTCGATTGACCAGGACGTGCAGGACTGGTATCAACAGGATGTTCGCAGCTCCGGCACCAACGATTATTTCGATTTCTGGAAGACCTTTGGGGAAGGGCACATATTTGTGCCATCCTATGCCTGTCTGGCGGTAGCATGCAGGTTTTTCGAGGACCGGCCAATTATCGGCCTGACGGGCGAGTTCAACGCCCGGGTGACGCGAGCTTACTTGGTGGGGGCTCCATCGGTACTTTTCATGCAGTTCATGCTCGGCGCCTCACGGCCGGGCGAAACGGACCACAGTTCGCACTGGGATCCCTTCCAGGACACGAATTCCGTCAGCGGCCATTCGTTCGTCGGGGCGGTGCCATTCCTGACGGCAGCCAACATGACCGACAGCCTGCTGCTCAAGAGCGGCTTCTATGCCTGCTCGGTCATGACGGGAATCTCGCGTGTCAACGACAACGACCATTATCTATCGCAGATCGTGCTGGGCTGGTGGATGGCATACCTGGCCTGCGAGGCGGTCGACGGCACCCAGCTCAAACGCCGGCGGATGGCCTTCGTACCGATCGCCTCGACAGAGATGGTCGGGATTGGCGCCATCTGCGAATTCTGAAGGCCGGAACGACTGGATCTCGGCACGTATTGCCGCGGCAGGCGAGCCACGGCAGCGGTCTTTCTTGCCGCCTGCTTGGGACCGATCCGACTCTTGGCTAGACTGAAGGTGTGGATCGTGCGTGCTGCCGTTTCGCCCGTGGGCACGGCCCCAACTTACCATGGGCGGGAGAGATTGGGTGGCATGCCCCCGAGAGGCAGTGGGCGAGGTGCCTCGCGAAACCGCCCTCCCCGCAACGCGCGGCAGCGCACGTTCTCCTCGAAGGACTTTTGGGACGCAGCACTCGAGGCAGTGTCATGGCTCGACTTCGGATTCCGACTCTGTACTGGCTCCTTCTTCTGGTCACAGCCAATCCGACGGTGTGGTCGCAGGAGTCCTCGGCTCTGCCGCTCCGGCCTGGACCGGGGGCGGCGCCGGAGTTGCAGTCCCGACAGGAGGAAGAGCCAACCAGGCCTGCGGCTCCGACTGCCCGCGATCCGGTCGACCTTCGCTGGACGCTTCAGCCGGGGGAACAGCTCTTCCAGGAAGTGATTGTCACCCAGAGGTCGTCGTGCCAGGTACAGGGAATGGAGATTGCTGCGGGGCTCAAGTATCTCGTGCTTTCGAGTTTCAGAGTCGAGAATACCACTTCGGACGGCAACGTGGTCGTTTTGCAGAGGATCGAAGCGGCCCGGCTTCTCCAGGCTGATGCCATGGCCAGGTCGGTACTGGGCGACCTCCTGGCGAAACTTGCCGGCAAGACGTTTCGTTGGACGTTGAACGGGCGGATGCAGATTGTCGCTCTCGATGCCGACGAGGATGCATTTCCGATCGTGGCCGGGGGCAATCCGCTCCAGGGGCAGCCGCTGATGATGGCCTCGCTCGTCGATCGCGATGGCTGGCGAGAACTCAACCAGTTGACCTTCTTCCAGCCCGATCGGAGCCTGAAGACCAATGACCGCTGGCAACAGAGCCTCACTCATTCCTGGGGGCCGCTTGGAAGCTGGACGGGCCAGGCCCACTACCGCTACGAAGGGCTGGAAGAAGGGCTGGACCGCGTGGCCTACGATCTGAAGCTCGTGCACCGGCAGCCCGACGCTCAGGCGGCCTCGGCGATGCCTTTCCGGCCAAGTGCCGCCACGTTCCAAACGGAAAGGGCGGGCGGTATAATCCTCTTCGACCGCAACCGGGGCCGGGTCGAGGAAGCGAGAGAAACGTTCCACGTTCGTGGAAGCATGACGATCGAACTCTTGGGCCAGAGTATCCCGATCGGCATGGCGGAGCAGCAAGACTTCGAACTGCGGATCTACGAGAACCGGCTCGCTGGCCGGAGCAGCCAGTGAGCTGCGTCTGGAGTTCTTTTGAATCAGGAGGAGTTCGATGAAATGCCCGAGGGACGGAACGGAGCTGGCGAGAGTAATCGTCGATGGAGTCGAGCTGGACAAGTGCCACAAGTGCGACGGAATCTGGTGCGACCGCGGTGAGATGGAGCGCCTGCGCGACCGCGCGATCGCGTACGTGGAAGAGCTTCTGGAGGAGAAATACGGCAGCCCGTCGTTTCGCGAAGGAAAGACGACCGGCCACATGCGCTGCCCTCGCTGCGGCGAAAACGTGCGGCTGATGGAGTACAGCGTTTCGTACGGGAGGCCCGTCAGGGTCGACCGCTGCGAGAAGTGTTTTGGCGTCTGGCTCGACGACCGCGAGTTGAATATGGTCGTGGAGGAGAAAAAGAAGGTCGACAAGGTACAGCCCGAGGGGGTCTTGTTGTCGATACTTTGGACGCTCGGGATGAGGCTGAAGAAGGAGGAGGAGTGAGGGCTGCAGGATGACAGGTCGACACGAATCGTCAGGAGTCGCCAGTTCATGTCCGCATCGAAATCCGCACTGTCGTTGCAGGGGCCGATCCTTATAACAGTCTCGGCAATCCTGGCGCTGCTCACCAGTCTGATGATCGCAAGCGGGTCACCTCGTATGCTGTACGGATGCGTTATCTACGCAAGCACGGGGGTGACCGTTGCCGCAGCGGTCGTCATCTGGGTATCATACTTTCACGCCTACGTGGATTGGCGGATTGAGCAGCGATTCCCGCAATCTTCGCAGGATTCTCCAACGAAGTGAATCTGTTTCCCGAATGTCTCTTTCCACCGACACGATCTGTCCCGAACCCGTCCGCCGCTGGCTGGCCGAGGCCGTTCGGCTTGGCGCTTCGGATCTGCACCTGGTGGTCGAGTATCCTCCGATCTTCCGTGTCCACGGCCGCTTGCGCGAGTCGGAGGATGGTCCGCTGGATGGTGCGACGCTTCGCTCCGTGCTCGAACCGCTCTGCCCCGGCGAGGCCATGGAACGATTCGGAGTGGAGAAGAATATCGACTTCTCGCTTTCCTTGCCCATGGGGGGACGAGATCAGCGCTTCCGGGCCAACTACTTCCTCAGCAGCCGGCAACTCGGGGCCTGTTTCCGAGTCATTCCGGCGGAGATTCCCGATTTTCAGTGGGCGGAATTTCCGGAGGACCTGGCGCATCGGCTGGCCCACTTCCGCAACGGGCTGGTGCTCATCTCCGGAGTGGCCGGGTCGGGGAAGACCACCACGCTGGCTATGATCATCAACCTGCTCAATCGCCATGGGGGCCGCAGGATCATCACGGTCGAGGAACCGATCGAATACATCTTCCCCCGGCAGCCCAACTCGGTGGTCACGCAGCGCGAGGTCGGCGTGGACGTTCATACCTTCGCCGACGGGCTCAAGTATGGGTTGCGTCAGGATCCCGATATCGTCCTGGTGGGCGAAATTCGCGACCGTGAGACTGCCCAGATGGCCCTTAGCGTGGCCGAGACAGGCCATCTCGTCTTCTCCACGCTCCACACCCGTGACGCGAAAGGGGCGATCTCCCGCTTCACCGATTTGTTTCCCCAGAGCGTGCAGACCGAAATCCGGGCCCAACTCTCGCTCGGGCTTCGGGCCGTGGTCAGCCAGCACCTGCTGCAAAGCGCCTTCCCCGACGAGAAGCGGATTCTCGCCCTGGAGGTGCTGCTGAACAACCACCCTATCGCCAGCGCCATCCGGTTCGGCAAACTGGAATCGATCGACAACAACATCCTCACAGGCAAGGCGGAGGGGATGATCCCGCTGGACGAATCGGTCAAGCGGCTCTTCCAAAGCGGCCGCATCAGCCGCGAGACGGCCGAGCATTTCATCAGCAGCACGGGCCGGTTGCGGTAGTCGCCGGAGTCAATGCCGTGCTGCCGGCGAGCAGGTGTTGATATAACACACCTACCAGCGAAGCATCATATCGATGATGTGCGGCGTCGCCATTGCCAGGAAAACGACGCTCCCATCGTATCATGCGCAGCGAAAGGCAGCCAGCCTCGGGTGTGGTGGCTGGCGGTGTGCTATCGTGGCGAGTTGCTACGCGATTTTGGCTCGGTTGCCATGAGTCCCTCGATGGTTTCCGCCATCTCTTCATCCGAGAGCTTGGGGGTGATCATGTGATGGTTGGGGTTGTCCAGGTCGCGGTTCCAAGCAACGTTGCCGTTGGCGAGACGCTGGAGGCTCCCGGTGTGCTCCACGGTGAAGAGGTCCGGACGGGCGACGAAGAGCACGGCTACCTGATCCCAACTGGAACGGCCCTCGGTGATCGCCGTGCCGGTGCCCCAGAGGCGATAGGCCTCGCGGACCGGATTCGTTTCGGGCGTCTTGGGGAGGAGGCGGTGTCCGGTCTTGATCGATGCGCCGCTGGGCGAGATGTAGAAAGGCAGGGGCCACTTGTCGAGAAGTTCCTGGCAATAGGCCGACATGCCCATGGCCTGGAAATTCCATCCCCCCATTCCCATGGCGACCCAGCGCTGGACCTTCGTGCGGACGAGTTTTTCACCTTGCGGATCGCGCAGCAGGTGGACCAGCCCGTGAGGGTGGCCGACGGTGCAGATGGTTACGCTGTGATCGGGCTGCGATTGGAGCAGGGAACAGTAGACGGCGACCAGGTCGGGAGCCTTGTCGACGACGTCGTGGCCGAAACGCTTTGTATCTTTGGCGATCTGCTCGGTGTAGGAATTGCGAGGGTCGCCCACGTCGGTGCCCTGGTACTGGCCCAGGGGCAGGTCGCCGCGGCCGTAGTAGGTGTTGATGGCGTCGCAGGTGCCGACGCCGTAGCGGTTCTTGCCGCTGCTGAAGATCACGCCCAGAATCTTGAGCTTGCCCGTGTCGGCCAGGGCGTGCAGCGTGGCCAGGGCCCCGGCGTCGTCGCAGTCGGAGCCGATGTCGGTATCGAAGATGACGGCGGGGGGCTCGGCGGCGGGACTTGCGGCGCTGAGGACGATCGCCCAGAGAGCAATTGCCGCCAGCAGGCGGTGAAATGCAGATAGCCGAATGGGCATGGTGATCTCGCTGTTGTTGCCAGGATGAGTGCGACTCTGGATGGACACAAGGATCGATGCCCATTGTAACGGGCATGAGCGCGACAGTGCAAACGCGAGGCGATTCGTGAGAGCCGACCATTGGCAGGCCCCGCATCTGCGGCTATCGTGGTGGCATCGAGAGCGTTTGACCGACCCGATCGACCATGACCGATGACTGGGAGGGAGGACGATGGAGACCCTGTTTCGCCAATCGGGAACGCTGGCAATCGTAGCGGTTTTGTGCGCTGTGTCACTCGGAGGGGAGCCGCTCGCGCTCGAAAATGTTCCGCCCCTGGAGGCGAATCGCGCCGACGAGCCCATCCGGGGCGAGTTCTCGATGAAGGCTGCCACCGATTTCCTGGACGCGGCGGCCCTGAACTGGCAGAAGGAACGCCAGTGTTTTGCCTGCCACTCGGATTATGCCTATCTCACGTCGCGTCCCCTGGTCGGCTGGGACAATCCGGCCCACACGCAGATCCGAGCGAGTCTCGAGCGGCTCGCGGAGAAGCCGCTGGAGGGGAAGCACGCCGTGACGATGACGGTGATGGCAGCTTCAGTGCTGGCGCAGAACGATGCCTTGACGACCGGCAAGTTGCACCCGATCACGCGCAGGGCACTGGACCGCATGTGGACCGTGCAGCGGGACGATGGCGGATTTGACTGGATGAAGTTCAACCAGCCGCCATCGGAGATCGACGACCACTACGGCGTGACGATGGCGGCGGTCGGCGTGGGGATGGCCCCGGACGGCTACGCGGAGACTGGCGCCGCGCAGGCCGGGCTGGAGAAGATCCGGCTGTACTTCGCAAACAACCCGCCCGCCAATCTGCACCATCGGGCGATGTTGCTCCTGGCTTCGCTGCATCTCGATGAAATCATGACCGAGGGAGAGCGGCAAAAGGTGATGGAGGATCTCTTCGCGCTGCAAAAGCCGGACGGCGGCTGGGGAGCGGTGACACTGGGGAACTGGGAGCGTTCGGACGGGAAACCGCGGGATATGGAAACGAGCGACGGCTATGGCACCGGCTTTGCCATCTATGTTCTTCGCCAAGCGGGCGTGCCGGCCGATGACCCGCGAATCCAAAGGGGAGTCGCGTGGCTGAAGACTCACCAGCGCCAGTCGGGACGGTGGTTTACCCGATCCATGTGGAAGGACAGCCAGCACCTCATCAGCCAGGCCGGGACGGCCTGCGCCGTTTGCGCCCTGGCGATATGCGGGGAGCAGCAAGGGATGTAAATGCTCTCCTACCCAGACTGTCCCCCTGCCCCGATCTCGCTCTGGCAGGCGACAGGCGTCAGCGAAGCGGGGAGCGACCAGCGGTGTTTTCGGACTCGGCGCTGAGAGGTGCGGCGATGGCGGGCTGCTGAGCGACGAGCGCGGATGCGGCAGGAGTCAAGGGCCGGCCTCTCTTTCGCCTGCTGCGCATCTGAGTTGATTCGCAGCAACCGGTAGGAATACAATAGGAACGACGCGCGGCAGCAGGCGTTGGGGGGTGAGCACCCGTAGGTGCCTCCACCAGGACCCCTACGGATCGTTTGCCGTCCTGGAATCGGAAGGAGGTTCCATCATGCAACTCATCGTTCCTTGTCCCGGCTGCCAGAAAAAGTTGAAGGCCAGTGAGAAGCTTTTCGGCAGGCGGGTGAAGTGTCCGTCCTGCGGTCAGGTGTTGTTGATCCCGGAGGCGCCGCTTCGCTACGTGAAGGAGCTGGAAGAGGATTTCTGCGAAAGCCTGGGACGATACCGATTTGAGCACGTGAGTGATTGATGTAATCATCAGGATCCGTGTACAGATGGATTAGACAATTCGCCCTTGGCGTCGCCGCTTGCTGAATGTGCTCCCGGGGTGATCCGTGTAGTGCCTGCAGGCTGTGCACCGGCAGCGTGACACGCAAGAGCCGCTCGCTTTCCGCACGGGTGGTGTTCGTATTCGCCCCAAACCGCACGGGGGTTCCCGACCGGGCCAGACGTCTGATGCCATGGTCGAGGGCAGCCGGATACAATTCCCGGCGGCCGAGCCCCGATTGAAGGGAGCGAAGCGGTGCGAATTCCTACATTCAACGTGGGAACCTGTTTGACCGCTTGGACTCGTGCAGTTCAAGGAGCAAATGGTTGCGGCCGTCGGGGGCACCCCTCTGCCGCCATGCCATGCTGGTCGATGGAAACGACGAGCGCGGCATCGACGTTGGCATCATGACGAGCGCGGGTTACTCTGTCTGGCGGATGACAAGCCACGTCGACGGTCGCGACGCCAATGCCAACACCATCTTCTCCGGGGGCTGACCGGAGTTGCGGAGGGGGCCAAGCTGTGTTCGCGTCTCCAGAACGGTTTGGGACGATTTCAGTATCGGGCCATAACCGAGCAAACCTGTGGCATCTACACTCGAATAGCTTGCTCATGAATTCCTTGTCGACACAGTGCGTATGGCAACCGCTATCACATGCAGTATGAGTGAGATCATGGAGAGTGACGTCAAGAGCGTAAAAAGCGGCAATCGTACTCTGATGCTCCCGAAAGTCTGCGGATCGTAGGCGAGAGCAAACATGCCCAGCAACGAGAACAGCACACCAAGCCCCCAAAGGACAGTGCCGATCCACAAACCGACTGAGCGGTTATTGAGAGTCTGGACTCCTGCCCACAGCATTGGAGAATAGAAAAAAATCATGAACACGACAATCTGGACCATGGCCTCGTCTGTAATGGGGGAAGGACGAATGCGCATGAGGTAGTAGACGCCAAGTCCAGAAAACCCCCAGAGCATGAGCAGTACTGCAGAGAACGTGGCGTATGCTCCGGCCGCAAATTGAGTAGCCTGAGGGTGACGCAGATACCACCGCCAAACACGGCCAATCGTCCCCACAGGACGAGCCGCGATTTCTCTGCCATCCAGAAAACGTTGAAGGTCATTTACCAACTCATGGGTTGTGGCATAACGCTTGTTCGGGTCCTTCTCCATGCATTTCAGACAAATGGTCTCCAGGTCTTTCGGGATTCGGCTGTTAAGCCTGGACGGACCGGTGGGGTCATCGCGTTGGACCTGATAGAGGACCATTTGCTGAGTGCCCCGAAATGGCCTCTCCCCCGTCATCAATTCGTACAGAACGACTCCCAGTGAGTACACGTCGCTGCGGCGATCTGCGCGGTGACTGTGGCCCCGTGCCTGTTCCGGCGACATATAGGCGGGTGTGCCAAGCACCTGGCCTTCCATTGTCATCGTAATGTCACCGGTCTCGCGCCGGGCGAGGCCAAATCGGTGATATGGGGCTGCCCGTCCAGATCCATGATGATGTTGCCAGGCTTCAGATCGCGATGAACAACTCCGACTTCGTGGCCTGCATGCAGGGCTTCTCCGATGATAATGCACAATCTCGCCGCTTCGGTGGGGGTCAGGTGCTGGTCCATCATCCATTCGCTCAGCGTGATTCCGTGAACATAATCGCTGACGATGAAAACCGAATCACCCTCCCGGCCGACTTCGTGAACACTGACCACATTGGGGTGCCGAATCTGCGCCGACGCCCTTGCCTCCCTGAGGACCTGCTCGATTTCCGTCGCATCGAGGTGCGTCTTCCGCGGCACCTTGATGGCTACGATGCGGTCGAGTGTTGGATCGCGAGCCTTCCACACGATGCCGAACCGCCCTCCCCCCACGCGATCGATCAACTGGAACCCTCCCAGAGTACGAGTTCCCCCAGGAAAGTAGGTGGCCGTCTTGTCCTCGCTGACGAGGCTGAAATGGATGCCGCAAGACCTGCACTCAATATCGTTGGCGGCGCACTGGTCGGCAATTTCGACCAGATTGCGGCACTGCGGGCAGCGGACGGTTAGTTTCGAGGAGACTGAGTCGTCATGATTGTGCGTCGGCTCCCCCGCTGCTTTGTGGGTGGCCCCAGCCTCATGGTCTTGGTTTGCGACGAAATGGGAGCCTTGGCGAGCCTTCTGATCTGGGCACATCTCAGCTTCACTTGGGTTGAGAAGTCTATTCCCACTCGGACGATTGTGACCCACCCGCAAGATCCATGTCAACATAACCCTATTAGGTGGGTTATTCCAGTTACCTTCTCGTGGATCCTCGGCAATAGCGGGTGGTCAATCGCGATAGTCTCTCCTTCCAACGAGGTGGTATTGGATAGTTCAACTGGACCGAATGGAATTCCTCAGCCGATACAACCCGTGTGACCGATACAGTCGGTTTGATCGGGTAGGCACCCCCATTTGGGAGGTTGTGATGTTCCGTTCCGCATCTGTCCTCGCTCTGTTGCTTGTGCTTCTGGTCCTCGGGGAGAATCTCCGGGCTCAGGGGGTTGCCCTGAGCGGGATTGGACCGGTGAATCGTTCGATGGGAGGCGCGGCAACGGCGGCCCCGATCGACTCCTTCGGCGCGCTGTACTGGAATCCCGCCACGATCGTGGCGCTGCCGGCTTCCGACTGTTCGATCGCTCTTGAGGCCGTGCTGCCCAAATCGAATCTCTCGTCCCAGTTTGACGCTGGTTCCCTCGGTCCCGGAGTTCCCGCGGTGACGCTCGCGGGAAACACCGGCGGAAAGTCAGGTGTGGCCCCCGTTCCGGCAATGGCCTTCGTTCACAAGCCGGAAGAGAAGTGCTGGGCTATCGGATTCGGCCTTTTTGGTGTCGGTGGGTTCAACGGCAACTATCCGGCAAGCGCGACAAATCCCATCCTCACTCCTCCTCTGCCGAACGGCCTTGGGATGGGGCATCTGACCGCCCAGCTGGATATCCTGCAGATGACGCCGACGGTAGCCTGGGTTCTGTCTGAAAACATCTCAGTCGGCGTGGCACCGACAGTGACTCTTGCGCGGCTGGTGGCCAGCCCAGCTTTCTTCGGGACTCCGGATGATGCCGACGGAGACGGCTATTTCAGCTATCCCGATGCCTCAGGAACACTCTATCATTGGGGTGCTGGCTTTCAGGCTGGAGTCTACTACACCACCGATGTGGGCTGGCATCTCGGGGCGTGCCTGAAAAGCCCACAATGGTTCGAGACATTTCGATTCGAGTCGGAGGACGAACTCGGGCGACCACAACAGTACCAGGCTGATTTCGACTACCCGTTGATTGTCTCGGTCGGGGCTGCCTATTCGGGATTCGACAAAACGATGCTGGCGTGCGATTTGCGATACTTCGATTACGCCGGTGCAGCCGGGTTCGGAGATTGCGGCTTCCTGGCCAGCGGAGCGGCGGCAGGTCTCGGCTGGCGAAGCGTCATGGCGGTGTCCACAGGGATCGAGCGACGCCTGACCGATCGCTTCTCGGTTCGGTTCGGCTATGCGCTCAACGAGAACCCGATTCCGTCCTGCCAGGCGGGCGCCAACATGACCTCGTCGTTGATCATCAAACACTGGCTGACGGGAGGCCTTTCCTGGCGAGTCACGGACCATTGGATGCTTTCTCTGGCTTATGTCCACGGATTCCAGAACGAAATCAGCGGTCCAGTGCTCACACCGTCTGGTCCCGTTCCAGGAACGAGAATCACGGAAACGGCATACCTTGACTCGCTGGTCGCGGGTGTTAGCGTGAGGTTCTGAAGGCGGCCGGCCATCAGAAGCGCGCAGAATAGCAGAACCCGTATTTTGTCCGCGCTTTTTGGACTGGACACCCCCAGGATGGAAGAGGAAAGAAGTAGAGGACGGGGGCGAGGAAGCCAGAGGACAGAGCCGCAGAGGGGCAGAGGCTGAGATAGGAAGCGGAACATGGTGGGCCGCGTCTTGCGGGAAGATGGCGTGACGTGGTCGGGCAGTTGAGGACGGTGTGTTGGGCCGGGTTTTTCTGGTGCTGGTTCGCCTTGGCGCCACCCTACAACTGCTCCCACATTGCTCGTAGCGGAATATGGTGGGCCGCGTCTTGCGGGAAGATGGCGTGATGTGGTCGGGCAGTTGAGGACGGTGTGTTGGGATGGGTTCTCTGGTGCTGATTCGCCTTGGCGCCACCCTACAACGTTCCCACATTGCTCGTAGCGGGACGCACCTTGTGTTGCATGCTACCAGATGCCGGGGAGGAGTCGCCACCGCGTCTTGGTCATGTATTCATCGTATCCGGGCAGGTTGCGGCGCAGGAGTTCCTCTTCCGGTTTGGTGCGGAGCACGAGCATAAGTGTCATTGCTGCAACTGGGGCGAGCGTCCAGGCGGAGCCCAGCGTCAGCGGAATCGCCAGGAACATGAGAGTGACGGCGAGGTACATGGGGTGGCGGACCACGGCATAGGGACCGGTTGTGATGACGCGGTGGCCGCGTTCGGTTTGCACGCGGACCGTCTTCTCGAGAAAGGGATTCACAACCATCGTCCACAGGAGCAGGGCATCACCCATTGCGTGGAGTGCGAGGGCGGGGTAGACGTTCCAGAAAGGAAGCGGCGACCATGCAAGACGGACGTCGAGCCCGGCAATGATCGGGACCGCCAGCATGGCAGGCAGGAAGAGACGCAGCAGGATCGTATCCACTCGCTCGGTGGTGCGTTTGGGGTGCAGACGGGCCGACAGCACGTCGCGGCTGTAGCGGAGCAACACGGCGGCATTGACGGTGAACGTGAAAAGCCAGAGCCCGAGGTGAAACCAGGCCCGAGGCCACGCAGTACTGCCTGCAGACAGGAAGAGCAGGCCACCCCAGATGCCGAAGGCGACAGCCAAGTGGAACGCGGCTCGCAGCAGGAGGGCGGAAGGCGACTCTTCCTGCTTCTCGGGAGTGGACTTGTGCAGGGACATCATTGGCATACCGCGCGCTCGGGACCGGTTTCGTGGTATTCTACCATAGCGATGCCAAAGGACGCAGAATTACCGGTTGGATAGGCAGCGGACGGTCGGTACCGCCAGTTGGAATCAAGAGTATGTCGAAGAACCAACGTCAGACAGCTCGCAGGCCGGCGACGAAATTTGCCCACTTGCAGAAGAAGATGCGCAAGGCGGCGCAGAAAGCGAATCTGCCGGGGAAGAAGATGCGGAAGAAGTGAGCCACGCAACACCCGGGTTGGATACTGGTGGTGATTGGGCTAGGCCTTGCCGGGGTCGGGCTCGTTTGGCTGATCGGGCCCTCCCTGCCCTGGGTTGGAAAGGTGCCGGGCGATATCGCGGTTGAGGGAAAGAACTTTTCCGATCGTGAGGTGCATTGTGTTGAGCGTGGTGGTTTCGGGGATTCTCTGGCTGGTACGGTGGTTTTCGACATAGGATGGAAGGGAGTGGTATAGTCTTCCGTCCTCGCTTACGATTCGGTTTGGTATCGAAAAAGGGAGAGTTATGGCTGAGGTTGGGTGGGACTTTGACTCGCCGGTCAAGAACTACAGTGCAGGCAAACTGAATTGCCGGCTGGCTCGGCGGGACGGCGATGTGGTGTTGGAACCGGTTCCGGGCTGGCATTCGTTCGGATTGACCGTGGCAGCGCTGATTGCATCGATCGCGTTTCTTGTCGGCGCCTGCTTTGCCAGAGAAGCCTTCTGGCAGATCGTGATGGTCGTGCTGGCGGTCGTGTTTCCGATCGCAGGTCTCATCGCCGGGCGGTTGATCGACCGGTATGAAAACCGGCGGGGGCGGCACCTGGTGTTTTTGGCAGAGGGTCGTGTCTCATTGCCCCGGTACGACATCGAGATTCGGCCGGATGAGACGACGAAGTTCTGCTGCCACCAGTACTGGTTCTGCGGTGAGCACGTGGAGGATCTCGTGTTGCATCATGCAGACACGACCTACTATCTCTTCTCGAGGGCGGTGGCGGTGACGGGAACGGCCGGCACGGAGATACTCCGGCGGGAATTGGAGGAGCAGTTGTGCCGGGTGGTTGAGAATCGGCGATGATGCAGTGGTTCAGGCGAGGGAAATGAGTGTGAAGCGTCTGGCCAGGCGGGCCAGGGTGGTGTCCGCCAGATACTGGCGGACGTGCTGATGGACGGAGTGGACGAGTTCGCCGACGAGGCAGTCGGCGCCGCTGCACACCTGCTGCCGAAGGAGGCACTCAGCGTCGCCAAGGCCCTCGACCGCTTCGAAGAGCTGGAGCAGGGTGATATCTTCGGGAGCCCGGGCCAAAGCGAAGCCGCCGTGGGGCCCGCGGGTCGATTGGACGATGCCGGTCCGGACCAGTTGCTGCATGACCTTGGCCAGATGATGCTCGGAGACCAGGAGGGCGGCGGCGATCTCCTGGTTGGCGATGCGGCGCCGCGGCTGCCGGGCCAGGAGTGCGGCCGCGTGGAGGGCGAGCGAGGCGGGTTCGGAGATACGGATCAGGTTTGCCACGTTGTGGTCTGGGGACTCATCGGGCAGATTCGGCATGGTGATTGCCTGAATGATAGGAAGCTGGCCGTGGCGAGGGTATCGAGCGAACGGCTCGGCGTCTCGTGAATGCCGTGAAATGCCCAGAAATCCGGAGAGAATTCCCTGCCACGCAACTTGTTTCTGCAAAGGGAGATACGGCGAGAGACAAGGATCTTGGCAAGGCAGATGCCAGAAATCCGATTGACTTGCGGGACAATTCTGGTAGAAATGTTCTTAAATACGATATTGACTTTCATTATCAATACGAGCCTGCCCGTGTTGGGCGTTGCAGATTGTCCATGAATTGTGAACTTGCAGGTGCGGGTCGTACGTCATTCCCACGCAAACGGGAATTCAGAAGGAACTACACGTGCAAGTCATGGCCTGGATTGCCGCCTGGGCGGGAATGACGTCGTCGTTCTTTTTCGCCCGCCTGCGTGAATCCTCACTCTGAACTCGCCAGCCCGGCCTCTGCCGGACGCCAGCCATGTTCGTAACGCCCCGCCGGACTGCCTGGACTGCCGCTGGATTGGAGCCGCATGCGACCGCCTCACGACCCTGCCAGGAACCGATCGTCGAAGTCGAGCCTGCGCAGCTCTGGCTGCGGCAGCGCCGCTTGCAGATGCGATCGCGATTGGCGCCGGCGGAGGATGCCGCCTGCACGTGCCAAGGCGCAGCCAACCAAGCAGCGAACCAAGGTTTGCCCGCCGCTTGCCAGGCGATCGATTCGGCCGACCTGCTGGCGGGGCGCCGGGAAGTGCAGATCGTTCACGCCGGCGAGACCTACCGGCTGCTCGTGACCCGAAACAACAAGCTGATTTTGCAGAAGTGAGCCAGCCAGGCGCCCGATGTCCTGCGGGACACGCGGGCCTCCCAGCCAGCCTCGTCGTCGCGTGCTCGTGAGCCGCTGACAGATTCTCCGAGCGTATCGCTACCTGATCGTGTCGGCGGTTCCGTCTCGAACCTCTTGGCTGGGAGTGCCTCTTATGAATCGTCACTATCGTGCGTTCACTCTGATCGAACTGTTGGTGGTCATCGCGATCATCGGAATTCTGATCGCCCTGTTCCTGCCGGCGGTTCAATCCGCCCGGGAGGCGGCCCGAAGAACGAGTTGCACCAACAATCTGCGTCAGTGCGTCCTGGCGCTGTTGAGTCCGGCCGGGCCGGTTCTGCGGGCGGAAGACGCCGCCAAGAAGCCGGGGCTGCTGGTGATTGCTCACGGTTCGCCGAGCCCGTCCTGGAATGAGCCGGTGCTGAAACTGGGTGCGGAGATCTCCCGGACCGCGATGGAAACGGGTCGCTTCGGCGCCGTGCGCACAGCGCTCATGGAGTTCAGCGAACCGAGCATTCCGACGGCCGTGGCGGAATTGGAGGCTTTAGGGTGCAGTCGCATTATCGCGGTCCCCCTGTTTGTCATGCCGAGCGGCCACACCCACTTCGACGTGCCGGCCGTGCTCGGCTTGTACTCGTCAGCCAGAACCGACGAACATGCAGAAGAACACGGCGGGGCTGTACGGTGCCGTATTCCCATTACGTTGACGGAAGCCATGTCGGAAGACGAACGGCTACTGCCGCAGTACGCCTTGCAGGAAGTCGAGAGACTGTCGACATCCTCGTCCGAGGAGGCGATCGTCTTTCTGGCTCACGGCGACCCTGATCATGAGATGCTCTGTGAGCGGGGCATGCGGCGGATTGCCTCCCACTGTTGCGCGCGAACGGGGATCGAGTACGCCGATTGGGCCTACATCGGAGTGGGGCAAGAGTTCGCCTCCAAAGGGCTCCCCGCGATCCGGCGCGCGGCGGAACAAAAGCAACGCGTACTCGTCGTCGGGCTGTATGTCGCGTCCGACGCTCAGCGCATTGGCGATCGAGCCTTGAAGACCGATACACGCTCCCGTGGGGAGCGAGAGGCCGATATCTCCGGCAGCGAGATCATGTTTTCGCAGGACGCGATCATTTCCTGCCCGCTTGTCGTGGAGTGGGTTGTCAAGACCGCCTGCGAGGCGGTGGAGAAGTTCAGCGAGCCGGATTGAGCCAAATCCGGGCAGAGCCGGGGACACGGGCAGATCCAGGGACACAGTACCAGTATTGTCAAAACAGGCAAGCTACCACCAGCTCCTGGGACGGCGAGACTGGCACGGGTGGTCATCCCTGGTTTCTCCCGGTTTAGTGGGAGCAGGAGCAAGCCGAGGCAACAGAGAGATCATCTCTGTTACCTCCTTGTCTCCTGTTCAGTCTTCAACTCCTTGATCTTCACATTCCGATACCATACGCGTTTGGCCTCGTCCTGAAAGCCGATGTAACCCTCCGCAGGCCGATCCTTGATGGCGGAGGTGGACAGGTCGAGGTCGTGGATCTGCTCGCCGTTGAAGACGACCTTGAGAATCGTGAGTGCACTGCAGGTCTTCATGGTCATGGTTCCTTGTTTTCCGATTTCGGTGCCACAAAAGGGAGTTGGTTGAGGCGGTGCTGGTTGCCACGGCCATTGTAGATGGCGCACCTCACCCCGTACAAGGTTTTTGGCCGCCCAGGCGACCGGCCAAAGCTTGCGACGCTCGATCCTCCCTGTTAACATCACTCCGTGGGTACGCCACCGCGTCTGCCTGAACCGAACCCCGGAAAACGAGGCCTTGTCATGAAATGCTTCAACTGCCTCCTGACGTTGTTTGCCGCCCTCAGCCCGATCTCCGTATGTGCCGCCGGCACCGCCGAGAAGGTCGACATGCCCACGCCGGAACAACTCGCGGTGCAAGGCTATACGTCGCTGTTCAACGGTAAGGACCTGGCCGGCTGGAAGGTGCCGGAAGGCGACAACGGCCACTGGAAAGTCGTCGACGGGGTGATCGATTACGATGCCGCGTCGGAGGCCCAGGGCAACAAGAGCCTGTTTACCGAACAGGAGTACAGCGACTACACCATCTACTTCGACTGGCGATTCAAGCGGACCACGGGCCTGTATCCCATGCCGACCATCCTCCCCGACGGTTCGTACAAGACCGGCGCCGACGGCAAACAGATCATCACGCCCACGGCCAACGCCGACTCGGGCCTGCTCTTCCGCCCGGGCCATCAGGCCAACCTCTGGTGCTGGCCCTGTGGGTCGGGCGAGCTGTGGTCGGTCCGCCTCAACAAGGAAGCCACTCCGGAGCAGCGTGCCGCAGCCGTTCCCAAGGCCTGCGCCGACAAGCCCGTGGGCGAGTGGAACCGCATGATGGCCCACGTGGTCGGCGATCGAGTCACCATCGTGCTCAACGGCCTGAAGGTGATCGACAACGCCCAACTGCCGGGCCTCCAGGAGACCAGCAACCCGATCGGCTTCCAGCACCACGGCGGCCCGCTCTCGGCCAAACAGATCGAGAACCTGCGCAAGGGTGGCGAGACTGTTGAAGACGGCGCCATGTCGCCCGCCTCGAGCCTGATACAGATTCGCAATGTCTACATCAAGGCCGCCAAGGCCGAGTGAACCGCCAAGGGCAAGTTGATCGTCAGGGCGGTGGAAGCAGGTATTAGTGTTTACGGTACCGACGTATACATATGTCGGCGGGCTTGTCAAGACATGAGTTGAACCCGTGCGCCGTTCCTTTTTCGCCCCGAGGGGGCATCGGCTGATCAGCCCGGGGCAATGTTTGGGGTGGAAATCGCATGAAAGGGCCCTTGGCCTGGAAGGGGAAACGACCTGACTTGGTCAGGCGAGTGTGGTGCCCTTTCAGGGCTTATGTCGCGTTTCTGACCCCCTTCCCGGGGCGATGCCCCGGGCTGATATGTTGATGCCCCTTCGGGGCGAAGATCACAGAGTCGCCAACCCAGGTTGGCGCCCCGCAGCCGCCGAGAGCCACAAGATACTTCAAACCCTGGGCCGATGTTGATACAATCCTTAATGGTGCCCGGATGGCACGGTGATGTTTCTGACGTCCCGCGGTCTGGTGTGGCAACGTTTCGTTCCCCATTGCTCGGCGAGGAGGAAATGAAACGCTGTTCGTTATGGCTGGCACCTGGAAACGATTGATACGAGGAGAAGCCCATGTCCTCTGAAATACCGCTTGACACCATGTCGGTTGCCGAAAAGGTCCGTTTGTTGGAGACCGTGTGGGATAGCCTTTGTGCCAACTCAGGTGACGTGCGGTCGCCCGAGTGGCACCGCGAAGTGCTTGAGGCACGAAGGCGACGTCTCGAAGAGGGTCGCGCGACGGTGTCCCCGTGGGTCGAAGCGAAGGCCCGACTGTTGGACCTGGGACGATGATCGTTGATATTTCATCCGATGCTGAGGAAGACCTCATCGAGGGTTTCTGGTTCTACGAGCGGCAATCGCCCGGTCTCGGTGACTACTTTCGGAGTTGCCTGATTGCCGATATCGAGTCGCTTGCCTACTACGGTGGAATCCACGCAACCGAATTCTGTTTCTACCGCGCGTTGTCAAAACGCTTTCCGTTCTGCATCTACTACAAAGTGGATGGAGAGCTGGTCACCATCGTGGCCGTCTTGGATGCCAGGCGTGATCCGCTGTGGGTACGGCGGCGACTTGGGTAGCGAGAAAGGAAAACCAACGTAAAGAGACAACCCGCGAAGTCGCGCAACGGACACGACGGTTACGGGCCAGGGGTTCGGCTCTATACCGCCCCGGTCCCTCGCTAGTGAAAGCTCGCTCCATGGACTCGCCCCAACACCAGCGCACCGTCGACTTGGTTAACCAGGGTCTCCTGCCTCAGCTCGGCCTGTTCACCACCACGATGCTCGTCCTGGGCGGGGTCATTGGGTCGGGGATCTTTCGCAAGCCGGGCATCATGGCCGAACAGGTCGGTTCACCGGAACTGCTGCTGGGGATCTGGGTCCTGGCCGGCGTGATCACGCTGCTGGGCGCACTGACCAATGCTGAAGTCGCCGCGATGATCCCCGCCACCGGGGGGCAATTCATCTTCTTCGAGCGGATGTACGGGCCGTTCTTCGCCTATCTTTACGGATGGGCGGTGTTTGCTGTGATTCAGAGTGGTTCCATCGCGGCGGTAGCCTATGTGTTCGCCGAGTACTCCACCCAGTTTATCGCCCTTCCTGAATTGCACGGCCCGGCAGGGAGCTTCTGCTTTCACGTGCCGTTTGTGGGCGATGTCACGCCGCTGAAGGAAATAGGTGTCAAAGGGCTGGCAGCGATTCTGATCGCGGCTCTCACGGCAGTGAACTATGCCGGTGTGAAATTGGGGGGGCTGGTGCAGAACATCTTCACCGTTGCCAAGATCGCCGGGATGGCGTTGCTGATGATGGGTGCCTTCTTTCTGCCGACCGGCGGCTCGGTGGCGAATCTCACTGCCGCCAGCAGCACGATCCGGCCCGAAGGGCTGGCCCTGGTGGTGGCCATGGCTGCGGCCATGCAGGGGGCCTTCTGGGCCTACGACGGCTGGAACCGTATCAGTTTCGTCGCCGGCGAGGTAAAGGAGCCCCAGCGAAACCTGCCGCGCAGCCTGCTGCTGGGCATGACGGCCGCCATCGCGATCTACGTGGCGATGAATCTGGCCTACGCGTGGGTTCTGCCGGTCGATATCATGGCCCGCTCGAAGCTGGTTGCAGCGGACGTGGCGGAGAGGTGCTTTGCCGGCGGGGGGCGCTGGATCGCCCTGGTGGTGATGGTGTCGACCTTCGGCGCCACCAATGCCATCATCCTGGCCAGTGCGAGAGTGTACTTCTCGATGGCGCGGCGCAACGTGTTCCCGAGGTTTCTGGGCGTGGCCCATCCACGTTTTCACACGCCGGCCGCCTCGCTGGTGGCACAGGGAGTGTGGAGCATCCTGCTTCTGCTGAGCGGCACGTTCGATACGCTGACCGACACCTTGATCTTCGTGAGCTGGATCTTCTACGGGGCCAGTGCGCTGGGGGTATTCGTTCTCCGCCGCAAGGAGCCGGACACGCCGCGACCCTACCGCGTGCCCGGCTATCCGTGGGTCCCGGCGTTGTTTGTGCTCTCGTCGGCGCTGTTCCTGGTGCTGACGCTCTACAACGACGTGAGCGACTATTTTGCGGCCACTGCCGCGGGCCAACCCGCCATCATCAACTCCGCCCTCGGGGCAGCCCTCGTACTGATCGGTGCCCCCGTCTATCTCTTCTACCAGGCAAGGGGCTGATCGGCGGGGGGGCCCCATACCACAGGCGGCCTGAAAGTCGCGCCGTCTCGCTCAAGATCCGTGCAAAAATAAGCCCCTTCAGAGGGCCGAAGGGGCTTTTCTTGTCGGAACATGTCAGACGGGCAGTCAGACCGGGAAGATCTTCTCTGCCGTCGACTCGAGACTCACTTGGGGGCCGCAGGAGCGGCTGCATCGGCTTTGGGCGCCTCGGGCTTGGGAGCCTCAGGCTTGGGTGCCTCGGGCTTGGGGGCGTCGGCCTTAGGAGCGTCGGCCTTAGGAGCGTCGGCCTTGGGAGCGTCAGCCTTAGGAGCGTCAGCCTTGGGGGCGTCAGCCTTGGGGGCGTCAGCCTTGGGGGCGTCGGGCTTGGGAGCCTCGGGCTTGGGAGCCTCGGCCGGCTTCTCCGCTGGAGCTGGAGCCGGAGCGGGCTTGGGGGCTTCCGCCTTGACCGGAGCCGGAGCAGGGGCCGGAGCCGGAGC
>CAZLWV010000138.1:0-12043 GCA_964563135.1 uncultured Planctomycetaceae bacterium
CTTGCTATATCATTTCTTTACAACATAACGACTTACGAAAACTTCAGTGCCATTCTCCTCTGTCCTCTGTCCTCTGTCCAATCTTGCGATTGACATGCAGCGCCTCCTCCGCTACAATTCGCCTGTACACGACATAATCTATGTACACACAGCCCAGTCCCATGCTCCACCAGCCACCTTTTACCCCCACTGCGAACTACGAGTAACCGATTTTTGGCACATACCTCCGCCGAGTGATATCGTTTTACGTCTAGACAGAAAATCCTAATCCATGACCCTCCATTGCCTTACGCCGCCACTCTGCGTCCAACTTTTTTGCACCCCACGCATACTTGTGCCAAAATTCCTCCACCCCTATAACACCCCAAATCCCTATCTTGCCTCTGCCGTTCCGTCCTCCGTCCTTCTGTCCTCTGTTCTCTGTCCTCTGTTCTCTGTCCTCTATCCTTCTGACCTCCCTGACCCCTGACCCCTGTTTTCTCCCTCACTAGAGGGAATTTTGCGCCATCCCACCAATGGCTGGTGCGACTTTACGTTCCAGACGGAAGCCACAAACACCCCAACCGCAACCACTTGCACCACTCCCTGTCGCCCAACTTTTCGCGCAACATGCAAAGGCGGTGCAAAACCCTCGCGTTGCACAACTCCTTGAAAACCCCAACTGCCAAGAAATTCCCACCCTCTGCCGCTCTGACCTCTGCCGTTCTGTGTATCCTTTCGGCAAGCGTGCATGAGCCGTTTGCGGAAGTGGGATAGACCGTCGGTGCCGTCCTGTCCTCTGCCGCTCTGTCCCCCCTCCCCCCTCCAGGCCAGAATTTGGCAGATTCCACTCCCCGTTGACCAACGTCGCGCCCCACCCGCTCCCCTCCTTTCCGCCCGCCACCCCGCCCTCCACGCCAACCACTGACCAATGACGAATGACGAAGGACCATTGACCACCAACCACCAACCACTGACCACTGACCACCGACCACTGACCACTGACCACTGACCACCGACCAATGACCAATGGCCAATGACCCCTCCGCAGCACCCTCGCGGGCCATCCTCGGCTCTTTGACAACTTGGCATACTGAAACACGCCGCCTCGCCCCGCTCGTGCCAGACGAGGTGGCGTGCGCCCCAGCAGCGGTTGCCAGCAGACAATGAATTGACCGGAATGCGCCCGTGGTGGGTGGCCCAGCTTCTTGAACCTGGGAGACGTGCCTCTCAGGCGGTTCCGCTCCTGGCCCGGAGTGCCTGGAATACACCCATGTCCAACCGCCGCCGGATCATCGATGACCGATCGTGTGCCCACTTCGCTGCCTTCTCTGTGTACCGGCGCCGCCGTTTGCTCGACCACGGTCATCCCGATTGAATGAAAGCGGAAAAGCTCCCCTGGCTGTGCCACACCGGGAGACAAACGAGTCGTCAGCAGCCTGGAGCTTACCGGTGACTTGGGTCATGCGTGGAGCGATGGGCCGCGAGGGATTCACGGGTCGGGTGTCTCCGTGGGAAGCTCCCTGCCTCCGGCCTGTGGTGGACGGCCTTCATAGCCCGGCGCGGGCGGCACGCGGCGGCTGAAGTCGAATTCGGGGCCTCGCAGCTTCTCGAACTTCTCTCGCTGTGAGGGCTTGAGGACGGCAAGTGCCGTCGCCATGGTCTCTTTGACAAGCTGACGTCCATTGGACAGGCGTTCTTCTGAGGGCGTCCCGGCCAGAACGCGTCGGTCCTCCCGGAACTTGGTTTCGATCTCTCGCAGTTGATTCTGCTGCGGCTGGGTAAGTTCGAGGGTCTCGATCACGTCGGGTAGGAGTAGGGCGTGGACAACCAGGGCTTGCAGTTGAATCTGTCGCCGACGAACCGCCTGCTCGGGTGAGAGAACACTCTTGATCTTCTCCTCGGCCGCGGCGAGCGCTTTATCCCGTGCCTCGGCCCCTCGCCCTCTCTGCTGTAAGGATCTTCTCAACTCCGCCATGATCGCGAGTTGATCTTCAGTCAGCTTCAACTCTTCCTGCACGTTGGGCATGCCCATCACCTGCATGACGAGCAGAAAGCGGATGCCAGGGGCTTCCTTGGTAAGGGCTGGGGCCGCGTCCGTTTCTTCCTGGGCGAACAGATCCCCGACAAACCACCCGAAAGAGAAAAAGGTCAGAATCCAAACGAGAGTTTTGTTTCGACCTGTCATAGCCAACTCCTCTTTGTTGAAGGGCACACCGAAGCCACCCGCGACCCGCCCACGGATGCATCTTGCGGCCGACGGGCGGGCGGTTTTGGCGTCAGGGGGTCTGCAACTGGTAGACGGCGGTGACGTGGAAGGTGAACTTGACGGCCTCGGGAGTGGGGCCGACCGACTCCATCTCGCGGTTCAGTTCTTCCATGGCGCCGCGCATCATCCGCATCACCTGCTGGCGATATTCGTAGTCGTAATAGGGCCCGTCGCTGTAGTCGGCTTCACCGCTGCTGCCGCCGGACAGACCGATCAGGGCGCCGGCGTGGACGCCGGCCGCCCCGGCCAGGCTCTCAGCCTGGGCCTGGGCCTTCCGGTAAGATTCGGCCATCGCCTTGGCTCGCTCCTCCTCGGTGATGCGGGCCAGATAGCTGAAGGTGGGCGTGCCGGGTTTGATCTCTTCGTTGCCGCTGTACCCCGAGAACTCGTCCATGCCTTCCATTTCCTCCATCAGTTCCTCCTCTTCGAGCGACGCAGCCTCCTCATCTTTCATACCGGCCAGGTCGGCGGCCTCGACCTTTTCCTTGAGGGCATCCGTCTCGATCAGCATTTCCTCGACCGTCTTGCCGGCCAGAGGCCATTGGGCCGTCAGGTTGCAGCTGACCGTACAGATCTTCGGCATTTTGAGCCCCTTGGGGGCTTCTCGTCCCATGGCCCGCATGCGCTGGACCACCATGGCCTCGAACTGCTTGCGCTGCTCGGACTTGCCCTCCGAGAGGCTTGGCGGGCTGAAGACGATCGACTTGCTGTCGGCCTGGAGCTGGCCAAGGAGCTGCTGGGCCTTCTGCTGCCGTTCCTTGAGCTTGGCGATGGCCTCCTTGAGGGTGCTTCCCTTGCCGGGAATCGTCACGTGGACCTGAACGATCGTCGGCGGCCGAGAGATCACGGTTGTGCCCGTGCCCACGATCGACGGCCCCGAGCTGCCCATACCCATCTGGGCCCGGGCAGGGGAGACGCCCGCGGCAACGGCAGCCAGGGCAAGAAGGGACGCGAGCATGTTCACAGATCGCATGGTGGAGTCTCCTGGGAGATGAATTGTGGGCAGGGAAGAGGAAACCGTAACGGCCTAGCGGAGTTCGGACATGCCCACCTCGTCGCGGATGCGTTTGCGGAGGCGGAGGATTTCAGCGCCGGTCATGGGGCGGATCGTCCAGTAAAAATCCGTGGTGCTATAGGACTCGAGCCCCTCGTAGATCTCGACCAGGACCGGCGCCTTCGAGGCGTCGTCGAGGCTGGCGATCGCCTGGTAGACCAGCGACGTCTCAAAACCCTCGTCCTTATGGGCTCGCCAGTAGCGTATCAGCTCGTCCAGGCCGCGCCCATCGCCAAACAGGGCCAGCAGGTGGCCGAGGTAGGCCCGGACCTTCTCGTTGGTCTCCCGGTCGTAAACGGGGCGAATGTCGTCGACCTTGAGCGTCTTGGGCGGCAGGGGGACGATCGGTTTTCCGTTGGAACTGTCGTAGGAAATGAGCGTCTGATCGTATCTGGCAGAACTCCCTCGCCCGAGAACCGTCAGCTCCTGGCCCACACCGGCCAGGCGGGCCGCGGCCGCCACGCGGATCGTTTCGCGCCCGTCGCCGAGCAGCCTCACCGCCGTCGCCACCGCCTCACGCTCGGGAAGCGACAGCAGCAGGTAACGGGCGGAGGCGATCTTCAGTTCGTCGCCGGCCTGCGGGTCGTTCAAGAAGGCGGTTGCCTTGGGCCGGGCTTCGGGCGTCTTGAAGGTCGAGCACAGGGCCATGGCGACCAGACGCTGAACGAGACTCCCCGAATCGAGCATCTCGACGACCGCTTGGTGAAAATCGCGGAGCGCGGCCCCAGACAGACCGTCGTCCGACCAGTAGTAGGTGCGACCCGTATAGGCCGAGATGAGCCCCCGCTGGAGGACCGATACAAGGTTCTCATCGAGCGAGTCGTCGGCCAGTTCCTTCCAGAGGAGCCCGGCGATGCGGCGGTCCGGGGCGCCGCATGCCGCCTCGATCAGGGTATTCAAGCTGCCTGCGTCGGTGGCGTGCCCGCGGAGTCTGGCGTAGGTCTCCTGCCGCTCTTGCCAGGGAAGCCAGGGGAGGACGGCACAGCCACGCTCCAGCAGCGACGGCTGGGAATCGACGGCTGCCAGCAAGACCGGGATCGCGGCGGCGGATTGCCCCAGCGGCACAAGGGCCCGGGCGGCCGCGACCCGCTCTTCCGCGCTGTCGGCCTGGAGGAGGGTGGCCAGCACCGTAGCCGCCTCTGCGATCCACTTGGCCCGGTTCTTCCCCTCGAACCGCTGCGCCAGCCACGTTTCCCAGACCAGACCCGCAAGCCTGTCTTCCGAATCGTCTTTCGGAGTCTCGGCCTGACCTTCTTCCGCGCCGGACGGCGGCTCTTCCATGGCCGGGTCTTCCTGGACCGCTTCCGCAGCCGTACCAGCAGCCGGCGCCGGCTGTGCGGGGAGATCAAGAGCCGGTGCCACTTCCACCGGCGCGGGCTCCGTCGGCTCGGCAGGACCACTGGTCTTGCCGAGCACCCCCTTGAGTTTCTCGAACATCGAATCAAACAGGGCCGGGCTGGGCACCTCGCCGTAGCGAGACGAACTGCCAAACGGATCACGGGCACGGTTCTGGGTCAATTCCTCCGCTTTCTGCTCCCTGGCCTGGTCGAACATGGAAAACATGGCGTCTGCCGCCGCGGTACGGACAAGGGTGTCGGAATCCTTCAATCCGAAAAGGAGCTGTTTTTCGGCGGTGGCCACGCTCGACTGGGCAAGGCCGGTGATGGCGGCGGCACGGATGGCCGGCTCCTTGTGCCTGCAGAAAGCGACCAGATGGGGCAAGGCCTTGGGACGCATCTGCTGGCCGGCGGCAAGGATGCGGATGATATCGTGGGCCAGCGACGGATGCGCCTTGACGGCGCCCACCAGGTGGTCGACGGCCACCTCCATGTCGACATCGGCGAGCCCCTCGAGGGCCTTGGCCACGACAAACGGTTCGCGGTCGCTGAGAAGCTTCAGCAGGCCCACGGAGATATCCACCTTCAGCGCCTGCTCGGTCGACCCACCGGGCCCAAAGTCGGACGAAAGGGCTTCCGACTTGCTCAGGCCTTCGGCCGCCTCGGCCCGAACCTGCCAACTCGGATGCTGGAGGAGCGCCATCATGCCCTTGAGGGCCTCTTTGGCTTTGACCCCGCGGAGGAAGCGGATGCCATGGACAACCAGGTCGGGATCCGATTCCTTCTCCAGATAGGCCGTCACGGCCGGAAGCATGCTTTTCTGGGGATTCTCCTCGAGTTGTTTGAGTACGGCGGCGCGGACATTTGGCTCGGGATCGCCGAGGAGCCGGGTGAGGGCGGCCACCGACTGGGCACCGCCGATGTTCTGGAGTCCCCGCAGACTGATCTCGCGAACCAGAGGATCGGTATCGCTGAACAGTTCCAGCAGGAGCGACTGATCCTGCCGGGTGGCGCGTTTGGCCAGTTCGTCGGCCGCCTTGCGGCGCTGGTCAGACTCGGATGAGGCCAGCCGCCACAGGCCGCCCGGCCACTGGAGGGCCAGGGCGTCGGAGGCCACGAGCCGATAGCGGAGGGCCCGCAGAAGCATCTGCGGGCGGTCGCCGGCGGCGGTCGCCATGCGCTGGGTGACGGCCGGAAGGAGCTGCTGGCCAAAACGGGCGAGGCGTTCGGCAATGGCTTCGGCCTCCGTGTCGGAGGCCCGGAGCATACGGTCGATCTGGTCGGCGGCGGCCTTGAGTTCCTCCTCGCCGGCCTCGAGAACCTCCTCCGCCTTGGGAGCGGGCGTGTCGGCCGCCCAGCGGTCGAGGGCCTCGAGTCGGGGCTCGGTCATGGTCTCCAGGTCCCAGGGATCCAGCCCGGCCAGAGGGGCCTTCCACACGCCAAGGAGTTCGAGGGCCACCAGACGAGTGGCCAGGTTGCCATCGCGAACGGACTCGACGACCGCCCCGCGAGCCGTCTCGGGGTAGGGGAGCAGACGGCGCATGGCCGCTTCGCGGATTGCCGGATCGCGGCGGTCGAACAGACCGATGAGCTTGACCACATCCAGGGGGAGCGGCTGGCCGGTCTCCATGAGCACATCGTCGACCGCCGCGCGGGCCTCGTTGTAGTGCTCGTCGAGCCAGGTAATCAATTGCCTGGCCGGCAGGGTCCCATCGTGGGAACCGGCCGGGCGGCCCGACGGGGTCTGAAGCCGCAAAGCAGGGACCCCGCTGACGCCGAGCGAGCCGGCCAACTCCTCGTTCTGATCGGCGTCGATCTCGACACAGATCCAGCGGGCCAGAGCGTCCTGGACCTCCGTTTCCTTGAGCGTGCGGTCGAGCATGCGGCAGGCGGGACACCAGGTGGCCGTGATATGGATCAGGATTGGCTTGCGCTCGTTGCGGGCGCGTCTTTTTGCGTCGTCCAGATCGGTCAGCCAGGCGAGTTCAGCGCCCGGCAGCGCTGCCAGCGGATCCGTCTTCCCGGAGCCGATTCCAGGACTCCCGCCGCTGGTACTGACTTCCGGCCGTGGCACGCCTTCCTGGGGGCTTGGGGAGCGGTCCTTGTCCGTATCCTTGGCCGGCAAGGACGGAGCTGACAGCAGGATCACGGCCGCGGCGAGAGCGGCAACCATGGGCCGGCAGACAGGGCCGGCGGTTCGGTCCGGAGTGGAGGCTGCACCGCGGGCCGGGATCGCATCCGACCGGGACAACCAGGATACCTGGGCTCCAGAAAAGAGCGCCTGGCTGGACGGGCGGGAAACCTGTCCTGCGTGGAGGGGTGATTCGATCATGGGTTGGCCTGCTCCGGCGACGTGTTGGTGCAGGCGTCGCCATGGGCGATTCTTGACCAATAGACGTCGTAGTCGAAAAGGGGGCTGTTCTCAAGGTCGTGACAGGCCAGGCAGCTATCGGCAGCACGCTGGGCCCAGCCGGTGGGGCTGTCTGCCTTGAGCACGTGGGCCAGGGAAGGTCCGTGGCAGGACTCGCAACCGACCCCGATGCGATCGGCCTTTGTGCCGAGTCCGGCGTATCCGCCCCGCACGCCGTAGCCTGTGGTGTGGCAGCGCTGACAGTCGGGGTCGACATGGGCCGACTTCCTTTCCAGCGACTCCCAGGCACGGGCGTGGGCTGAATCGAACCAGCTCTTGTACGGATCGGGATGGCAGCTCTCGCAGCGTTTGCTGCCGGCCACCTCGCCGCTCCCGGCCGCCCCTCCCGGCGGGACAAACGATGTCTCCCGGGGTGAGAAGCTCCGCTTGGCCAGTTCGCTGCGATAGTGTCTGACGTTTTCCATCTGCAGGGGATCGTCGGCAAACGAGCCGTCGAGCTCGATGATCGAGGCCTGCCACTTCTCTCCGGCAGGCGGGGCGTCGAGCCTTGCGACGAACTTGCCCATGTTTGTGGCCGAGGTGAGCAGGGTCGGGCCGATCCGCACCGGGGGAATCGACTGGCCGGTAGGTCCGCCGACGATCACATCGACCTCCGGCAGCGATGCGGCCGCTTCCCGCAGCGGGCGTTCCTCGAGGTAGGCCAGGACGATCGCCGAGTCGTAACTGCCCTTGACCGACTCGAGGGCCTCGAGCACGCTGGCGACCACGGGAGCGACGGACACGTTCGGGCCGGCCAGCGCCGGATCGAGCACTCCCACCAGGGCAATCCGCCGGCCCTGGCACTCGACAACCTGGACGGGCCGGCCGATCGGCTGGCCGGAGCGGTCCTTCACGTTGGCCGAGAGCCACTCCACGCCGGTCTTCCGCTGGAGGTCGCGAAGGGTCTCGGGGCCGAGCGCGGCTTCGGCCCGGCCGATGTTGTGGGCCTTCAGTCCCATGGCCCTTTCGCCGCGGAGGATGGCTTCGAACTTGAGGCGATCGTAGGGCGAGGTGCCGCCGGGCGCCCCACCCACGTCGACGACGAGCAACTCGCGATCGGCGCGGCTGCGGCGTATGAGGTCTCCGCGGCGGGGAAGCCCTCCCGACTGGTTCGAGGCGCAGCCGCAGGGTGTGATCCAGCCGCTCGTATCGCCGCTGACGAGAACGGCCAGGTTTCCCGGGGGTGGGCTGTTTCGGCATCCGCCGACCACGGCGCAGACCACCAGCGAGGCAACCGCGGCAGACGGAATCGCATCGCGTGGACCGGCCATCAGAACATCAGCACATAGGCGAGAACATTCACATTGATATCGACGGCGTTGCGGAGTTCGTTGCCTCCGCAACAGCAGCAGCCTTCAGTGTGATGAACGTCGTTCAGTCCGTCGGGGGAGTAGACGACGCCAAGCCGCCCATCGATGGAAATACCCACCAGCGGCTGGGGTGTGCCGTGCGCCGCTTCGAGTTGCTTGATCTCGTAAACCGTGTGGAAGATGGGATGATCCATGGTCAGCGGTTCGAGGGGTTGTTCGGGGAAGACGGCCCGGATCTCGCGGCGAAAGGCCCGGTCCCACTCGACGGAAGAGCAGCCGGCCGAGGCGAGGAGGAATCCACCTTGCTGGATGAAGTTGCGCAGACATTGCCGCTCCGAATCGGCCAGGCGGAAGTCTCCCTCGCCGGTCATCAGCAGCAGAGGAAACGCATAAACCTCCTCGCCGTCGAGCTTCACGGCGTGAAAGCGGCGACTGGTGGAGATGGTCGAATCCTGTTCCGCCTTGACGAGGAAATGGTCGGAGAAGCAGTGGCTGCTCTTGGTGCCCGCATAGACGAGATTGGCCACCTGGACAATCCCGTCGGGTTCACCGCCGCCGGCGCGAGTGTCGACTGCCGGGGCCGAGGAACCGGCAGGGGCGGCAGAGTCGGCCGCCAGAGCGGCCGCGGCAAAGGCGACCAACGCGGATGCAAGCAGCATTCTGGAAAACATGGCAGGGGAAATCCGAATCTCCAGGGGAAATGCGAAATCCGAAATGCGGATGTGCATGAGAAAATCCTTCTTCGTGTTTCGGCTTCTTCCCTCAGGGCGTTCCCACCTCGTCGGCGAGGCGCTGGAAGTACTGTCCGACCTTGCGGCGGTAGCGGGGGGGAATGTTTTCGCTGCCCGTGCCCGAGGCCTGGTCCATGCCGGGCAGATCCGTGAGGGAATCGCGATCGGGGTTCGCCCCGCCGTAGGTTTCGCTGCCGGTGCCGCCGGTCGTGTTGCCGCCCGGAGGGAGGGCCTGGCCGACCGGCCCATCGCCGCTGCCGGTCGTACTGGGCAATCCGCCGTAGAGGCCTATGCTGCCATTGCGTGCGGCACTGTAGCCGCCGGCGCCGAGGCCGTCGGCACCGAGGCCGGAGCCGAGCCCCATGGCGGCCAGGAGCTGGCCGATCGTGTCGCCCAGTCCGCGGGCGAGCGTGGGTTGAAACGCAAGGCACGGTTTGCCCTGGCCTGCCGGACCCTGGCCGTTTTCGACAAGGCTGAGGAATTCCTGGAGGATCTCGGCCGCCAGCCGGGCCTTCTCGTGGGCCTCTGTTCCGGAGAACTCGGCCAGAGCCGTCTCCGCGTCAGTCATGGCTTCGAAGGCACCGCTCTCTCGAACACCCTTGACGAACTGCATGGCCGTGTCGTGAAGGACATCCAGCCGCTCGTCGTCGGGGAGCGATTCGGCGTGGTTCTTGATATCGTCGAGCAGCGTCGACAGGTCGTTGCGGATCTGGCGCTGCTGCTCTTCGAGATCCCGCATGCGGGCCTTGGTGCCGGCGTCGACTGAATCGATCCCCTTGAGCGAGGCAAGCCGCTCGGCCAGGTCCATCTGCCGCAGAACGAGGGTGACGAAACGCGACTGGTCGGCTATGAGCGGGAAGATCCCTTCGAGCCACTCGAGGGGCTCGATCGCCGCCTGTTCAAACTCGTCGCGCTGCCCGCCGAGCCGCTTGAGCAGTTCGGCAAGCTGGGCCGCCAGGTCGGCGTTGCGGGCCGCCTCTTCTTCGGCAAGCTTCTGGAGGGCTTGGGCGAGCTCCTGGGAGAGACCGGCCGCCTTTTCCAGTTCGGCCTTCAGGTACTCGTCGAGGTCGAAGGGCAACCGGTTCTCACCCAGCTTGCGGATCGCATCGGCCTCCTGCTGGAATCGCTTTTGCAGATCCTGGAGACGTTTTCGCATCTGCTCGGCTGCGACGGAACCGGGATCGGCCTTGGCCAGCTCGTCGCGGAGCGACTCCATTTCGGCAGCCAGCGATTCCAGACGCCGGCTTGCCTCGCGGTATTTCGACGTGAGGGACTCCAGGCCCTTGCGGATGACGGTCATGCGATCGAACTCTTCCTGGGAGATGATCGTGACGACGACCACCGTGCTTTCCGATCCCTTGGCTCCGGCGGGGTCGTTGTCTTCGGCGCGGGCGAACAGCTTGATCTCGTCGCCCGGCTGCACCCCGTACTGGCCCAAAGGGAGGTAGAGCTGCTCGTAGACCCGGCGGGATACCCGCGGCGCGGTGGGGATCTCGGCCGGCATCGCCCGTGAGTCGTTGAGGCTCCGATAGAGCTTGACGCTCGACAGGCCGTAATCGTCTTCGGCGGAGACGACCACCGGCAGGTTGGCCGTAGGCGTGGCCAGGGATTGGGGTCGCGGCTGGAGGAGGCGGACGAAGGGGGTCTCGTCAACCAGCAGGATGATCGAGGCTTCGTAGGTCTCGCGGCTGGCCTGGCCGGCCTCGTCGGTAATGGCCAGGACGAGTTTCGCGTCGCCGGAGATGTTGAACTTTCCGACCACCTCGTGCTGGTTCTCGGCCAGGGGCTGCATGGCCACCTCGATCGTTTCGGTCTTGCCGCGCAGCGCGATCGTGCCTCCGGAAAGGAGGCGGTTGCTGCGGGCAAACAGCGATACTTTCGTGGCCGGCAGGCCGGCGATCCCGTCCTTGGGAACCGCGCCGCTGTAGGAAGCCAGCCCGGTATAGTCGGGCGGAACGATCTCGACGCGAACCTGCTCGATGCGAGGGATCGTGACCACGCGGATCTGGTAGTGCTGGCTGCGGGCGCGGTGGGCGCGGACATAGTAGCCGGCCGGCTCGATAATCCGGCTGAGCGAGGTCTGCCACTTGCCACCGGAATCGGCAAACATGGGCACGATCTCTTCGCCCCGGGAGGACTGGAGGACCAGTTCGACCCGCTCGACGGGCGGGCCAAAGACGGTGACCGTAACGGCCAAGTCGCCGCCATAGAGAACCTCCGCATCGCCCGGCTGGACCTCGAACGTGTTGCGGGAATAGGCGGGAACATCGGACCAGGGGAAGGCGAATCGCCGCCACTCAGTCCGGGCGAGGACGGGAAAACAAACCGTGACGACCGCAATCGCCGCCAGCGATGCCAAGGTCGCCAGTGCCGGCCGAACCAGCGGGCGGGCCGGGACCGCCTCTCTCACGGGGACGGCGGCAGTCACCGCGGATGCATGCTCAACGGCCAGTTCGGCCAGCCCGGCGGTGAGCGCCCGTTCGTCCACCGGTCGCCAGCGGCAGGCAAGCTGCCATCCACTGAGCACGACACCGCCGGTTGCCCCGGCGCGATCGACTCGTGCGGCGACAGCCTGCCCCGAGGCTTCGGCCAGAAGGAAGCGAGCCAGCCGGGCGATGGCCAGCAGGGAAACGGCAAGGGTTGCGCCGACCAGTGCGATCCGCCAGCGGGGCGACAGCTCCCAGACCAGGTCGAGCCACACGGAGGCGGTCAGCATGAGGAGGGCCGCAAGACAGCCCCAGACGATGGCCGCGGAGCCCCCCACGATCATCAGTCGCCGGCGGACCCGGCTTAGTCGCGTTGCCAGTGTTGTTTGTGTCACGGCTTGCCGCCTCATACAAGTCCCGACTGTCTGCGAAGTCCCCAGGCGACCGACCACGACCCGAGCACGAAAAGCAGGACCCAGACACGGTCCCAGGCCTCGCGGCGAACGATCCGGTCGGGCCGGCTCCGC
>CAZLWV010000138.1:12053-21333 GCA_964563135.1 uncultured Planctomycetaceae bacterium
AGGTGGGCCTCGAACCGATCGGCAAGTTGCTGCGGCTGGTACGATTCGAGCACGGCCCCGCCGCTCTCGTCGGCAATGGTTCGCATCAGGTCGCTCCGGGCCGTGAGTTCAAGCACCTCGCGGAGATTGCCGTAACGAACGTCGAAGGCTGTCTGGGCGGCTGGAGCGGTGCCGCCCGGCAGAAACACCTCGGCTCGATAGCGTCCCTCGGACAGCTCACCGAAGACGACGCGAAACTGGCCGGGAGAGGTTCCCGAAGGCGAGGGTACGATCTCCTGCGTTTCACCCCGATCCAGTCCGGCCAGGCGCACGGTGGGCATGCCTTGGGCAAGCGACTCGGCGCGAACCACCAGGTCGATGCCGACCGTCTCCGTAGAGCTGAAGGTCGTCTTGGGAACGGAAAAAGCCGCTTTCTGGGAGGGGAGCAACTGCGCGCTGCAGGCGAGCCAGCGGACCAGGCCGGTCCAGAGCTGCTGGTAGATCTGGTCGCGGTCCTGGAGTTTTGGCGGGAGGAACGCCCAACGCCACATGCCGGCCCCTTCGACCGCCACGACTTTGCCCATGCCGATGCGGACATAGGAGATCATGGGCACGGCTGCCTGGTCGCCGTCAGCGGCGGCCTCGGCGAGGACCTCGGCCATGGAGCGGATCTCCGCCCGTGCCATGGCAGCCACGGTGGGCATGCCGGTCAGGTCCGGAGTCGCGGCGGCGGCCGGATCGATCCAGCGCATGTGCTGGCCGGCCTCGGTCATGGTCATTTGAAACCGCGTTTCCGCGGTCGGAGTCCACTTGACCGGCATCAGGCGGGCCAGCCGCTGACTGATCAAGGTGGCCGGCGGCCCCCGGAAGCAGACGAGGGAACCTTCCTCGTCCTTGAGCCATTTTTCGAGCGTGCCGATCGCGTCCTCCTGGAGATACACCTCGGCGTCGCGTCCGAGGACGACGATCTGATAGCCCTCCAGCCGTTTCGGGTCGGCCAGAAGTTCCGCGGCACCCTTGAGGTAGGTGATCTCTTCATCGACCCGGGTAGCGGCGGGGGCGTTTCCCTCGGGCGATCCAGCCGCCGCCGCGTTTTCGGACCCTTGGCCGGGTACACGCGTGAACTTGCGCTGAAGCAGCCGGTCCTCGGTGAGGCGAACGACGGCCGTCAGTTCGACCGATGGATCGTGGGAGAGCGTGCGGAGGAGGAACTTGGTATCCCAGTAGGGCTTGCCTTCCAGAAGAAGCATTCGCACCGGTTCAGCCACAGTCCGGACAAGGAGCGTGGCTCGGTTATTGGCCTCGGTCGCCTCCCCCGCAACCGGCGACAGCCGGACTTCATAGCGGTAGAGTCCTTCGGCCGGCTCGGTGAGCTGGAAGACGTGCTCCCCGTGGCCGTCGATACTGAGCGAAAGCGGATGCTCCTCCAGGAGCTTCTCGTCCCGCCAGAGCTGGAGTTTGGTGTCTCCGCTTGCCGATCCGAGGCGGTTGACTCTGGCGACGACGGGGAGTTTCTGGCCAACGAATCCCAGTTCGCGGGGGCGGGGAAGCTCCACCGCCAGGTCGTCGACCTGCACCTGGCCACCCAGCGTGACCGCATAGATGGGCGTGGCCGTGGCGTCGGCAGCGGCAATGGCCCGGCGCAGCGCGGTGGTACCCCCGGCGGCGTTGTGGATGCCGTCGCTCAGCATCAGGATCGCCTGTCCCTGGGGGCGAGTGGCCTGGAGAACCTCGCTGATCGCCTGGGCCAGATCGGAGTGCTGCCCGTCGGCCTTGCAGCCGGGCAACTGCTCGGGGGAGGAGAGTGCGGTGCGGTCACTGAAAGTGCGGATCTCGATCTCGTAGCGGTCCTTGAGTTGATCGGCGGTGCGGGCGGCCATGTCGGCGGCCAGACGGAAACGGGAGTTTCCCTTCTCGTCGCCCCCGGCGGCCATGCTGGCCGAGGCGTCGGCGAGGATCGTCAGCCGGGGTTTGCCGGGAGGAGGCGGCATTCGCTCGAGCCAGGTCGGATTCAGCAGCATCAAGAGCGGCAGGAGGATCGCCAGGATCATGAGCACGCAGACCGCTCGCCAACGCGGGCGGTCGAGCCGAGCGCCGAGGCCCGCAAGGTACCGTGCCAGCACCGCGGCCGCGGCCACGGTGAGCAGGACCCAGAGCGAAAGCGGAATCAGGGGCTCGAAGACAATCTGTCGCATCGGTTCTCGGGTCGACTGGGGAATCAGACGCTCATGTTCGGAAACTCAACAAGCTGACGACTTCGGCAATCAGCAGGACCACACACACGGCCAGGAGCGTGCTCCACAGGTCGTCGCGGAGCGGCTGCCGGGCGTGGGCTCCGCGATACGACACCTGTCGCCCGGTCCCCAGGCGTTCGGTAAGGACCTCTTCGGACAGGCATTCCAGCCGGCTCTCCTCGGGCGGCAAATTGACCGCCAGGGCGAAGACGGCCGAGTCGCCATGGCGAACCTCATAGGTTCCCGGCAGGCCGGGGGACGGCCAGTGCCAGGCCACCCCGAGTTGGCTGTCGACGAGCTGGCCCAGGGATGCCTCGCCGCCGGCGCTGTCGGAGGCGGAGGGGGCGATCCGGAGTTCGGCCGCAGCCGCCGCCTGCGCCGGCAAGTGAACGACACTCGACTCGCCGCAATAGGCCTCCAGGCAGCTCGACTCCCGGCCGGTGAGCTGGCCCACCAATTCGCCGATCATGAGCACGAAGACCGGACTGCGGGGCAGGTTGGAGGCGTCGAGATCGGCGTTGAGGACGGCCAGATTTCCGGCCTCGGACGACGTGAGCACCAGGCATGCGGAGCCATCGCCGTAGGCGGCCAGCACATCGTCCTGAAGGCCGCGCTCCCTGCGGCGCGAGACCAGGCCGCCGTTGAAACGCAACTGGCTGATAGTTTCGCTCCACTGGTCGCCAAGGATGCGGAAAGGTCCCGCCTGGGTGGCAATCTGGCCGAGGGTCCGGCCGCGAAGCGACTGGGCGCTGGCGGCAGGAACGAACTCGACCGGCATCGGAACCCCCTGATCGCCCGCCAGCAGGGCCAGGTTCTGGGCGTCGGAGGCATCGGAGGCCAGGTAGAGGATCGGACGGCCGCGACGGAGCATTTCCTCCAGCAGGCGGATCGCACCTGGCGGGAGCCGGCCGGGCCGGGCCAGCAGAACCAGATCGGCGGCGCCCAGGGCGCCAACGTCGATCTCATCCGGATCGATCCGGGTCAGCCGGGAATCGGGTCCGCTGCCGGGTTCCTGATCGGGGAGCAGGGCGCACTGGAGATAATGGCTTGCCGAGGGACGCTCGTGGGGCGGCTGCCGGGTGATCAGGGCATAGCGCGGGGCGCCGCGAAGCTCGACGACCAGCCCGCGGGCGTTGTCAGCCGGCAGACAATCGTCGAGCGAAACCAGACGCACCGAGCCGGTCTGCCAACCGGAGTCGCGGACCTCCAGTTCCTCCACCAGGGTCGTGGTTTGCCCGGGCTGGCAATCGACATCGAAACGCCAGGTGTGGTCGCCGATCGCAACCACCAGGGGCAACAGCTCGCGCGCAGGGGAAAAGTTGCCTATCTCGGCTTCCAGACGCACCGTGGGGCCGCCCGACTCGACCGACGTGGCCGAAGCCCGCAAGACGGCGAAGTTCTTGGGTTGCTCTTCAGACGCGACCGATTCGAGATGGATCCTGGTTCCTTCCGGGAGCAGGGAGAAATCGGCACGCGTCCAGTTGCTGCGCTGAAAGTCGCTGACGAGGACCAGTTCGCGGCGGCGTTTGTCTTCTGGCGAAGCGGGGAGGAGCATCTCGGCGGCCATCTCCAGACAACGGCGGACGTCGAGCCGCTCGGGGCACGGCTGGGCTTCGGCCAGGGCATCGCGGAGGGCCTCAAAATTGGTCGACACCTCGGGGAAGACAGCCCGCGGCTGAGCGGCGGCCAGGATCAGGTTGACTCCCAGCCCGGGGCGGTAGCGGAGGAACTGGGCGGCCGTGGTCCGGCCTCGCTGGAGGGTCTGAGAGACCCCTTCCCGGACGGCCATGCTCTGGCTCACGTCGAGGACCACGACCCGAACGGCATCGCCCGCCTCGTCCTCGGCTACCGAAGGGAGGCGGCCCAGACGCGGCCGGGCGACCGCCAGGGCGATCATGAGAATGGCGGCCGTGCGAAGCAGCAGAACGATCCAGTCGCGCAGCCGATTGCGGGACCGGCGCTGCTGAACGGCCTGGATGACGAACCGCAAGGTCGACAGCGGCATCCGCCTGGGGCGAGGGCGGGTGAGCCAGTGAATCAGCACGGGCACCGCTGCCGCGAAAATGCCGATCCAGATGGCCCAGGGATGGGTGAAAGACATGGCCGTGTCGATGATCGTTGGTGGCCGGCCGGAGCGGTCCGGCCGGCGGGTTCAGGTGGAGTGGCTGGAAGCAGGAATCAACGGGACCGGGTGGTAGTGAATCCGGGGACGATGGGGTGATTGGTTCGGGGTCAGCCGGCGCGTTCGACCAGAAAGCCTCCCAGGACATGGAGGTAGGAAACGGCGGTCGAAACGCGGCGGTAGTCGCAGCCGCCGGCCAGTGCAAGCCGGCGGACCGCGGTCAGGTATCGGCCAAAAATCTCCTGGTAACTGGCACGGATTTCGGCAGGGGAACAGTCCAGGCGGCCATCGTTTTCCATCCCCTCGAAGCGGAAGGCGGTGCCGTCGGGGAGCCGTTCCTCGTCGGGGTGCACCAGGTGCAGGACGACGACCTCCCAGCCGCGATGGCGGAACAGCCGCAGGGCGGCAAACACGTCTTCCAGATCGTCGACGAGGAAATCGCTCATCAGGACCAGCACGCCGCGCTGGCGGCTCTGCTCGAAGAGCCTTCGCAGGCCGTCGGCCATGGTGGTTGACGGGCTGGTTTCCAGCTCCGCGATGATCTGCTGGAGCCGCTGGATGTGGGTGGCCATGCTGGCCGGGGCCAGCACCGTTCGCAGGGAGCCGTCGAGCACGGCCAGGCCGACCTGGTCCTGCCCGCGGCTGATGATATGGCTCAGCGCGGTGGCCAGGTACTGGACGTACTGGAGCTTGGACCCGGCCCCGCTGCGGTCGGCGGCGCCGAACCGCATCGAGCCGGTCCCGTCGATGGCCAGGGTGCAGTGGAGGTTGGTTTCTTCCTGGTGCAGCCGGACAAACGCCTTGCCGGTGCGGGCAAACACCTTCCAGTCGAGCCGCCGCAGGTCCTCGGCGCCGGAGTACTCGCGGAAGTCGACAAACTCGCCGGCGCCGCCTTGTTGCCGCGACTGGTGGCGTCCACTGTAGGCCCCCTCGATGCGGTGGCGCGTTGTGAACCGCATGTCGGCCAGGGCCGCCAGGGAGTGCAGATCCAGGAATCGGCTGACCGGTTGAGGGTTCATGAAGGACCACCGTAACACTTCAGGGATGGCATGGGACTGGCAAGCTCGGCAGGCGGATCCCCATCAGCAAAGAGGCTCTTGGAGCAGTTTGCCGACAACGTCTTCCGAGGTCACCGAGTCGCCGATCGCCCGGTGGTTGACGATGACGCGGTGGCGGAGGATCGGCAGCGCCAGGGCCTGGACATCCTCGAGCGCGGGTGTTGTGCGTCCCAGCAGGAGCGCTCATGCCACTGAGACGAACGGCCGCGGCAACCACGTTGCGGGCAGCCGGCACGGCCAGCACGAGCTGGTGGAGCTCGAGGAACTCATCGCCCGTCAGGGCCGCTGCCGGCAGGTCGGGCGTGCCGCTGGTGGTCCGCATCACCACGTCTTCTTCCTGGTCGGGGGAAGGGTAGGGGATACGGATCTCCATCATGAAACGGTCGAGCTGGGCCTCGGGAAGCGGGTAGGTGCCTTCCTGCTCGATCGGGTTCTGGGTGGCGGCCACGAGGAAAGGCAGCTTGAGCGGGTAGGTTACGCCGCCGACGGTGACGTGCCGTTCGGCCATGGCCTCCAGCAGGGCCGACTGGGTCTTGGGGGCGGCGCGGTTGATCTCGTCGGCCAGCACGAGGTTGGCAAACACGGGTCCCGGGCGAAAGACCATGGTGGGGCCCTGCTGGCCATCGCGGGAGCCGAGCAGTTCGTAGCCCGTCACGTCGGCCGGCATGAGGTCGGGGGTGAACTGGATGCGGGAATACTTCCAGTCGAAGGCGGAGGCAAGGGCCTTGATCATGAGCGTTTTGGCCAGCCCGGGCACCCCGACCAGCAGCGCGTGGGAGCCTGTGAGCACGCAGGTCAGCAACTGGTCGATCACCTCGTCCTGGCCGACGACCACTTCGTGAAGACTGGTGCGAATCGTCTGGATACGGTCGGCAAACAGCGCGAGCCGTTCCTGGGCCAGTCCGCGATCGGTTGACTCCACCGCCATACCAAATCCTCCCCTGGAAAAGAGCCCTTGAGAAGGGAGACGACAAGAACGATCCCCCACCGGGGCGCGAACTCCCGCATTCAAGTGCAGCTTCACGGTAACCACTTGCCGCAGCCGCGTCAACTGTTTTTCGCCGAGGCGATCAACAGACCCGACGGAGGGCGGTTCTTCCGTTGCCGACTGGAGACGCGGCTTCGCAGGCCATGCCGGCCGCGAGGGTCTGGCGGCAATTCCAGGACGCCCGGTTCCCTGGGGTGGCCGCCAATTGGTCGGTGTGCCGCTCAAGTTCGGTGAGGTGATCGAAGGAATTGGCAGGCAGAACGGATCCCGGCGCTCGTCGGCACGGCAGGTGCGAATCGCTCTGGGATGCCAGATAGTCCAGCTCCACGGAAGTAGCCGGTCGCAGTGGCTGTTTCCGGCCAGCAACCGGTTCGGCATGTCCCTGACGCACAGCCGCGTCCAGGTCATTCCGCGGCGTGCCGACCAGCATCAAAAGCCTAGTATTTACGCCCCTGTTAGCCGAGCTGGCAACGAACAGGCAGTCCTCTTTCAGGGCGACCTGCTTTATCCGTTGCTGACCGCGCAGACGTCAGTCAATGCCACCGCGTTTCAGCGGGGGCACCCAGCGTGCGACCTTGGCGGCGAAGAAGTGGACGAGGGCGTACAGGCTGCCGAACACCACCACCAGGGCGGCGCACTGAAAGGACAGGTCGCGGCCGCCATTGGCGCATTCGCCCACCACTGGAATCAGCACCAGGACGAGCGGACTGACCAGGAGGGCCGATTGCCGAAGGTCGAGTTCGGGCTTCCAACGTCGCGCCGCCCACACCGCCGCCGCCAGCACCAGGGCAGCCATTGCGAACTGGAAAGCCACGTCGAGCGTCTCCTGGACACTCGAACGCGGATCGTATGCGATGGCAGAACTGAACAGATCGGAACCTGCGCGGTCCCGGCCCATCTGAAGAATGCGTGTGATCGTCAGCAGGGGCGGTTGCGTGATCAGGAAAGTCCCGATCCCCACCGCGAAAAGGGCGGGCAGGCAGGTGGCGGCTCCACCGGCTGCGGCCGGAGGCCGCCTCATGGCCGAGCCGAACTGCGCCGTCAATCGACTGATGGTGGCCGGCCCGATGCCCATCGACGCCAATCCGAGCAAGGGGACGCACACGACCAACAGCATCAGGAGGTATTTTGGGCCGATCCCGGAACTCTTGCCGCTGTCGGCAGTTTCCGCCTGGGGGACGCGGCTCTGGAACAGGTCGATGGCAGGTTCGCCGGAACGATGGGCCAACGCATCCCGCCGGTTCTCGAGCTGCGGTCCGTCCGGCGTCTGGCAAGCCTGCTGCTCGGTCAGCGCCATCTGCGATCTGACGGTCTCCATTGCCCGAAAGGCGGGAATTGCCGATATCGCCGCCACCGCGAGCATGACCAGTACCCCCTTGCCGGGCAGACTGGCCAGCGAGAGTGCTGGCGCACTTCGCGACGGCCCGGCCGCCGCGGCGGACGTCATTTCGGAGCCCCAGGAGGATATCAGCAGGCCGTCGAGCGGACGCCAATTGTCTGGATCGTGCTCTTCCGCACAGAGCGTATCCGGCCCGAGCAGTCCCTGCTGACGGTGGCTTGCCAGTTCGGCGGCCGAAAACGGCCCATGAATTCCATTGCCGGTCTTGACGAGGTACTTCATGGGATACTCCTTCTACCTGCTCTCGTTGGTCGTGAGTTTCCAGGGATGTCTGGATGGAAAGTGCTGGCGGCCTCCCGGCGGGAGACCGGAAAGAAGGCCGGGCGTCCGCCTGTCTCCCTCCCCGCACTGCCTGCGCGGGCGACTGCAAACGGAACACGGCGATCTTCTGGAAACGCGGCAGAGAGGTTCGTGGAACGGGCCGACCGCGCAGGCGACCGCTGCCCACAAGCACACGAAACACCATCCGCCTATGGGAAACTCTAGGCCACGGAAGAGGTATGTGATCGGGCAGGCCCGCCGCCCTGCCGAATCAGAAACCGCCCGCAGATTGGCGCCCGTGACACGCCGGCAGGTCCACTGGCGGCAGTTTGGGATAAACAGCCCGGATGCGCAGAATGTGACGGGGACAGAGGGGGGGTGTGAACGGGGCCCCACAAAGAAGGACTTGCGACCAGCGGGCGCAAGTCCTTATTTGGCAATGAGTACCGGAGGAGGGACTTGAACCCTCATGAGGTTGCCCTCACTGGATTTTGAATCCAGCGCGTCTGCCATTCCGCCACTCCGGCGAGGGGGATGGGTCGGCCGAAGGCCGAACCGGCAAGCGGAAATTCTACGATACGATCTGGGGGTTCGCAAGGCGGGGGGCTGGGAGGCAAGAGAGGCGGAACACCCGGCTTTCCGGCGGGCGGAACAGCACCGAGTGCTCAACGAATCGCGGCGCGGTTCTGCAGGGTGCGGCCACGTGCGAAACTGGGCAAACCTGAGCGAGGCGACTTCTGGCGGCGATTCAAGAAACCCCCGCGGCCGGCACGGCCAGGGAGCGCCGGGCGCCGGCCGGTACGGCCTGCAAGTGATCGGCCGCGCCGGTGCCGGTGGTGCCGGCCACTTCGGCCCTCCCCCCTTGAGGTCAGCGAACCAAACGCTATGATAAAAGGTCTATCCCGGTAAGGGAGGCCCTCCTAGCTCAGTTGGCAGAGCAGCTGACTCTTAATCAGCGGGTCGTTGGTTCGAGTCCAACGGGGGGCACTCAGAAAAGCCTTGCGTGGCAATGAGTTACGCAAGGCTTTTTCTATGGGGTGATCCACTGTTTTTAGGATCCCGTTTTTAGGATCCGGCGCCTCACAGGTGCTTCACCAGACCGAAGGACCGGCCCGAAAGAAATCACAGCTTAACCAAGTTGTCAAAGAGCCGAGGATGGCCCGCGAGGGAAGCGGGTGCTGCGGAGGGGGGAGGGGTCATTGGTCATTGGCCATTGGTCATTGGTCGTTGGCCATTGGT
>CAZLWV010000139.1:0-21300 GCA_964563135.1 uncultured Planctomycetaceae bacterium
GTCGAAACAGTAGAGATTGTCGGCATAGCGCAGGTAGAGCCGGCCGCCGATGACCACCGGGTGGGCCCAACTGGGACCTTCCCCCTCAACAGTCAACTCGCCGCGCATCTCCAGGCCTGAAGGGGAGCACGTGGCCAGGGCCGCCTTTCCGCCCCCCTCGCCGAACAGGTAGAGCATCCCGTCAGCAAAACAGACCGACCCCTTGCCGACGCCCCGCTCTTGCCAGACGGTCTTGCCGCTGGCCAGCTCGATGCACGACCAGCTCCCGTCATTGTTGCCGTAGATATGCCCTTCATGGATGATGTAGCCGCCGTGGTGGCAGACCATGTCCTTGGTCGTCCAGGCCTGCTGGGCCCCGATCCGGTCGCGAGCGCCCTCCAGCTTCATGCAGACGCCCCCTTGGCCATAGCCCACCGCCCAGAAAACATAGCCGTCGGCCGCCGCCGGCGTGGGGCAACTGGCCACATTGCCCGACGCGAAAGGATCGGAAAACAGGGCGCGGCCGTTGCGCCCGTCGACGCCAAACAGCCCCTTGTGGGTCCCGGCAACAACGATCGGCACGCCGCCGAACTCGAAAGCGTAACAGGAACTGTATTGGGGGCCGGCCTCGAACCCGCTGCTGGCCCAGACGGGCTGCCCCGTGTTCTTGTTCAGGGCCACGATGCACTTCGATCCGCCAGGGGTGATGACCGCCAGGTTGCCCAGGATCAGAACCGACTCCGCATAGCCCCATTCCGGAGGGCTGCCGCCAAAATCGCTCATGTGCACCGACCACCGCTTCTGCATCGACTCCGCGTCGTAGCAGCCCACCAGCCCGTGGCCCGATACCAGATACAGGTTTCCGTTGTCGATCATGGGCGTCGAACGCCCGCCGGGGTAATTCTTCGTCCACGCCGTGTCGTGGGGAACCTGTTTGAGCCGTTTCCCCTCCAGATCGAATATGGAAATCACCAGACGCTCGTCGACCTTTCCCGTGGTGTAGACCCGGCCGCCGACCACGGCCACCGATGAGTATCCCTCACCGATCCCCTGGGAGTGCCAGAGCAGCGGCGGGCCCCCCTCGGGCCACTCCTTCAGCAGACCCGTGTCGGGCGACTTGCCGTCCCGCAGCGGCCCGCGCCAGCCGGGCCAGTCGGTCCCTCCGGCCTGGGCAGGGGAAGGTCCTTCGGCGGATGGCCCGGATTTCGCTTCCTGTTTTCGCGCTGCACGCCGCCGCCGCGAAAGCTCCGCGGTGACGTAGGCCCGGTCCGACTTGCTGAGGCGTTCGACCGGCACAACCAGGGGCGATCCATCGGCCCGCTGCAGTTGCACCTTGCCATCGGCAAAAGACACCATCGCCGCTTCGATCTTGAACTGCCCCGAGGCATCCGTCCAGGTGCGGAGCTTGCCAGGCTCGGTCCCGGCCTGCGGCTCCGTGGCCTCGGCTTGCGGCTGGGCCGCTTGCGAGAGACCGGCACACAAAACAGCGGTAGCCAAACAACCAATCAGCACGGTCCGGCGGTGATACACGGCGAGAACTCCGGCGACGCTGGATCGACGAGAAGGGAATCATCTTCCCACCATCATGGGCTGTCAAAGCGGCCAAGAGCTACCCCTCTTTCGAGGGTGCATGGCGAGTTCCCTTCGTCCTGCCCCGCCCCCCTCTCTTCTTTCTGTCGATCCCCCTGGTGGCAAGAAGACCAGGGCTCCTGACCTCCCGTGGGCGGCCCCGGTTCTTGAACCGGTATGGTGCGGCCGGGGGAGGTTTGCCGCTTTCCTTCAATCGATAGAATTGGAGTACCGACCGCCGGGTGCCACTTCCCTGCTTGGGCTTCGCCGAGGAACTGGCCGAGGCCGAGTCCGGCCTCGAATCCGAGATGCTCGATTCCATCCGCCGCACATAATTCATGGTGGGGACCTGCGATGAATTCGAAAGGGAGGACAAGAGAGAAGGAGGCAGGCATAGTCGGTGAGGTGTCCAGGTCGAGCTTGAGGAGTCCCAGTTAAGAGGAAGAACATCGGTAGCATGGATCGCCGCAAACGAGCCGCAACCAGTAGAGAAGTTGGACGGACATCCGACGCGAAGACGGCCCAACAACGCCTCCGCAGTTTCGCCTGCCCGGAACAGGCCGCCCTTCTCGCCCGCTTCTTCAAGACCGGCCCCGGCCAGTACGGTGAAGGTGACCGATTCATCGGGGTCAAGGTGCCCGTGATCAGGAAGGTTGCCAAGGAGTTCAAGAGCCTGCCGCTGGGCGATGTCGAACGCCTTCTGCACTGCGAAATCCATGAGCAGCGACTGCTGGCCCTGGTCATTCTCATCGGCCAATTCGAGAAGGGGGACGGCGCCGCCAGGAAGTCGATCTACGACCTCTACCTCGCCAACACCCGGCACATCAACAATTGGGATTTGGTAGACCTCTCGGCTCCACAGATCGTCGGTGGCCACCTGGAAGCCAGGAGCCGCAAGCCGCTCGACCGGCTGGCGAAGTCGGCCAGCCTCTGGGAACGGCGAATCAGCATTCTGGCAACCCACTGGTTCATCCGTCACGGCGACTTCGGCGACACCATCAGGATCGCCGGGAAGCTGCTCGGGGACAAGGAGGGCTTGATCCATAAGGCGGTGGGCTGGATGCTGAGGGAGGTTGGGAAGAGAGACGTGGGGGTGCTGGAGAAGTTCCTCGCCGAGCACTGCCGGGTGATGCCGCGAACGATGTTGCGTTACGCCATTGAGCGGTTCCCAGAGGAGAAGCGGCGGGAGTATCTGAACGGAGCGGGGACAGCCAGACAACGCAGCAGCCAACGGCGTAGTGAAGCACCATGAAACTCTCATTCGACGACGGCGAGCTGTTCTACGACCTGTATCCGGCGCTGCTTTCTTTCGTAAACCGGAATCTCCAGGTCTCTCCAGAGCAGTTCTCGAATTCCGCCGAGTACCTATCCACCCCGGCGCAGGCCAGGGTCGCGATTCGGGATGCCCTTTTCGCCCATCGGGAACTGATCGACGAGTTCGTCAAGGAGAACCCGGTCAGCTTGTCCGTTGACCAGTTGGAGATCGTCGCCTCTTGGAAGCACGCCGTTGTCGAGAAGTTCTATGTCTTCCGCTACCTGGCCAAGTACACAGTCTTCCTCGCCAGCGGCAGTTTTCCGAACAAGGCCTACGGCGTTCTGGGCCTGACCGATCCGTTGGAGGAACTCATCGGCCCCTATCTGCCGAGGCTGATCGAGACGGCACTCTTGCCCTTCAAGGGCAGGATCGTCTACGACGGCCTGATGTCCACGTACAACATCAGCTTTGGCGGCGGCATCAAGAGGATGCTCAACGACGATTACAGGCAGGCGAAGGAGGCGTTCGGAATCATCACGTCGTTGCCGTTGGAGGGGGAGGAGCCGACGCCAGCCGGAAAGGATGAGGCCCTCATCGCGACTTGTGATCGCCCCGGCAAGGCACAGGAAACCAGGAGCGGGGGCAAGCGACCTCGGAAGGCGGTTGCCGGCCGGCCGAAAACAGCCACGGAAGTCCAGGCCATCTTGGCAACACTGATCGAGATGACGGATTCCTTCTGCAAGGAATTTCTCAACGAGGAATATGCCGAGTTGTGCCGCAAGTTGGCGGCGGCCCTGGCAAGGAAGCGTCCCTCGCCACTTCTCCAGGGACGGCTGGAAACCTGGGCCTGTGGGATCGTGCGTACCATCGGGTGGGTGAACCACCTGGATGACCGAAGTCAGAAGCCCCACCTGAAGCTGACGTTCATCGACAAAGCCTTTGGTGTGGCCGAAAGCACCGGCTCGGGCAAGTCCAAGGCCATTCGGACGATGCTCAAGATTCGGGACTTCGATCCGAAGTGGACTCTACCGAGCAAGATGGACGAGAACCCGATGGTCTGGTGGCTGGAGGTCGACGGTTTTCTGATCGATATTCGCGACACCCCACGGGAATTTCAGGAAGCGGCCTTTGCAAAAGGGCTGATCCCATATATCCCCGCAGATCGGGCCGAGGCGACAGGCAGGCCAGGCTCAGGACCCGCATGAGCGCTGGGGCGCTGCCCTGGATACCCACTACGGGAATGAATTTCATCCCAGAAATCAAGCTGCGATAGAGCACTTTCCGGCTGCTGGTTCATCGCATCGATGGATATGCGGGACCGAGCGCCGCTTTCCCTCAAGGTTCCTGTTTCTTGATGGGCCACATCCGCACGAACTTGACGCCGTGACGGGGTACTTCCGCCGAGTAGGCACCTTCGGATTCCCCCTGGTCCTGCTGCCGCCAGACGTCGCGCACGCGCCGCTTGCCCTGGATGCCGAGCTGCTCCCAGGTGACCGTCATCTCGCGGGATTGCTCCAGGAGATTGAACAGCCCCACTGCGATGGAGCCGTCTTCCAGCGGTTTGGCCAATAGCAGCGTCTCGTCGTCCATCGTGATCGGTTTGGCCTGCTTGCCCAGCGGATCCTGGTTGACGTCGATGACTTCGGCGTTGCAGAGCACATTGAGAGTGAACTCGTCGAGCTTGGCCATATCGCCGCTGAAGAACAGCGGAGCGGCCATCAGCGACCACATCGACATGTAACTGTACTGCTCGTTGCCGGTGAGCTTTGTCTCCTTGCCGATCCCCTTTCCGAAAGCGGAACCGACCCAGCCGATGAGGATGTAGTCCGGATCGTTCCAGCGGCCCGGGCCGGCATACTCCCAGTGCCTGGCATTGCTCATGCCGATATAGTAAAAGCCCGGCAAGCGGCTGCCGCGTTCCAGGCCCAGGTCGCCCGTGGTTCGCCAGCAGTGCCCGCCGACCTCGCCCCCCCATTTCCAGACGTCGCCCATTCCGTATTGGCACAGGTTGAGCACGATGTCGCGGTCGAGCTTTTTGAGAATGCCTCCCATCTGCTCGTAGGGGTATTTCATTTCGGCCAGCTCATCATGGCTCTTTTTCACCCGCTCGTCGAAAACCTGCCCGTAGGTGCACCAGTCGTATTTGAGAAAGTCGAAGCCCCAACGGGCGAACTGCTCGGCGTCCTGCCGCTCGTGCTGATAGCTCGCCTCGTAGCCCTGGCAGGTACGGGGGCCGGGGGAGATGTAGGTTCCCGCCCGGAGCCCTTGGGCGTGAATGTAGTCGGTCATCGCCGCGATGTCCGAAAAATAACCGTTCGGCAGGATGTTCCCCTCGGCATCGCGAGTATCTCCGGCCACGCCCGTCATGTCGAAGTCGGTGAAATGCTCTTTGAGACGTTCGAAGATTTCCGGTTTGAGTCGCATCCAGCAATCGTCGATGTTCACGTACATGTAGCCATAGTCGGCCATGCCGGAGGAGATCATCACGTCGGCCGATTCGCGCATCACCTTGCCAGTCACGCGGTGATAGTGGATGTACCAACTGTTCCAGCCCATAGGCGGCGTCAGCGCCAGGGCATCGCCCACGACCAGGGTGAATTCCTTTCTCGCCGCGCCGGCGTCGTTTGCGGCGGTCAGCGTGACCGTGTATTGACCCGGCTGCTCTGGCGCCTTGCCGGTGATGATTCCGGTCTCCTTGTCGACGCTCAGGCCGGCCGGCAGATCAGCTACCCCGAAAGCGATGGGCCGGTTGCCGGTGCACGGAATCCGGTAGAGGAACGGCCGGCCGGGTCTGGCTCCAAACAGCCGCGGGCCGTTGATACGGGGCTGCGGGCCGGGCTTCGGCGTCAGGATCACCTTTTCTTCTTTCACGGCCGGTGAATCCACCGCCACCGGCGCCGCACCGCGGCAGACCAGCTCGGCTTCCGCCCAGTTGGCGTTGTCGTAGCTCACGTCGTCGCCACCGGAGCCGACGATGAGCATCAGATGGCGGGCGCCCTCGAGCGGCACATTCACCTCTTTGGCCGGATCGCCCCCCTTCATCAACCCGCTGTCGAAGAGCTTCTTCCCGTCGGCATACACCTGGAAGGAGATCGTGCCTTTTCCCTCCGTTCGGTCGTCGACGCCAACCTTCGCGGTGAACGCCTGCACCTTCCCGTCGAGCTCAACGTGCATGAGGGAATCGGCGTGGGAACCGACGCCACGATCGAACACCTTTCCGCCGATCGACATCCGCTCTCCCACACAGTTCTTGTCCACCTGCGGCTCACCCCAGCCCACGCTCATCTTGGACAGGTCGAGCGAGGAAAGCGGCACCTTCGTGTCTTGGGCGCTCGCGCGGGAGGCGATGATGAGGAGAACGGGCAGAAGGCAGCAACGCATGGTGAGATTCATGGCATTCCTCCGGGTGGTGATAAGGCACACCAAATGTAGCTGGAACCAGGAGTGACTGCAAGTGTGGGAACCGGTCAATTGCCGCCCCACATTTCGCCCAGAATCCTGACGGTTTCGTTCACAAGCATGTCGCCCCCCTCGGGACCGACCACGCCGTCGACAATCCGGGCACTGTAACCGCCCCCCGCAACGGCCCGCCGCGTGGGCAGATAGGCCCCGCAGTCCGAGGTGAGCTGAACCACCGACGTTTGAACGGCCGGGCTGCGGGCCTTGATGCGAATACTGTAATCGGTGAACAGCTCAAAGGGACTGGTCGCGATGGCCACGTTGCCCAGTCGCACCAGGTGCAGCTCGGCCGCGTAAGTGGGATGCTCTTTCTGGTAGGAGTAACGGGCCATCAGCGTCCGGCTGACTCGCCAGTTGATGTAGTCCGGGCTGGAAAGCTCTTGGGTCTTTTCCTTGCCGGCCTCGAAGGTCGCCTGCGCCTCGGCGTTCCCCTCATCCGAAACCTGCCACACCGGCAGCGGCACATCCTCCGTTCGGTGCTGAAAAACCAGTTCGGCCTGAATCCCGCGGCGGCTCTCCTCCATCACCGCGTCGACCGCCGCCACAAGGCGACGTGCGATCTCCTGGCGCGAACTGAGCCCTTTCCGCTTCTGGGCTTCAAGTTCAGCCTGTTTGTTCCACAGCAGATGGGGCGACTGGTCGCCGGCGGCGCCGATCAAGGGCAGGACTTGCAGTTTCTCGTGATACCTCTCGCGCAGCAGCTTCCGCGTGTCGAACCAGAAGTCGGCCGAAAGGTGCTCCTCCCCTTCCATTTCCTGCGACGGGCAGTAGACGGTGATCGCCACCCCCTCCAGATGCTCGGCGTCGCGCCAGAAGGAAAGCACGTCAATGGAATGATCCGACGCACCTTCAATGTGCGAGAAACCCGGCTCGGCCGTATTGCCGTACATCCGCGCCGTGCCGTCCACGTAGACCGCTCGGCGGTTGTGAGCAACCACGGCGTGCCCCAGGGCCACGCTCATGCCACCGGGCTTGCGGGCCTCCCAGGCCTCGACGATCACCGCGGCCAGGCGTTCGGCCAGAAAGTCGAGATAGGCGGCCGGTCGCATCACGTCTTTCCTGTCCGGGGGAATCCGGTAAGCCCAACTGCCGATGAAGTCGTAAGGGTCGAGGTTCGCCTCGTCCTCATCGGTCAGGGACGGCGCCGTGTGGGTATGCGTCGCCGAGACGACGATCTTCCGCGGGTCGAGGTCGGCAATCCGGGAGGCAACCCGCCGGCGGACGTCGTCCTGGATCTTGCGTCGCATGAGCGACAGGTCGCAGGAGACGAACACCGCCTGGTCGACAACGCCCGCCCCATCGCGGGTCTCCAGGGCCAGTGCCGTGGCCATGATCGGATCATGCACCTGGCCGCTGATCCGGGTATGGTACTGGCCGCCAATGGCCACCGGCGCGTCGGGCGTAATGCTCGTGCTGGCCCAGCCGAAATGGAGCTGGCCGGCTCGGGGCCCGTCGGCCGCCCTGGCTCCGGCTGCGATGCAGAGGATCAGCGACTGTGCCATCGCGGCCCACACAAGAACGCTCTTTGGATGTTCTAAGATCATTGCTGCTTGTCCTTAAAAGAAGAAACACACATTCACGACATAAGACTGCGATCATCGGTTCTGTTCCGCCAAGGCACCTGCAGCTGCCATCTCTCCCTCACCATCCCACGACCGCGCCGTCGTTACGCGATTCCGTTGCACCGTGCAGAACCCCTTGTTCCCAATCGATCACAATGCCCTGGTACCCGCCGAAAAATGCTTTGCGCCGCTCGACCCGGTGTCCGCGGCGGACCAGGTCGGAGACGGCCGCTTCCGAAATGCCCGATTCGACCAGCACGGTTCCTCCTCCGGCCGCGGGCTGGCCGGTTGGGGTGGCGCTCCCCATGTGCTGGACTCGTGCGGCGTCGCCGGCGGCCTGAACGTTCATCTCGAAGTCGATCAGGTTGACCAGGATCTGCACATGCCCCTGGGGCTGCATGTCGCCCCCCATCACACCAAAACAGAACCAAGGCTTCCCATCGCGAGTGACCATGGCCGGGATGATCGTGTGGAAGGGCCGCTTGTGCGGTTCCAGCCGGTTCAAGTGATGCTCGTCCAGGGCAAACAGACTGCCACGGTTCTGCATGGCAAACCCCACGTCGCCCGGCACGATCTTCGAACCAAAATGGTGGAAGATGCTCTGAATCAGGGAGCAACAATTGCGATCCTTGTCGACCACCGTCAGGTAAACCGTGTCGCCGTCCGACAGCTTCGGGTCGCCGGGTGGAACGTCGACCGCCGCCTTCTGCGGGTCGATCCGGCCTGCCTGCCGACGGGCGTACTCTTTCGAAATCAACTCGGCGATCGGTGCGTCACCAAACGCAGGATCCGAGTAGAAGCAAGCCCGGTCGGCAAAGGCCAGTTTCTTCACTTCCGTAAACAGATGCAGATAGTCGGCACTGCCCGAACCCATCGCACGGATGCCGTAGGGCTCGAGCAGATTGAGCATCTCGAGCACGGCAGTTCCCTGGCCGTTGGGGGGCAGTTCCCAAACGCGATACCCGCGATAGTCCGTCGACAAGGGCTCGACCCATTCGGACTGGTGATCGGCAAAGTCCTTCAAGGTCATCAGCCCGCCGTTCTTCTGGCTGTAGTCGACGATTTGCCTGGCGATATCGCCGCGGTAGAAGGCCTCGGCGCCGCCGGCTGCCATGGCGCGGTACGAGGCGGCGAGACGGGGGTTCTTGAACACCTCGCCGCAGCGCGGGGCACGGCCGTCGGTCAGAAAGGTGGCCGCCGTCTCGGGACATTCCAGAAGACCCTTCTCCGCGGCCTGCCAGTAGCCGGCAATGATCTGCGGCACCGGGCAACCTTCCTCAGCCGTCTGAATCGCGTCCTTCAGCAGTTCGCCCAGGGGCCGTGTGCCAAACCGGCGATTCAACTCGCTCCAACCGCACCCGCCGCCCGGCACCGACCAGCTCAGCGGGCCGTCGACTGGAATCTGGTCCATGCCCCGCTGGGCAAACAGCTCACGGGAGATATTGTAGAGGCTCCGGCCGCTGGCGTTCAGGCCATACAGTTTCTGGGTGCGGCTGTCCCAGTAAATGGCGAACAAGTCGCCACCGGGGCCGCAGTTCATGGGCTCCACCACGCTCAGCATGGCGTTGACGGCGATCGCCGCATCGGCCGCGTTGCCCCCCGACTGGAGCACGTCCAGTCCGACTTGGGCTGCCAGCGGATGGCTCGTTGCCACCATCCCGTGGGTTGCGACAACCGCCGAGCGGCTCTGTTTCGGGTCGCCATAGGGACGGTCATAGCCGGCGTCCTCGGCCTTGGCGCCCAGGCACATCGCTGTGACTGCAAGCACCAGTGACCAACGAAAAGTTGTGTCTTGTCGCATCGTGAGCTCCTTTCGTCGAACTGGAGGATCTTCTCTTCGTCGGTCTTCCGCACGCCATCACAATGATAGCCGCGTGGGCTTGCCCCGCGCTTGGCAACCCCTCCACCGACACTCGAACTCCCGATCGCCGCGCCGGCTCACCCCGCGCTCGGCAACCCCTCCACCGACACGCCACCACGAATGATACCCCCGCAGGGCCGCGCCCCCTGCCTTGCGTACTTTAAGCACGGGCCACCTCGCGCCAGTCGCGCATCTTGAAAGGCTGGGGTATATTGGGCATCAACTCCAAGATTGTAGCGATTCTCATCAAGTCCTTCTCAGTCCAAGACTCTTCAGAAACGCCGCCACGACCCGATATACGGCATCTTCACTTGGTGCCGTCGCCTCACTCATCGCATCTCGATAGATGCGAGCGACTTCCACGGGGCCTGCGGCTTGCGGGGTTGCGAAGACATCCGTCAGCAGCCGGCGAGCTTCCTTGAACCACCTTTTGGGAAAACTACCACTGTTTTCAATCCGCGTGAGAGTTTCGGCCAACGTGTGCCAGATCGGTCGTGTCGTCAAAGCAACGTCATATATGTGGGCGGCGTCATTAGCTCGCTTGTGCGGCTCCCGACGCTTTCGAATCAGGACCTTCTGGACAACAAGACATGCGGGATTCGCCAAGCGAATGAGCCGGCTTTCTGCGACACCCAGTGACGGGATCTTTGATGCGTCGACTGTGAAGTTTTCCACGAGCAGCAGCCCAAGATAGGGGTCTGTTTGAGCGTGCAATCCGGGTTCGATTTCGATAATCCCCTGGTTCTTTCCTCGCCGGTCTCTTTTTGAACCTTGCCGTGGGGCAATGAACTCAAGATAGATTGGCGCGAGGTACTGAGTTTTATGGCGCTGCAAATGATAGTGAGTGACGGGATTCTGATGAGAACCGGAAAGCGAAGCCACGAAGCCAGCCTCTTTCAGTTTTGAGTCAATGCCGACATCGTACGGCGGCACGAATTGCTCCGGTACCGCCCAGTCGATGTCGTACGTCATAAGCGGCGGCTGACTCACCTGTGCATTGGGCATGCACCATCGATACAGGAACACGGCAAGACCACCGGTCAGGACAGTCGCCGACATGTGGTTTCCCAGGGCGTCAACGGACCGTCCCAGGTCATGGAGCACATCATCCAGCCGAGGCGAACGGGGGCCCATCATTAGTCGTCTTCCCATCCCAAGACATGATTGACAATATACTCCGCTTGCTCGGCACCTCGCGCTGCTTGATCGCAGACATCCAGTGCCGCCTGCAGGACGTCGACGATCGGGAGGTTCTCTTGCACCAGCCGCCCTCGAAGAATGGATTGGCCAAACCGCGCCTTTCGTAGAGAGAATTGGGCGTCCCGTTCGTCGCATACTTCCAAGTCGAGAGCATCGAGGGCCGACTCGAGATCCCCAATGACGTAGACTTGTGGACGAATCACCGAAGCATGCAGTATTCCAAGGAGGCGGCAAGCCTCAAATCCACTGATGGCGAAGTCGCCAGCGATGCCCGGTCGGCAGAGGACCTCATGGAGGTCTGCAGTCCGATCGAAGATCGAGCGGACTGCTAAGAGATCGGTCCGTCGAGCTCGCTCGTTATGAAACCACGTTTCCATGAGCATCTTCTTGCGTACGACGGTCAATCCCCCCGGACCTCGAACCAGGAAGCCCGATTTCTCAATGGCGTCACAGAATTGATGTGCTTTCGCAACGGAGACCATCGCGACACGGTGCAGTTCCGTGGCGTTGGAGATGTTGGCTCGTGGACCGTTCCACAGGTTTGGCGGTGCGTGTGCCAGGAGAAGGACTTTAAGCATCCAGCGGTTCAAGTCGCTGAACAAACGAGTTGAGCCTCGCTTCTGCCAACGAGGCTGATTGACGACTCCGCGTTCTTCGACATCGATGCCCAATGAGGGAATGACAATTCGAGTTGCTCCTGTCGGGTCAGTCAGGGCCCACCCGCATTCGGCAGCGTTTTCCGACATGAATTGATGGACCGCCCGCTCAGTCCTGGCTCCCACGCGCGGGACAATTGCCAGAACAAGGGGTGTTGTACTGGAGGTAGACACCCGATTGCGGCCCCGTAGAACACCCCTCGCAAGAAGCCCGAGGACGGAATCGATGGACGCTGAACCAGACTGCCTGACCTCCCCGATCACCAATCCGGACGGACGGTGCGCGACAAAGTCCACGGCGCCTCTGGCCGCCACCGATTTGATGTCGGTGACGTCGGGGAGACATTTGCCAAGAATGGTCTTGAGGACTCTTTCGAGCCGGGTCGGGTCGGTAGTCACACGCGTTCCTCTGTTGAACAGCAGGGCATTATACTTAACAGAAGAATTATACATTACTGTAGAACTCACCTCCAACCCTCTCACACGGCGCTATCTGTAAGTTCCTTGATAGCAAAGTGTTGCGGCGACTGCGAGGAAGCAAAGGTCCCTTCCTTCCTCACCGTGTCACTCCCTCTTCGATCAGTGCATCCACCAGTCGCTCCCCGGCCGCTCGTTGAGCCGACTTCTTCGACGCGGCTGGGGTCGGTTCCGTCTTGACCGTTCGGCCGTCGGGCAGTTTGGCCCAGGCAACGACAACGAACGTCGGCTGATGACTCGGACCGCTCTGGTCGAGCAGGTCGTAGCCGGCCCCCGCGAGCATGCCGGCCTGGACCAGTTCGTTCAAGATCATGGCCGGATTGCGGCCAGCCGGAACGTCCGCCACGGCCTCGATCGGCCCCGGCGTTGCCAATGCCGGCGAGGATGTTTTGGCTTTCGGCTCGACGGGCAATTGCCGCAAAACCGCTTCGGCTGCCGCCTGCTCGGCGATCTTCAGCTTCTGGGCCACGTACCAGACGGTCCGGATCTCTTCCTGCGGGTCGAGGGAAAGCACCGCGCGAATGCGGTAGCCCGCGGGAGACGCGTCGCGCTCGAACTGCGGCGGAGGCAGCTTCGACTTGGCGCACCACTCGAGCAACCGCCCCTTGGGATTGGCCGACTGCAGACGGGCCGTCTCCTCATCGGTCACGGATATGACCTCTTCGCCGGCGTCGCTTCGAGAAACCATATCCAACAGGGCCTGAGCGGCCATCTGCTCGGCTGTCTTCTTCGAAGCCGCCCGGAAAGGACCGCTGTTGAAGAGCTGGTCATTACACGACAGCGACATGCTCGCTTCGTAAAATGCTCCCTGCTGACCCATTTCCGTGACGGGCGGGTCGATCCGCATCCGCATGCAGAACTCGAGCAAGCGTCCTTTCGGGTTGGACTGTTTGAGCTGCTCGTCGAGCCGGGCCTCATCGGGAAACAGCCCGCTTTCCTGGACCCCCAGCACCCAGAGGCGATCGCGACGGTGATCGTCGCGGCGCACCAGGCCGACCGATTCCAGTACGCGGGCGAATTGTTCCGTGGTGGCGCGGTCGACAACCTGCCCGAACCAGGCCTCGGCAACGGCCGCGGCCCGCAGGGGCGCTTCGCCCGCCGGGCCCAAGAGGTTCCGGGCTCGATGGATGTCCAGTTCTGCGGCAGTCGGCATGGGCGGAGCGGGACGCCGCCTGGCCGTATCGCTGCGAGGCGAGAAGCTGCGCTCGATGCTCAAACCGTCGCGCCCGAAAACCACGTCAGCGCAGCGGAGGCTTCTGGCGAGCGACTCTTTGGCGGTTTCGTCGCCATGGACGAGAACCACGGTGCGCGGCGAGGTGGCTTCGATCCAGGAGACCATCTGCATGCGGTCGGCGTGGGCAGACAGGCCGTAGGTGCCAAATCCGCACGCCACAGGCACGGTTGCCTGTCCGAGACGCAGTTCCCTCGGGCCTTCGGAGTGAGCCAGTTCGAGGAGCGCCCGGCCCGGTGATTCTTCGTCCTGGTAGCCGGTCAGGAGGACGGCGTCGGCCGCGTTCTTGGCCAGTTCCTGGCAGTAGCCGGCCGACGGGCCGCCTGCGAGCATCCCGCTGGAGGCCACGATGATCGAGGGACGGGTTTCGAGCACCCGCACGCGGTCCTCGCGCCGCGCAACCGGCCGGATGGAGTCGGTGTAGAACGCGTGGGGCATGCGGCGGATCTCATGGACGAGCTGGCGGGAAACGAAAGGCTCGTGCCGCCGGTAGATGTCGCAAACGGCGCGGACCATGCCGTCGATGAACACGGGCGTGCTGGGCAGGCTGCCGTTGCGGAGGGCCCGTTTGAGGATCAGGAGAACTTCCTGGGCCCGATCGATGGCGAAGGCGGGGATGAGGACCCGTCCACCCCCGTCGACGACCTGGCGGACCTGGCCGACAAGCCGCTCCTCCGCGGCGGCGCGGTCCTCGTGGAGGCGCTGGCCGTAGGTCGATTCGCTGACCACCAGGTCAGCACGAAAATCGGGACGGGCCAACGCGGGAACCGTCTGCTGGGCGGTCACGCTGTAGTCGCCGGTAAACAGGACCGTGCCCGCCGGCGTCTTCATGAGGATCATGGCCGCGCCGAGGATGTGAGAGGCGGGAAGCCAGGAGATCTCGATCTGGCCCACGCGGATGGGCTGATGGTACTTAACCGGTGCCATCGCATGCAGGAGTTGCTCGGCCTGCTGCTCCGTATAGAGGGGGACCTCGCTCTCTCGCTCCGGGCCGTTCATGAGCCGCAGCGAGTCGCGGAGCAGAATGCCGACCAGGTCGATCGTTGGGGGGGTCGCAAGGACCGGGGCGCCGGGGCAGGCCTCGGCCAGCACGGGGAGCCCACCACTGTGATCCATGTGGGCGTGGGTGAGGAGAATGGCATCGATCCGCGTATCGGCCAGTTGCGACAGGTCGGGAAGGGGGCTCGAACCTGAGTAGCGGACGCCGCAGTCGACGACGAAACTGGCACCGGGCACGCGGACCAGGGTGCACGAAGCCCCGATGGCCGTGGCGCCGCCGAGAAAGGAGAGCTGGATGGAGTTGGAGCTGGCCATAGCGCGGACTGAGCGGCTCAAAAACCGTATTCTCGGGCGTCGCGCCGTGATTCGTCAAGTGTGGCGGAGCGGAGCGGTGGATCAGGCGAAAGAGCCGCCGACAGGCACCGACCGAGGGAAGTGGAAAACACGGCTCTTGCGGGTCGCGGTCTGGATGCTGATCACCAGAGGAGGCAATCCGGCAATATCACGATTCGAGGCCGGCAGCACGATTGGTTCCACTTCGGATGGTGGTCGCCGGTGGTGTGAGCGTATCTGGACGGCAATCGCAAGGGGGCGAGCAAACCGGTCGGGACTTGATACAGTTTCTGCAAGAGGCCCTCTCTGCCCATCGGCAAGCTCTATCGCCTCCCTCTCCTGCCCGATCCTCACGGATCGCTTCCTCTTGCCACAGCAGCCTTTACATCCGCTCAACCGGTGCGCTACAATCAATATGCGCGATTCGAAAAGAGGATTAAGATCAGGAGTAGGAGCAAGATTAAGAACCGTTCACGGCCGGAGGCCGTCAGCGGTTGCTGGGGGATGGCGGACCTCGATTCTGTCTTCTTGATGGTTGCCTGTCCGATACGATGCAGAAGGTGGGTCGAAGGCGACAGCCGGTTCTGCCGCATTCCGGGGGTGAATACGGCTGCTGGCCAGGAGAGGCACGCTTGTGTCGGGTTTCTGGGGTGTTGCCCCGCGATACGGTTCTTGTCGTCCCTTGTGTTCTGGATCGGCGTTTTTCGGGATGGGTTGTCCAGTGGCGGATGTTGAAACGCGGAACGGTTCGAGGGCGACAAGGCGGCTGGCGGCGATATGGATCGCCTGCGGAGCCGTGATGCTGCTGCAGACGAGCTGGTTTCGCTGGACCACGAGCCCGACCTTTGACGAGACCTACTTCCTGAGCTGTGCCTTGCAGACGGTGAACGACGGGCGTCTCGACCCGCGGATCTGTTCGCAGGGTGTTGCGCCGCTGCCAATCCTGTCCGATTACTTGCTGCCGTTGAGCCTGACCGGCGGGGAGAACCGGCCCAGCCCGTGGGTGGGCCAACCGGCCGACGCGCGACTTATCCGGGGGCCTCGTTTCCTGCATTCGATCGTGGTGGGGTTGCCGCTGGTATTCTGCGTTTCGTGGTGGTTGATGAAACGCCAGGGGCTGCCGGCGGCCGTGCTGGGGGCGGGATTGGCGACCTTTTCGCCCACGATCGTGGCCCACTCCGCCCTGGCAACGACCGATGGCTGTTTTGCCCTGTTCGGATTTCTGGGGTTGGCGGCAATCGGCTGGTATTTCCGGCAGCCTTCGCCAGCGCGTTTTGTGGTCATGATGATCGCCGTTGCCGCAGCGATGGCGGCCAAGTACTCGGGCATCTTCCTGCTGCCGGTCGTGGCGGTGATGTTCGTGTTGCGGGCCATCGCGATGCCACGGGAGAAAGGCCGGGTGCGGCGGTGCTGGTGCTGTTCTTCTGGTGGGGATTGCACCTGTTCAGCGTGACCGGACCTTTGAAGAACCTGCCGCTGGAAGACACGCCCGACTGGTCACCGTGGGTCAAGATGCTCGGCCGTGGACCGGTGGCCGACGAGATCATGCGGCTGGCCCACGAGAAATTCCGGCGCCCGGCGCCCCTGGACGGGGTGCTTTTTCAGTACCAGCACAACCAGGCGGGGCACACGACTTTCCTGGCCGGCCGGCGCTCGAATACGGGCTGGTGGTACTACTACCCCACTACCCTGCTGATGAAGAGCACGCCGGTCGAACTGCTACTGGCGGCCGGGCTGTTGGTGCTGGGCCTTGCGGGGCTGCGGACTCCGCAACGGGCCTGGAGATCGCTGGACGTGGATCTCCAGGTGCTCTGGCTGGGCGCCGTGATCTTCGCCTGCATGGTGATGACCTCCCGGATAAATCTCGGCCAGCGCTACCTTCTGGTTCTCTACCCGGTCCTGATCGTGGCGGGCGTGGATCGGCTCTGGGCCAGGCTGGGAAAACGGCCCGGGGCGGCCGCGGCCTGTGCGGCGGTGCTTGTGGCGGGGCAGGCGATCAGTTGCCTCAGCACGGCGCCGCACTACCTGGCGTATTTCAATGGACTGGTCGGCGGGCCGCAGCGGGGCTGGCATTACCTGGTCGATTCGAACATCGACTGGGGACAGGACCTGCCAGGCCTCCGGCGGGAACTCCAGCGGCTCCGTTCGCGCCGCCCGGCACTCCGCTACTTCGGAACGGCCGATCCGAAGGCCTACGACATCCAGGCCGATCGTGTGCCGCAGCTAACCAGGCCGGTCGAAGAATACGACACGCTGGCGGTCTCCGTGTCGCCGCTTCAGGGGGTGTATGCCGACGGGGATGACCCTTTCCGCGAATTCCGCCAGATCAAGCCGGACGGGCACGCGGGCTGGTCGATCTACCTGTTCGATCTGCGCCGGCCCGAGGCACGAAGGGCGATGGAGCTTGCGATCGCCCGTTACCGCTCGGTGCGCTTGGTGGCCGACGGAACGACCATGGGGGGACTGCCGGCCTACCGGATCGAGACGCCGGCAGCCGTCTATGTGCTGGAGAAAGCGGGCGGGGGGCTGGCGCGGATGCTCGACCCGGAAGGGAACGACTGGATCAGTTTCGATCACACGCCCGGGAGCCGCGCCCGCGGAGAATTCCGCGGCTTTCCCAATGCAGTGCACGAGCAGGGCGGTTCCTACTTCCATCCGAAGACCGAGGCCACCGGCGCCTGCACAACCAGGATCGAGCACGTCGGCAGCGATCGGGTGACCATCTCCGTCCAATCGGCGGACGGCCTGTGGGCCTGCCGCTACGACTTCCTGCCGACCTGCTGCACGCTGACAATGACCCGCATGCCGGCCGACCGGCGTTACTGGGTGCTCTATGAGGGAACACCCGGCGGCCGGTACGACGACACCGACTGGTGGATCGCCTCCGGCAGCCCCGAGCGGCGGCCGCTGGCCGAGCCGCACGAAGGGGATCTGCCTGCGCCGGAGTGGATCGCCTTCGGCGATGAGAAACTCGATCGGGTTCTGTATCTCGTGCACCACGAGGACGACCAGTACCCGGACCAGTTCCATCCGATGGAGCGGCAGATAACCGTCTTTGGCTTCGGACGCGAGGGAACTGAGAAATTCCTGGACCGTGTGCCGCAGTGGTTCACGATCGGGTTTCTCGAGACGACCGACGCAGGCCAGATCGCCGACCGGATTGAGAAACTGCCGGGGGAGAAGTGAAGAAACGGCGGGGAGTGACGAATACGGAACAACGAAGATATTGATTCTCAGGCCCACAAGGGCATGTCGGGACCTATCCCCCTTCCGCCGAGGAGCCGTGCGCCCCACGCCGATCGCCCCCGGCAGCGGCAGGAGCCTTGGAATCAGCGGCAGACAACTGCCGAGGGCAAGGGTGGCTGGCGGAAGAAGGTGACGCGTTGAGGCGACCACCCTCCTATTGGAGGGTAACGTGTCGGCTGCGATGTTGGGGACGTTACGGGAGTCAAAACAGGCCGTCCCGGCACCCACGGATAGACTTAGACCGGGGATTCCGGCTAAAATAGAAGATCTGCTCTTCCCGCGGTTGTATATACCCTACAGGCGGCTGCAAACCACGAGCGACGTCTTCCAGAGGTGCGGATGTCCACGAGGGGTGCGTTTGTTGGCGGCTCAGAAACAGAATAGGCCTTGCGACGATGCGGTTGGACGTGGCGGCGGATACACGCGGAGCGGCGAAAATGTCCTCAGAGGGTCTGGCGGCGCTCAGAATCGATCGTTCCCGGCGCAGGCGGATCTCTCCCTGGATGTGGGTTGTCCTGGTGGCCATCATGGCCGTGGCCCTTCTCTCGCCCCGGCTGCTGCGGGGGCTATGGGTGGCGGAAGTCGAGGTAGCGCCTGCCGTGAAGGTATCGGCTGCCAGCGGCGCGTCGATGGAGGGGAGCCCTGAACTGGCTGCCGCAGGCTACGTGGTTGCCGACCGGCAGTCGGTGCTCGCCGCCAAGTTCACCGGACGGCTCGCCAAGCTGAACGTGGCCGAGGCGGACTTCGTCAAGGCGGGCGATGTTGTGGCCGAGATCGACCACAGCGAGATTGACGCCGCCCTCGACCAGGCGAAGGCCGAGGTGGCCGCCGCCGAGGCCGAAGTCGAACGATTGGCCAAGGCGGCAGTCCAGGCCGACGCCGAACTGGCCGCGGCCAGAGCCGCTCTCGATACGCTTGCTGCGGAGAACAAGCAGAACGAGATCCTCCTCCAGCAGGCCCGTCGGCTTCTGGATCGCGATGAGCGACTGGCCAAGACCGACGCCGTGCCCCGCTCCGATGCCGAAGACCGCCGCACCATATTTGAAGGGGTCGAGGCCAAGATCGTCTGGACCGAGAAACGCATCCGCGAGGCGGAGCATCGGATTGCCGTCGTCGAGGCCCAAGCCGCCGCGGCCCACGCCGCGGTCGACTCGGCCCAAGCGCGGCAGCGGTCCGCCGCCGCCCATGTCGACGTCGTCGAAAGCCAGCGCGACGAGTCCTTCATCCATGCCCCCTTCGACGGCATGGTCACCGAGAAGGCTGCCGAGGTCGGCGAGATCATCGCCCCCATCAGCATTGGCGGTTCCATGGCTCGCGGCTCCATTGTCACCATTGCCGACTGGAATTCTCTCCAGGCTGAAGTCGACGTGGCCGAATCGCAGCTCGGGCGCGTCAAGCCCGGCCAGCGGGCGGCGATCACGGTCGACGCCATTCCCGACAAGGTCTTTCCCGGCAAGGTCCGCCGGATCCTCCCCCGCGCCGATCGCAGCAAGGCCACCGTCAAGGTCCGCGTCGACTTCCTCACCCGCGACGAGAAGGCGGTGCTGCCCGAAATGGGTGTCCGCGTGAGGTTCCTTCCCGATGATGCCCCGCCGGGCATGGAAACCGGCCAGGTACGCGACAAGATCGCTGTGCCCCGCGAGGCGATCCAGGCGGGCCAGGGGGGCAGCTTTGTCTGGGTGGTTGCCGACAACATCGCCCATCGGCGGGCCGTCCAGCTCGGAGCCGGTTCCGAGTCGCAAGTGGAGATCACCGGCGGAGTCAGCGCCGGCGAGAAGGTCGTGGTCCGCGGTGCGGAAAGACTGACCGGCGACTCTGCCGAGGTCCGGCTTGCGGAGTGACCCCAGCGTGATGCCTCAGCCGATCATCGAACTGCGCCACGTCAGCAAGCTCTATCACAAGGGCAATGCCGATATCCATCCGCTGGACGATCTCAGCCTGGCGATCGACCAGGGCGATTTCGTGGCCCTCATGGGCCCATCCGGGTCCGGCAAGACGACGCTGCTGAACCTCCTGGGCGGCCTCGACACGCCGACCTCCGGGGAGGTGATCGTGTGCGGGCAGAATCTCGGCCAGCTCAGCTCCCGCCAGCTCGCCCGTTGGCGCAGCGACCACGTGGCCTACGTTTTTCAGGCCTACAACCTGCTGCCGGTACTGACCGCGTATCAGAACGTCGAGCTGCCCCTGACGCTGGCTTCGCTGAGCCGTCGCGAGCGCCGCCAGCACGTGATCAAGGCCCTGGAGATCGTGGGGCTCAAGGATCGCATGAATCACCGGCCCGACGAGCTTTCCGGCGGGCAGGAGCAGCGGGTGGCAATCGCCCGTGCCCTGGCGTCGGATCCGGTCATCCTGCTGGCGGACGAGCCGACGGGCGATCTCGACGCCCACTCGGCCGAGGAGATCATGGACCTCCTCATTGCCCTGAATCGCCAGTACGGCAAGACGATCATCATCGTCACCCACGACCCGAAGGTCGCCCACATGGCTCGTCGCCAGCTCCATCTTGAGAAGGGCGTGCTGGCCAGGGACTTGGACGTGCCGAGCCAACGGACCTGAGTGCCATGCGACTGCTCCTGCTCAACCTGCTGCGCAAACCGTTGCGAACGTTGCTGACGGTTTTCGGGGTCGGGATCGCCCTGTTTCTGTTCTGTTTCCTGGAGGCGGTGCTCACCTCGTTCAAAGCGGGCGTCAACATGTCGGATGCCTCCCGGCTGGTGGTGCAGCACAAGGAATCGATCGTTTTCCAGTTGCCGATGTCTTACGAATCGCTCATCGCCCAGATCGACGGCGTGACCGGGGTGGCCGGCTTGGTATGGTTCGGCGCCCTCTCGCAGGAACCGCGGCCCGACGGCACGAAACGCGAGGAGTTCTTCGCCAACTTTGCCACGGACCTGGAGACCTACCTGCCGCTCTATCCTGAAATCAAGATCCCGCCGGACCAGCTCCAGGACCTGATGAACGACCAGATGGGCTGCGTGCTCGGGGCGAAGATCGCCGAGCGTCTGAACAAGAAAGTGGGCGACAGGATCGTACTGCGCAGCACGATCTGGGCCCAGAAGAACGGTTCGTCGATCTGGGAGTTCAACGTCCGCGCGATCTACACGAGCGATTCTTCGACCTTCGACCAGACGATGATGCACTTTCACGTCAAGCGGTTCGACGAGGCCCGCCAATTCGGTCACGGTTCGGTGGGCCTGTACCTGCTGAGCATCGCCGATCCGGCCCATTCGGCAGAGGTCGCCTCGGCGATCGACGCCCGTTTTGCCAACAGCCCTTACGAGACCCGCACCATGACCGAGAAGGCCTTCAACCTCCAGTTCATCGGCATGATCGGCAATTTCGAGCTCCTTCTCCGCTCGATCGGCAGCGCGGTGGTGCTCACCATGCTCCTGGTCTCGGCCAACACCATGATGATGAGCGCCCGTGAACGCACCCGCGAGATGGGCATCCTCAAATCCATCGGTTTCACCGAC
>CAZLWV010000140.1:0-13880 GCA_964563135.1 uncultured Planctomycetaceae bacterium
CCTGCCGAGCGAGGGCTATTGCGGCTGCTCGTCCGCTCGAGCCTGAGCCCGAGCCTGCCCTCGCGCTGAACCGCATGGGCCTGGAGATTGCCGCCCGGTCCGTGTTCGTCGAGACGACCGGCAAGCTGGCCAGCACGAAGACCATCCTGGCTGTCATTGCCTCACTCCGCGCTGCGGACGTGATAGACCACCACACATTCCAGGACCTGCGGGCAGCGGTCGATGGCCACACGCCCACACCGCTGGCGATGCGGCGGCTTATCGACCTGTTCCGGGTCCGCTGTGGGAGACAGCTTCAGGCGACCGGGATTGACTGAACGATGTACCTTTTGCCCTCCTGGTGGCCCCGGACCGGAAGCCGGGGCTGCCGGGCGGGCGTTTCCGGAAAGGTGATTGCGATGAAAGAACTTGGTTTGTTGCTACTTGGGACGCTATTTGGCTGGCTTCTCAACTTCTGGGCAGATCGTCGTCAACGACTTGAGTTGTTCGATCACAGGCTCCGGATTGAAAAGGAGTACCAAATATATGTCGATCTCTGGGACAAACTCTTCGACTTCAAAATAGCCGCACATGATCTCGTAGAGACACTGCAGATAGGTGCCCCGGAAGATCCACAGGGTGATTACATAAAGACGTTCAACGCTTTTAACAGGGCTGTTTGCCGACACGAACCTTTCATCCATCCGAATGTATATGAACCGTCGAGAACAATTTTGAGACAAGGTCGAGCAATTATCTGGTCATCACAGGAACTTACTGAACTTCAGAAAAGACGTGAGCACGCCAGGGATTTAACTGAGGACGAACGCGTTGCAGACAAGCTGATTGCCGAGGATCAGACTCAGCAAGTAGCAATGGACGGAATCGACAAGGAAATCCCCGAAGTTTGCAGTGCAATTCGGGGACGGATAGGTCCGAGACTTGGGCGTTCGGATCAAGGTGGTTCTCTGAAAGGATCGAGAAAATGACCAAGAAACTTACCCCGGCGGTCGCATACGTCCGCATGAGCAGCGGCAAGCAGGAAGCGAGCCCCGAGCAACAGCGAGCGGAAATCAACAAGCTGGCGACCCGGCTGAACTACCAAATCATCCGCTGGTATTTCGATGAGGCGATCAGCGGGGACGCCACCGAGAAGCGGAAGGACTTCCAGCGGATGATCGAAGACGCCAAGAGCAAGGGCGACTTCTGCGCCATCCTCTGCGGGAAGCTGGCGTATGGCTGGTGACGGTCGCCCAAGGTGTGATCGACTGGAACGACTTCGCTGGTCGAATGATGTACTCGATTCAGCAGGAGGGCAAGCATCAATATCTGATCGACCTATCCCGCAATGTGCTGCGAGGGCGAACTGCCGCGGCGAAGAAGGGAAAGCCGATGTCGAAGCCACCCTACGGATACGACCGGGTCTACTTCGACCAGAGCGGCAAGTTGCTCAAGCGGGTCCCTGGTGGCGAGAAGTTCTCCTGCCCAGAGGGCTGGAATGTGAAGTGGGCTCCGTCGGAGAATCCGGGTGAGGTGGCAACGGTCCGATGGATTTTCGACGAATTCGCCAACTCCGACACGAGCCTTCGGGCCCTTGTCCGCGAACTCCACCGGAAAGGCATCAAGACGCGTCAGGGGAACCTCTGGTCGCAATCGACACTACAGGCAACGCTGAGGGACACGGCGTATGTCGGGACGATGGAGTTTGGCCGGCGCCGGGCCGGAAAGTACCACCAGCTTGACGACGATGGCCAGATCGAGAAGCTGAACGGGAAAGGCGATATTCGGCGTGGCTATGCTGCCGTCACGACCACCGACGCCCACGAGCCCCTCGTTGACCAGGAAACCTTCGACCGGGTCCAGCGGAAGCTGGCGAGCCGAGCGGCGAACAACCACAAGCCCCGCAAGAACGGCTACCTGCTGACGGGGGTAACCCGGTGTGGACATTGTGGTCGCGCGATTGTTGGCAAGCCGAGCCGGAAGGAAGGGGGCCATCGATACTACTACTGCCCCGGCTACCATGTCGGGGAGTGCCCCTCCCACACGGTCCGCCAGGAGCAACTCGACGACTATGTCCTTGGCATTCTGAAGAAGTGGATCCTGGCCCCCAACGCCATCGAGCAGATCCAACGGGCTGTTCATCGTCGGGCGAAGAAACAGGATGGCTTCCAGGCGGCCGTGGCGGCCCTGAGAACGCGTATCGACGCGCTCGACAGAAAGATAGCCAAGGGCAACGAGAACCTCCTCCTGGCTGATCCTGAACACGTTGACGGGCTGTCCAAGATGCTGGCCGGCTGGAAGCGGGAACGGAACCAGGCCCAGACCGAACTCGAAACGAGCATTGCCACCGCCAGCGGCAAGACGGCCGAGGAGCGGGCCAACAAGGCCATCGCGGCCCTGAAGCACTTTCAGAAGCTCATCAAGTCGGCCGATCTGACCAGGGTGCGAACGGTCGTGAAGGAACTGGTCGAGGAAATCCGCATCTGGTGGGAGCCGAACGGTCCGCGGTATTACCGTGTGGCGAAAGGGGTTCTGACGCTGCGATCAGACGTTGGGGTTTTGGACTACTCTTCCAGTACTGGCAGGTCTGATCACCGCTGGGAAAACGGCGCCCCTTCACGTCGACGAGCCAGCTCGAACCGTCAGGCGACGCCACGATGAAATCCAGGCTCTTGATCGAGCGCCCGTCGGCCAGCAGGCTCCGCCTGGCCTCGTCCACCGCGACATAGGGAACGCCGCGACGGCGGAGGAATTCTTCAAAGGCCGCTTCGTAGTGGTTATCGCGATTGGCCATGACCCCATGCCCTTCCGATCAGCCCTCAACACGGTTGGGGGTAAACCGCCGCGAGTATTCTGCCAGAATCAGGCGAGCGAGTCCAGCTGGGGCAACCCCACCGGGACGAGGGGTGAGTCCGGACGGGAAGCGTCTCCGGGGAAGTGGTGCGAGGGCAGGGTCGGAGAGCTCCGGATCGCGCTGCCTCGACTGGGAGAGGGAAACTGCAGCGGGGGCTACTCGATCTGGTGGACGAGGATGGCGTTCAGGCCGCGGTCGATCATGTGCGTGCCGCTGATCAGGACAACGCGGTCTCCCGCCTGGACATAGCCGACGTCCTTGGCCTTGGCAACCACGAAGTCGAGGAGATTCTTCGGGCTGTCTGTGGGAGCCCCGCGGAGGGGAATCACCCCCCAGTACAGGCACATCCGCCGCAGGGTGGCTTCCGAAGTGCTCACGCCCACGGTCGGCACGAAGTTGCGGTTCTTCGAGAGCGTTCGGGCCGTTTCCCCCTCCGTGCTGGCGCAGATCACCATTTTGGCCTCCAGTTGGGCGGCAATCCGGCTGGCCGCATGGACCGTGGCCTCGGTAGTATCGTCGACCGGGCTGTGGGCCAGGTCGGGTTCCGGGAGGGGCACACGGTCACGATAGATCGGCTCGGTGGCCAGGGCGATGCGGTGCATCATCCTGACCGCCTCGGCCGGGTGCTCGCCAATGGCCGTTTCCCCCGAGAGCATGCAGGCGTCGGCCCCGTCGAGAATGGCGTTGGCCACGTCGGTGGCCTCGGCGCGGGTGGGAAGGCGGTTGTGGGTCATGCTGTCGAGCATCTGGGTGGCGATGATCACCGGTCTGCGCCACCTGTTGCAGACGTTGACAATCCGTTTCTGGGCCACGGCCATCTCGGCAATGTCGATCTCCACTCCCAGATCCCCCCGGGCGACCATCAGCCCGTCGGCCGCGGCCACGATTTCTTCCAGTTGCTCCAGGGCCTCGGGCTTCTCGATCTTGGCGATCACCTGGGTGGCCCCCCCCTCGGCTGCAATCAGCGACTTGAGGTCCCTCACATCCTCTGGTTTGCGCACGAAGCTGAGCCCGAGAAAATCGACGCCGCTGCGGACGGCCCAGACGGCATGGGCGCGGTCGACCTCGGAGAGGGCGGGAGCACTGAGTCTGACGCCGGGAAGATTGACCCCCTGCCGGCTCCGGACGGTGCCGGGCTGGATCACGCGGCAGACCGCCTCGTCGCGTCCCACCTGCTCGACGATCAGGCTGACGGTTCCATCGGCCAGCATGATCCGATCGCCGGCGGAGAGTTCGTCGATCAGCGGCTCGTAGGTGGTGGTTACGTCGCCCGGGTTGCGGATGGTGTCGCCGCGGATGAAGCGGAACTGGTCGCCCATGGCGCAGCGGATCTGCCCCCCCGGCAGCTCGCCGAGTCGCATCTTGGGTCCCGCCAGATCCACCAGCACGCCGATCGGCCGCCCCACCTGGTCGGACGCCTTGCGGACAGCACAGAGCCGCGCATCGTGCTCCTCGCGCTGGCCATGGGCCGTATTGATGCGGAAGACATCCACCCCGGCGTGGATCAACTCGACAAGCGAGTCGATCCTGTCGCAGGCAGGACCGAGGGTAGCAACGATCTTGGTCTGGCTGGGGCGTTGCCCACGGAGCATGGCGGCATCGGGCATGGCACGGTCCTGGGATGTTTGGCGTTGCAGTCGGAAACACGAATCTCGAGACAATCTCCGATCCTCTCACCATAACTGCAAGAAGACCCGAGCATCGGTCTGATGACAGGGATGGGCCAGGACGAGGCAGGCTTTCTAAATCGGGTTGCGTGATTCCCAGAATGGGCCATCTCCTTCAGGCCGCCTCCCGAAGGGTGGCGGCGGAGTCTGGATCTCCTGGAATCGTGCAAGTCTATTTAGCGAAGCTCCTCGCTGCCGCCTGTATTGTCGGCCCGGTCCGCCAAAGATCCAAGCCGTCTGTGGAAAAGACTCGAACTTTGGGTCCCCGGTTTCGGACTGGCCCTTCAAACCAGCGGGAGGAGCCACGCGAACAGGAGGCTGAAACCGAAACCCAGGAAGCCCACAATGACGAGGATCACGGTCCAGGCCTTGAGAGTCTCCACCTCGGTCAGCCCGCTCATTCGCGAGACAACCCAGAACCCGGAGTCGTTCATCCAGCACCCCACGAGGGAACCGGCACCGATTGAGGTGCCGAGGTAGACGGGATGGCAACCGAGCATCTCGGGAGTCGTTCCCATCGAGGCGAGCATGCTCGAGGTGACGATCATGGCCACCGTGCTGGATCCCTGGGCAATCTTCAAAACGCAGGCAATACCGAATCCGAGGGCGAGCATGGCCAGCCCCATGTTCTGGCCATTGGAGCCCACGAAGTGGAGGATCGTCTCCTTGACCCCCGCCTGCTGGAGGGCCGTGCCGAATGCCCCGCCGGCCGCCGTGATGAGAATGATCACGCCCCCCGACATGAGAGCCGCTTCGGTTCTGTGCTCCAGTTCGGCAAAGGTGAGTTTTCGATACACGGCGAGGATCCCCATGGCGACGGCCGCCGACAGGAGCAGGGCCAGGTTCGGGTTGCCCAGAAACCCGGTGATCTTTGCCATGCCGGCTGCGGCCTCGAACTGCTGGCTGGTCGTGTGGGCGGAAATCAGCACAACAGGCAGCACGATCGGGGCCAGCGACAGCCAGAGGGGCGGCAACTGATCGTCGGCCAGGGGTTCCACTTCCTCTTCGCCGGCATAGGGACGCATGGGGCGATCGAGCCAGCGATTCATCGCCAGACACACGGGCAACGTGGCCACGGCCGTTGCCAGAGCGACCAGCGCACCCACCAAGATCATGACGCCGAGATCGATGTGCAGGTTCTCGGCTATGACGAGCGGCCCCGGCGTGGGGGGGACGAGCGTGTGGGTGATGGCAGCTCCCGACCCGATCGCCAGGATGTAGAGCATGTAGTTCTTGCGGGTGCTCTTCCAGAGTGAGCGGGCCAACGGCACGAGCAGATAGAAGACCGTGTCGAAAAACACCGGAATCGACAGCACGAAACCGCTCGACATCAGGGCCACCGGGGCGCCTTTCTGCCCCAGCAGTTTCAGAAACGATCGAACGATGCGGTCGGCCGCCCCGGAATCCATGAGGCACTTGCCCACAATGGCCGCCATGGCGATCACGATGGCGATGTTGCCGGCAGCGGCGCCGAAAGCGGAAGCCACACGTGCCGCGGCATTCGATCCGAGAAAATTCTTCACTTGCGATTCGGACCAGACTTCCCCCTTGATCGCCTCCAGGTCCTTGGGATACTGCGCGAGCGATTCGGGCGTAGCCATCATGGCGACAATCAGGGCGGCGACAATCAGGGCCACAAACGCGTTGAGCCGAACCACGATGATCAGACCGATCACCGTAATCACGCCAACAAGCAGGGCGATCAGCGGAAGGTAGGAATCCATGGATCTCGCTTTCTGTCACCTGATGGAAGAGGCTCCGATGTTGGAGGCAGTTTAATCGCCGCCTATCCCCCAAGCAAGCGAGAGCCAGGGAATACGGAATTCGAGTGCCGCAGTCCGAGACCCACCCCGGAGCCGCCAGTCCCAATCTACTGAACCGTTGGACCGTTTGCTCCCGCAAGCGCCGATGGCGGCCGCTCCCCCCGGCTCCTCCGCAGTTGGCCGCAGGCGGCTTCGATGCGATCGCCTTTGCGATAGCGGGTCTTGACCGCCAGACCGGCCGACTGGAGGATCTCCGCGAACCGCCCGGTGCCCTGGGGCGAGGGGGTTTGATAGGGGAGTCCGGCCACCGGATTGTAGGGGATCAGGTTGACCAGCGAACAACGCCCTGTGAGCAGGTCGGCCAACTGGCGGGCATGCAGCGGATCGTCGTTGACATCGGCCAGCAGAACGTATTCAAAGGTCACCCGGCGACCGGTGGTGGCGAAGTAGTGATCGGTTGCCTCCAGGATCGACGCGATGCCGATCTTGCGATTGGCGGGCACGATCTGGCTGCGGAGTTGATCGCTCGGGGCATGGAGCGAGACGGCCAGGTGATACTGCACACCCGACTCGGCCAGGCGGCGGATTCCCGAGGGAATCCCCACCGTGGAGATCGTGACCCGACGGGCGCTGATCCCCAACCCATCGGGAGAGGTCACCACGGCCAGCGCGGGAAGGAGGGAATCCAGGTTCGCCAGCGGCTCACCCATTCCCATCACAACCACATGGCTGAGTCGTTCCGCCGGCGGAAGCAGGTTCTTGAGGCGGAGCACCTGCTCCAGGATCTCGCCGCCGGTCAGGTTGCGGCGAACGCCATCCAGGCCGCTAGCGCAGAACACGCAACCCATGGCACACCCCACCTGGGTACTGATGCAGACGGTGCGGTGGCCGCGATCGTCGCGGAGGAGAACGCATTCGATCCGGTCGCCGTCGTGAACCCCCAGCAGCAGCTTCTGCGTGCCGTCGTCGGCTTCCTGGCGGTCGGCTTCCGTCATCGTCCACAAGGTAAAAGCCTCGGCCAACTCCCCGCGAAGCGTCCTGGGCAGATCACTCATCCCCTCGAACCCTGCCGCCGGCGCGTCGACGGCCCACTTGCGGATCTGCCGGGCGCGGTATTTCGGGTAGCCTCGCTGCTCCAGCCACGCCGTCAGATCGTCGATTCCAAGGTCCAGAAGGTGTTGCATTGCCATGATGTAAGCATCGCCTCGATCCGGATGATTGACAAGTCCTGGCAATCGTCCGAGAATGTGGCCAACCGCTCGGTGCCCGTGCCAGGAGACAGCCATGTCGAATTTCCCCCAGGATCCGTATGTCACCCCGCAGGTGGTCGAAAAGCGCGGAATGAGCAGCGGGACCAAGGTCCTCCTGATCCTTGGAATCGTGCTGCTGATCTGCATTCTGCTGTGCTGCGGCGGCATGGCCCTGTTCGGCTTTTTCGCGGCCAGATATGCCAAAGACGCCGTCTCCCAGGACCCGGTCGTCATTGCCCAACGCCAGGCGGAGATCCTCGACATCGAGCTTCCCGAGTCGTTCTCACCTGTCGCTTCCATGGACATGAAGGTGCCCATGGTCGATCGACGAATGATGTTGACTGTTTCCTACAAGGGCCCGTTGCCGGGCGACAGCATCGTGCTGGTTGGAATAGGCGAGGTTCTGGCGGGGCAGCCCGAAGACCAGATGCGGCGGCAGATCGACCAGTCCTTGCGACAGCAGGGCATTGGCGGGCAAAATACAACCGGCCAGTGGGAAGCCAAGGAGAAGGAAATCACGATCGCCGGTAAGCCCACGAAGTTCTCCTTCCAGATCGCCAAAAATGACCAGGGCGAGCCCAAGCAATTCCAGGTTTCGGGAATGGTCAGCGGCAAACGCGGCCCGGTGCTGGTGATGATCTCCGCCGACGCCCAGACCTTGAACGAGGAGCAGATCGACCGGATTCTTCAGTCAATCCAGTGAGGCCGTGGCGGAGCGGCCGTTCTGGATCTCGGCGATCCGCCGGCGCATTCGTCCGTCGGCCACGGCCTCCTCGCATGCTTCAAGCGTCTCGAAAACCTCGTGGCTGAGGAACTTCACGGCCCAGTTGTGGATCATCGGGCTGATCGTAAATACCGCGGCGCCGTGCTGGTAGGCCTCCCACATCTCGATGGCGGTGCCCATCGAGGCTTCGGGGACGAAGGCAATCAGCACGTCCACATCCCGGCACATCCGATTGTGCCCGAAGAACACGTCGCGCCCCGTGGCCTCGTCGTAGTCGATCGAATCGGCGTGGTCGGCCAGCGGGTCGTAGATCTCGGCCTCTGGAAAGTGGGCAGCAATAAGCTGCTTCAGATGGCCACGGTAGTTCTGGGCATGCAGGCTCCGCTCGACAAGCGAACCCTGCATGATGCCGGCAAGAAAGAAACGCATGGTGGATATCGCGATCAGCGCCCGGTCGGGCCGGCGCTTGTTCGAACCGACGAAACCGATAGGATTACTCAAATCGCCCAGGATAACCCGGGGCCACGGGCTTCGACAATGGGTGGCCTCGGGCGGCACAAACCAAGGAACGCGATCCGATGAGCAAACGCAAATCAGGGGCCAGGGCCAGACAAACCGGGTCGCTCACGCCGCAGTCGCGCCGGGCGAGGGCCTTGCTGCTGGAACTGCTGAAGATCCCCGGTGTCAGCGGCGAGGAGGGGCCGGTGATTGACTGGATCACCGCGAGGCTGCTTCGGGCAGGCGCGCCCAAGGAAGCTCTCGTGATGGACCAAGCCTATCGGCGGAGCCGTATTGGCGGGACGGTGGGGAACCTGGCCCTCGTTCTGCCGGGAACATCGGCAGACGCTTCCGGCCGGCAGACGCCCACCCTGAAAGGACCGCGGCGGATGCTCTCGGCTCATGTCGATACAGTCCCCCTGTGTGCAGGCGCCCGCCCGGTCGTCCAAGGCGACTGGATCCAGCCTGCCGACCGCCACACCGCGCTGGGAGGCGACAACCGCTGCGGGGTGGCCGCCGTGCTGGCCGCAGCCCTCGAAGTCCTCGAGCAGAACCTCCCCCACCCGCCGGTCACGTTTCTGTTCACCGTCCAGGAGGAAGTGGGCCTGGCCGGCTCCAGGAACATCAAGCTGGGCATGCTCGGAAAGCCCCGGCTGGCCTTCAACTACGACGGCGGTTCCAGCGAGAAACTCACGATCGGGGCAACCGGCGGCTATCGGATCGATATTCGCGTGAAGGGGCTGGCCAGCCATGCCGGCAACTCCCCCGAGGCCGGCATCAGCGCAATAGCCATCGCGTCGCTGGCCATCGCTCGGCTTCACGAAAAAGGCTGGCACGGCTTGATCCGGAAAGGGAAGCGGCAAGGAACGAGCAATATTGGTGTGATCCAGGGGGGGCAGGCCACCAATGTGGTCACCCCGCTGGTCGAGATCCGAGCCGAGGCCCGAAGCCACGACCCCGTGTTCCGCAGGGAAATCGTGGAAACGATCCAGAAGGAGTTCCGCAAGGCGGTCGACGACATCAAGAATGCGGACGGCCGGACGGGAAGCGTCGAGATCGAGGGGCGGCTCGACTACGAATCGTTCCTGCTTGAAGACGACCAACCGTGTGTGGTCGTGGCAGAGCAGGCGATCCGCAGCGAAGGCGGCACGCCGGTCAGGGGCATCACCAACGGGGGAGTCGACGCAAACTGGTTCTGCGCCGCCGGGATCCCAACCGTCACTCTCGGCTGCGGCCAGTCCAATCCGCACACGGTCGACGAACGCATTTGCCTCCCGGAGTTCGATCGGGGGGCGGCCGTGGCGCTGCGTTTGGCCACCGGGCGGGAAGCCGGATCTTGAAACAGGAACAACCGTGCAGCCCGACGATGAACTCTGCCTCTGCTTTCACGTCACACGGCGCAAGCTGGAAAACTACGTTCGAGGCCAGCGGCCGCGGCGAGCGGCCCAGTTGAGCGAATGCCTCGGTGCAGGCACGGGCTGTGGCTGGTGCCGCCCGTTTCTGGTGCAACTGTTCGATACGGCCACCCGTCGGCGTGAGGCGGCAGAAGAAGTCCGAGGCATGGATGAGTTGGCTCCCGAGGAGTACGCCCGGCAGAGAGACGCCTACCGAGCTGCAGTGGATCAAGGCGCCTCCGACTCCCCTGAATGGTGATAGCTCCCCGGCAGAACGTGGCAGTTACCCCCCCGTCGGACGCGGCGCGGCGCTGCCGGGGCCCCAACGGGCCTCGGCCGTAGATCTCCAGGGGTGGTTTTGCCCCCCACCATCGCCCGTGGCATCCGATCCGCCGCACCCGGCAGCGGCTCCGGGCTGGTCTCCAGGAGCCGCCTGGCTATTCTTTTCGGGCAAAATCGATTAAGATGGAGTCAAAGGCAATCGCCATATTGGGGGGCATGGATCGTCGACCCTTTCCGATTGCAGTCAATCCCAACCACTGGCACACCCGAGGGCTGATAATGGCTCGCAAAGTTATCAACAGAAAAGAGTTACGCGAGGAGGCTGAAGCTGCCGAGAAGTTGGGAACGACCACCAAGAAAGCGGCCCCCAAGAAGGCTGCCCCACGAAAGAGCCGTTCAAAGGCCTCCAAAGAGGTTCGACTCAAGGCATACTGGGGAGTGTTCAGCCAATCGCTCACTCCGGTAGCCATGTTCGAATACGCCCAACGGAAGGAAGCCGACAAGAAGGCCAAGGAGCTGTCGGAATCCAAGAAGAGCCCCCATTTCGTTCAAGTGGTCAAGAAAGTGATCGAGGAATAGGGGCGGCAGGGAGGCTGGAGGCCCCGGATCGTTCTGCCAAGGCTACTTCGAAAGACAACTTGAGGCGGATCATGGCAAAAGAACTCGACGTCTACCGCGATTGGCTTGGCATCAAAGAAGCGAACAGGCCTCTCTCCCACTATCAACTGCTGCGGCTCGGTCCGTTCGAAGACAACACTTCGAAGATCCGGACTCACTACCGGAAGATGAACGAGCACGTCCGCAAGTTCGCCACCGGCGAATATGCCGAGCAGTCGCAGACCCTGCTCAACGAGCTGGCCAAGGCCATGCTCTGCCTGACCGACATTCAGCGCAAACGCGAGTACGATGCATCCCTGGGGCGTGAGACGGCCGAAGAAGGGCGACGCCGCAGCCTGGAAGAGATCCTGCTGGCCGCCAAAGTGATCGACCAGGCGCAGCTCGAGAAAGCCCGGTCCTTCTCCGATACGGTCGGGGTGGAACTCCACCAGGCCGTGCTGCAGCAGAAGACAGCCGAGCCGGAGGCGGTCATGATGGCCTACGCCGAGTCGATCGGCCTGCCCTACATTGACCTGAAAGACATCGGAGTGAGCCCCAGCCTGGCCGCCCAGATCCCGCCGAGCCTCGCCAGGCAGCACTCCTTCGTTCCGCTTCTGGCCGACGTGCAGCACCTCCTGGTGGCCTCGCCGACCCCGCTGGTTCCGGACGTCGAGGAGGAACTTCGGCTGCGATTCGAGATGCCGGTTCGCACGGTTCTCTGTACGCCGTCGCAGGTCAACGCGGCGATCGCCGACTTCTTCCCCCGCGACGCTCCCGATCCGGGCCCGGTGAAGGCGAAGAAGAAGGGCAAAGAAACCGCCAAAGACAAGAGCACGGGCAAGGAGAAGGCCGAGAAGCCGGCCAACGAGAAGGCGGCGGCCGAGCCGCTCAGCGACGAGCAATTCAAGAAGCGGCGGACCATCGGAACCACCATCGTCGTCAACGTGGCCCTCTGGGGCACCGTTGCCGGACAATACCTGATGGCCGGCGACGGGCTTGTCTCTCCCTACCGGGTCCTGGTAGTCGCCTTTGCCGTCGCCTTGGCCGCGGGCGGCATCACCTGGGGCGTCCTGTCCAAACGTTGAACCGCCTGCAGGTCCGGCTGCTCCAGCCCAGCGCCTCCCGGCAGGACCCTGCACCGAAGGATCGACATGCAGCTTCAGCAGGCCCTCTGCACAGCCGCCGCTCCCGTTTCCGGGGCCGGTTTCGCCGGCGCCCAGCGACTGAGAATCCGGGGGCAGGAACCGCTTGAAGGAACCGTTTCCGTGGGCGGCGCCAAGAATGCGGCCCTTCCGATCATGGCCGCCGCCCTGCTGGCGGACGAGCCCGTCTGCCTCCACCCCGTGCCTCGCCTGACCGACGTGGAGACCCTTGCGGATGTTCTTCGGCGTCTGGGAATGGCCGTCGAACGCCGAGCCGGCACGCTGACGCTCGCCACCGTCGATCCCAGCCCCTTCCACACCGGCTACGGGGCCATGCGGCGGATGCGGGCCAGTTTCTGCGTGCTGGGCCCGCTCCTGGCACGGCGCCGGCGGGCGGTCGTTGCGCTGCCGGGGGGATGCCGCCTCGGGCCCCGCCCGGTGGATCTCCATCTCGAGGGGCTGGCGGCTCTGGGAGCGGATCTTCGCATCGAGCGTGGCAACGTGGTCGCCCGGGCCCGCCGTTTGCGCGGCGCCCGCATCGATCTGGCGGGCCCTTGCGGCCCCACGGTCACCGGCACCGCCAACGTGATGAGTGCCGCCGTGCTCGCCCGCGGAATCACAACCATCTCCTCCGCCGCCGCCGAGCCCGAGATCGTCGACCTCGGACGATTCCTCAATCGCATGGGTGCCCGCATTGAGGGACTGGGCACTTCGCTTCTGACCATCCAAGGGGTCGAACAACTCGGGGGCGCCAGCCACGGGATCATTCCCGACCGCATCGAGGCGGCCACTCTCCTCATGGCAGGGGCGATCGCCGGGGGACGAGTCACCGTCGCCGCGACGGAACCGGCGCACCTGGAAGACGTGCTTCGCAACCTGGATGCTGCCGGATTTCAGGTCGATTGCCACGCCGACAGCATCACCCTGCATGCCGACGGACGGTCGCGACCGCGCGAAATCGTCGCCCGCCCCTACCCGGGAACCCCCACCGACATCCAGGCCCAGTGGACGGCCCTCCTTGCCCTGGCCTCGGGATCGAGCCGCGTGGCCGATACGGTGTTTCCCCAGCGTTTCCAGCACGTGGCCGAACTCCAGCGGCTCGGGGCGAGCATTCGCATCGACGGCCCCAGCGCACTTGTTCGCGGCGTCGACTTCCTGGAAGGGACAACGGTTCAGGCCACCGACCTGCGGGCCGGGGCGGCGTTGGTACTGGCCGGCCTGGCCGCCAAGGGCGAAACCATCGTCACCGGCCTCCACCACCTCGCTCGGGGCTACGAGGGTCTGGATCGCAAGCTCGCCTGCTTGGGTGCCAGGATCCGGCGCGTAGCCGACTGAGGCAGACGGGCGGGGCCCTTCATTCGGGCAAATGCTGGTGTGGTGGGCGGCTGAACGCACCGCCAGACGTAATGTCCGGCCGCCCCAGAGACTCCCGCCGGCGGGGTCTCCGACGTCAACGCAAGCCCGATCTGGCCGGCTTCAGAAGCAGCAGAAACTCCAGCACGCACCCCGGACCTGCGGTCCGGGATCGCGCAAACCGATGGGAGGCTCCGCTTGCCGGCCCCGGGATGTTGGCGTCTGGGAAGTCCATGCACGAGGGCGGGATCTCTCTGACGTCTCCCGTTGGCCAGCCACAGGCCGCTTCGCTGCAGACATCAACAGGCGGCCTCCCAGCCTTCGATCACCGCCAAGGCGGTCTGGACATTGCCAAAAGGTGCGCTGACCTGGATCCC
>CAZLWV010000140.1:13890-21293 GCA_964563135.1 uncultured Planctomycetaceae bacterium
CCGCCGGACCGACTCCTGGGCGATCTCCACCCCGGCCTGGAGCTGCTCCTGGCGGCTCGCCGCGGCTTCCATCCGCTTCATCACCGAGTCGGGAATCTCGACGCCGGGCACCTCGTGCTGCATGAACTGGGCGTTGCGGAAGCTGGCCAGGGGCCAGATCCCGGCCATGATGGGAATGCCGTATTTTTCCACCTCGTCCAGAAACCGCAGCAGGGCCTCGGGATCGAAAACCGGCTGGGTGATGGCAAACTCGGCCCCTGCCTCGACCTTCTGGCGGAACCGATCGAGCTCCCGCCGCCGGTCGACGGCCGTGGGGTCGAGCCCCACGCCGATCAGCGCCTCTGTCTTGGGTGTGATGGCCTGCCCGCCGAGGTCGACCCCCTGGTTCAACCGCCGCTGCACGGCGACCATGCCGATCGAGTCGGTGTCGAAAACGCCGGTCGCCTGCGGGTAGTTGCCCAGCTTGGGCGGATCGCCAGTGATGAACAGGATGTTCCGCAGGCCGCAGGCGGCGCAGGCCAGCAGGTCGGCCTGCATGCCGATCAGGTTGCGGTCCCGCGAGCAGAAGTGGAGGATCGTCTCAATGCCCGCCTCCCGCTGAATCCACTCGGCCGTAATCAGCGGCGAAATCCGCGAACTCGCCCGCGGCCCGTCCGGAATGTTGATCGCGTCGACCCCGTGGCGATAGAGGGTCCGGCTCTTCTCGATCGTCGAACCCAGATCGTAGCCGCGCGGCGGAACCAGCTCGACGCTCGTAACCCACTTCCGATTCGCCAGCCGCCAGGCAAACCGGGATCGTTCTGAAAGCCCCGTCGGTTCCTGCTCCTCCACCTCCTCCGACACCTCCCGGCTCACCGGCATCACGCGGGCCTTGGAGAGCGGTTTGATCGCCAGAGCGATCTGGCGGATGTGCTCCGGGCCGGTGCCGCAGCACCCGCCAATGCCGCGGGCCCCCAGGGATACGAACCGCATGGCATAGGTCGTCAGGTACTCGGGCGAACAGAGGTAGATGCGTCGATTTTCGACTTCCTTCGGGATGCCGGCATTGGGCTGAACCACCAGCGGCTGGTCCGTCAGGTGAACCGCCTTCTCCATGGCGGCCAGCAGGCCGGTCGGCCCCGTGCCGCAGTTCATCCCCCAGGCCACCGGAAGAGGCGTGCTTTCCGGCAAGGGGCTCAACATCCGCTCCAGCGACTCGCCCGAAACAGTTTCTCCCTCATCGGTCAGCGCGAACGACACCATGAACGGAACGTCGGGCACCTGGGTCATTGCCGCCCCGCAGCGTTCGACCGACTGGCGGTTCGGAAGGGTTTCAAAAAGGACGAAATCGGCCCCGCCGGCAACCAGCGCGCGGGCCTGCTCGGCGATCATGGCATCCCACTGGTCGGCATACTGCGGCTGCGAGGGGAGCGGCCCGATGCTGCCGGCCACCAGCACGGTCCGCCCCGCCGCGTCGGCAACCTCACGGGCAAGCGCGGCCCCGGCGCGGTTGATCTTGGCAACCTGGTCGGCCAGGCCGAACCGCCCCAGTGCCACGCGATTGGCGCCAAACGTGTTCGTCGTCAGCACATCGGCGCCTGCCGCACAATACTCACTGTGGATCTGCCGGATCAGCTTCGGATCGGCCAGGCAGAGTTCGTCGTAGCAGCGGTTCGTGAAGACGTGGTGCCGGTAAATCTCCGTCCCCATGGCGCCGTCAAAGACAACAACCCCCTCTCGCAGGGCATCCGTGAAACTTGTTGACGTGGGCATCTCTTGCAGGATCCGTTGGCAGCCGCGCACAGGGCACGAGTTGAAGTGGCAGGGAAACGGTCCATTCTACGGAAACCGGCCCCGGTTCGGGAGTATGGGAAGTGGCCGATGTGTTGCGTGCACCCCCTGTTCGGATGACTTCCGAATTCGCCTTGTCCGGCCTCCGCAATCTCACTATCCTCTCGCCCTGGGCCGCTCGGGCCTGTTCCTGGATTGTGACGACCGCCGAGGGAGGATCCGATTCGATGAGCGATGTGCCGACCCCAGCAGAACGACGGTTTCTCTCGTGGCCGCTTCCCTTTTCTCGCTGGGCCTATCGCCTCGCCCGTCTGACCGTCAAACCGGACAAACGGGAGGGTTTCTTTGTCGACGCCTTTCGCGAAGCAACGCGGGGTGGCCGCACGGGCGACTATCTGGAATTTGGCGTATTCCGGGGCTCTTCGTTCGTTTCCGCTTACAACGCCTCTGGCAAACTGGGCCTCAAGGACATGCGATTCTTCGCGTTCGATTCCTTTCAGGGGCTGCCGGGAGGCGAACTGTACAACTGGGGCAAGGGCATCTATGCCTGCTCGAAACGGCGATTCCTGGCCAACATCCGCAAGGCCGGCGTCGACATGAGCCGCGTCAGGACGATCGAAGGCTATTACAGCGACTCGCTGACCGAGGCCGCCCGGCAGGAGTGCGGCATCCGGCGAGCCGCGGTCGTGCACCTGGATTGCGACCTGCGCTGCTCCACCGCGGAGGCCCTGGAGTTCATCACCGACATGGTCGACGAGGGGACCGTGCTGATCTTCGACAACTGGGCCTGTTTTGACGCCAGCGACGAACATGGCCAGCGCCGCGCCTTCCGCGACTGGGCGCTGGCTCCGTATTTCGAGGACCTGTACGACGCCGGCGACGTGAGCAAAGGCGTGATCTGCACCCGCCCGATCCCCCGCTTGCACGCAGAAAAGCCAGCCGGCTGCAAAGTGGCCTGAGAGGTGACGGGAAACGCCACCCCGATACCGCTGGGTGTGGCGTTGGAGAATTGAGGAGAAGATCGTGATCGTCCTGCATCTGGCCGCCGTGAGCTGGGAGACCATATCCGGCCCCAATTTCAGCGTGCCTCAACTGGCCGACGCCCAGAATCGTCTGGACGGCGTTCGCACAGGGCTGGTGATCACCCGTTCCCGCCCCGGCAGGCAGCCGGGTGGGTTGAGCTTTCCCGTGTTCGACTACCGGGATCTGCTGCGGGGCCAAGGCAAACTCGGGCTCCCTGCGCCCTTCGATCGGCCCGACATCTGCGTTTTTCACAGCACCTACATCCCGGTCCATGGCCGGATCGCGACTCGGTTTCGCCGGCTCGGCATCCCCTATGTCATCTGTCCGCGGGGCGGCATGTCGCAGTATGCCCAGGCGGTCAAGCCGCTGAAAAAACGGCTGGGAAACCTGCTGTTCTTCGGGCGCATGGCCCAAGGGGCCGTCGCGATCCAGTGCGTCTCCGAGGGAGAAGCCTCGGTCACCACCCAGTGGAACCGGCCGATCTTCGTGGCCGGCAACGGTGTCCACCTTCCGCCTGCTGCCGAGATGGCCAGCCCGGGTTCCGGGCCGGTCCGCCGCCTGCTCAACCTGGGACGGATCGATACCGAGATCAAGGGGCTCGACCTGCTCGTGGCCGCCTGCGGTACGATCCGCTCCGAGATGCTGGCGACGGGTACCGTGGTCGACCTGTATGGTCCCGACTGGACGGGCAGCAAGAGCGGCCTGGAGCAGCAGATCCGCCGGCTCGGCCTGGCCGAGGTGGTACGCATCCACCCGCCGGTTCGCGGCGACGCAAAACGGGCGGTTCTTGCCCAGCACGATGCCTTCCTGCAGACCTCCCGCACGGAGGCCCATTCGCTGGCGGCCCTCGAGGCGATGGCCGCCGGGCTGCCGTGCCTGCTGACCCGTTCCGGGCACATGGCGGACGAGGTGGCCCGTGCCGGGGCCGGGTGGGCGGTGGAGACAACCGCCGCAGGAATCGCCAGCGGGATCCTCCACGTGCTGCGAACTGGCGTTGCCGAACTCCGCCAGGCCGGCAAGAATGGTCGGGAACTTGCCGCCGAGCGCTACAGCTGGCAGCGGAGCGCGACCCTCTCCGTCGAGGCCTACCGGGGATATCTTGCTCCGTCCACCGTTCGGTATGCTGCCTGATGCCGGATCGATACAGAAGGACAACGCCATGGCAGACAGAGCCCAAGTGGAATCGGCCGTGCTGGCCGCAATTGTGGAACTCAACCAGGATCTGCCCAAGGGGGCCGTCCTGGAACCGGCGGCCGATACGGTCCTGTTCGGCCGCGGCTCCCGCCTCGACTCCCTGGGACTGGTCAACCTGATCGTGGCGGTCGAGACCAGCCTGGCCGACCATCTGGGCGTGGAGATCACGCTGGCCGACGAGAAGGCCATGTCGCAGGCCTCCAGCCCGTTTCGCACCGTCAGCACACTGGTCGACTATATCGTGAGGCGTCTGGAGGACGCTGGGGATGTCTGACGATCGGGTGATGCTGATCACCGGCACCCGCAAGGGGATCGGCGAGCATCTTGCCCGCCGCTACACCGAGCGGGGCTACCGGGTTGTGGGCTGCAGCCGCCACCCGGCCGAGTACGAACTGGCCGGCTACCGCCACGTGTGTCTCGATGTGACCGACGAATCGGCCGTGAAAGCCTGCTTTGGGGAGATCCGCCGCACCTGCGGGCGGCTCGACGTGTTGTTGAACAATGCCGGCATCGCCTCCATGAACCATTGCCTGCTGACGCCGGTGGCGGCCGTGGAGAAGCTCCTGCAGACCAACGTGGTGGGCACCTTTCTGTTCTGCCGCGAGGCGGCCCGGGTGATGCAGAAGACCGGCTCGGGACGGATCGTCAATTTCAGCAGCGTGGCGGTTCCCTTGAGGATCGAAGGCGAAGCAGCCTATGCCGCGTCGAAGGCGGCGGTCGAAACCCTGACCCGCGTCCTCGCCCGTGAACTGGCCGACATGGGAATCACCGTCAATGCCGTCGGCCCCACGCCGATCGCCACCGACCTGATCCGCAACGTGCCGGAAGAGAAGATCCAGAGTCTCCTCCAGCGCCAGGCGATCCGCCGCATGGGCCAGTTCCGCGACGTGGCCAACGTGGTCGACTTCCTGATCCAGCCGGAGAGCGATTTTGTCACCGGGCAGGTCATCTACCTGGGAGGAGTCTGAGCAAAGCTGCACGATTTCAAGAGACCCAGACACCGCCGCCGCTCTTCGGGAGGCGGCGTCAAGGAGATGGGCCATTTTGGGGATCACGCAAGTGGATCCGGGAAGGTCGCGATCCTGAGGCAGAACGGAAGAGGAGTTTTTGCAGCCTGGCGCCGGCCAATGCGGCGGGAGACCGGAAGATGCGACAATTCCCGCCCGGTCCAACCGAAACGATGAAATGAAACTGCGGAAGCCCGTCTTTCGCTCTGCCTGACCAGAGTCTGCCTCGGGCGGCAACAGAAACAACCCATCATCTTGCTATCGGTTCTGAAACACCATGGGCATCGAATTCCTCTGCCAGGTTTTCCAGCAACATGCCGGCGACGAGGCGATTATCTGGAAGGATCGCCCCTTCACCTACGGCTGGCTGCTCGAGCAGCTCGACACGTGGCGGGCCAGGCTCGAGCGCGAGGCGATCCGGCCGGGTACGGTCGTAATGCTCGAGGCCGACTTCTCGCCCAACGCGGTGGCCATGTTCCTGGCCCTGGCCGAGCGCGGCTGCATCCTCGTGCCGCTGACCGAAGCGGCAGGCGGAAAACGGGACGAATTCATCCAGATCGCCCAGGGGGAGGTCAGCATCCGCATCGACGCTGACGACAGCGCCGGCGTGCGCCGCTTCGACCACCGCGCCGATCACCCGATCTACGGCAAACTGCGAGACCAGGAACATCCCGGCCTCGTGCTGTTCTCGTCGGGTTCGACCGGCAACAGCAAGGCGGCCGTTCACGACCTCGTGCCGCTGCTGGAGAAATTCCGAACGCCGCGCAAACGCCTCCGGTCGATCTCTTTCCTGCTCTACGACCATATCGGCGGCATCAACACGATGCTCTACACGCTGGCCAATGCCGGCTGCCTGATCACCGTCCAGCGGCGCAGCCCCGACGACGTGCTGCGGGCGATCGAGACCCATCGCGTGGAACTCCTTCCCACTTCCCCCACGTTCATCAACCTCGTGCTCCTCAGCGAGGCCTACCAGCGCCACGACCTGTCGTCGCTCACCACGGTGACCTACGGCACCGAGCCGATGCCCGAAAGCACGCTCAAACGATTCTGCCAGGTCGTGCCCCACGTGCGTCTCCAGCAGACCTACGGGCTGTCGGAAGTGGGCATCATGAGCTCGAAATCCAGGATCTCCGATTCCCTCTGGGTCAAGATCGGCGGCGAGGGGTTCGAAACCCGGGTGGTTGACGGGCTGCTGGAAATCAAGGCCCGTTCGGCCATGCTCGGCTACCTCAATGCCCCCAGCCCATTCTCCGACGACGGCTGGTTCATGACCGGCGACGCGGTCGAGCAGGACGGTGAGTACCTGCGGATCCTCGGCCGCAAATCGGAAATGATCAACGTGGGGGGCGAGAAGGTCTTTCCGGCCGAGATCGAGAGCGTGATCCAGCAGCTCGACAACGTGGCGGACGTGACCGTGCACGGCCAGAAGAACCCGATCACCGGCCAGATCGTCTGCGCCCGGGTGACGCTCCAGCAGGCGGAAGACCCGGGCGACTTCACCCGCCGGCTGAAGAGCTTCTGCCGCGAGCGGCTGGCCCCGTACAAGGTGCCGGTCAAAGTCCTGATCGTCGGCGACGCCCAGCACAGCGCCCGGTTCAAACGCATGCGCCGCGTGGGTTGACAGGAAGAAGCAAAGAACCCTTCATCATGCCGATATTCCAGCTCGAAACGAAAGCCTCGAAGGTTCAAGGGCGGCGCGGCTCCACCAGTCCTCGCGGCCGCCGGGGTGCAGCGGCTCCCACCCCCGGGATGCCGGCCGATCAAGCCGGCAGGACCGGCAAGATCCGGTGGCCGGAAGGCAGGCGATTCGTCTTCACGGTGTTCGACGATACGGACCAGTCGACCCTGGAGAACACGGAGCCTGTCTACGCCTTCCTTCGCGACCTGGGCTTTCGCACCACCAAGTCCGTCTGGCCGATCGCCGGCCGCCAGGAGCCGATGCTCGGTGGCAGCACGTGTGAAGACGACGAGTATCGCCGCTGGCTCCTGGAGCTGAAGGCCGACGGGTTCGAAATTGCCCTCCATAGCGCCACCTACCACAGTTCGCCGCGGGCCGACACCATCCAGGCCTTGGACCGTTTCCAGGAGATTTTTGGGGCCGATCCGGTGTCGCTGGCGATCCACACCAGTGGTCATTGGTCATTGGTCGGTGTGGAAGGCGGGGGGGCGCGGGCGGAAAGTGGGGTGAGCGGGGCGGGGGGTGGAGGACAGGGGGGCAGAGGACAGAAGGACGGAGGACAGAGAACAGAGCGGCAGAGGACGGAGGACAGGGGACAGAACGGCAGAGGGTAGGAATTGTGCAGCAGTTGGGGTGTTCCAGGGGTTCTGCAATGCGTGGGTTTGGTCAACGAGGGTTTTTGCAACGCCTTTGCATGTTGTGCCAAAAGTTGGGCGACGGGGAGTGGT
>CAZLWV010000141.1:0-7249 GCA_964563135.1 uncultured Planctomycetaceae bacterium
CGGCATTTCAACCTCGGCCGTACCAGACGCGGTCAGATTTCGTGAACGCCGACGGCCATGCTCACGGTCGTCGGCCGTTACTCCGGCATAGGTTGTCGCACGATGATTGAAGTGCCGCAACGTTCTTCCTTCATACACTGGCAGCCAGTTAGCCGCTGGTGGATCCGCCGTGAAGCTGCAGAGGTCCGCGTGAATCGTCACATCGATCATCTTCTGGAATATCTCAATTTGCCAGTCATCCAGTGCAGTCTGTTGTCCGAGTGTTGGTAGTTGCCGATGTATTAGCTTCAGAATCTCGGCGTCCTTTCGCGATCTGAATACAGGGCAGGTACGTGTTGAAGGATTGAGGAGGTGGATATCCTCGGCGGTAAGTCTAAAACGTCGGGTCTCCTCTCTAATGTCTTCCGGGTGTTGTGCGAAGAACACAAACGCCGCGCCTGTCGTTGCTGGGGCGCCTTGTCCGACCATGGTCAAGAGACAGAACTTCATTCGGCTGTCGATGTCGGCGAACAAACCAGCACGATTCTCAAAATCGTACAGCGATACAAGTGTGTGTAGTGTGATTAGGTTGTCAAAGAATAGCTTCGTAGTATCATCGGTTGCAATACCACTAGGTACAAGGCAACCAACCATTCCCGTCTTATCAATCAAGAGCCGGTTGAGCTCAGCGAACAGTTGATACGTGTTTATATCGCCACGTCCACACAACGGATATTGGCCTCCAGATCGCACTAATGCGCTCGTCCCCTCAGACTTTCTGCGATCTTCAAGAAATGCTGCGAAGACATCAGGTGTATCCTGTTCGAGTCGTGAAATCAGGTTACGTCGCACAGCCGAATTCGTAGCCGTCGCAACTTCTGGAATGCGTTCGGAAAACCACTCCTTCTCGAGTAGCTTGATGCGTTCCCATGGAGGATTACCAAGCACTATATCGAATCCTCCATCCCACCCCATTTGTTCGTTTTCCGGATCCTCGCCCTCGGCATGCACGCGAAACACCTGTGGAAACGCCAAATGCCAGTGAAAGAACGGGTACTGCAACGCAAGCCGCTGGATCTCGTCCCGCATCCACGGCGCGCAGTCGTGCGGGTTCTTCTCGATCTTTCGAAAGACCTCTTCGGTGATCCCGTAGTCGAAGCCTTGCGGAGTGGAATCGGGAGTCCTGAGTTGGGAGTCGTGGGAAGAGGGAGAGGGCTTTGTCTTCTTCCAGACAAATGCCGCACACCAGGTGTCGGCCCAGAAGCGACTGAACAGGTAGCCGGTCGATTTAACGAGTCGCTCGTAACGCTCCTGCTTTCTGCGGACGCCGGCAACGGTGTCGTCGTCAGCTTGTTCGAGATTGGCCACACTGGCGGCCAAGTCGCCCATGCGGTTCCAGGGCTTGTCGCCGCCCATGAAGAAGGTCATCTGCCCGCTGCGTTCGTCGCGGTTCTGCTTCTTCATCGCAGCACAGACCTTCTTGTCGTCCCCCTCGATCGGCGTGAAGGCCTCGTCGGGGATGCCTTTCTTCAAGAGGGCCGGCGTGGCGCCTAAGAGGCTGTTGCCGCACTGGATGTGGTGGTCGAGGAAGGAGAGGGGCTTACCCGGCGTGATCGATTCGAGCCAGAGGTTGATCTTGCACAGCTCGACGGCCATGGGGTTGATGTCGACGCCGAAGATGCATCGCCCGATCACGTCGCGGACGGCCGTGCGGACGGCATCGGGGGCCGGCTCCTCGTCGCCCGTGCGGACCGCGGCCAGCCGCTTGCCGACGCGGTGGGCGGCCGCGATGAGGAAGTGGCCGCTGCCGCAGGCGGGATCGCAGATCTTGAGGTCCAAAATGGCCTGCTCCGCCTCTTTCGCCGTGGGCTTCTTCGCCGCCTCGTCGACGACCGGATCGAGGGCCGAATCGAGCAGGCAGTTGATCAAGCTCGTGGGCGTGTAGTAGCTGCCGGTCGTTTTGCGCTCGTGGCCGGCGGCCGTGCCGAGTTCGAAGGTGCCGGCCTCCTGGTGGATCTTGGGGTGGAGTTCCAGGAGCGATTCGTAGACGCTGCCGAGTTCCTCGGCGCCCAGGTTCTTGTAGTCGACCGCGCGGAGCGTGTGGCCATCGACGGTGAAGGCCAGTTCGCGGACGGCCTTGAGCAGATCAGCATTGGGAATATGGCAGCCGACCAGGTCGGCGATGGCCCCGGGCGACCAGAGGAAGCTGCCGAGAGCGGGGAGGGCCAGCTCGGGGCAGCCGGCGTCGGAACCGAGCTTGTCCATGACGAGGACCAGCCCGTGGTAGAGATCGCTGTGGCGGGTGCCGCGGTGCCGCTCGGCCAGGCGGCGGATGCGGGCGGTGGAGTAGTAGTCGACGTAACGCTGGCGGGTCTTTTCGTCGGCCGCGGGGTCGAGGAGCAGGCCGCGGTCTTCGGCCACGAAGAGGAAGAGGAGCCGGTAGACGATCCGCAGCAATTGGCGGTAGTAGTCCTGGGGCGAGAGGCTGCCGGAGTAGAGCTTGTCGCGAAGGGGGGCGTTCTTCGGGTGGGTGAGGAATCCGCGGCCGAGGGCGGTGATGGCCTGCTCGACGCCGCTGCGAAGCTGGTCCAGCGCCCGGGTGCCCTGCTGCTGGGCCGATTGGGACCATCTTTCGAGCCAACAGTTGGAGGGGGAATGGGAGGTGGGCAATGGGGAGTGGGGAGCGGTGGAATCGGTTTCATCATGAGTACCACTGCCTATTGCCTTCTGCCCACTGCCCAGGTCCTCTACCCGCGACTCGTGGCAGAGGAGCCAGAGCAGCTTGAAGTCGGGATAGACCTCGCCCTGCATCATCGCTTCGAGGTCGAATTCGACGAAGGCCTGGCGGGTGAGGCTCTTGTTGTCGCGCAGGATGCGAAGCGTGCGGCCGTTGGAAAGGAAGGCCCAGAGGTAATGGTCGGAGCGGTTGAGGAGCTCCTGGACCATGCTGTGCGGGCTGGTCGTGGCCGCACCGGCCACGCCGCGGGTGCGACGGTCCAGGTCGATCCCCCAGCCGAGCAGGTGGATCGGCGTGTGCTCCCAAGAGTGCGAGATCGGATAGGATTTCTCCTCGATCTCCACCGCTTTGGCGGCCGTGAGCCGACCGTAGTCGAGTTCCCGAAACAGCGGCAGCAGCCACTTTTCCCGGGTGACCGAAGTGGCCAGATCCTCTGCCGGCAGTCTCGCCTTGGCCGTCTGAAAGGCCTGCCAGGAGCCGAGCAACCGGTTCCACGAGCGGTTGATCGCCTCGTTGAGCTTCTCGCCGCTGAGGTGATAGTCCTCCGGGCGGAGGCCTTCCAGATCCTTGTCGCCTTCGGCCACCCGTCCGAGCAGGTCGGCCGGGAGGATGGCGCCCTCGGTTCGGATGGTGGTGAAGAGGTTTTGGTGTTTGGTCTGCATTTTCTATACCGTGTCGGTCTTCAGGTAGCTCCGTGCCAGATCGACCATCTGCTCGAACATCTCCGCCGGGCGATCGAAAACGACGTGCGCCTTCTTGACCGTGCCAGCACGGGCCAGGGCCCCGTCACTAATTGCCGCAAGCAGCAGGTCGAAGTCTTCGAGCAGTTGCAGTTCGTCGGTCGTGAGAGAATCCTCCCACGAGGGCGGTGTATCGTTCCCATGGGCTTCCATGTATGCGGAAATGCTCTGAATCTGATGCTGGACTTCCTCAGGTGACCGGGCTGCGCGAACCCGCTGAGACGTATTCAGGAACTCCTGCCAGGGGATGTCTCGGCGATCTGAATTGCAGGTCGGACAACAAGGAACGACATTCCCCAGGATCATACAACCGCCCTGGGCCTCCGGCCAAAGATGATCCAACTGGAGTCTCTCTTTCTCGCCTGATATCCCGCAATAGGCGCAAGACCAGCCGAAGTGCTGGCGAACAAGAGCCTCCAAATCGTTCGTCGAGTGTCGGGCGAGGAGCACCGCTCGCAAGGCTTTGCGGAATCGGCCTCGCCCTATTCCCATATGTGATGATCGTCCTTTGGCCATGAGGTTTCCCCTATTGCTTCGCTGGTAGGTACACGTAGATCCCCAGAACATCCGGCGGCAGGTTCGGCTCGACCTCGTACCGGGTCTTTCGCTCGCGTCGGGCGGCTGCTTCGCAGACGCGGAGGTGGGCGTCGAGGAGTTCCTTGCCCTGGGCTTCGGCCAGTTCGTCGAGGAAACCCTTGATGTGGTCGTAACCCTCGACGACCTTGGCGATGAAGTCGCGGGCCTGGTCGGGGTTGACGTTTTCGTCGGGCTCGACCTTGAGCAGGGCCTCGGCCGTATCGAGCGGCAGCCACTCGGCGTTCTGGGGCGAGCCGGCGAAGCCGACCACCTTGCAGTCCTCGGCCAACAGCGGCTGCGGCGGTTCGTCCGGCCGGAGCGTGACGATGTGGTAGCGGAAGCGAACGAGCAACAGCGTCGTGCGCCGCTGGACGGACCGCGTGCGAATCACGCCCGAGCGTCGGGCGATGCTTTTGCTTTCGGGATCGAGGGCCGTGTCCATGACGTAGGTGGCCAGCGATTCGACGATCGGATGGGTGCGGGAAAGATACATCGTGCCATCGCCGACGGGCAGCTCGAAGCGGGCCTTGATCTTCTCGCCCGCCGCGATGCGGTCGCGAAGGGCTCGAGGCACCTCCTTGATGTCGAACACGGTGGCGTCAGCTTCCGACTTGACAAAGGCACCGTGGGCCTTGAGGGCGGTTTGCGTGAAGCCGGCGACCAGGTCAGCCGAACCGATGGCGGCCTGCATGGCCTCCAGTTCGCGGGCAACCTCGTCGGTCTTGATCGTCTCCTGGGCGAACATCTTGCGGGAACGCTTTTCGCGCTCGGAGACGGCATCCCACTGGCTGTGGATCTCCTCCTTCTGGGGCTTGAAGTAGTCGTCGAAACCGGGCAGGAACTGGTCCTTCGGGGATCCGGACTGCTCGCGAAGCAGGAGGCCCTCGAAGACCGCCTCGATGATCTGCTCGGTGTTGACCGGTACGGGCACGGAAATGCCCAGCAAGCTGCGGATCTTCGTGTGTTTGCGGAGCAGGACGTCGAGCACGATGCCGTCGATCTGGTTGTCCAGCCCGTAGTAGGTGAGCACGCGGACCTTGGGCTTGCTCTGGCCGTAACGATCGACGCGGCCCTCCCGCTGTTCGTGGCGGGTGGGGTTCCAGGAGAGGTCATAGTGGACCACGGCGTCAAAGTGGTCCTGGAGGTTGATGCCCTCGCTGAGGCAGTCGGTGCAGACGAGCACGCGGGCATCGGACTGGGCAAGCTGTGCCACCCGCTGCTCCCGTTCGGCCGGCGGGAGAGTGCCGGTGACTGCGGCGATTTCGACCTTCTTGGGCAGGGCCTCGCGGAGCTGCTCGGCCACGTATTCAGCCGTGGGGATGAAGCGGCAGAAAACGATGGGGCGGAAGCCGTCCTTCAGGAGCGACTTGATCAGCTTGACGGCGTTCTGGAGTTTGGCGTCGAGTTTGCCCTTGAGTTCATCGGCCTGGCGGGCCATCTCCTGCAATCGGCGCCGATGGCCCGACTGGTCGCTGGCCAGTTCGCCGATGTCGCTGCCGGGGACGGCGTCCATCCGCTCGGCGCTCTCATCTTCCTCCTGGTCGAGGATCGTGCGGAGTGCGACCTGGTCGGCATCTTCGGCCGTGTCGGTATCGGCAACGGCCGCCCGAGCACGGAGCGTGGCCGCGGCGGCGGCCGGGCTGGAAGCCAACGAGCGGAGCAGGGCCAGGGCCGACCACCAGCGAACCCGCTGGCGATGGCGTGCGCCGTCGGGATCGAGGACGGTCTCGCGGGCGTATTCCAACACGCGGTGGAACAGCTTTTTGTATTCGGGGGAGAGCTTGTAGGACTGTTCGGCCTCTTCGCGGTCAGGGAATGGAGTGTTGGCCTGGAGGTAGTGGCAGATGTCCCCCCGGCGGCGCTGGACGAAGTAGCGGGCCAGGTGACGGCGGTGCTGCTCGTTCTGTTTGCCGGTCAGATCCTCCGGAAGCTCGGCCAGCTCAGGGCTGAGGATGCTGAGCAAGGAGCGGAAGGCCTCTTCGTTGCCGCTATGGGGAGTGGCGGTCACAAGGAGCAGGTGGCGATCGGTGTCGGCGGCAAGCCCATTGAGGAGCTGATGTCGCTGATGGCGTCCGCCCTTATTCACGCCGGCGAAGGCGCAGGTATGAGCCTCGTCGACAATCACCAGTTCCGGGCAGGTGCGGAGGAACTCGTCGCGGCGCCGATCGGACTTGATGAAGTCGATGGAGACGACCACGTGGGGATAGACCTCGAACAGCGACCGGCCCAGGGAACAATTCCGTTCGAGGCGGGAGACGGTGCTGGAGAGGACCAGTTCGGCGTCGACGTGGAACTTGTCGCGAAGCTCGGTTTGCCACTGCTCGGCCAGGTGAGGTGGGCAGAGGACGGCCAGACGCTTCGCCTCGCCGCGATCGAGCAGTTCTTTCGCGATGAGGCACACCTCGATCGTCTTGCCCACACCCACGTCGTCGGCAATCAGGAGCCGCACGGGATCGAGCTTGAGCGCCATCAGCAGCGGCACGAGCTGGTAAGGCCGCGGCTCGCAGGCGATCTTGGCGAACGAGCGGAACGGTCCAGCACTGGAGCGGAAACCGAGCCGCACAGCGTCGCGCAGGAGCCGGCACGATTGGTAATCGCCAAGCTTCTCGGGACTGGGCAGGTCGAACTGGGCCTGGGTGACCGTTTCGAGCGGGAGGTAGATGCCCGTGGTTTCGTCGTCGGTGCCGCCCAGGGGACGCAGAACGAGTAGGTCGCCTTCAGATTCGGGCAGCACGACCCACTCGCGATCACGGGCTTTGACGAGGGAGCCAACGGCGAAGGACATGGGGGAGTTCCTCGGGGAGTCGGGAGTCGGGTGGCAGTGGGCAGTAGCGAGTTGGGGTCAGGCAGCGTGGGGCAGGAATGGGGAGGGTTTGCCGGTCCAGGTGATGTAGGCTTCGTCGCGGGCGCGGGTGACGGTGACGTAGAGAAGCTGGTTCTCCCGTCGCCGGGCGGCATCATAATCGGCCGGGTCGCGGGTCTTCTGGAGGGTGACTTCGTGGGGCACGATTCCTTCGGAACAATCGAAGGCAAACACGACCTTGAATTCAAGCCCCTTGGCGCGGTGCATGGTGCCCAGGTTCACCCCCGGCTGCGAACGAAGGTTTGACTCGCGCGTGAGCTGGTGGACGGGAATCTCGGTGGTGCGCAGGGCCTCGAGGAGCGGATCGAGGCGGCTCTTGGAGCGGGCGAAGATGGCGATTTCGGCCGGCGCGAG
>CAZLWV010000141.1:7262-21237 GCA_964563135.1 uncultured Planctomycetaceae bacterium
CTTCGCCCAACAGTCTCTTGAGCTGGTCGAGCACGAAAGTGACCTGGTCGGCCGGCTTTCTGAACCCACGAAGGACCGGCACGGGGCCTCGCAGCAGGCTGCGAGTGCCGCGGCGATCCTCGGCACCGCCGTCCAGGTCGTCGACTGCAGCAGCGACCAGACTGTCGGCAAAGCGGCGGATCTGCTCGGTGGTGCGGTAGTTGACTCGCAAGATTCGGGATCGCCCGCGAACATCGATGCCAAGTCCCTTGAGGCTGAACCCGCCGGGATAGATGCGTTGGCCGGCGTCGCCGCAAAGCATGAGGTTTTCCGGATGAGCGGCGGCCAGGGTGGCTAGGAGGCGAAGCTCCTGGGGTTTGAGGTCCTGGACTTCATCGACGATCACGGCGTCGAAAGGACTGGCGATCTGTCCCGACTCAAGAGCCTCCTGCACGCGGCGGCAGATCATTGCCCAGACAGCCGATTTTTTGCTCTCCAGGGCCTCGAAGACCCGCTCAAAAACTTTCCAGATCAGCTTGCGCTCGCGGACCTGGAGCCCGCGGCCGCGACCGACTCGCCGGGCATCGCGGTATTCGTCCCAGGAAAGCACACCTTGATTGGCAACGATGCCGTTCCACTCGGCAATGAGGAAATCCTTGTCGAAGACGGCGTCGGAATAGTCCTGAAATCGTTCGATGAGCTGCTCGATCGTCTCGTTGTCGACCGGGTTGACCCAATAGTCGGCCTGGTGGGCGAGCCGCAACGCCTGGCTGTGGAGGGTGCCGACTGTGATCTTCTTCCGCTGGCGCTCGGAGCAAAGGATGTCGAGGTTGTGCTCGATATTCTCGCAGAGGGTGGTGACGAACGACGTGACAAGGACCCGATTCCCATACTCGGCAAGATGGGCGGCGCGGTGCATGGCGACGACCGTCTTGCCGGTGCCGGCCGAACCGGTCACCTTGACAGGCCCGTTGAACTTGCCCCCCGCGATCTCCCGCTGCGAAGGGTGCAGGAACCGCATCCAATCTTCCAGCGGCTTTTCGAGAATATCGCGGAGGTCGTCGATGTCCTCTATGACCCAGAAGCGGCGTTGGTTGTCGGGGTTGGACGTGATCGGTTTTTCTGGGGAGACGGGCGGTGGAGGCGTGACGAGCTCGCCATCGGCCAGGCGGAGCAGCCGTTCGGCAACCTCTTCCGGGAGACTCTCACTGATGGTCAAGAGATCGTCGTCGGTCTTGACCTTGCGGACAAGCGGGATCCAGATCTTGGGCAGGCCCAGGCTGAGGAGATAATCGTCGCTGTGTTGGTCGAATAGGCCCGCTCTCTCGCTCGGACTGGCGGTCTCGCCGAGACGCTGCTCTGCTTCCTCGGTGGTTTCAACAATCTGAAAGGAGCCGGTAACGGGATGATGCTCCAGCCGGCGGCGGCCGGCCCAGTCGTAGGCTTCATCGTGCTGGCCGGCGTAAAGCAGAGTGAACTGGTCGCCGGTCTTATGGTAAATCGCGCGGAGACTACCGGTGATGCGGGCAGCCCAGATGTCGGGAGACAGCGCACCCTGGACGCGTTCGACGCTCAGGCTGGGATTGGCCGGGTTTTCGAGGAACTTGGCCAGAAAGTCGAACACGCGGGCCCGATCTGCCGCTTCGAGGCCCGCGGCCGACTTGGTGAAGGCTTTGCCGATATTCACGCCATTCATCGGAGCCCTCTGAGCACGGTTTCAAGGTGGGAAGCGGCGTGCTGGTCGCTGGGATCAACGGTCACTGTCGTTCGGCCCTGGTCCTGGAGCGCCTTGGCGACCGAACCGGCCGAATCTGCCGTGGCGTCGACCACGCGGAGAGGCCTGCCGTCCAGGCTGATTTCGGCCACGTAGCTGCCGATGACCCGGCCGGCAACGGTGACGTCGCCGCCGGGCTCGACCACTGTGTCCGGCATTGCTGCCAATGAGGTGAGAAGCGGCTGCCAGCCGGCCGGGAACATGTCCGCCTCGAACCCTCCGGCCGCGGCAGGCGGAGTTTCAGGCGAGGCCGAGGTGGCCTTCGGAGTGCCGAAGACGTGGGGGTAACGCCCGACGATTGTGAGCCAATCATCGTCATGGGAGAAGCGAATGACCGTGTAGCCGTAGTCCTCCATGTCCTCCGTCTGCTTCTGATCGCGGCTCTTCCGTTCCGGAAATTCGTGGGGCGGCCCGTCGATGTAGACGGCCGTTTGCTGCTCGTCATAGAGGAAGTCGGGACGGGTGTGGCATGGCTGGATCAGCGTCTGCGCCCGGCTCGGGAGACGCAACTGGTGGGCCTCGAGCCAGTCGAGCCAGCGATTCTCCAGATTGGACCCGGCAATGTTCTTCAGCCGGGTGAGATGTTCTGCCCGTGGTATCTCGGCTGGCGCCGGATCCACATCGGCGGCTGCCAGTTGCTGCAAGAGCTCGCGGATCAGATGACGATCGAGCAGATCGTGTTCCCGCTGGTTGCTGTAGCTCATCATGCAGTCGTAGCAGGCGGCCCCGCAGTCTTCCTTCGTGCCGGGGGCACGGCGCAGATCTTCACCGGTGTCGGGATCGAAGTGGCAGATCTGCAGCGCTTCTCGGGCGATGCGAGCAAGGGCGGCCGGGTCCTCGACCAACTGCCGCAGGATTCCCGCTCCACCCTCCGACGACTCGTAGAAGAGGATCAGTCGGCGGCTGTCGCCATTGGGGAGCGGCTCCGCGGCCAGTTCCCCATCTTCGAGCTGGTAGGTGACCTGAATCGCGTTCTTCAGCGCCGCCTGGAGCGATGCCATGACGCCGCGGTCGTGAGTCTTCTCGAACTGCATGAGCAGGCAGTTGCGATGGTCCTCGACGAACGGGATCACGCGGGCCCGTTTCGGAGAGAGCGGATCGTCCTGGTCGTCTTCGTCTTTGTCGTTCTTCTGCCAGAATCCCCGCTCGGTGTCGAGGACGAAACCGTACTCTTCCTTCTTCTTGCGGCGGGTCCACCCGAGGTTGATCCGCCAGAGATTGGCCGCGTGTCCGTAGATCAGCTCGGCCAGCTTCTCGTCATGGTGCTTCACGCCGGCAATCCGCCGAGACAGACGCCCGCCGTGCTCCACAAACCGCATGGTCGTACAGAGGTCGTAGCCGAAGCGCAGACGCTCCTCCTCGTCGCAATTGATCCGCTCGCGCCGCTTGGTCGAGACGTTCTGCAGACGGAAGAGGTTGGAAAGCTCTCCCTGCATGGCGCCCTGGCAGTGATGGCAGAGATCCGGTCCGGGGCCGGCAGAGATCGGGTGAAGATAACCGCATCGCGGGCAGAGCTTGGCCCGGCCGGTGAGCACATCGTCGCCAACCGGCAGGATGACTTTGTGGATCGAGTACTTGGACCCTTCGTGGTACACGATCGACCGGGGGCCGAATTCGGAGATCGCCAGGAATCGGGAGCGGGACAGGAACTCGTCCTGCCCCTTCCGCTGCCGCCTGGCGGGAATGAAGGCGGAGAGGGGAAGCCGCGGGAAACTGTAGCCCGGCAGGAAGCCCTCGCTGGCGAAGTAGCGGTAGCTGTAGAAGTCGGCCTGGACGAGATTTTCGGACTGAGTGAGCAATTCGAGCTGAGATTCCGCCTCTCTTCGCAGGCCTTTTGCCTTGGCCCGATCGTCGGCCGACCGGGAGGCATCGACCACGATGCGATCCTGGCGATCGCGCTGGTCCATGGCCGCACGATAGAGGTCTCGCCACCGCTGGCAGGCATCTTCGAAGGTGCGGCTCAGACGGCGGATGACCTCGTCGAGCCAGCCTTCGCTGTACCAATCGGAGGCTTCCAGCTCTGATCTGATGGTTGCGAGGATCTTCTCCGCTCGCCCCTTGGCCCGGGTTCGCGGTGCCTCATTTTCCAGGTCGTGCCTTACGTGGGGCAGCAGCGGCAGGGCAAGCTGCTCGCCAGAAAGGTCGAGAATGTCCTTGAGTGAGGAGCCGAGCCTCATGCCGGCCTCGGCCAGCCAGATTGCGTGAACGTGGGAACGGATCAGGTCTTCGTTGGCCAGATCGATCCGCGGCGGAGCAACGGCCCCGGCGACCATCCGCGTGGGACGTTTGAAGAAGTATTGATCGTGAGAGCTCCCCGTGGTGCAGTAGGAGAAGACCAGCGCCGGCTGCCCGCTCCGGCCGGCCCGTCCGCTCCGCTGGGCGTAGTTGGCCGGAGTGGGCGGGATGTTTCGCATGTTGACCACGTTGAGCTGCGCGATGTCGACGCCGAGCTCCATGGTCGGGGAGCAGAAGAGGATGGGCAGATCACCGTCGCGAAAACGAGTTTCGCGTTCTTCACGACTCTCGTAGGGCACCTGGGCCGTGTGCTCGCGGGCCTCGAAGCCGACGAGTTCATTACCTGTCGTTTGGTAGAAGTCGACAAAGAACGGGTTGGTGCGGCCGCCCCCCTCAGGCTGCTTGGGTACACGGATCGGATCGTGAAATGCATGAGTCCCTTCGCCAGCTTTCCATCGCATGGATGCGGCAACGACCTGGTAGCCCGGCACGTCGTCGTCACCGTGCGGCTCGGCCACTCGTTCGACAAGGCCTCCGATACGCAGACTCTCGAGGATCTGTTGAATGATGCGACCGGTATCTTCAACGGTGACTTTCTGATCTGAACCGACCTTACTGAACTTGCGTCGCAGATACTGACCGTAACCGCCGCGGGCCGACATATAGTTGTCACCGAGATAGTCATTCTTGCGCCGCGCCCGCGGGAAGAGCCGAGCGGCGTGTTCCAGCTTCTCGTCCTCGTCGATTGCCCAGGGGCTGGCAAGCCGCTGATTGCTCTGGTGCTGGATCTGCTCGAGCTTGCGTCGCTCCAGGTAGTCGGCGTTGACAATCAGTTCCCGTCGCATGAAATCGAGCAGAGTCTTGGCAATCTCCAGTCGATCCGCGGGGCTTGCAGATTTCAGGGCTGGGTGGCCAGTTTCCCAGATATCTTCCGCTTCGCAGACTTCTCGCAGAGCAACGTAGTCGATTTCCAGCAGGCCGCATTGCTCCAGGTTGGGCGAGGTGATTCGCCAACCGCGTCGCAGATCGTAATAGAGTCGGTAGCCAAGCACATCTCGGAGGGACCTCTCCGTGTCGATCTTGGCCTGAAAACGGACCGTCGGATCGGCGGCGTACTCCTCGAACGGCAGCGCGAGAGCATCGAACACCCGCTGAGTAAGCTCCTCGTGGCCGATTCCCTCCTTGCCAGCCCTCTGGACTGCATGGAAGAGTGCGGAACGCAAGGTGCCGATTTCGACAAAATCGTTGAAATGGCCGGCCTGCAAGGAAGCATCTTGCCGGTTGTCGGTGAAGCTGAGCAGTTTCTTGGCATGATCCGGCAAATCGTCGGCGCGGAGGGCGCGGATTGTCGAGAGGCTCAGGAGCGTTGTGGCCGTGCTTCGCCCTTCGCTGCTGAGAGTCGAGAGCTTCCCGAAGTCGGACGACTGGCGGCTGCCGTAGGCGATCCCGCAGTTCGGGCAGAACCGGAATGGGGCGGGGATGAAGTGGCATACGATCCCCTCGGCGCTTTCCTTGGCATCGGTACCGAGGCGAATCGGACTGGGCAGGTACTTGCGTTGGCTGGAACGAACCCGTAGCGTGCCGCGGTGCTCTTCGAGCCAGTCTTCCGGAACCCGACTGACGGCATCATCGGGATCGTCAGGCCAGGGCTCCTTGGTGTTGAGAAACAGGAAACCGGCTTCGCCCTCATTGTCCGCTCGACTGCTCTGAAGATCGCGGGGCAAGACGACGTCCTTCAAGGTCGACGCCTCCCGGCCGAGATAGACGCTGTAGAACTCCTGTCCACACTCCCGGCAAAACACGAGTGGGAGCAATCGCTTCTCGCGATCATCGGGCGAAAACCGCTGACCGCGGACGGTGATGTACCGCTGGTCTTCCGGTTCAATCGTCGCGTGCACCGTGTCGCCACGACCGATGAACTGGTGGAGGCGGAAGGCGAAAACGGGGAAGCCCGTGTCGGGATGGGGCTCGCAGCGATACCCGGCCATGAGCCCTTCTTTGAGAGCTTCGATACACCGCTCTTCCGGTACGCCGGTTTGTCTACTCAACCGGATTGCAGCACCATCTTCGCCGGTAATACTGCGAGGCTCGGCCCGAATAAGGCGGTCACCCAGCGGATCGGTCTGGACGCCGAACGTACTCTCGATCCAGATCGAGAGCGGGTCGGCAATGAACTCGTCGTACTTCGTGGGTGGCCGACAATCCGGTTCTGTGAGCCGGGCGCGGAGTTCGTCAACGTAAGAAGGATCGGCGAGGTCCCGTTCGGGCGAGATACGCCGCAGCGTTTCGCCGATAACGTGCTCGGGCTCAACAATATCACCAAACAGCAGGCTTGCCACCTCGGCAACCTTCGCGCGTTGCTCGTCGAACGTCCCCGGGCCGGCGAGAGTGGCGGAGGTTCCGACACACTGGAGGTCGTCGGCCATGAGGGCATCTCGGACACGCCGAACGAGCATAGCCACATCGGCGCCTTGACGGCCACGATATGTGTGCAGCTCGTCGAGGACCAGAAACTTGAGCCCTTGCGCGGCCTCCACCAAGGTCCTCCGCTCCTCGGGCCGGGTGAGGATCAACTCCAGCATGACGTAGTTCGTCAGCAGGATGTCCGGCGGATTGGCCATGATCCGGTTCTTCTGCTCGTCGGACTCCTGGCCGGTGTAGCGTTCGAACGTCACGGGCCCCTTGCCGTCCGGATAGTCGTGGCAGAGGAACTTCTCGAGTTCTTTCAACTGGCTATTGGCCAGGGCATTCATCGGGTAGACGACGATCGCTTGAATTCCCTTACCCGAACCGGTGCGAACGACAGAGTCGACGATGGGCACGATGTAAGCGAGGCTTTTTCCGGATCCCGTGCCGGTGGTGAGAACATAGTTGGCCCCGGTTCTCGCTGTCCGGACGGCCTGTTCCTGGTGAGTATGCAAGCGAAGGGGTTGTCCTTCCCCGACCGGTTCCTTCTTGATCCGAAAAACGCGGCGGCACTCCTCGTGCAAGACCCCCTCGCTGGCGAGTTCCTCAATCCACTTGCCGGGTCGAAAGGATGGATTCAACTGGATCAGCGGGTCGGGCCAGAGCAGCCCACCGGAGATCTCCTGTTCGACGAGATCGTTGATTCTTTCGTCGCGGATCCGGATGAAACTCTGGATGTACGAAGAATAGTCTTCAACCAACCGGTTCCGCAGTGCGAAAACGTCCATTCTCGCTCACCTTTCAGACCGCCGCCTACCCGTCATTCAGACAATCGTTACAAGCATAGTCGACTGGCGAGCCGCAATGAAGCTTTCCCACGAAAAAAACACGGTTCCAGCGGGGGATCAGCTCTTCGTCCAACGTATCTGGCCGGGTTGCGCAAGCTCTCTTGTCGGAGAAGCCTGACAATTAGGGCGATCCGGGGCGTGAGACCTTGAATGGCAATTGGTGACTGTCCCGCAGTCTGGGCAAACACGAACTTGCCCCTCTATCTCCTCGTTCCACCGGGCGCACGCCTCCTCCAACAGCGCCCCGCAATTCGGGCACTGGAGTGGCTTTCCGGGATCGACAAATTCATCCCAAATAAGAAAGCTCCATAAATCCATCGCTCCGCGCCTCATTGCCTCCGCTGACATGTCAGCCTTTTCTGGTCATTTTTGCCTGTTGACTCTCTCGCTCGCCGTAAAGTCTCGTCATTTGCCCCAATTCCTCGTTCAATTCGTCTCGCAGACTCTCCGGCTCCAGCACCTCCGCATACTGGCCGAAGCTCAGAATCCAACGTTTGACCTCCTCGGTATGTCCCAGATCGAACGTAGCCAACAGACTGCCGTCCTTCTGCGGCGCGAGCTTCTGGCTCTCATGCCACTTCGATTCCTGGACGTAGCGGGCCACCCGCGGCGAGAACCGGACCTTCACATGGACCTCGCCGTCGCCATGAAAGACGCCGAACGACTTGGCCAGGTGCTCGCGGAGATCGAAATCCTCGGGCTGCGGAAACCGGAACTCCTCAAGGTGCGACTCCTCGATCCGGTCGACTTTCCAGTGCCGAATCTCTTCGTGATCCGGCGACCAGCCGATCAGATACAACGAGCCACGATGGTAGGCAATGCCATAAGGGTAGATGTCATACGTGACCGGCTCTGTCGCCTGCAGTGACTGGTAGGCGATGAAGACCACCCGTCGTTCTTCGATGCCCTGCATGAGGATGTCGATCATTTCGGCCTTCTTCGAATAGTCGCTCGCGCCGACCATGGTCTGGTGGAACATGTGGCCGAACCGCTCGATGTGCCGCAGGGCCTCGGTGCCCAGCGAGGCTCGGATCTTCTTGAAAGCCCCCTGGGCGGCCTGCCAGAAGACCGTGCCGGCCAGGGGCTCCAGAAAATGCCGGCCCAGGTAGAGGGCAATGGCCTCGTCGAAGGCGAAACTCAACCCCGGATGGTTCTTTGCCGGGTCCATCCGCCATTTCTTTTTCCCGAACTCGCACACCGTCTCTTCCAGCGGGAACCCGGCGCGGCGGAAGGTCTCCAGATCTCGCCGGATCGTCTTCTCGCTGACGCCCATCTCCGCGCAAAGCTCCTTGACGGTCACCCCATAGTGCCGGGCGCAGAGGGTCCTGAGCAGAATCCATTGGCGGACCAGGGGCTGTTCCTCAGGCATGACGACCTCACTTCGCTTCAGATGGGCTCGGGCAATGGCCCTAGCATAGTCGGAATCGCTTTGGCTGCAAACATTTGGGTACATCGCAGCGTTTTCGTTGGGGCTTGTTGTCGATGAACCACACAACGGCAGAATTGGTCAGAATCGTGAACTGGCAGTCGGCAATCCGACTCTTAGCCTGTGACTTGTTCTTTCCACCTCACCATCCCAGATTAGCCGGCCGCTTGGTCAGATCGTGACCAGCCCCCCGAAGGAATTTTCGAGGTAATCACTTTTCTGGCATGGCAGCCAAGATGGTTTGTTGTTCGGCTGAGAAATCCACACGAAAACGGGTCGCGCGATGGCTCGGGTGCGGTCGGTCGCCATGCTTAGCCAGGCAACTGTACGTGCGTCCGGGTTGGACGTGATCTGACCCTCTGCCCGGTTATCCTGGGACCGCGCGGGGCGGGACGGTATCGGGGGCAGGCCGTCTCGTCCTGCGTTTTTCCAAATCCAGCTCGGGGAGGAGAGCCGTGAAGATCGAGTGTCCGCGATGTGGCGAGCAGGTCGAGTACCGTCCGGGGGCCGTGCAGGTGTGCTCGTACTGCAAGGTCAGCCTGCAACTCCCCGACGTGAACCAATTGCCAGAACACCTCCGCCACCAATGGTTTAGGGAGCAGGCCGCCGCCAAGGCCAAGGAAGAGAAACTGAGGAAGAAGGCGGAGGCCGAGGAGAGATGGCGAAAGGCAAAGGAACAGCAAGCCGTTCGTGAACGGCAACTTGTTGAGAGCCGGACGGAGCTCCAGAAACAGCGGCCTGCAGAACCGCCAAGCCTCACCGGTCAAACGAAGATATCGCCGGGCAAGAGCTTCCTGGATCGGATCGTTTACGCTCTCGATCCCAAATTTGAGCGCTACATCACGCCTCAGATCATCCGTGTCTTCTGGGTACTCAGCCTCGTCCTTACCTTCCTCGGAGTCCTGATTTACGCCCTGGGAGGTCTTCAAACGGCTCTACCACGAAAGATCTCCGTTCCCAACCCTCGTTCGGATGAGGTTGTCTACCGGGAGTCGATCATCGCCGATCTGATCGAAGACAAGCAGTTCGAACGGATGATGGCCGAGTCTCGGCGCGAAGAACCACAAGAATCGACTGAGCCGTCTCCGATCGCGGTCGATGACAAGCCCAAGAAACTCAAGCCCGATTTCGAGGACATCCAAAACGAGTACGAGAAAATGAGTCTCGAACAGCTTCGAGCGACTCTGGAAAAACTGGAACGGGAACACCCGTCGCATCGGACGGAATGGGTGTATCAGCACACAGTTCTCTATCCGTTGTGGGTTGCCGCCGCGGCCGTGGCTGCGGTGCTCAGTCTCCTGGTCCTACGAATGGTGTGCGAGTTCCTCTGTGTCGTTTTCAATATCGCCACCCATCTGAACGAGGTCCGGCAATCGCTGTCGATTGCGGCGCGCGTGTAGGCAAGTTCACCGCGCGGTTCCGGAGGAGCTCGATCGCTCGACCCTGGCGGCCGACCGGCTCGGCCAGGCGTGCTATGCGACGGAAATGTCGCCGGCGATCGCGGCGGAGTGCTTGGAGCGGCTGGTTGAGGCAGGGGGGGGGAGGCCAAGCCTCCAGGCCTGACGTGTTACCACGGGTTTATTCTGGCTACATTGCGTTGGTGTATTGTACCGACGTAGCCGGGGCAACGGCCGGCAACTGTTTCGATAGGAAGCCCCGGCTGTTCTTTCCACCTTGCCCCTTCCTACCGCGGTCGTGAACACCTCCGCACGCAACAAAGGGACGGTTTGACGCTTCGGTCGATGTGACCGACGCGCACTCGTCGGTCCGGTGTCGCTTCGAAAAATCGGCTCCTTTCGACACTGTAAAGGACAGATTAGGTTGCTGGGACACTCGCTCAGTGCCCCCCCCCGTGTGGCGGGACCCAACTGGTTCTCAGACTGGTGAAGATCCACCCGACCCTCGTCCGTGCGGCTGTACGGGGTTCTTGGATCAGAACAGCCGTCCCCCGACGAACCGGCCGCCTGAAGCTGCTGCTACAAGTCAGTGGCCACAACCCGTCGAGGGAATGGCCGCCATCGACGGGCCCTTGATTGATCTGCAATGTCCCGGCCACTACAATGAGCGACGGAATGGGGCGGTTGTGTTCGTGTGCGCACCTTACGGGCTTGGGAGAGTGACAGCATGGGCGCGGCACACCGTAAAGTCCAGATCGCTTTCCGCGGAAGCGGCAAGTCCCTGCGCACCGGCAGGGCTCAGCCGACAGGGAGTTGGCATTCTTGGAGCGAGTTCGCTATGGACGGGAAGACGGATCAACGCTTGTTGGAGAATCTGCACGACCAGCCCACCGTTCGCATCGGCGAGGTCGTGCGCTCCCGGATCATAGAAATCAAACGCCACGGCGCGCGGGTGAGACTCCCGAACGGGGAAGACGCTTGGTTGCCTGCCAAAGAGTGGTTCTCGGAGATAAGACCGCACGAGAGCCTTGTCGATCTGGCCTTTCACCACAAGAGCGACACGATCGACGTCATCGTTTACGACGAGGCTCCCCGGGGCCATCGACGCGAGAAGCTTGTCAGCTTTACGCGAGTCGAGGTCGATCCTTGGGACGCCGTACTGGCATGGCCGGACAACATCGTCAAGGTGATGGAGGTGGAACTGGTCACCGGGACTCGCGCGTTGGGTGATATCGACCCGGGAATTCGGGGGCAAGTCTTGCTGGAGACCTTGAAAGAGCTGTTCACGCCGGAGTGGCGTCACCATGCGCCGATCCGCCCAGGCGACAAGGTCGCGGGGTTCGTTACCCGTCAAGCCATCGATCCCCAGAAGCGGATCGTGACGCTGGACGTGGCCGGTTTCATCAAGTCGGAGGTCCGCGTTGACAAGCTGCTTACGAGCGGGGCTTCACCGGCCCCGCATCCTTCGCAGCGAGACGAGTCGCCTTTTGTCGGAGGGTACGTCCGACAGAACATTACGACTGCGTTGAAACGGCTGCTGGTGGTGGACGACGCCCCAGAGTTCCTTAAAGAGGTTCCCGATTATCTGCAGGGCTTCGGCTGCGAAATCATCAGGTGTTCCTCCGCCGGTGAGCTGCGCGAGTGGCTGGAGCACGACAACGAACCAGTCGACTTGGCGTTGATTGACCTACATTTCGCCGATCGCCGCTACGAAGGACTTCATGTGGCTGCCGACCTTCAGGCCGAACAACCCGGTGTTCCTATTATCATTGTTACGGCGGACGACACGATCTACACGGATACGTCGTTTGTCGCCTCCGAGGGGGCCATGGAATTGAAGGTCTGCGGCGTGGTCCTGAAGCCATTTGGATTCGAGGGTTTCCTGCGCGCGCTGGCCGACAGCAACCGTGAGCGGCGGCGACTTCTTGACGTGTTGACTGGCGGAGGTCCCTCGCGGCCTCACCGCTTGCAGCGGCGGGAGTCGTGGCGGCAAGAGCTGCACGAGGTTCTCGACGCTTTGGCAGGCGATGTCTCTGCCGGAGCGGTGGTGCTCTTCTCCCTTCATCCGGTGTCGATGGAGGTTCAGATTGTCAGCCGCGGAGGAGCCGCTCACTTGGTCCAGTCGGTGCAACCCAACATCGAGCGGAGTCCGATCCGTGACGTGGCGATCGACGAAGATGAGGTGATCGCCGCGGATGCAGCCGACCCTTGTCACTATCCCCAACACCGTTGGCTGCAGCGCGCCTACCGCTATCGTTCGTGCATCGCGGTCCCCGTTCACTGCGCCTCTGAGTTCGCCTACGGTCTGTTTGCCCTCGATACGCAGAGGAAACGATTTTCGGAGCTGCAATTTCCGCGTATGCGGCGGGCAGCCGACGAGTTGGCCCACGTTCTGTACGCCCATCGCGTCGAGGGCAGGCTGTCTAACGTTGAGCCCTATGAGCTCCTGGGCCGGGCCTACGGCAGCATGTCGCACGACCTCCGGCACCTGCTCGACAACGAGTCGACAACAAAGCGCCTGTTGCGGCTGGTACGTGGGAAAACCGAGCTCGCCGGCAAGGAATTGGATGAAGTGCAGGGGGAGTTAGCGCTCCTGGACGAACGGCTGCGCCAAGCGGCCGAGATCCTTCGGACTTTCGGCGATGTGGCCCGAGGCGCTGAGCAGCAAGAAGAACAAGTCCCTTTGCTGCCGCTGGTAGAGTCCTACATTCGTGAATTCGCTGACCAGCATCGGATTCTGTGTACGGAAGTCCTTGTTACGGACGGCTATCCCCTGGATCTTCGCGTGCGTATCCGTCCGATGGGTTTGCGGCAGGTGCTCTTCAATCTGATTCTCAACGCCGTGCAGCAGATCGGAATCTTCAACTTGCGGGATAGCGCCGGCGGAAACGTGGTCGTCGACTTGGCTCAGGAGGACAGAAAGGACGGTCCTTGGGTGGCGATTCGGGTCCACGACAGCGGGCCGGGAATCCATCGTGCCGATTTCGATCGCGTCTTCGAGTTGGGGTACACGACGAAGAAGGGGGGGTTCGGTATGGGACTGGACATCTGCCGGCGGATCATCGGGCGTGTCGAGATCGAGGGCCGCCGTGGCGAGGTCAACGTCACCAACAGTGTCCTGTTCGCTGGCACCACCTTCAGCGTCTGTCTTCCGGTACCCAAGACCCAGGAGTCGATCCGGTGAGAAAGCGGCGGATCCTTGTGGTGGACGATACACAACACGTGCTGGATGATCTCGTCGCGGGCTTGAGCCACGACGCGGACGTCGTTTCCTGCCGCAGTGGCGAAGAGGGCGTTCGTCGCGTGCAGGCCGAGCCGGGGAGCTTTGAATTCGCGGTGATCGACCAGCTTCTAAAGCGAGGGATAGACGGCATCGAGACCTGCAGGCAAATCGCTGACATCTCAGGGGATATTTTCATCCTGGTCTTCTCGAACGTGCCGGCGGTGGACCAGGCGCAGCTCGAAGAACACTGCGCGCGGGCCTTTGAGGCCGGCGCCTACCGCTATCTTAAGCGTGCCTCTCAGGCCGCCGACTTGGTGAGTGTAACGCAGTTTGTCGATGAGATGGAGCAACTCTCTCAGCTCCGCACACGGATGAGTGACTTCTACGACGAACGTCGGCAGATGCCCTCGCTGTTGACGCAGCTCGACATGGGCGTCGACATCGTGGATCGGTTCTACAAGGTCTGGTTCATGAACGACGCGATGCGGCGGATCGTCGGCGTGAACGGTCCGGGGCTGCCTCGGCCGCGCTGTTCGGCGTGGCATAGGTATCAGCTATGCCCTTGTCCGGGGTGCCTCGTAGCCCAGACCCTGGAGACCAGTCGACCCGGTGATCGTATTTTCCTTTCGCCTATTAATTCTACTGCGCAAGGTTATGGCCACTTGCAGCGAACGAGGTCCTTCAGAT
>CAZLWV010000142.1:0-7310 GCA_964563135.1 uncultured Planctomycetaceae bacterium
GCAGCCGCTCCTGCTGCGGAAAGGGTCCCAGGTAGCCGTCGTCCGCCTGGCAGTCGAGCAACTCCTCGATGATGCTCCCAACCGTCTCCTTCATGCGCTGGTCGTCGGTCATCCGCAGCGCCTGGATCGCGGAGATCAGATACTTGCCCACGAACTCGCCCGCCCAGGGCACGATCTCCGGCTGCGGCTTCCGGTCTCGGAGCCGGAACATGGCCAAGAGGCCCGGGTTGGCCGCGGGCGCCCGCACGAGCCATCCGTCGAGATTCGCGTCGACCCGCTGGCCCACGACCCCACCGAACTGGAAAGTCGACGAAGGAGCAACTGAATCGCAGGCCAGTTGGCCGTCGGCCGCCGAAGCTGAACCTGCCAATGTTCCCAGAAGCAGAAGTCCAAGCATGCGGGCCCACATGATCATCTCCTCCGCGTGAAAGCGTCCTGATCGCCAGGCGGTCATTGTAACAGGCCCACGCGGAGAATTCACTTGCGGGTCCACCCGTCTTTCACCCGCAAGAGACGCAGGTTTGACCGTTCCGTGTCGAGATCTGCGACCAGACTACGCGCCGCTTCCGTCGTCCAATTCCGGCCCAGCTACTTCTTGGCCAGTTCCGTTTCGATCGCCTTGATCACCTCCGGATCGTCCGGTTTGGTTTTGGGGGCGAAGCGGGCAACCACCTGGCCGTCGCGTCCGATGAGGAATTTTTCGAAGTTCCACGAGATCTTGCCCGGACCTTGCGGCTTCGTCTCCAGTCCCGTCAGGTACTTGTAGAGCGGGCAGGCTCCCTCGCCGTTGACCTCGATCTTGTCGAACAGATCGAACTGGACGCCGTAATTCACACGGCAGAATTCCTGGATCTGGGCTGCCGTGCCCGGTTCCTGCTCCCGGAACTGGTTGCAGGGAAATCCGAGAACGGCCAGACCCTGCTCGGCATACTTCTTGTGCAGCGTCTGCAGTTGCTCATACTGCGGAGTCAGACCGCACTTGCTCGCCACGTTGACCACCAGAACGACCTTGCCCTGGTACTTGCCGAGTTCGACTTCCTTGCCCGCAATCGTCTTCATCTTGAAGTCGAGGGCCTTGGGCACGTTCTTCGTCTCCTGATCGGCGGCCACCGCACAAACCGCGGTCGAGAGAAGAATGGCAGCCAGCATGGCGGTGAGGAATCTCGACATGAGCAACTTCTCCAACAAGGTTCTGTTGACAAAGGACCGGTGCGGGGAATTATTCGTCGCCGTCAGGGTACCGGAAAGCCTTCCAGGTCCGGCCCGTGCCGCTCCCGGACACTTCTGGACCGGACCGGCCGGGCCGCCGTCCGCCTGGAGGCGTGTGGACACCTGGCCGAATCTCCAGTCGATGGTCGGCCTGGATCGATTGAGGCCGTCGGTAGCGCCGCGAGTTTCTGCCGTGGTCGCGCAAGTCCTGGGATTGGCTGGACTTCTGCCGCGGCCGGGTGTTATTCTGAAGGTTCACGCCTTCCTGACACTGTTTCGGGATTCAACTGCTTGAGCCTCCCACCCGAAGCTCGCCCCGCCGGCTACGCCGAGTTGGTGCGAGGGAACTCCAACTTCCGGCTCCTCTGGTTCGGCCAGATCGTCAGCCTCCTTGGGCATTGGTTCAACCTGATCGCCTCGGCCGCCCTCGTGGCGCGGCTGACCGAATCGGGTCTCGCCGTGGGGGCCCTGTTCGTGGTCCGGTTGATCGTGCCGTTTCTGGCCAGCCCCCTGGCCGGCGTCGTCACCGACCGCTTCCAGCGCAAATGGATCCTCTTCTGGTCCGACCTCGTTCGAGCCGTCACTGTCCTCGGTTTTCTCGCCGTTCGCGATCGCGACACGGTCTGGCTGCTCTATGCGCTCACCGCACTCCACGCCGCCATCAGCGCCTTCTACTTCACCGCCCGGACCGCCATTCTTCCCGATGTCGTCGAGCCTCGTGCCGTAGGCACGGCCAATGCCATCACGTCGGCAACGTGGTCGTGCATGCTGGCCATGGGAGCCGCCATCGGTGGAATCGTGGCCGGGACGCTCGGCATCTGGACCGCCTACCTTGTCGATTCGGCAACATTCTTTCTCTCCGCGGCCTTCGTCCTCCAGGTGAGCGTGGCCCGCATGTCGACCGTCGAGCACCACGACCATTCCCTGCGGCGGGTGCTGGCCGAGCACATCGTCGGTTTCCGCGTCGTCTTCGCCCAGTTCGGATTGTTCCTGATCGTCCTCCAGAAGTCGATGCTCATGCTGTTCTTCGGTCCCGCCTTCCAGGTGATCCTGGTGGCGATCGCCAAGGACGTGTTTACGATCGGCAGCGAAGGAAGCTTGAGTGTGGGCGTGATGTTCGCTGCCATGGGCCTTGGAACCGGGATCGGCCCGATGGCAACTCGGGCGATCACCGGCGATCGGCCCGACCGCATGTGCCAGGCGATTCTCCTCAGCTATCTCCTGGCCGCCGCCGGATTGCTCGTCGTCAGTTGGCTCGCCGGCCTGACCACGGTGCTTGTCGGCTCCTTCCTGGTGGGACTCGGCAACGGCCAGGTCTGGGTATTCTCGACCCAGCTCATCTTCCAGTCCGTGCCTGCCGCCGTGCGCGGCCGCGTGCTCGCTGCCGAGTTCGGGTTCTTCTCGCTCAGCAGCGCCGTCAGTGCCGCCCTGGCCGGAGGCGCCCTCGACTGGTCGGTTTCCATCCCCGAGCTGCTCTCCTGGATGGCGGCGTTCTCCATGGCCCCGGCCCTCGTCTGGGCAGTCTGGACACTCGCCCACTCCGGCCTGCAAGAAGGCGAGACTCCCCTGCCTTGAATGGACAGCGCCGCTCGAGGATCGCGCCAGTGGAACCCCGGCCCCAACCCTGCGGAACGCCGGTCACGCGAGGCTGGTCAGGGGACCCCAAAGACCAAGGCCAGCACCGCCGCGTTTTTCCCGCTGGCCACAAGCCAACCTCACTCGACGTTCCCCTCGCATGGGGCACGCGAACCTTCCCTGAGGCCCCTTGTCTGGGGAAAATGCGCGGGCTATCATGGCAGTTTCGCTTTCTTGTGGAGACCCTCATTATGAGGCATGTGGTTTCGGCCCTGGTTCACAACGTCCCCGGAGTGCTGTCGCATATCTCCGGTATGCTGGCCTCTCGCGGCTACAACATCGACAGCCTCGCCGTCGGGGAAACCGAAGATCCCAAACTGTCGCGGATGACCTTCGTGGTCGTCGGCGACGACGGCGTTCTGGAACAGGTCCGAAAACAGCTCGAGAAGATCGTGACTGTCGTGCGGGTCGACGACGTGAGCGGCAAAGAGCACGTCGAGCGCGACCTGATGCTCATCCGGGTCAAGGCGCCGATCGGCAAACGCAGCGAGATCTGCGAGCTGACCAGCATCTTTCGCGGCCGGGTGGTCGACGTTTCGGCCGACATGGTGATGATCGAAATCTCCGGACAGGAAGGCAAAATCGAGGCCTTCATCGAACTGATGCGGCCGTTCGGCATCATCGAACTGGTGCGCACTGGGCGAATCGCCATGGTTCGTGGCCTCAACCACAACCACCCCTCCGACCAGTAGTGCTGCGTCGCCAGATACACGAGTAACCAACCACTGTAATTCGAAATCTGAAACTCGAAATCCGAAACGAATCCAGATCGTCCGAATGCGTTGCGGAGGCCGCCGCAGCGACGTATTGATGTCTGTCGGGAAATGCTCATGGCCGCCTGACGGGAAACCGCATGAAGCCGGGCTCCCGCTGGATGCCCTGGTGCAATGAGGGTGCAGGCGTCGAAACAAGCCTGAGATGGCCCTGTTCGAGTTCCGCGTGCTGGACCTGTTTCGTGTTTCGATTCTTGGGTTTCGTGCTCTGACCACCGGGAGTCTAATCATGCCCGCAACCATCTATTACGACAAAGACGCCGACCTTTCCCTTCTCAAAGGCAAGACGATTGCCATCTTGGGCTACGGTTCCCAGGGTCACGGCCACGCCCAGAACCTCCGCGACAGCGGCTGCGAGGTGATCGTCGCCGAACTGCCCGGCACGGCCAACTACGAACAGGCCGTCAAGGACGGATTCAAGCCCCTTTCGACCCCGGAAGCGGTCAAGAAGGCCGACATCATCACCCTGCTTCTTCCCGACGAGCTCCAGGCGGAAATCTACCGCACCCAGATTCGGGATAATCTGTCGCCAGGCAACATCCTGGTCTGCTCCCACGGTTTCAACTACCACTTCGGCCAGTTCGATTTCCCGAAGGGTGTTTGTGCGATCCTCGTTGCCCCCAAGGGCCCCGGCCATCTGGTTCGCGCCGAGTACGTCCGCGGCGCTGGTGTGCCCTGCCTCATCGCGTTGGGCGAGGGCGCCGGCGATGAAGCGCGGCAGATCGGCCTGGCCTATGCGAAGGGTATCGGCGGAACCCGCGCCGGCGTGATCGAGACCACCTTTGCTGAAGAGACCGAGACGGACCTCTTCGGCGAGCAGGTCGTGCTCTGCGGCGGCCTCAGCGCCCTGATCAAGGCAGGCTTCGACACCCTGGTCGAGGCAGGCTACCAGCCCGAAATGGCGTATTTCGAGTGCGTGCACGAGATGAAGCTGATCGTCGACCTGATCTACCAGGGCGGCCTGAACTACATGCGCTACAGCATCTCGAACACGGCCGAGTACGGCGACTACAGCCGCGGCCCGCGAATCGTCACCGAGGAGACGAAGGCCGAGATGAAGAAGATCCTGGCCGAGATCCAGAACGGCAGTTTCGCCCGCGAGTGGATCCTCGAAAACAAGGCCAATGCCCCCGCCTTCAAGGCCATGCGCCGCAAGGAGCGCGAACACTCGGTCGAAGAAGTCGGTCGCCAGCTTCGCCGGCTGATGTCGTGGATCAACGCCAAGGAAGTCTGACGATTCAATCCCCTCAACGGGCTCAAGGGGCGCACGCGGGCGGCAAGCAGGCAGAGTGTTTGCCGCCCGAACCCTTTTCTTGCGGGAGACTGCGGTCAAACGATCCCTGCCAGACCTGTTCGGCCATATTGCCCTTGCCGGAAACGGCCACATAACGAAAATAGTGGAGGGCAGGGTGGTGTCGGCCCACGGCCCGACAATGTGAGAAGCGGACTGTGACTCGGGAGGGATCTCATGTCCGAGAATTCCAGCGTCCAACAGACACGATTTGACCAACTCAAGCCCGGCGACCGGATCGAAGTGGAGCATGTGGTCACCGTGGGCCAAAAGAGCTGGACGACAACCACCGCAGGTGAAGTCGTCCGTACCGAGCGGCGCCGGCACGGCCTGCACCATCGCCGCAGCCCCGACGACAAGGTCTTCAGCGACACAATTCTTCTCGAACTGGCCGACGGCGAACTGACCACCGTCACCATGGACGAATTCACCGTCATCCGGAAGGCGTGAGCCCACGCCCACTGCCTCTCATGGCCGATCGCTCAGCCGACAACAACGACCCCCGCAACCTGTTCACGATCCACCCCCGATCGTTTGACGAGAACCGGTACGTCTACCCCGTCGTGAGCCGTCGCGCAGGCGGGGTTTCCATCGGGGTGAATCTGAACCTCGACAAGGTCTGCAATTTCGACTGCATTTATTGTCAGGTCGACCGCACCGAGATGGGGGAGCGCGAGTTCGTCGAACTGCAGCATCTTGCCGACGAACTGGAACACACCGTTGAGCTCGTCACCTCGGGCCGCCTGTTCGAAGGTCCGCGTTTCAGCCATGTTCCGCAGCGGTTGCGGCGGCTCAACGACATCGCCCTGAGCGGCGATGGCGAACCAACCACCTACCGCAACTTCGAAGACGTGGTGGCCGTCTGTGCCAATGTTCGCCAGCGCCACGGGCTCGGCGCGATGAAGATCGTGCTCATCACTAACGCCACCATGTTCCACCGTCCGCACATCCGGCGCGGCCTGGAACTGCTCGATGCCAACAACGGCGAGATCTGGGCCAAGCTGGATGCCGGTACCGAAGGCTACTACAGCCACGTGGCCCGCACCTCGATCCGTTTCTCCAAGATTCTCGACAATCTCCGCTGGGCCGCCCGGGTCCGGCCGATCGTCATCCAGACCTTGTTCATGGAGATCCAGGGCCACGGGCCCGATGAGGCGGAACTTGCCGCCTACTGCGACCGGCTGGGCGAGATCCTTCAATCCGGCGGCCGGATCAAGCTCGTGCAGATCCACACCGTCGCCCGCATGCCGGCCGAGGCTTACGTCTCGGCCCTCCCCGACGAACGCCTCGAAGAGATTGCCGGCCTGGTGCGGAGCAAGACGGGGCTCGAGGTGGCTGCATTCGGAGCGTAGGGTGCCAGGGCGGACCACGTCCGCAACGCCCGGAACGCGCCAAATGCACCCCATCGGTTGAATTCCGTTCTCCCGTCTGCCAGAATAGCCGGCATATAACCGCGATCTTCCCACCGCACCATCTCCCACCAGGAGCCCCACCATGCCCACCTCTTCCATGCACCGCCGAGCCTTCCTGGGCCAATCCACCGCGGCCGCCGCACTGGGTACTCTCGCCGCAGGCGTGCTGGCCGGCCCGGCTGCCGCCGCGGAGCCCAAGGTCTGGCAGCCCGTCTCCGACCGCAAGGTTCGCGTGGGGATCGTCGGCTATGGGTACTGCAAGTTCGGAGCGGCCTTCGGATTCCAGGATCATCCGAACGTGGAGGTCGTGGCGGTCAGCGACCTGTTCCCCGATCGCTGCGACGAGCTCATGAAGGCCTGTCGTTGCGCGAAGTCCTATCCGTCGCTGGAAGAACTGGTCAAAGACGACTCGATCGAGGCCGTCTTCTGCGCTACCGATGCACCGAGCCATGCCCGTCACGCGATCGAGGTGATGAAACACGGCAAACACGCCTGTTCCGCCGTGCCGGCCTGCCTGGGATCGGTGGAAGACGGCGAGCGGCTCCTGGAGACGGTGGAAACGACGGGCCTGAAGTACCAGATGATGGAAACAAGTTGCTTCCGCGAGGACTGTCACGCCATGCGCACCGCCTACCGGGCCGGTGCCCTCGGCCCGATCCACCTCTCCGAAGGCAACTATCACCACTACCACGCCTCGCTGGAGCCGACCCCTTCCTACAATGGCTGGCGTCGCGGGCTGCCGCCCCTCTGGTACCCGACCCACGCCACCGCCTACTACATCGGCGTAACCGGCGAGCGATTCACCAGTGTCTCTTGCCTCGGCACCCCCGGCCACCTCGACTATCACAAGGCCGAGAACAACCCCTACCACAACCCCTTCGCCACCGAAGTGGCCCTCTTCGAAACGAGCGAGGGGGGAAGCAGCCACATGTCGGTTTCGTGGTCGATGAAGTCGATCTATGGTGAATGCGGCCGCGTCTTCGGCCGGCT
>CAZLWV010000142.1:7320-21088 GCA_964563135.1 uncultured Planctomycetaceae bacterium
CCCGCCGCCGCTCGCCGGCTCCACCGCCTACCGGCCGCCGGCGACCGGCCACCTCCTCGAGGCCTTCCGCCTGGGCATGGACGTCGTCACCGCCAACAAGGGACCGATCGCCTGGAGCTGGCCCGAGGTCTCGGCGGCCGCGGCTGCGGCCGGCTCGACTGTATCAACGAAACCGCCTACACGGGACTGGCCGAGAACCTGCCGGACCTCACTCGCCCCCCGCTTCCCCCGGGCGTCGACGGCGGCGACCACGGCGGATCCCACGGGCTGTTGATGGACGAATTCGTCACCGCCATCCTCGAAGACCGCCAGCCGTTGGTCGACATCTACGAAGCCCTCTCCATGACTATTCCCGGCATCATCGCCCACCAGTCGGCCCTCAAAGGCGGCGAGCGACTGCCGCTCCCGCAATACCGCAAGAAGGCCTGAGCCCCCGTCGTCCGGCCTTCACGCCCTGGTCCAAATGGACTTGCGTGATTCCCGGAAAGAACAGTCGTCGTCACGATAGCCGCGTGGGCTTGCCCCGCGCTCCGTTCCCTTCGCCACACGCACATTGCCACACACGATAGCCGCGTGGGCTTGCCCCGCGCTCGGCAACCCCTTCACCGACACGCCACCACAAGGATAGCCGCGTGGGCTTGCCGCCGCGCTCGGGTTCCGTCCGGTTTTGCCTGCAACCTCTGTCGGCCCCGGCCCACAGAGTTCCTCCAGCGCCTTGCCGCAATTTCCTCCGGGAATCCCGCAAGGCTGTTTGGTTGCCCCGTCGTGGGGCGACTCAGAGCTTCTCGCGCACGAATCCGTTGGCTCGGGGCAGATCGTCCAGGGTCAGGTGCTCGAGCAGCAAGTGCATGGGCCGGCCGAGCTGGGCCAGCAGCCTCAGGTACAAGGGGTAGTCGAGCACTCCCTTGCCCGCCGCCGGCAGGCTCGTGCCGTCGTCGGCAGGCGCCACGTCTTTGGCATGCGCTACGACAATCTCCCGTCCCAGGCGACGGAACATGTCCTCCAGCATGGCTGCCTGACGGGGCAGGTCTTCCTTGCGCAGGTAGTTGCACGGATCCATGACGAGCTTCAGAGCCGGAGAGGAGACTTCACGGAAAAGCCGCTCCGCTCGATCGACCGAATCGATGATGTTCTGCCAATAGGGCTCGATGGAGATCACCGCGCCGGTCTTCTCGGCAATTCGCACCAACCGCTCAATCGCCGTACGGAACTGGATGTAGGCTTCCTCCGTGCCGTTTTCGGGCGAACCGAGCCATTGCGACGTCCGGTTGAGAGTTCCGGTCTCGGTGGAAATATTCGGGCAGCCGAGCCGTTGCCAGTTCCTGATCAGGTTCTCCATCCGTGTTTGGGCCTCCTGGCGGCGGACGGGATCCGGAGCCACGAGGTTCTGATAGCCGAACACGGCCACGATCTCGATTCCTTGCTGCTGGAAAGCCTTGGCGATCTTCTCGGCGGCCGTCCAATCCGGATTCGATGGATCCAATCGGACGTCGCTGAAGGTGTAGTTGCACAGCACGCCCTGGAGGTTGGCGTTCTTGATCTCGCGTACCGCCTGCTCCAGCGGCAATGAGGCGTAGATCTGGGTTGTCACTCCGATCTTCAGGCGACTTGTATCGGGCCTCTGCTCCTCCCCCGCCCAGGCGCCTGGCGCGGGAAGCAACAGCGCGGCCGCCGCCTTGAGAATGTCTCTTCTCTCCCAGTGCCCCGCTGCCGCTTCTTTGCGGGTCGGCAAGTTCGATTCCACGGCACGGCTCCTTGTTCTGTCTTGTGTCATCCAGGTTTTCGGCGTTTGCCTTCCGCTCGGATACGCTCCGGGCAATAACCTCCCACCACGTTAGCCATCAACTGGCGGGAATTCCAGTCGACTGGCCCAAAATGTGGGAACCACAACGATCCCAGAACTGCAGAAGCAGGCCTGCCTCAGGCGGAGGACAACAGGATCGGCCATGGTTCCAGGATCGGTTGCCACGCCCCCCGCAGGCCGCCACGTTCTCGATTGGTGTCGATCGTCGCCAATCCCTTGAACGTTCCCGGTCACTTGCGGGTCACCGCTTCCCAGCGCTATTCCACAGCGCGATGCCGACCCCAAACTGGCCGTCAGGGCTGGACTTTACCGTGAGTTGTCCCTGCAATACGGCAACAATCCGCTGGACCAGGGACAATCCCAGTCCACAATGAACACCAGTGGAGCTCCGGGATGGATCGTGCTGCCAGAACGGAGCCAGGGCGCTTTCGGCCTCTTCCTGGGTCAGTCGGCTGCCGCTGTTGATCACTGAGAATTGCACCCCGCTGTCCAGGGCGTCGGTCCGCACCGAAACCTCGCCCCCCGCATCCGCATAGGTGACCGCATTGTCGAGCAGATTCCGCACGGCCACATCCAGCAGGGTAGCGTCGGTGACGATCGATAGACTCATATCCACCGACCATTGCAGGCGGAGCCCTCGCCGCTCGGCGGAGTCGGCAATCTGATTCCACTGGCCCTGGAGGAGCTCCCCAAGGCTCACAGGTTCCAGGTGGAGTTCGAATTGCCCTGCATCCAGTCGCGCCAGCGATAGCAGGTTGTCGGCCATCTGCTGCAACTGGCAGGTGATGTCACGGCATTCTTCCAGCGTGCGGCGGTACTGGTGGGCCTCGCGATCGCGAGCTACAGCCACATCCAGTTTGAGCCGCAAGCCGGCCAGCGGATTCCGCAGTTCGTGGGCCACATTGGCATTCATGGTCCGCTCGCGGCGAAAAGCGGCATTCAGACGCTGCAGAAGTTGGTTGAGCCGCTCCACGACAGGACCGATTTCCCCAGGGCACCTCCCTACGTCGATCGGCGCCTCCAGGTCGTTCTCTTGGACCTGCCCGATCTCATGGGCCAGCCGATTCAACGGGCGCAGGCTCTGAGCCACATGGTGCCGGAGCGCCACGGCCGCAACGGCTGCGGCGACTCCGCCCACCAGCAACAGCAGAATCCTCAGCCGGCCCAATGCCGTATCCACGTGCGAAGTGCTTTGTGCCAGCACCATGGAGAGAGTCGCAACTTGCCCAGAATCGGACGAGATCGCCACCTCGCCGGACAGCCGCTCCTCAAGTTCGGCTGCTTCGTCGCGGGGGGAGAATGCAAGGCAGACGGCCCTTGCGGCACGGCCGTCGGGCAACTCCGTGTGGAAATACTCGGTGGTGCCCTCAGCCGGACGGTGTTCCTCCAGATCGGCATCCGCAAGCGATGGCGACTTGTAGAGCGTCGCGCCGTCGACCGACCAGACCTGGACGTACGCTTCGGGCCGCCGGCCCTCGAAGCTCCGCATGTCCAGATCGACAAGCTCTACGTCGAGTTTCCCGTCTTCAAGTTCAATGGTCGAGGCGAGCAGTCCGGCGCGATCGACGAGCGACCGATCGAGTTCCCCCAGCAGGTTCATCCGCACGAGCAGGTAGAGCACGATGCCGGCCGTCACAAGAACAACCGCCGTCAACAGCGTCGTCCCGGCAACCAGAGTCCTGCCCAGCGAGTGCATCACAGGTCCTCCAGGACGTACCCGACACCGCGGCGGGTGTGGATCAGTCGGGATCGTCCGCCGTCTTCCAGCTTCTTCCGCAATTGCCCCACATAGACGTCGAGCACATTGCTGTTCGGCTCCGCCTCAAAGTCGTAAACGTGCTCCCAGAGGATCGTTCTCGTCACCGGCTGACCCGGACGGTGGGCCAGATATTCGAGAATTGCATATTCGCGAGGGGTCAGTTCAATACATTGCCCCGCTCGGACGACCTTCCGCGTGTTGGTGTCGATCTCCAGATCGCCGATCCGAATCACCGGCGACTTGGCGGCATAGCTGCGGCGGACCAGTGCCCGAACCCTGGCAAGCAATTCGGCAAAAGCGAATGGCTTGACCAGGTAGTCATCCGCGCCCAGGTTCAAGCCGCGCAGCCGATCGTCGAGCGTATCTTTGGCCGTGAGAATGAGGACGTGAACCGGACTGCCCCGCTCCCGCAGTTCCTGCAGGATGGCCAGGCCGTCGGTGCCTGGGAGCATGAGATCGAGCAGGATCACGTCGTAGTCGCCCGAACCGGCGTACCAGAGTCCCTCGGTACCGTCGCCCGTCGCGTCGACGGCAAAGCCCTCTTCGGTAAGCCCTTGGACGATCGATTGCCGCACAGGCTCATAGTCTTCGATGACGAGTACACGCATGAATGTGATCGTAAATCAACCGGCCAGTCACGTCCACGATGCCGTCCGGGCCACCGGCGGTGACCATCGAGCCGCCGGGCCAGCCGGGCTTCTGGACCTCCCGCGCAGCGTCCCGGACCTGCTTCTTCGACGGGCGGCCGGAACTGGCGGAGCATTAGTCTTTGTCGTCCCCCTTGTCTTTCTCCTTGCTCTTCTTGCTGGCTTTGTCTCCTTTCTGGGGTTTCACAACCTTGCCGTCGGCCGTAACGAGGATCTCCACTTCCCGATCACCCTCCATCCACTCCGCTTCATACAGCTTCATTCGCAGTTGTTCGAGTTCGATCTTGTTCTTTCCGGCCAGCTTTTTGACCGTCGCCTTGACCGTGTCCGGAAGATCATCGATGCCGATTTCCTTTTCGTCCAGTTCGCCGTCGTCTTCGTTCTCTTCGGCGTCATCCTTGCCTTTCTTCTCTGCCCCCTCGTCCTCCTCGTCGTCGGCTTCCGCCTTCTCGGTGCTCTTCATGAGCACCTGGCCGTCGGGCTTGATGAAGACTTCGATCTCTTTGCCGCCCTTGGTCCATTCCACTTCGAAGACTTTCAGGACAACCTCTTCAATCTCCTTGATTTCGTTCTTTCCAGCAGCCTTCAGCAGGGTCGCCTTCGCTTTGGCGGGGACCTGATTGAGCGTTATGGCCCGCTCCACTTCATCCCCCTTCTTCTCGTCCACCGCCGCGGCATTGGTCTGGGCGGCAAGAATTGCCCAGGCCCCCAGCAGCATCCCAACGCGAAATCCGATTCGTAACATGCTCCAACTCCTTTCACATCAAGAGGAATCACTGGCAAAAACACCTTGACGCTTCCCATACCCGGCACACCACAAGAGGCGACCGGATTGTTGCTGGAGCATAGCGGCCCAAGATGAAGCCACGATGAAGATTCGGAGCGGTTTCGAGGCTCAAGCCGGCAGGCTCTCCCGCACAGGGCGGCAGGACCGCCAACCGACACCGACCGAAGGAACGCTCGCGAACGACCGCTCGGTTACCAGTGGCCTGCTCCCGGCCGTCGCGAGTCTTTGTGAAGAACTCGATGATTTTCCAGGTTCGTCGCAGGACGCCCCTACAGCCAGAGCTTCAATCGTCCCCCCAGCATGTCCGGCATTCGCTGGTGGACAATGTGGCGAATCTGTCCGGTCTGGTACCGGGTGCTGAAATGCGACGCGATCACCAACTGGTTCTTGAAGCGATCGGCCCGCTCCACCAGGTCGTCCAGATGCATGTGGCCGAACTTGTGGATCTTCTCCTTCCGATGGCTGGGCGATACGAAGGTCAGTTCGAGGACCAGGACCTCGGCCTCGTACATCGCCGGGCAGAGGTCCAGCCCCGCCGGCGCGCTGTCGCCCAGGTAGGCCAGCCGGGGAACGCGCAGCTCGCGGGTCACCTCGACGCCGCCGAGCCGCAGGTCGCGGATCTCCTCGCCCGACAGTCCCTGGAACTCCTCGCGCAACTTGCGACGGCATTCCCAGATCACGAACCCCATCGAAGGGAGCGTGTGCCTGGTTGCCGACACGGTTACCCGGAGTTCGCGCGAAAGGGCAATTTCGTCGCCCGGCCTGGTCGGCACCAGGTTGCACGGAAGCCGTCCGCGATCCAGGCGGCTCATCTGCCGCAGGATCTTCTGGATTGGATCCACGGCCTCCTCGGGGAGATAGATCGTCGGCGGGTCCATCTTCATCATCCGCCGCCGTGCAACATAGGCCGGCAGGGCGAGAACATGGTCCATGTGCGTGTGGCTCACCAGCCAGGTGGGAGTCCCCATGAACGACCACGGCTGGCTTCCCAGATCGAAACCGACTCTGAACTCCGGGATCCGCCAATAGGTCTGAACCGCCGCTCGGGAATAGCCCTCGATCGTGATGTCCTTGTGCGTCAGACAGCGCACAGGCTGATCGTTCAGCACCACCTCGGTGGAGGGTTGGTCGATCTCATGCTCATCACTGCCGTGTTTCGATCGGCCAGTGCCGCGTTGTCGGTGTTCTTCACTCAATGCCGCGATTCCGTTGTTCCAGAACCCACGATCGGCACCCGCAGTCAGCCTGCAAGCCGGCCGGGAGGCCATGAACACGTGAAAGTCTTGCCGAAATGGGACGAGGATTCGAGCGTCGCCCGAAGGAGCCAGCAAACCCGCCGGACCGGTCGCTCCCCTACGGTGCCTGGGAGGGTTCGTAATCGTAGTTGTCGACACCGGAGAAATCCAGAGGTTCGACGTCATGCCGCGCCCGCAACCAGATCTCGCGGAACAGGTCGTCCTGCTCCACCTCGATCCGCCGGTGTTTGACCAGTTCGAGGATCGCCAGGAAGATCCCGATCGCTGTCGATTTGTGAATCCCCGATTCGAACAGGTCGGTGAATGCAAGCCTGGGCTGCGTCTGCAGGCGCTGGTAGATGCGGCTCATGTGGACATGGATCGGCGTGTCGTCGTACACGATGCTTGCAGGCTTCGTCGACTCGCTGTCGCGGATGATTCGCCCAAAGGCACTCACCAGGTCCCAAAGCTCGACTTCGTGGATCGGCTCGTCCGCCAGATTCCGCCGGCGAGGCGGAAGGTCGTCCGCCAGCCGCCAGTAGTGCTGCTGCCACCATCGCCCTCGTTCTTCCAGGATGCTGGCGGCATCTCGGTATTTCTTGTACTCCAGCAGTTGCTGGACGAGCTCCTTCCTTGGATCCTCCATCTCCTCTTCGATCTCGTCGGCCCGCGGCAACACCTGTTGCGACTTGATCTCGATCAGCTTGCTGGCCAGCGCCACGAAGTCGCCCACCGAGTTCACATCGAGTTGCTCGAGCACGGCCAGATGGTCCAGGAACTGATCGGTGATCACGGAAATCGGGATATCGACAATCTCGACTTCGTGCTTGCGCACGAGGTACAGAAGCAGGTCCAATGGCCCGCGAAAGACGTCGAGACTGACACGAAAATCCATCGCAATTCCGTTCTGGGAGTTGTTCCGGGGCGACTCGGGCAAACGGCCTTCCAGCCCTTTCAGCATAACGGGCAGGAACGGATCGTGCGACCGCCCGTTGTGTCGCGATAGTTTGCGCAACCGGCAAACTTTCACATCCTTCTTCGGTCGTCCGGCAGGGCCGACTTGAAACCAACGGCCGCACTCTCGCACCGGTTCTTCCCCCAGGTATCGCCTGCCATCCCGAAGTGCTTTCTGATGAACGACTTGCGTAGTCGGCCCCGACCGGCTAGACTCCTAGTGCTTTGTCTCAGCTGAGAATTGGGATCGAGACTGCGGAACGACTCGGCGATTGTCGCATGATTCTGCGCCACGGATCCCAGAATCATGCTGTGACAAAGCGCGAGGGGTTCCAGGCGGACCGTGACCGCAACTCCGCTATCGATAACGCATTAAGGGATGTCTCTCCGTGGGTGAGCACGAGCGAATTTGGGCCCCGTGGCGGCTGAACTATGTCCAGTCCACCGATCAGAAGCAGTCGGCCCCGGAGAAGCCGCTCAACTTCCTGGCCGGCGCCAACTGCGAGTGCTTCATCTGCCAGGCGGTTGCCGATCCTGACCGCCGGGGCCGTCTTGTGGTCGCCCGCGGGGAAGTGAGCCTCACGATTCTCAATCGCTATCCCTACAATAACGGACATCTGCTCGTGGCTCCCTGCCGTCACGTGGGCGAACTCGAAGACCTGACTCCGTCAGAGCATCTGGAAATGGCCAGCACCATGTCCTCTATGGTTCGACTGCTTCGCCAGGAGCTCCATGCCGAAGGGTTCAATGTGGGGCTCAATCTGGGACGCGTGGGAGGCGCCGGCCTGCCCGGCCATCTTCACTGGCACGTGGTTCCCCGCTGGAACGGCGACACCAACTTCATGCCCACCCTGGCGGGCGTGAAGGTGATTCCCCAATCGCTCGACTCGCTCTGGGAACTCCTGTCGCAGCATCCGGCCTCCTCAACCTGAACGGGCACCTGCCTCCTGCTGCTCCGGCGGATTTATTCCCCGAGTGGGTTAGCCGGGCCCGAGTCGATTCCCCAAGTCGAGGGGATTTCTCGCAAAACCGCTGCAAAGCCCCCCTCGACCGTTTGCATAGGCACCCCTCTTCGCCTAGAATGCTGGGAACAGTCATGTTCTTCATTGTTTACGGGCGCTTTGATGGCATTTTGGGTAATTTTGGGTGAGGGTAATCCGAACGACTGCCGCCGGTCCTGAGGGTGTCATAAGCAGTTCTTATCTGTCCTGACGTCATCCTTTCCTTTAATCCCAGGGACCCCAGGTAATGGTTCTGATTATTCTGCGTATTGTTTTCATCATCATCTCGATCGGGCTCGGGATCTTTCTGTCAACCGTTACGGGGTTGACCGAGGAATCGAGTGTTGCTTGGTGGGGGTTTGTCGTTGGCATTCCCTTCACGGCGCTGGGTATTGTCGCGCTGGATTGCGTGATCTCCCGCAAGCGACTCGATGCCATTTCTGCCCTCTACTTCGGGCTCATTGTGGGCCTCTTTCTGGCTTATGTCGGCGGGTTGGCCCTCACCCCCTTCCTGATGATCACCGATCCTGAGAAGCTCAATCAGGTTCGCCCGGTGGTTCAGTTGATCCTCGCCCCCATGTTGTGCTACATCTGCATCAGTCTCCTGATGCAGACTCGCGATGATTTCCGCTTCATCATCCCCTACATCGAGTTCTCCAAAGAGGTGAAGGGGCGGCGCCCGTACATTCTCGACACCAGTGTCGTCATCGACGGGCGTATTGCCGACGTTGTTGAGACCGATGCCCTGGACAGCCAGTTGGTGATGCCGCGATTTGCCATCACCGAGCTCCAGGCGATTGCCGACAGTTCCGATCGACTTCGACGGAGCCGCGGACGTCGGGGGCTGGATATCCTGAATCGGCTGCGAAACAACCCCGAAGTCGACCTGAGAATCTACGATCGCGACCTGCCCGAGTTCGCCGGCCAGCCGGTGGACCTCAAGCTGGTCGGCCTGGCCAAGCATCTGGAAGGCAAGCTGATTACCAACGACTACAACCTCAACAAGGTTGCCAAGCTGCACGGGGTGGGCGTCATCAATCTGAACGATCTGGCCAACGCCCTGAAACCCGTGTTTCTGCCCGGCGAGCACATCGAGGTGCGGATCGTCAAGGCGGGGGAAGAGCCTGGCCAGGGCGTGGGATATCTCGACGACGGCACCATGGTCGTCGTGGAGGGGGGACGCGACCACATCAAGCAGAACGTGCACATCGCAGTCACGAGCGTCCTGCAGACGAGCGCGGGCCGCATGGTCTTTGGACGGTTCGAATCGCTGGCTCCGGGAAAATAGACCCCGTCCGCCGCTCCGGCCTGTCTCCTTCGGGCCCAACTGCCTTAGGTCGCCTCTCATGGATCGCGGAGGTACCGGCGGAATTTGTCCAGGGTGCGGGCCCACATCTCCTCCGAGAGGACATGGCCGGCTCGCTCCTCGATCCAGTAGCTGAAATTCTCGGGCACTGCGGCCATCTGGTAACTGCGGGCAATCGTCTTGAGCCCCTCGCGGACCTCTTCGATCGGGCTCCCAGCATCCTGATCGCCGAAGTTCAGATGGAGCGCCCGTGGCGCGATCAGGGCGGCAATGTCCGGAGTGTCGCCATACTGGAACAGGCCGGGAATGAAATTCGCAAAGCAGTGCAGCAAGTGCATGCGGTGGATGGCAGCATAGGTGGGCAGGCAGCAGTTGCCCACCAGGCACTTCAGCCGCGGCTCCCACGGCCCCACGAGCCAGGTGTGGGTGGAGCCCATCGAGTGGCCGTAGCAGCCGATCCGGTCCCGCCGTACCTCGGGGCGTGAAGAGAGGTAGTCGATCGCACGGCGCATGTCGAGGATGTTCTTCCATGCCAGGCACTTGCCGGCCACCACGTAGCGGAGGAACTCGAACCGTTCGAAGTCTGCACCCTGCAGGTCAGGGCTCTGCCGCTCTTCGAAGCCCAGGGCGTCGGGGCACAGGACCACGTAGCCCTCCCGGACCAGCGCCACACCGGCGTGATGCATCGGGTTGCCGTCCAGGCCCGCCGGTTCCGATTTGCCCAGATGCCACTGGCCATTGTGTTGATGCCAGACCGCCACGGCGGGCGCGGCATGGTTTGCCTGGATCCCATCCGGAACCAGGAGCAGGGCGGGGATCTTGTCGCCCGGCTCGGCTTCATAGAAGACCGACTCGATCCGATAGCCGTCTTTCTGAATCCTCGCGCGCAGCACCGGCTTCAGATCACAAGGTTCGGGCCACGGCCCGCCAAGGCACTGGAGGAGACGTTCGCGAAAGCCTGCCATCTCGATGGATCCCTGCGGCGACGGCCGCTTCTTCTGCGGCCACTGATGCCAGAAAGGCGCCCGCTGCGGCGCGAGCCACAATCGGCCGGCGCCGAATGCCGCCCTTGGATGGAGATCGTTCTCCGGGCTTCCGCAGATCGTCTGCGAGGGCACTCCCAGAGAGCATCTCGGACCGGCGGCCATCATAGCCGTCTCCAGGTCGGACCGCAACTCTCGCCTCAAGAGACCCGGCGCGGTCCCGTGCAGGTGAACGCAGCATCCTGGTCAGGGGGAGCGGAGACCGGAGGCAAGGGTGCAAACCGCATGCGGCGCCGCATGCGGAGACGGCCGAGGACTGCTGGGATGAGGAGACCATGGCCGTTTCGGAACCAGTGAGCCCACCCGGATTGCAGCGATTCGGCGGGAGAGATAGGATCGTTGGCAGTCTCAAGGCGGTTCGCGCTGGGGTCCGTTTGGACAAGACGTTCCGCCAATCCTATTCTGAGGAGCAACCTGCGATGAGAACGACCCCGATCCAGTTCCGTCTGTGGCTGGCCTGCCTGACCCTGCTGGCCGCGCCGAGTATTCTCTGGGCCGCAGAGGCCGATGCCCAGAAGGCCAAGACGACCCCGGACGACACGACTGGCTGGTATGACTGCCAGAACCTCGTCGTCGAGGGAAAGGGCTGGACCGAGACCAAGGCGTTCTACGATCGCCTGCCGGCCAAGGCAGAGGGCAAGGTGCCGCCGTCGGTCTGGGGACTGAGCCACGACAGCGCCGGCCTGTGCGTTGCTTTCACCACCGACGCGCCTTCGATCCAGGTCCGCTGGACGGTGCTCAAGGAAGGCGGCCTGAGCATGCCCCATATGCCGGCCACGGGCGTGAGCGGCGTCGATTTGTACAGCCAAGGCGAGTCGGGGCGATGGCACTTCATCGCCAACGGCAGGCCGACGGCCGCCACCAACACGGCCAACTTCGCACTCCCTTCCGGCCAGCCGTGCCTTCTTTACCTGCCGCTCTACAATGGCGTGAAGTCTGTGGAGATCGGGGTGCCCAAGGGGAGCACTGTCCGGTCGCTGGATCGTGGGGCGGCCGGGGGACGCAAGAAGTCGGTTGTGATCTACGGTACGTCCATCACCCAGGGGGGCTGCGCCTCACGGCCCGGCATGGCCTTTCCGGCCATCGTCGGCCGGCAACTCGACACGCCGGTTATCAACCTGGGGTTCAGCGGTAGCGGAAGGATGGAGCCGGAGATGGCAGACTTGCTGGCGGAACTCGATCCGTCGGTCTACGTCCTCGACTGCCTCTGGAACATGCCGCCCGATCTGGTGTCGGCGAGGATCGAACCGTTCGTCAAGACACTGCGGGCAGCTCACCCCGACACGCCCATCCTCCTGGCCGAAGACTGCAGCGTCAGGAACGTGTGCCCCACGGAAAAGGGAACCATTCTGCGATCGATCTACGAGAAGCTGACGGCCGAGGGTGTGAAGAATCTCCACTTCCTCTCGAACGAGGGAATGCTGGGCGACGACTGGGAAGGCACGGTTGACGGTTGCCACCCCAACGATCTGGGAATGATGCGGCAGGCTGAAGTGTTCTCCAAGGCGATCGCGCCGCTGCTGGAAAAGCCCTGACGCCGGCAGGGAAACGCCCCTGGTACAGGCTGGCGAACCTCACGGCTCCGGGCATCGCACCAGGAACACTCGATCCACGTAAACGGCCTCGACCTCCTGCGGGTCGCGGACGACGGGGGCAGCCCAGACGTACATCTGGCCCTGCAGGCTGTGTGTCCCCAGATCGATCACCCGGTACCCTGCTGAGCGAACGGCCTTCACGGAGACCGGCCTGGAAACGACCGCTTTCCGGGCGCCGTCATCATAGATTCCCACGGTCATCGCATCCCCCTCGTCGGTGCGAGCGTCGCACCGCAGACGCAGGTACACGTGCCAGCGACTGCCGTCGTCCACTCCGTAATCGCCCAGTGGATAGCTGTGACAGGCCCAGATCTCGTGCGTGTTGGGCATCCGCCGGCTCAAGCCGTTGGAGGCCCCATCATCGTGGACGATACGGTACAGGTTCGGTTCTGCACGGGGGATGTAGTCGGCCTCCTGCAGATCGATCCAGTCCTGCCTGGCCAGGCCGCGGCACTCCTCGGGCGTATCGCCGGGCGGAACCGGTTCCTGGCAGAAAGTGAAGTCGTTGCCGAAGGCTTCTGGGAGCCGCCGGCCCTGGCGATACTCGCCGGCGTTGTGCTTCTTCAGGAGTTCGCGAAACTCGCCGAGCGCCTTTTCTGGATTCTCGGGGCCGAGAAATGCGGTGCCGGTACGTCTCGCCTCTCGCTTGAAGGAATCGTACTGCCGCAGCCAGACGTGGTCCAGCACGAGCCGTTCCCGCCGCACGCGCTCGGCCAGCACGGGATCGCCGGACACGGCCGCCGCAGCGCTGTCAAACAGCGTCTGGGCACGGTTCATGTCCGCCAGTGACAGCCACTGGCGAGTGTCCTTCGTGAAACACCCGATCGGGACCTTGGCTCGCCGGCCGGCATCGTTCATGAGCTCAAGATACGCGATCAGGTGAGGGGCCGCCGCGCCGTAGTAGCCGTCCATGAACTCCTGGAGGAGCCGTTTCTCATCGGCGTCGGGGTTCCACAAGAGGTGTGCAAGGTACCAGGCCCGCAGACGCACGAAGTCGCCCACCCGGCAGCCGCTGTCGCCCTGCTCAAACACCCCGATCGCACCGCGGTCGACGAAATAGCGAAGATTCGGGGCCAGCACGTGGAAGTTGGGGTGCGGAGCGAGATAGTCGGCGAAGTTGGTGACGTAGTCCCACACGTAGAGCTGCGAGGCAATGCGGTGCCAGGCCTCCAGATCCTCGCGAAACGCGGCGTTGGCCTCGTTCTTTCCCTCGGCCAGCGTCTCGGCGAACGAACACTCGATCGAGCACAGCCGCACGACCACGTTGTGCCGAGGCCGCACGTATTTTGGCGGTTTGCGCGTGTACTGGTAGGCCAGCGTTTCCACAAGAATGCCGGGGTACTCCTTTTCCACTTCTTCGGCAACGGCGTTGATGAAATGGATCAGCGTGCCGGCATGCGTCCCTTCGTGCTCGTCGATCGCCCGGCATGGGTCGCACTCACAATAGCCGTGCCAGTCGTTCTGGCTGATCGAGATCATCGTCGCCCCCGGGTTGGCGGCGATCCGGTCCTTGACCACCCGGACCATTTCCTGTCGCATCTGGTCGTTGGTCAGGCACAGTTGCGACTGCTCCTTCTTCCGCCGGCCGTCGATCAGGCTGTACCAGTCGGGGTGCTCGTCGAAATACTTCGCCGGCG
>CAZLWV010000143.1:0-4926 GCA_964563135.1 uncultured Planctomycetaceae bacterium
ATCACTGGGGAAGCCTCGCTCGTTCTTGACATTCAAGCGGTAGGTTCCGGCGCTGGCCCAGAGGTTTCTGCCGGACGGACGGCCATATCGCCCACAAGGATCAATCTGACCCTGGATGGTAGCCGCGTGCGCCCAGCCGTTCTGCACCGCGCTTTCGGCCAGCAAGGAGATCTGGCTCGGGGCGGCGAGCAGGCTGTAGGTGTAATCGGCCTCGATCGTCTGGCCGGCCGTCGTCAGGTGCACGCCGTCGATGAACAGATACTCCTGCTGCTGCTCGGGGGTGAGAATGTCGAAACAGGCCGGGACGTGCCCGGTCACGGGCGGGTCGAAATACAGAGCGTTATACGACCGCACCGTATGCTCGGTGAAACCGAAAAGGGTGGGATTGTGTGCTATGTAGCTGAATAGGCTGTCGTTGTCTGCGGGAATGAAACGTACGCCCCGCTCGGCCAAATACGCCCACTCCCATGTATGGAGCGTACGTGACCGCTGATAGACTTCGGTGTTGATGTCGAGGATATCGCCACCCGGACCGGCGAACAGGGCGGAGTCATAGGAATTGCGCACCACGATGGTGCGTGCGCCGGCCGCCTGCAGCGTGGCGACTTGTTCCGCCAGATTCTCTGCCCCATCGCTCAGATAGTTGGGGTTCGCCGCGCGCCACTCCGGAGAGGTTGAATATTGGACAAACGTCACGTCGTTGTCGCCGGACTTGATCAGATAGATCGCATCGGGATTGGCAACGCCGTTGACGGAGGCGAGGTAGATCTCAATCTGAGAAAGAGTACAGATATTATCGGGCACCATGGATTCGTGGTTGACCACCGTCGTAGCGCCGCCGTTGGCATAGTTGGTTCCGCCACCCGGTGCAGTGACCGGCACGGCGGTCAGGCCAAACCTTTCCGCCAGTATGGTGGTATTCATGACCCCATTGCCGGCGAACCCGCCCGTGGCGCCATCCCCGACGGCGGTGAGCATCTTGGCATCGAAAACGGGGTCTCCCGACGTCGAGTAGCGGAAATAGCCGGTATCCAGGGTGCTATCGCCAAACACGATGAACTGATCGAAGCCCGCCGCGCCCGCCATGCCGGGCATGCTCAGCGCGGTGAATGCAAGGAGTGCAGTCGTAAGGGCAAATCGTTTCATTTTGGGTGTTGTGGCAGTTTCCAAGGATTGGACTTGAAAGGGGGCTGGGCACTAAACCAGCCAGGGATTGCATACGGTAACCTGAAAACTGCTGGCTCTTTCAGGGCAAAGCTGCAACTTGCCGCGAAAGGACGGCGACCGTTTGCCCATTTTGTTCCGGTGCCAGATCAGACGATTGCGCCCAGGCCGAACTGCTGGCGAGAAGAATTGCCAAGAGCATCAGCGCAGCAGGTAGCGAAAATGGAGCAGGCAGGCCCTACAATTAGACTTATCGTTACAAACGGTCTCGACCTTGACGGAAGAGCCGAAAATTGGGGGCCAGCACTGGAAGACTCGCCCGCCAACGGCAAACACCTACCCCACCGGGGGGCACTTGCCCAAGGCAGCCGGGCTTCTGGAACGGTCACGCCGTCGCAGGTCCGGTGGCCCGTTCAATTGCCCCAGCTCCGTAGGTCAGGCTCTGCCTGACCAAACCACCTCCGTAAGTCGTTCCACGTCAAGCCTCTCCTGTCCCGGTGCCATCAGCTCATCGCGGTCTGGCCCGATTTCCTTGCCGGCAGCAAGCGGGTAAGATTGCAGAATATCGGTCCGTCATCAAACCGCCTGCGATGCCACTTGACGCCATCTGAATGGAACAGCGAGGTCCGCAAGAATGAGAATCCCGACGATTGCCCTGGCAGGTCTGACTCTGGCATTGGCTGCGCTGGCCGCTTCGGCCGACGAGGGCATGTGGCTGTTCAACGACTTGCCCAAGGCGCAACTGGCCGAACGCTACGACTTCACGCCCAGCGACCAGTGGGCCGAGCACGTCATGCGGGCCAGCGTGCGGTTCAACTCGGGCGGATCCGCGTCGTTCGTTTCCAGCACCGGCCTGGTGCTGACCAATCACCACGTGGGGGCCGACACGCTCCACAAATTGTCGACTCCCGAGCGGAATCTCTTCCAGGATGGCTTTCTCGCCCGCACAACCGACCAGGAGCTGCCCGCCCCCGACCTGGAATTGAACCAGCTCGTCTCGATCGAGGATGTGACCGACCGCGTGGCGGCGGCGGTCAAGGACGGGATGCCGGCAGCCGAAGCGGTGGCCGCCCGGCGCGCCGTGATGGCGGCCATCGAGAAAGAGTCGCTCGACGCCACCGGCTTCCGCAGCGATGTGGTGACGCTCTACGGCGGCGCCCGTTACCACCTCTACCGCTACAAGAAATACACCGACGTGCGTCTCGTCTGGGCGCCCGAATCCGGGATCGCCTTCTTCGGCGGCGACGCCGACAATTTCGAGTATCCTCGTTATTGCCTCGACGTCTCCATGTTTCGCGTCTATGAACACGGCAAGCCGGCCCAGATCGAACATTTCCTCAAGCTTTCCGCCACCGGCGTGGGCGAGGGCGAGGTGGTGTTCGTTTCCGGCAATCCGGGGCGAACCCAGCGTATCTTCACCGTGGCGGCACTCAAGTATCAGCGCGACCATTACCTCCCCTTCGTCCTCGATTTCCTCCGCCGGCGCGAAATCCTCTGGCAGCAGTTCAGCCTCGAAGGCCAGGAGCAGCAGCGGCGAGCCGAAGACGATCTGCTGGGCATCCAGAACTCCCGCAAGGCGCTCACCGGCCGCATCCAAGGCCTGCAGACACCCGCCTTTTTCGCCGCCAGGCAGGCCGAGGAGAAACAGTTGCGGGAGCAGATCGCAGGCAACGAGAAACTCAAGAAGCATCTGGCGGCCTGGCAGATGATTGAAGACGTCCAGAAACGGCGGATCGCCACGCTCGGCCAGACGGGCGAGTTCGCCAGCGCCGTCTATCCGATCGCCCAGCACCTGGTGTTCCTCGCCGCGGAAGACGAGAAGCCCAGCGGCCAGCGCCTTCGCGAGTATCGCGACTCCGCCCGCGACTCGCTTCTGCAGGATCTCTTCTCGCCCGCCCCCATCTATCCTGACAAGGCCAAGGCCGAACTGGCCGACTCACTGGCCCTGTTCGTCGAGCGCCGCGGCGGCGACGATCCGCTCGTCGCCCAGGTGCTCGACGGCAAGAGCCCCGAGACGCGAGCAGCGGAACTGGTGGATGGAACCCGGCTCCTTGAGGTCGACTTCCGCAAACAGCTCGCCACAGGCGGCCGTAGTGCGATCGAGTCCTCGGCCGATCCGTTGATCCGGCTCGCTCGCCTCATGGAGCCGGAAGCTCGTCGCCTTCGGCAGGAGCAGGAAGAACTGGCCGAAATCGAACAGCAGGCCTACTCCGAGATCGCCGACGCCCTGTTCGCAATCCGCGGAACCGGAACCTATCCCGACGCCACATTCACCCTCCGCCTGGCCTTCGGACCGGTGTCGGGCTACAGCGAATCGGGCAACCCCATCCCACCCTGGACGACGATCGGCGGAGCCTTCGAGCACGAAAAACGGCACGGAGCCAAAGAGCCGTGGATCCTGCCCAAATCGTGGCACGCCGCCCGGCAGCAGCTCGATCCCCACACCCCCTTGAACTTCGTCTGCACGGCCGACATCATCGGGGGCAATTCGGGCAGCCCCGTGGTCAACCGCCAGGCGGAACTAGTCGGCGTGATCTTCGATGGCAACCTCCAGTCGTTGACCGCAAACTACTTCTATTCCGACCAGCAGGCCCGTGCCGTCTCGGTCGATGTCCGCGCACTGGTCGAGGCGATCCGCAAGGTCTACGATGCGTCGGGCCTGGCCGACCAGCTGGGACGCTGAACCGGGTTACGTGATTTCCAGCAGCGGGCCGTCTCCTCAAAGCCGCCTCCCGAAGGGTGGCCGCGGAGTCCGGATCTCTTGGTATCGTCCAGGTCGATGGAGACCCCTCCTGGCAGAACCAGGGTCGCCCTGGCTCTTCCTGCCCGCAGCCGGAACCGCGCCTGGCCGCCGGTCTCGGGCCGCTTCACTTGGCTGATCGGGCTGTATATGATTCCGGTGTCGTGGTCCCTCGGTAGTGAGCCCATGCAACCGATCATGACCCCACCCCCCGAAGATGATATGCCGGATCGCGAGCCTCCGGCGCAGGCCAGAGTGCCGGCACAGTTCTCCGAAGTCTATCCGTTGACAGTCCTTTTCTGGGTTCTGGGCGTCGCAACCGTCGCCGTGGTCGTGGGGTACATCTGCACGGATTTCTTCGCCAGCTACATCTCCATCTTGGGCAACTTGATCAAGCAGTGACGCCCTGGCTCCTCCTGGCGCCTGCCAGGTCAGCGCCCAAGGACCTCTGGCAGAAGCCCTGCTTTCGGCGGTCTCCCCTGGGGTCGCCATGAGTCTTTTCTCTCCAGACATCAACACGTCCGGGCGGCGGGCGGATTGATTTGACCGGCCGCGGGGCTCCAAGCATACTGGCAGACTGGTATCCGTGTCCTCTCGGTTCGCCTTTGCTGCGCCCGTCCCGCCCGTCGATTGCCCCATGAGCCCCTCCTCCAGCCAATCCCCTCCACCGGCACCCGGCAATTGCGATGGCGTCTCCACTCCCTCGCCTCAAACGCTCGTCGCGGTCCTCGCCGTCATCGGCTCGGCCTGGATCCTCTGCGGTGGTTTCGGCCTGCTCGGCCGTCCACTGGCAAGCGGACTGGCATGGTGTGCCCTGGCGGTCGCCGCAGCGGCGATCCATCCTGCCCGGAAAACGGGCCTCCGCCCATGGAGCCTTTACCTGCTCGGTCTCGTGACGGCGGTGCTCGTCTCGGCCTCCGCGAGCGACCTGGTCCGGCTGGCCGGACTGGCCCTGTTTGCCGTGACTCTCTCCGCGCTCGGCCCAGACCCCGCGGCTGGCCCGTTTCTCCGCATCGCAGCCC
>CAZLWV010000143.1:4936-20366 GCA_964563135.1 uncultured Planctomycetaceae bacterium
GCGGTCGCCGTCCTGGCACTCTACCGATTCAGCCTGACGTCGATTCCGATCGTGTGGCACCTGTCGGAAATGCTCGGCAGCTCGCTGGGCGTCCTTGCGTCGCGATTCTGGAACCGCCCCCTGTCGGTTGGAGCCACGTTCGCCGGCCTCGATCACCTGGTCTTGATGGGGGCGCTGATCGCGGCCTGGGCGACGAAACTCCGGCCGCCTCGCTGGCGCCCGGTCCTGATCGCAACATCGGCCGCGGCCGCCGGACAGCTCCTGTACCTCCTTTGCCTCGCGCTGGCCACGGAACTGGCCGCCTCGCTGCCGGCAGCACCGCCGCAGCCGCCGGCCGATCTCTATGTTCCGCCCGACTGGTTCTGGGGCGATGCGGTGCGGGCCCTGTTGCCCTGGAACCTGCCGGCGCTGGCCGCGCTGTGGCACCTTGCCGTCGTGGCAGCCATGCTGCGGCTCGGTCGCTATCGCCAGGACGAGCCCGTTGCGCCCGGCCGCCACGAACCCCGGTCCTTCCACTGGCAGGCGTGGGCCCCGGTGGCCGTGGCTGCCGTGCTCCCGGCTGTCAGCCTGCTCTCGATCGGCAAGAGCGACCTGAAGGAGAAAACGGTTCTCGCCTACGATCAGGGCAATCTCGACTGGAGTGTGCCCACTCACGACCGCTACGGCGCCGACTCGTCGGGCCAACTGGGTATGCTGCCGGCCTTGGTCGCAAGTCTTGGCGGCCGCCTTCATAAAACCTCGCAGCTCACGCCCCAGGAGCTGGCCGGCGCCGATGTGCTCCTGGTATTTTCACCCAATCAGCCCTGGCCCGAGGAAGTGATTACCCGGATCGACGACTACGTCCGCAGCGGTGGCTCTCTGCTCGTCGCCGCGGGACCTCATTTTCAGGACTCCACCTCCGCCAGCTCCTACAACGAACTGCTCGAGCCGCTGGGGATTCCGGTCCGCTTCGACATGGCCATCAGCCAGACCGAGGCTTGGCGCCACTCCCTGCAGATCTCCTCCCATCCGGCAACACTGGGCCTGGGCGATGATCGCGACCGGTTCGGCATATCCGCGGCCGCTTCAATCGACCTGCCTTGGCAAGCCGCGCCGCTCCTGGTGGGCCGCTGGGGATGGAGCGACCCGGGCAGCGATTTCTTCCTCACCGAAAGAACCAGTTGGGATTCCGGGGAGCGGCTCGGTGATCTGGTTCTCGCGGCCGAAAGACGGCTCGGAGCCGGAAGGGTCGTCGTGCTGGGCGACAACGTCTGCCTCACCAACCAGGGCAACGTGCGAGCCTACCGGTTCACCTGCAGGCTCCTGGCCTGCCTGGCTCGCAGGGCGGGCTCTCCGCAGGCCTGGTGGCGCCAACTGGCGGCCCTCGTGCTCAGCATCGGCCTGGTCGTCCTCTGGGCCCGCTCCGGGCAAGCCGAGATGCTCGCCCTGTCGCTCCTGGCACTCCTCGTCTTTTCTTCCCTGGCAACAAAGCTGAACTGCCGAGCCTGGGAAGTCTTTCCCGATGGCACGCTCGCCGCCCCCTGCAACCTGGCGTATATCGACGCATCGCACCTTGAGGCCTATTCCGAATCCTCCTGGTCCCCCAACGGCGTCGACGGCCTCGCCCTGACCCTCATGCGCCAGGGCTATCTTGTCCTCGCGGCCGACGACCTCTCCCCCCGGCGACTCCAGAAGGCGGCCGTGCTCGTGTGTATCGCTCCCGGCCGCGACTTCTCGCTCTCCGTACGGCAACACATCAGGCAATTCGTCGAAGACGGGGGAACCCTCATCGCCATGGCAGCCTCCGACCGCGGCCGAAAAGCCAATCAGATCCTCGAGCCCTTCGGATTCCACCTGCCGGCCGTCTATCACCGGGCCGGCTCCAGCCAGGCCGATGCCCACCCCCTTGGATGCCTCGCGCGGCCCTATCCTGACGGCCTGCCCTCGCTGGCTCCAGTACGCTTTCACGCGGCATGGACCGTGAGCATGAACCGATCCGGCAGCACGCCGAAAACCACAACCGCAGCCGCAGGAGTCACGCAGCCCGCCCTGAGACCCGTCGTTTCCACCGAGCCCGGCGCCGAGGGCGGCACGCAACCGATCATTGCCTTTTCGACTCTCGGAAAAGGGCTCGCCATCGTGATCGCCGATGCCGCATTCGCCCTGAACAAAACCCTGGAAAACCAGCAAGGAAACTCGCTCTTCGGAGACCGGATCAACGCCCAATTCTGGCGCTGGATGATCGGCCAGTTGCCCGGCCGTCAGCCCTGGACGCCTCCCCCTTATCCTTGGACAACCGGCCCCAGCGGCGAGCCCACCTCCCAGACTCGCGGACAGGAGGCTCAGCCATGATGCGAGCCCTGGTCGCGTTGGCCCTGCTGAGCGTCGCCTGGATGTGGGGCCTGGAATACTACACGCTCCCCAACGGCTGGCTCTGGTCGATGGCAATCGTTGCCTCCGTGGCGCTTGTAGCGGAGCCTCCCCGCCGCCGGCCTTCCCCCATCGACGCCAGGATCGCAGCCGCCCTGGCGCTCCCGGCCCTGTGGATCCTCTCCTGGCCCTATCGGGCAATACCGCTCGGCCTTGTCCTCGGACTGCTGCCCTTTGCCGTCGGTCCCGCCCCGCGATTCCTCTCCGCGGCAGGCTGGGGAGCGGTCCGGTCGGCCGTCATCCTCTCCGGCCAGGCAATCGCCATTCAAGCCTACTCGCTCCTCACGGCCCGCCTGCACGACCTGCCCTGGCCGTGCCCGCCGCTGGTGGCCATGATCGCACGCCTCCAGGGAGCCGAGGCCTCGGCCGACGGCGCAGAGGTGGCCATCTTCTCCACGTCCGGCCCGCAGCGTCTGGCGGTTACCTGGCAGCTCGTGCTCGATCCGGTGACCCCCTCGCTCCTGGCCGGTGCCATCGTGCTGGTCGCGCTGTGGACCTGGGAAGACGCCGATCCGGCCGAGTCGGCCGGCGCAGGGTTCCCCGCACGCCGCTGGCTCAAACAAACCGGGCTCGTCCTCCTGGCAATCGGCCTCTGGATGCCGTTCCGGCTGGCACTTCTCATCGGTCTGTTCCTCCACCGCCAGATGCGGGCCCCGGAAGAACTCAAGTCCACCGTCATGAATCAGTTCTTCAGCCCCTGGGTGCTGGGCGCTTTCAGCATCGGGGCGGTTGCCAGCCTCGCGTTCTGGATGCGGCGCGGCAAAACGGAGAACCTGTCCCCAACCGGCCAGGCTGGCATTCCACAGGCGGAGACTGTTGGTCGCACCCAAGGTCCTGCAAGGCCGGGGGGGCCTGCCCCGGCCGCGACCCTGAAAAGACGCGTGCTCGCCGCCATCCTTCTCTCTTCACTCGTCGGCGGCGCCACGGCCTTGCTCCAGATCGATCCGGTCGGAAAACCCCGCGGGGGCCGGGTCGTGTTCGTCGAACGCCACAGCCACTGGGAACCCTCGGATCGCCCCTACGATACCACGTCTTTTGGCGAGGATCCGTCGTACAGCTACACGGCCATCTACGACTACTGCGGGCAGTATTTCGAGATGTCGCGGCTCCAGGACGACCAGAAGATCGACACGGCCGGGCTGGCCGCATGCGATGTCCTCGTCATCAAGACGCCGACCGAGCCCTATTCGGCCGACGAAATCCAGGCCGTTCTGCGGTTTGTCGCCCGAGGCGGGGGGCTGCTCCTGATCGGGGAACACACCGATTTCATGCACTCCGGAGAGTACCTCAACGCGATCGCCGGCCGCCTGGGGTTCAAGTTCCGCCTCGACAACCTGTTTGGCATCGATTCGCCCTACGATCAGTATGTCTGGCGCCCGCGGCTGCCCCACCCCGCGGTTCGCAACGTTCCCCTGGTCAGATACGCCAACTCCTGCTCGATCGACCCCGGATGGAGTTGGGGACGCGCTGCCGTCTGGAGCACAGGGCTTTGGGGCCTCGGCGCCGACTACAACATGGAGAACTACTTCCCCGAAGCCTATTACCACCCGGAGATGCGCTACGGGGCGTTCATCCAGCTCTGGGAAACACGCCATGGCAAGGGGCGTGTGCTGGCGTTTGCCGACTCGACCATCTTCTCCAACTTCAGTACTTATGAGCCAGGCAAGGCCGAGCTCATGCTCGATATGCTTTCCTGGCTGAATTGCCGGAGCCCGTTCGACTCGGCTCCCCTCCGGCTGCTGCTGCGAGCCTCCGGCTGGGGACTCCTCGCCTTGCTGGTCTGGCTGGCGGCCACGCGCTACCCGCTCTCGGGCAGCGTCTGGCTGGTATGGTTCGCCTGCGGACTGGTCGGCTACACCGGTACGACGCATGCCATCGCCGCCTGGCAGCGCGGCGGTCTCCCCGACTGCCGGCGCCCCCTCGTGCGCGTCGTTCTGGATCGGACGGTCTCCCGGGTGCCCCTTTCCGAGGGCGGATTCACTCGCCAGCCCGACGGATACGGCCTTCTCGAACAGTGGATACCGCGTCTCGGGCACTATACCGTGCGAGCCGAAGGCCCCGAAGCCTTCTCCGGCGATCTCCTCCTGGTTCTGTCCCCCTCGCAGTCGGTCTCCCAGGATTACCGCCGCCGGCTTGTCGACTGGGTCTCCCGCGGCGGCAGACTCCTCGTCTTCGACTCGCCCGATAACCTCCAGACCACCGCCAACAGTCTCCTTTGGCCCTTTGGCATCTCCGTCTACCACGCCTACCCGGCCCAGGGAACATTGCAGGCAAAAGACACTGCTTGGCCCGGAATCTCCATGCCGGCCGCCTGCCAGGTGGAAGGAGGCGAACCCTTCATGTGGGCCGGTGGTGCTCCCGTCGGCACCACCACTCGCTTCGGCCAGGGAACCGTCACCGCAATCGGGTTCGGCTCCCTCCTGAACAACACCAACATGGGCGGCATGTGGACAGTCCAGCCGGGTTCCAAGGAACTGCTCGCCTACAGCGTGTTGTTTGAGCTGATCAACTCCGCCGTCGAACGTCGCCCCTTCCGCCCCGCCCCCGCCCCCCCCGCCGCCGATCCGAAGACCGACGCCGCACCGGCTGGCCGCTCTGAGACAATCGGAACGATTCGGACGGAAACACAATAGACCCAACTCGTTTGACGACACACACTTCCGCCTTGCCGCAGGTGACTTCACCTTCCCCGGCGCATATACTGGGGGCGCGAATTGTCGCATCCAGAACATCCTGTGCCAGACCGGGGGGCCAGACCATGACATCCGAATCGTCCGAGCTCCAGAGATTCCAGAAGATTCTGGAGGAGCACCGCCAATTGACCGGCCTTCTGGATCAGATCGGATCGGTGCTCGCAGAGCGGTCTTGTTCGATCGACGAAGTGGTCGATCTCCTCGGCCAATTGGGACACCGCCTCACCAAACACTTCCAGACGGAAGAGGCCGGCGGATACTTTGCGGAGGCGCTCTACGATGCCCCCCAGCTCTTCCAGCGCGCCAACGACTTGATGCTCCAGCACCCCAAGATGACCAGGAGCGCCAGAAAGCTGGCCGAAGCGGCTGATCCCGGAGTCGACCCCGAGCAATGGTGGAGTCAGACCGCCGACCGCTTCCAGGCCTTCCGTGCCGAACTGAAACGCCACGAATGCAACGAGGATCGACTTGTCCAGGAAGCCCTCACACGCGACCTCGGCTCCCACGACTGACAGGTTGGACATGCGGTCAGACCTTGTTTTTTGTTGACAAGGCCAGTCTAGGCTGCGAGACTCAGCCCATGGCTCGACCATTGCGCAGCCGGCGAGACTCCGGGCCGGTTGACAGGCGGCAATGAACGATTCGGGCGCAGCAGAAAAGCCGACAGGGACGGGAAACGCGAAAGAGAGTGGGGATGTAGGAGCGCTCCACGTAGGAGGAAGGGGGGAACACTGATCTTCGCTGATCGACGCTGATCAGGGCGGCTCGTGCGTACGAAGCGCCGGCCGGTGCTCCAGGCGGTGGATTCGAGGGGGAAAGTGTGACAACTGCCAAATTTGACAAGGCTAGGCAGGGTGAATAGAACCGGTGCATACTATGCTGCGGGAGGGATGGTTTTCCACGCGCTCAATCGAGACGCGGGCCAAAGGACGCTCGAGCTGGCAGGAGCGGACGGCGAAGAGACCAAGTCGGGAATCGACCCTCCGCCCTCGCGCTGGCGCGTGAGAAATGGCTGGCAGGTTACAACAAAGACTCTGGGAAGCAATTTTCTGTTGGAAAGCACCCGATCCGGCGGTGCAACCCCGTCGTTCGACGCATAAACCTTTGTGACTGGTATCGGCGTCGCAGTCAGATCTTCCACCTTGCGATGCGTCGCACCAACCAGCACCATCGCGGAGAAGGATTTCGGATCGGACTGAACCAGACGACATGCAAGTGCACCTCCGAGCGAATGCCCGGAAACGAGACCGTAGAACTGCTTTGAAGCAGCTCGTCAGGGACCCCGCGAGTTCTATAGGAGGTCGCAAGCCAAACCGTAGAATGCTTGCGGCTGAATTGACCGTTTTCCGAGCCCGTGAGTGCAAGAGATATTGCCTGTGGAAGCTACCGAACGACTGCTAATCGGACTGACGTGGATCACCGTGATCGGGATCGGCGTGCAGTGGATCGCCTGGGCGACGCGGATCCCGTCGATTCTCCTCTTGCTCCTTGCCGGATTTGTTCTGGGGCCCGCTACAGGCGTCATCGATCCGGACGCCATCTTCGGCGATCTCCTCTTGCCTGGCGTCTCGCTTTCCGTTTCCTTGATTCTGTTCGAGGGAGCCCTGGGACTGCGGCTTCGCGAACTCAAGGACTCTCTGCGACCGATCTTCTGCCTGGTGACGATCGGGGCGATCGTGACCTGGCTGCTGGCGGCAATCGGGGCCCATCTGCTTCTCGGCTTCGACCTCTCCATGGCCCTGCTCCTCGGGGCGATTCTCGTGGTAACGGGTCCCACGGTGATCGGTCCCATCCTCCTCCAGCTTCGTCCCACGGGCCCTGTCGGACGGATCAGCAAGTGGGAAGGAATCGTCATCGATCCGATCGGGGCCGTGCTGGCCGTCCTCGTCTTCGAGGCATTGCACGCCGTCGAGATCGCCGGGATGGGAGAGGCCGCCCGGGGCGTGGCCGGCGACTTGCTGCGCACCGCCGGCGTCGGCGTCGGATTGAGTTTCCTGACGTCGCCAGGGTTGATTTGGCTACTGCGGCGGTACTTGATTCCCGATTTCCTGGAAAGCTCGATCCTCCTGGCCTTCGTCGTGGCCGTCTTCACCGTGTCGAACGTGCTGCAACCCGAGTCGGGCCTGTTGACGGTAACCGTCCTCGGCGTGATTCTCACCAACCAGAAATGGGTCGAAATCCACCGGGTTGTCGAGTTCAAGGAGAACCTGCGGGTCCTGCTCATTTCCGGTCTGTTCATCATTCTGGCGGCCAGGATGAAGGTCAGCGACGTGTTGGATCTGGGGTGGATGAGCATCGCCTTCGTCGGATTCCTGATCCTCCTCGTGCGTCCCGCAGCCGTCTGGCTTTCAACAATCGGGTCGGGCCTCAAATGGCAGGAAAAGGTGTTCCTGGCCTGGCTTGCTCCGCGGGGAATTGTAGCGGCCGCGGTTGCTTCCGTGTTCGCCCTTCACGCCGAAGGGGCCGGCAGCGAATTGGTGGCGGCCACGTTCGCCGTCATCATCGGGACGGTTTCGGTCTACGGCCTGACCATCGGCCCGCTTGCGCAACGACTGGGACTGGCGTCCCCCAACCCGCAAGGAATCGTCATTCTCAGCGCTCACCCCGGCGCCAGAGCCATCGCACTGAAGGTGAAGGAAGCCGGTTTCCGGGTGTTGATGGTCGACAGCAATCCCGACAACATCCGAGTGGCGCGGATGGAAGGGCTTTCCACTTGGCTCGGCAGCATCCTCTCCCACCAGGCGATCGACGAAATGGACCTGGGGGGCATCGGCCGATTCCTGGCTCTGACCCCGAACCGCGAAGTCAACTCCCTGGCCGGCCAGCACTTCAGCGAGGTTTTCGGCCGCAACTCGGTCTTTCTACTGCCTTCGCCGCCCGCGAAAGGAATCCGCGCAGAAACTGCCCCCAAGTTCGTCCATGGCCGAATTGCTTTCGGCTCCGAGATCACCTTCGACTACCTCCAAAACCGGTTTGCCCAAGGGGCGGAAGTGAAAAAGACAAAGCTCACGCACGAATTTGACTTCCAGGCCTTCCAGGCCCATTACAATGGCACGGCGGTGCCCCTGTTTCTGGTGAGCGAATCCGGCAAACTCACGGTCTTCACCGCAGTCGATCCTCCGCAACCCAAGGTCGGGCAGACCGTGGTTGCGCTGGTCGATCCGGTGCCAGATTGCGGAAAGCCTTGAGGCGAGCTAGTATCGTCAGGATGATGACCAGCCTTGCTGACAGCACGATCCCCCTTCTCGACATGCGCCACATCAGCAAGTCGTTCCCCGGCGTCCGTGCGCTCGACGACGTGTCGCTCCAACTGAACCGAGGCGAAGTTCTGGCACTGGTGGGAGAGAACGACGCCGGCAAGAGCACGCTGATCAAGGTGCTGGGCGGCGCCCATGGGCCCGACGCCGGCGGGTTTCGAAACGGGGACGCAGCTAGTCCTTAGCCAAGCGAACCCCCATGGGTTCGCTTGGCTAAGGACTAGTTGGGGCTCACGCACACCAGTGACAGCCTTGAACAAAGTTGATGCCGAAATCCTTCTCGGCGACCTCGACGATTCTTGGCTCCATCAGGTCGAGCCGGTCCTCAATCCGAGGAAACAGCATCTTGCCATACTCGAACTCGATCCAAAACCGTGCGCAACCCGCCTTCCGTACCTCGATGACTTCGAGTGTGTTCGGATTGTGATAGATGCCCAGCCGGTCTTTCGAACTGCATGGCTGCCCGAAGAAGTCCACTTTTCGTTTGATCGGCACGTCGTCGTGCCAGTCCGAAGTCGAGACAACTTCCGCGCGAAGGCAGCAATGCACAAGGAAGTCGTATTTGCCTTGGAAATCGAACACAAACGCGGGAACTTTGGGCGGACCCTTTCCCGTTAGCGTGACATTGTAGTCGTCGACCTGTTTCAGCGCCCCTGGCACCGCAGACAGGTCTTTGAGGGTTTCCGCCTTGCGCATCGGGAAGGAGTCGGTTTTGCCCGTGAAGGGATTCGTGAATGTTCGGACTACGCCCGACAGCTTCGCTGCGGCAACGGTCGGCTTCAAAGGTGCCGCGCCCAGCGATACCAGAGAGTTCAGGAAGGCACCGACCTGCCTCGGGTCGGGAACGAAATCGACGCGGTCAGGAATCAGCGTGTGGGTGTATTCGGGCATACGAACCCCGGAGAGAGTTTGAGGCCGAACGACAGCGGTGACCGGCGGTGAACCCGCCAGGGTTCATCGTACGTGTCCACCGCCTTGTTGGGGGTTGAATGTCTCCGTTGCGTCCTTCAATGCGATTGAGAGAGCCTCTTCCCAAAGTCTCCGGAAATCCATGTACTCCTTCGGCTCCGACGACAGGACCTTCTTCCGGGCCACACCGTCGAGACTGGTGATGCCCGTGGATTTTGCGACGAGTTTCGGGTTGGCCTCAAAAAGGGTGTGGCAACTGGAAGACTCCAGTTGCTCGCCATCCACCTCCGCAATGATCGTGATGTAGGCGGCATCTGGAACTACAAACGATCTGGTCTTGAGACCATTGATTGCCTTGAGTCTCTTGAATACCTCTGGAATCAACTTGCCACTCTTGTCAAACGGTCGGCCAACTGTAATCGTGACCGACCTGTCGGACATGGACATTCCCGGCTGGTACTTGATCGTGACGTGGTCATCTGCCTTGGCCGCGCAGACGACAAGGAACAGTGCGATAGGAAAGCAGAGGTATCTCATCATGCCACCTCCCCCAACGACGGCGGTAACGGAGCCGCCGCCAAGAACCTATGATTTCAAAACCCGCGTGATCGGCGGCTCCCGTTCACCGCTTTGTTCTGCCACGTTGGGCGTGAATTGTATCGCATTTGAAGGCGTTCGACGATCATTCTTTGGGTGTGCCGTCGGGGTTTCGCATCGGGTAAAGGGTTACTGCGACTGAGCAGTTGGCGTCGGCAATCGCACGAACAATCGCGTTAGGTAAAGAGTGGACGTACGCCCAAGTATCCCAGCAATGAAAGCCAATATTGAATTCACGTAGGTAGCATGCGTCGAGTTCGGTCTTTGCAGCCGGAGACAGCCCGTTGACCGCTTCGAGGATCGCAGCGATGTCGAGCTCTGCGTTGCGATTACAACTGTCCTCGTCGTGTGAGGATTCAACGATCGAATGCCAGTGGCCGTCATCGCCGTGAGTGTAATGCAGAACACAGCATGACTCATCGAGCTCACGTTTGAGCGTGTCGAAGGGCGTAGCTGATTTTAGGTCGAAGTCAGTATTGGCGTATTCGGTTTCGGATGTCATCGATTGTGCGCGTTGGACTCCGTGGCAGAACGACGGCCGTGACCGGGCGGCCGCGATAGACTGTGACTTCAACACACACGCTGTCGGCCGCTCCGGTTCACGGCGTTGTTATGTCGCTGGCGATTTTGCGAGTGAATCCGGCGCAATTCGCTGCTGAGTCGCTTGAGTCTCACGCGATTCTTTGGCTCTATTGCTTGGCCAAACTGAAACGGAGATTTCCATAGGTCGATAAAGAACTCGGCGACACGACCATTTTCGCGAGCCGCTTTGCTCATGCGCGGAAAGACAAGGTCAAAATGGTACTCCAGTAGATGTTCGATGAGACAGCATTGAATCGCCGCACCCAGATCCCGGCCGCGACGACGAGCCCACTTCAGGGCAAAGTCGCAAACGGGAATCGGATTCGTTTCGATGAATTCTCCAACTGCGATTATTGCCTGCCAACGTGGACAGACACCACGCTTCGATTCCCGACCGGGAAGCACTCGTTCCGCCTTGGCGATTACTCGTTGAACTTCTCTTTCGTGCGACATAACGGTACACATCAGCCGCCGGGCACGCGACGGTTGATTCGAATTGTCAAAACGCCGGCCGCGTGCCCGGTCGGCTGGATGCGCTAGTTAGATGGCCTTCTGTGCCGAGGTTTGCCCTATGCTTACCTATTCACTTGCGAATATGTAGATGTGTTGGGGATTCTCGTCAGCAAATACGACGGGATTGGGCGACCACCAGAAGCCAGGGGACGTCTTGTCGTAGTGACCGATTTCGTAAAGAAACAGTTTTCGATCGCCGCCACACTTGGCAGGATCAAACGCGAAATCGTACCGGACGATGCCCCAGTCTTCTTCGCATCTTCTCTCGCCGACGGGCTGAATGTCAATCGTGAAATCGGATACAAGTCTCCAGGTGAATTCCTCTTCGGTCTCGGGCTCTTTGTCGTCGCCAGTGTCCCAAGTGTACGCAAGCCCGGTGTAGTCCTTGCGGAATGTGAACTGACAGCCGTAGCAACTGTCCCAGCCGGCACCAAGCCATGTGTGCCAGACTCCCACCGGCCCCTGGCGGAAGCGTGTCCGGTACGTTGCAAGCAGCTCAGATTCGTTCCGACCTTCGGGTTGAAGCATTGTCACGGGGAGAACTCGACTAGCGTATGTTCTTCGCCATCCAATTCCTCATCGATAATCTGCGAGATCACAGTCCAATCACCCTTTGCCACCCCCGCGCCATCTTGGGGTAACCAATGCGCTTTCCAGAGAACTTCGATCTAACCTCGCGCATCACTGATCGAATAGCTTCATAGTCTGCGCGGCCGTCGGGACCACGCCAATGAAACTGCGTGTACCCATTTACAACCGTGATCTTGTGGCCGCCGCGTTTGACGGTTGCCAGAGATATCGTTCCGAGTTTCGCCTTGTCGCCCTTTCGGGTTGCACAGTCCGCTTCATACGCTTCAGGGAACGTGGCTCTGATCGCTTTGGCGATGCCCGCGCCCATTGCACACTGGCAGTTGCAGCCGTGAACGATGACATCGAAACTGCCGTTCAGTGCGAGCTTGAGCAGGTCGCCGTGGACAATATTCATGGCGGAGTCCCTGTGCCATCTAACGACCAGGATCACGCGGGCGGGACCCGTGATCTTCCATTTGAATCCGCACGCAAGCCCGCCGCGCGTGGATCCGATTGTTAGCAGGACTTCCGTTGGCTGGCACCGGCGGACGTGTATTCACCCAAGGTCGTATTTTATGGAGTGCAGTACAGACCGATGACCGATGACGCAGTTGCCTACCATCAAGACGTAGTTCTCCATCTTCTGTTCGCCATCCTCGTCGGTGTACGTGAACTTCTCGCCGTGACTTCGCAGGTTCACGTACTCCTTGGACGACGTATCATAAGAACCATCACCGCGGATTTCCAGTGTTCCTTTTGCACGTCCCTTGCCGGATGCATCTTCGCAGCCGAATTCCATCTGGAATTCAAGGTAAAGCTGGGCCGCACTTTCGGTGGCGTAAACCCGTACATCCACACGTGGTTCGTTGCCAAGGCGATACCCTGCCCGGTCCACGATGCTGTGGACACTGTCCGAGCGAATCCGGAGGACCTCGTTGACCAAGTTGCTCTCATCTGGCTTGACCGTGGATCGAATATTGCGGAGCAACTCTCCGAGGTTTGGCAGCAAAATGAGTTGATGGGCAGCGGCCGAGGCTTCCTGCAATAGATTCTTGGCCAAGCCCTTTCGATACTCTCGTTCTTCGAAAAATGCCTTGTCCGCGGTTACCAAGTACACGTCCGATTCACGCAAAAGGTCAACACAATGTGCCCAGATTACTCCATCCTTGAATTCTTGCGTCTTGTCGCAGGGCGGCACCTTGTCGATGGTTTTCAGCAATGACGATCGCGCTGCCTCAAGGGAAAAGGCCACGTGTTTTGTTGGGACATCGAGCCCATCCATGATATGACGCACCTTCTCACTGATCTCTCCCTCTCCGGGGACAATGACTTCTTTGAGTTTTCCGAAAACCGCAAGCAATTGTCTGTGGTTGGCCTTGATTGTCTCGGCAAGTTCAGCGAGGCGTCGCGTGAGGTTTCGCTCCACTTCGAGACGGACAACTTCCGGAAGCACGACCGTGGCTTCCTTCTGCCGGACGTAGAGGCGAACGGCAGCGCCGGCTGCAGAGTTTAGGGCGAGCTCGGACAGCCAAACGTTTGTGTCAAAGACGATATACATCTTGTGCTGCTAACGTTACGGATCACCGGGCGCAAAGGCGCCAGCCTTTACGTTCCAGTGCATCCGGTTGTTCGCCTTTCACTGAGCTTCACGGTTCATGTGACGGTCGCCCTCGAGCACGGCTTTCCAGGCCTTCTCTTCCTGCTGGAACGACCCCCAGCGTTCCCGTAAGAAGTCGTCTGCGATGATCTCGGAGTAAAAGGTTCCCTTGCGCAGATCGCAGACGATGCCTCCAAGAACGACCAGTCCCTTTCGGACGACCACAGCCTTCGGAAAGGGCTGCGGGCGGCCGAAAATGCTCACCAAGGCTTCCCGAGCTTCCTCCGGCGAAAGGAGAAGCCCGGCGCCGAGGATATTCTGCGGGTCTTCCTCAGACTTGACCGTGCCGACCTGCCACCGAGCAGGTTTCTTCGTGTCACCTTTTGCCGGAACATCCGCAATGGCGTAGTCGACCCAAAGCCGCCACTCCTCACGCTTCTTCATCTTTAGCGCATAGACGACCGTCGGCGCGTCGTTCCTGCGAGCGAAGTAGATCTCCCCCTCCGTAGCCAGCAGTGGCGAGCCCTTCTTCCAACGTTCGCCAAACGCCACCGCAAGCGCTGGTGTGTCCTCCAGATAAAACCTCATCCCCTGAAGCTCCGTCACGTCGATCTCCTCGATCTCCGGCGCCGTCGATGGCGCAAACTCCCAGCGTGCCGACTCATCTTTCGAATGGGGAACGCGGCAATAGAGCCAACCGGCGTTGCCCGGCCCTGTGCTCCACTCCATCGGCTGCGAATCGAGGTTCAAGTACGTGACGACTCCGCATTGCAGATCCGTCGCGCACGTCGTGTGAATCTTCTTTCCCGGCTTGTCCTTCTCTTCCGCGTCAGCGGCAACGCAGACGGCTGCCATACTGACGAGACTCACCCACACTTGCTCTACCATGTTTGCCCCTCGAAGTGGCGAACGATTGCCATAACCGGCGTGGAAATGCGACAGCATTTTCACGTCCGTGTTCATGGCTTTGTTAGCCCTTTGTCATTTAGCCACTTTACTACCTGCGCTGGCATAGATCCGCTGACGTCAGTCGTGTCAAATGGTTTGTATAGCCTGCCTGTCAAATCTGTTGATAGGGACTTCAGTGTTTTGTCTTTCAACAGAAGAACGTCCTTGCCCATTCCGAGCATATATCCGACTTCCAAAGTGACGTTTGGATTGAAATCGTCTTCTGTGATTCTATCGAACACGGCGACACCAAAATCACATGCATGCATGTACACTTTAATATTTGGGAATAGATCGTCCAGGTATTGCTTGTCATCAGCTCTTAGTGCCGCAATGCCATGCTTGCCCAATTGTTCTTTGATGCAGTCAACAATATCTTGGTGCAACTTCGTCGTCCCGAATTGCATGATTATGAACGCTGTGCGTTGACTGGTAGGGTAATCTTGGCGGAATTTTTCTATTCCAGATGCGATTTCCGGATGAACCATCGATTCTTCGGATATTGCCTTTTCCGGCTTGCGCCGCGCCTCTAAAACAGCTCCAACATATTGCTTAACCAAATTTTCTACTTCTGCCTCTATCGCATCTTCTGGAATAGTCCTGGGGAGAGCGAAGCCCCACTGAACATCACCGACTTCAATTCGAATCTGATGAGAAATGCTTTGAATGTCTAATCTGCCGTGGACAGATAAATCCCGGTAGTTGATAGATGTCTGCCCGGGGCACGCTGCAAATATGAAGTAGTGACTCTGAATATCTCTTGCGACAAACAGGAAGTTTGATTGCTGGACAGCCAACAGCGACGCCGGAACTTGCAGTGCCCTCGCGTGCTTGGAAACCTTTTCCCCAAAGAGCTTGACAATTTCATTGAGGGGCCTTCGCTCATCCTCTGGGATATCTCCACCAATGCTGGCCATCCCTCCTGATGACAAGAATTGTATCGCTGACATTCGAATCTCCTTTGAGGGCTAACGGCTTGCCGTTCAGCGGTCTGGGCGCCGCCAAGCCGGCGCCGCGATTCTAAGCCGATGCCTCTGCGGCGACCAGATCCGCTGCAACGGCATGTTAGGCGCCGTCCCCGACCATGTGGAAGCGGCAGCCGGTTCCGGAAAAGATCCTTTCGAGGCCCGACCGGATCCTCACCAGGGATACATCGTCGCACGAGAACTCGACCGTGAAAGCTGATTCTGTGCCGAGATGCTCTGCGGTTTTCTCGTCGACCGCGATCTCGAGCCGGCCACTTGAAAGCGAGCAGGCCGTAACCTTTCCGTATGTCCCGTATGCCTGGTCCGTGTGCTCCAGGTAGACACCGTCGTCGTCCGCGGGATCCACGCTTCGCTGCAACATGAAGTACT
>CAZLWV010000144.1:0-7847 GCA_964563135.1 uncultured Planctomycetaceae bacterium
CATGTGATGGCTCTGTTGCGCTTGACCTAGGTTTGCAAAAGTCCAGTTAGGATTAGGATTAGGATTAGGATTAGGATTAGGATTAGGATTAAGATTAGGAGTAGGAGTAAGATTAAGATTAAGAACCGTTGGGGAGACCTGCTGAAATGGAGTCGAGAACAAACCGGCCTTGCAGGAATCGCAGGCTTCCGGCGGCGGTGCTGATGGGCGGGTTTGCCGGCATTTCGCTGCTGACATTTCCGGCGCACCTGATGTTCATGGTCGCTGCCTGGCTCATCGTCCACGGGCTGGTTGTTCGCGCAGGGCGGCCGGGCTGGATGCCCTTGTTGGCCTGCGTGGCCATCGTGCTCATCAAGGGGTCGGCCTGGTTGCCGGCAGTGGTCCTTCTGCTGGCAGTGCTTGCGGGCGTGGGCATGTTCCGTTTGGCCGGGCACCTGGCAGGACGCATTCCGCCTGCCTCCGCCACCAACATTCTCGTCGAGATCCCGCGCGGAATTGTCATCGATCGATTCGGTGGACTGGAACGTCGGCTGGCGCGACGTTACGACCTGGAACTGGTCTCGGATTCCGTGCTCCGAGAATGCATACTGCTGGGCCCTTGCGCTCCTCCCGGAATGTGGCTCTCCGCCCAATGGCACCTGAGCGATGACGGGCTCCATCCGAATGCTCGGGGCAACAAGCGTCTTGCCCGCCAGGTTTGCCATGCGATGCAGCGGATCTACGGACCGCAGATCCGACGGTAACGCGTCAGGCAGGCAAGGATCGTCAATTGTCGCAGAACCGGTGGAAAGGGAGGAGGTGGGCCGCCTATCGCGCCGTTTGACCGGTTCGAAGGGCAAGGCCCTTGCCAATCCAAGGGGCAGCGCCCGGAGCACGTTTCTCCAGGAGCGACTCGAGCAGGGAGAACGTGCGCCCCGTGGCCCCAAGCTGCTCCAGAACAAGCCGCTGCGCCCGGTCGCCCAATTGCCGACGGAAGTCCGGCTGCTGGATGCAGCGGCGAACAAAGTGGGCCAACTCCTGGCCGTCTTGAACGACCACCGCGGCGTCGCGGGCGAGCATGGCGCTGACGATATCCCGGAAATTCCGCGTGTTGGGACCGAAGCTGACTGCGGCGCCGTAGGCCGCCGGCTCGATCATGTTCTGGCCACCACGCGGCCCCATGCTCCCGCCAACGTAGGCGATTTCAGCCGTGCCCCACCACGCTCCCAGTTCACCTATGACGTTGACCAGGAGAATTCGTGCCTGGCGATCGGCCGGGTTCGATTCCAACTCGGTGCGTCGCTGCCAGCAGACGCCCCGGGCCTGGAGCATCTCGGCCACCGCCTCAAAACGGTCCGGATGGCGCGGCACAAGAATCAAACGAAGCTCCGGATGCGACGGGGCGAGTTGCTGGTAGGCCTCCAGGGCAAGGGCTTCTTCCGGCTCCTGAGTGCTCCCAGCCAGGAAGACACAGTCGGTGGCAGCGATTCCCCAGAGGTCTCGCAGACGCGTCGTCGCCTCGTTGGCCCGATCGGTCTCAGCTCCATCGTATTTCATCGAGCCGGTCACCTTCAACGACCTGTCGTCGGCGCCCAGCGACCGGAACCGGCCCGCGTAGGTTTCATCCTGCACGGCCAGGAGGTCGATGTTGCGCAGGATTCTCTTCACCAACGGCCGGATCCGCCCGTAGCCCCGGGCGCTGTTCTCACTGAGTCTTCCATTGACAACCGCCACCTTGGAGCCGCTGCGCCGCGCGGCGGCAATCAGGTTCGGCCACAATTCCAGTTCCGCGAGCACGAGCACGTCGGGGCGGATTCTCCGCATGGCCGCGGCAACGGCCCAACTGAAGTCCAATGGACAGTAGAAGACCGACAGCCCCGGATAGCGTTTCCTGGCCAGCGACATCCCTGTCATCGTGGTGGTCGATACGACACACCGCCACTGGGGATGCCGGCGCTGGATCTCGTCCAGAAGAGGCCGTACCAGGTTCACCTCGCCGACGCTGACCGCATGAAACCACAGACACGTCTGGCTCCCCTCGCGCCTCGGTACGAGACCGAGAAACTTGGCCGCAAAGCCTTCGCGATACTTCCCCTTGCGGATCGCCTGCCAGAGCAGCCACGGAAAGGCCACGATCAGCAGAAACACGTAGACGAGGTTCAGGAGATATCGCACCGGAGTCCTTTCCGCGAGGGGCCGATGATCTGGCTAGTGTTTTTTCAAGGCCTGTTCTTCATACAGCAGGCCTTGTATTTCTTTCCGCTGCCGCAGGGGCACGGGTCATTCCGTCCCACCCGCGGGTCGCGATTGCGGATCGGCTCGCGTTTGTGGTCGACCTGGGTACCGTCGATGGCCGCCTGCTGCTGTTCGGCGATTTCGTCGGCGGCGCCGGCAGCTTCTTCATGAATGGCTGCTGTTTCGGTCCAGGTGGAACCGACGAAACCTTCGTCGAGTTGCTCCATGCGGAAGATGAGTTCGGTCACGCGTTCGCCGACCGCCCTCCACATGTTCTCGAACAACTTCATGCCTTCCCGCTTGTATTCGACTTTCGGATCGACCTGGGCATATCCGCGCAGCCCCACGCTCGAGCGGAGGTGGTCCATGACCAGCAGGTGTTCCTTCCAGGCCGAGTCGAGCAATTGGAGAACGAGGGAACGTTCCACCTTCCGCATTTCCGGCCGGAACCGGTCGTCGAGCAGTTCGGTCAGACGTTGTTCGAACTGGCCACGGTCCAGGTCGGCAATCTCCTCTGCGCTCCATCCCGCCTGCAGCGTGCTGTTGAGCCAATCGACGAGCGACTGCACGTCCCCCTGGGGGCCCGATCGATCGGAATGGGATTCGCCGGCCCCAAAGACCTCGTCCATCCGCCGGTAGGCTTCGTCGATCGTCCGCCGGGCCCGTTCGGAAAACAGGCGGCTCTGCTCGATCAGCAGGGCCTGAATTTCGTGGCGCTGCTTGTTGCGCAGATCCTCCACGGAGAGCACCGTGCCGAATCGTTCCTTGGCCCAGATGGCAAGGTTGTCGCGATCGTAGCGTTTGTGGCCCGCCGGATCGCGGAGGGTGAAATGGAAAAGCCCCGCCATCACGGGGAATTCGATTTCCTTGTCGCGGTAAGTCTCTTCCGCCCGCTGGCGGATGAGTTGGCCGATCTGCTGGGAATCCGCGCCTTCGATTTCCTCTCTGTCGAGATCGAAGCCGAACTTGAACCGCACCCATGCACACGTCGTCTGCAACCCGAAGTCCGCCGCGAGAAACTTGGCCCCTTCGCTGAGGTCGATTCGGGCGATGGCTGCATGGGCCTTCTCGATGAGGAACTCGGCAAGGTTCTCACGCCCGATTCGCTTGAGGCTGGAGCCTGTCGCCCCGACATGCCAGCGCATATTCGCCATCTTGGCCAGCGCCTCCCAGTTCCATTCCCTGGGATCAACGTCGTCAGGCAGATTCTCTTCGATTGCATCCAGCACCTGCCCTTCCGCCAGACGCTCGGCTTGATCCTTGGCATGCTGTTCTGCGAGGGAGATGTCCATATCGCGATAGTCGCGCGCATCGAGCTCTGCCGACAGTATCTTCCCGGCCCACGCAGCAAACGACTCGGCTCCGTAGTCCTTGGCAAGGAATTCGGTCAGGTGATTGCTGATCTGCTTGTCGATCATTTCGAAGATCAGCTTCTTGCATTGAACGCCGTCGAGGATCTGCTGCCGGTAACCGTAAACCCGCTTTCGCTGCTCATCCATGACCTCATCGTATTCGAGCAGGTTTTTGCGGATCTCGAAGTTGCGCTCTTCGACCTTCTTCTGCGCGCCTTCGATACGGCGGGAGACCATCCGGCTTTCGATCGCCTGGCCCTGTTCCATTCCCAACCGTGTAAGAATACTTTTGACCCACTCGCCCGCGAAGATTCGCATCAGATCGTCTTCGAGCGACAGAAAGAAGCGGCTGCTGCCGGGATCGCCCTGGCGACCGCAGCGTCCGCGAAGCTGGAGGTCGATCCGCCGCGCCTCGTGGCGTTCCGAGCCGATGATGTGGAGCCCGCCGAGGCCCGCCACGACACGGCCTTCCGCTTTCATTCCCTCCCGCTGCTCGATCTCCTTGACCAGCGCATCCCATTCTTCCTGGGGAACGTCCAAGCGGGTGGGATATTTCTCCTGGAGCTGGGCCCAGGCCATAGCCTCCGGATTGCCGCCAAGGATGATGTCGGTGCCGCGTCCGGCCATGTTCGTGGCGATCGTGACGGCCCCTTTCCGGCCGGCCTGGGCGACAATCTCCGCCTCGCGCTGATGGTGCTTGGCGTTGAGCACCTCGTGCTTGATGCCCTTGCGCTGCAGCATCGCCGAGATCAGTTCGCTGCGCTCGATCGAAACGGTACCGACCAGAATCGGGCGCCCTTTCTTCTCGACGGCACGGAGGGCGGAACGGGACACCTTCTCGACCTTCTTCTGGCCACGGGGCTCAAAATCGATCGCCTCTTCATTCTCGGCAACCACGGTGCCCAGGACCGGCTCACCGTTGCGGCGAACGAGCACGTCCCACTTGTGCATGCGTTCGATCTCTTCGACAATCGCCTCGTACTTCTCCTCCTCGGATCGGTAGATGACGTCGGGATGGTTGATCCGCTGAAGCGTGCGGTTGGTGGGCACCGCGATGACGTCGAGCTTGTAGATCTTCCAGAATTCCGAGGCTTCGGTCATGGCCGTGCCGGTCATCCCGCCGATCTTGTTGTAGAGCTTGAAGAAGTTCTGCAGGGTGATCGTGGCGAGGGTCTGGTTCTCTTCCTTGACCCTGACACCTTCCTTCGCTTCGACTGCCTGGTGCAACCCGTCGCTCCAGTTTCGTCCGGGCATGAGGCGGCCGGTGAATTCGTCGACGATGACGATCTCGCCGTTCTGGTTGACGTAATTCACGTCGCGTTTGTAAAGGTGGTGGGCCTTGAGGGCATTGTCGATCAGGTGCGGCCACTCCATGTTGCCAGCCGTGTAGAAGCTCTCGACGTCTGCCAGTTCTTCCGCCTTGCGGACGCCCTCGTCGGTCAGGTGGGCGGAGTGCTCCTTCTCGTTCACCTCGAAATGAACGTCTCGTTTCAACTGTCGCGCGATCAGATCGGCCTTACGATACCGGTTGACATCGTCACGGGCCGGGCCCGAAATGATCAGCGGCGTGCGGGCCTCGTCGATGAGGATGTTGTCGACCTCGTCGATGATGGCATAGTTGAGAGGCCCTTGCACCTGCTGGTAGTGTTTCGGGTAGCGAGAATCGTCGCGGGCCGCCGGACGCATGTTGTCTCGCAGGTAATCGAAACCATATTCGTTGTTCGTGCCGTAGGTGATGTCGCACGCGTACGCCTTCTGACGCTCGTCGTTCGGCATGTTGCTCTGAATCGCCCCGACGGTCAGCCCCAGCGACATGTAGAGCGGCCCCATCCATTCCATATCGCGACGGGCCAGATAGTCATTCACCGTGACAACATGAACGCCTTTTCCTTCCAGCGCATTGAGATACGCAGGCAGCGTGGCGACCAGCGTCTTGCCTTCCCCGGTGACCATCTCCGCAATCGAACCGTTGTGGAGCACGATACCGCCCATGAGCTGGACATCGAAATGCCGCATCCCCAGCACCCGGCGGCCGGCTTCTCGGCACACGGCAAAGGCATCGATCAGCAGGTCGTCCAGCGTCTCCCCCGTCGCAAGCCGTTTGCGGAACTTGTCGGTCTGGCCGCGCAGCTCCGCGTCGGTCATCTCCTGAAAATACGCCTCGCGCCCGTTGATCGCATCGATCCTCGGTTGCAGACGCCGGATATAACGGGCATTGGACGAGCCAAAGACCCCGGTAACAAATCGCTCGATGCTGCGGGTAAAGGAGTCCGCACCCGACGATAGCCAGTCAAATAGACGTTCCAGAAATTCCATATTGTGCCAATTGGACTTCCTTGGGAGATGGCGAATCGGCGCCTCAGCACCCACGACTCTCTATCAGGCCGTGCCGCCAAACTGATCAACAGTAGCGCACTTTACACCCTCAAGGTCACCCATAAGAAGGATCCCTTTGGGGGGGCATGAAGTTCATTATTTTCGCACTTTATCCAATGGCCCACAATGGGTCAATAAGACACTTGCCCCCAACAGGTGGCGTCCTGCCGAGGCCTTGGCGCCCCTGGCGGGTCGCCGGCGCATCGATCGACACTCGAGCCAGGGCCGCAGGATTCGTTGTCTCGTTCTGTTGCGGGTCCTGTACCACAATCCTCCAGGACGGTCGCGTTCTGTACCGGGTCTGGCCACAGGTGCGAGAAGCCCACGGAAAATCGAGCGGGATCTCGCATCGGCTGGGGGCCCTGCTTGCTGGGAATGATATCCCGCCTGCACCGCCGATTCAGGCGGCAGCCATCGCAAGCGGTGTGTGGTAACTCCGAACTGGCATGCATCCTTCCCTGCCTGTGCAGGGTGCGGTCCTCTCCGTATATTGACATACTCGCTTGGAAAACTCGCTTCCTTCCCGTCCAGAGTCGTTCCGTGCCATTTCACCCCGTCAGTGATCCCATCGGCGGTCAGCTCATCTTTCTTGGAACGGGCACGTCGCACGGCGTACCCATGATCGGCTGCGGCTGCCGCACTTGCACCAGCAAGGATCCGCGAAATCACCGCACACGATGTGCCGTGGTCTTCGGCCTGCCGAAGGGAAACCTGCTGGTCGACTCTCCTCCCGAGTTGCGGCTTCAGTTGCTGCGCGAGCGGATCGGCGTGATCCACGCAGAGTCTTACACCCACGCCCATGCCGACCACCTGTTTGGGTTGGACGATCTCCGCATCTTCCCGCGGTACCTGGAGGGCGAGTTGCCGATCTACTGCCGCGCCGCCGTCGAGCGGCGGATCCGAAGGAGCTTCGATTACGCCTTCGATCCGGCGGTACAAGCGTACCCGGCCGGCGAGGTGCCAAAACTCGCGTTTCGAACGGTCGATTCGCAACCTTTCGAGCTGCTCGGCGCGACCATCGTCCCGATCCCACTGGAACATGGCCGCTGCGAATGCCTTGGATTCCGAGTCGGTGGCGTCGCCTACTGCACCGACGTCAAGACGATTCCTGCGGCAAGCGTGAAGCTCCTGACCGGCCTGGATCTTCTGGTGCTTGACTGTCTTCGCGATGAAGAGCACCCAACGCACATGACTTTCGAGGAGGCGATGTCGGCCATCGCCCTGCTGCGCCCTCGCCGCACACTATTGACCCACCTGTCTCACCATCTGGAACACAGCATGACCAGCAGACGCCTGCCGGCGGGCGTGGAATTGGCGTACGATGGACTGAGAGTCCTGCTGACCTCCTTCTGAACGGATCTGACATGCCGACGCAAGCTGAACTAAATGAACAACTCGAGGCTTTCGGGCAACAGCACCTCATCCGGTTCTGGGATGAGTTGGACGAGAAAGGGCGTCGGTCGTTGGCCAGCCAGATCGGGAGCATTGATTTTGCGCAGCTTGAAAGACTGCTGAACAACCGGGGATTGGAGGGCGAGCTGGCAGCCCTGGCAGATCGGGCTGGGGAGCCGTCGGCGATCCGGCTGGGTGATTCGAAGAACCGCTTCTCGCCGGACGAAGCCCGATCTTGCGGAGCCCAAGTTCTTGCCGCCGGCAAGGTGGCCGTTCTGCTGGTGGCCGGAGGGCAGGGGACCCGCCTGGGATTCGAGCACCCCAAGGGCATGTACCCGATCGGGCCAGTCTCCGGCTGTTCCATCTTCCAGATCCACGTGGAGAAGATCCAGGCCACCGCCACTCGCTACGGGGCCGCCATACCGCTCTACGTCATGGTCAGCCCGGCAACCGACCGGGAGACTCGCGACTTCTTTGCCGCCAAGGGGCGGTTCGGCCTGGCAGAAAGCGACC
>CAZLWV010000144.1:7857-20141 GCA_964563135.1 uncultured Planctomycetaceae bacterium
GCTGTGGACGACGTCTCCGGCAAGGTCTTGCTGGCTGGCCGCGGCCAGATCGCCCTCAGTCCCGACGGGCATGGCGGCGTCCTGGCTGCTTTGGAGGCGAGCGGGGCCTTGGCCGACATGACCCGGCGGGGTATTGAGCACGTCTTCTACTTCCAGGTCGACAATCCGCTGGTCGACATCTGCTCGCCCGAACTCCTGGGGTACCACCTGCTCGCCCGTTCCGAGTTGACCAGCGAAGTGGTGGCAAAGAAGAGCCCCAAGGATCGTGTAGGCAACGTGGTCCAGGTGGATGGCCGCCTGCGAGTGATCGAATACAGTGATCTGCCCGACGAAATTGCCGAAAGGCGGCGAGACGACGGTTCCCTGGCAATCTGGGCGGGAAGCATCGCCGTTCACGCGTTTGAGGTGGCTTTCCTCCGTCGCATGGTCGCCAAGGCCGACGCCCTGCCGTTTCACATCGCCCATAAGAAGGTCGCGTTTGTCGACAGCACTGGGGCTGTGTGTCAACCGACTGAACCCAACGCCTACAAGTTCGAACGCTTCATCTTCGATCTGCTCCCTTCGGCGGAAAACGCCCTCGTCGTGGAGGTCGATCCCCGACTGCACTTCGCCCCGCTCAAGAACGCCACGGGCGCCGCCGACGACACGCCCGAGTCTGTCCGTGAGCAGATGGTATCGATTCACACCGACTGGCTGAGAAATGCCGGCGCCGTGGTGGTTGAGGGAACACCGGTCGAAATCAGTCCGCTCATGGCATTGGAGGCAGCAGACCTGGCAGGCAAGATCGCTCCAGGAATGCGAATCTGGAAGGCCACATGCCTGCGGCCGTGAGCACAGTGGGAGAGGGGAAACGCTCGCGGAGCCGGACACGATCCAGCACGCACGGCTTGTGAGGCTGGCGGTTGCCCACCGCCGCAAGCACGCGACGCAGCGGCAAAAAAACGGGCCGCTGCCGGAAGACCATGCCCGGGCAGCGGCCAGAGTATTCTGCTCCCCTTCTGCGGGAGTCTCGTCGGTCGACTGCTCTATTCAGGTGCGAATCGCCGCTTGCGGGCGACGCGGTCCTGGCGAGAACCCTGCTTCACTTCTTTTCGGGCCCTTCGAGTTTGAGGTTCTCGAACTCGCCAAGGCTATCCGGTTCCTGGGCCGGTGCGACCGGAGTCTTGGCATCCGTTCCCTCCGCCGACTTCTCTTCCTTCTTCTCCTTGATCTTGACGATCTTGTCCCGTCCGAGGTGAATCTTCTGATACTCCGCGTCGTCGATGATGTAGTACCAGTCGGCAAAGCGGGCGTTGAGCTCCTTGACCTTCTCTTCGCTCTTCTTGATGCTCTCCTCGTACTCGGTCTTCTTTCGATCGTTTTCCTTCTGGATCTCGGCTCGCTTCTTCTCGATCTCCTCGCGGGTCGGCTTCTTTTCCTCGGGCTTCTTTGCCTCGGGCTTCTTTGCCGCTGCGCCCTCTTCAGCCTCCTTCTCCTTGGCCTTCGGGGCTTCACCGCCGGGAGCCTTGTCGCTATCAGCCTTCACCTCGTCGGGTTTGGCCTCGGGCTTTGCCTCCTCGGGCTTTGCCTCCTCCGGTTTGGCATCCTTTGCCTCCGCCGGTTTGGCATCCTTGGCCTCCTCCTTCTTGGCATCCGCCTTCGCTTCGTCGGGCTTTGCGGCTTCGGGCTTGTCGGCCTTGGCCGCGTCTTCCTTCTTCTCGGCAGGCTTGTTTTCTTCCGGTTTGGCGTCCTCCGACGGCAGCTCGGGCAGCTCTTCGTACTTAGGCTCCTCGATCATGCCGGGATCCATCTGGGCCACGACGAACAGGTAGCGGTTGACCTTCGAGCTTGACGACTCGTCCTTCTTCTCCGCATCGGACTTGTCCTTGTTGGCGGCCTCCTGGTCCGATTTCTCTGCCGGCTTGGCTTCCTTCTTCTCGTCCTCATCCTCCGAGCCCATGCCGGCGACCTGGCCGAAGCGGAGAACGTAGCTGACGCCGTCTTTCATGGCCACGGAGATCTCCCCCTCGTTGGATCGAAGGTCGGAGTATGGCTGCCCCGGATTGGCCGGATCGGAAACCTGCACGACGTGGAATCCGGCCCGCGAGAGCGAATTCTTGGCCTCGGGATCGAGCTTCATGGGACCGGTGGCCTTGAGGGTTTCGCTGAGCCCTTTTGGCTTGCGAACGACGTCGACGATCTTCAGATCATCCAGGGCGCTCTTCAGATTGTTGAGCGTTTCGCTGTTCAGCTCTTCCGTTTCGGCCAGGCCGCGTTCGGTCCAGCCGCTTTCGCCGTACACGCGGTCGACCGTCAGGTTCCAGCGGGGGTCACCCGTGTCGTTATAGGCCAGAGAGAGCTGACCGCGGGGAGTAATCACTTGCTGGAGAATGTCGATCGAATAGTCCTCGATATCGACCTTGCGGATATCCCAACTGCTGAGCTTGAGCAGGTCGTCTTCGATCCAGTCCTCGAACTTCGTGGAGAGTTTGCTGGTATTGACCTTGACGGTAAGAACCGGATCCTGGCCGACACGTCGCACGTAGCGAAGCCCCGCCTGCCCCTCCACCTCCTTGCCGACGATCAGCCGGACGAGCTGGCCGTCGCTCTTGTCCCGCATGATGACTCGCGTTCCGACACCGTCCGCGTCGCTGGTGTCTTCTCCGACCGGGTCAATGACGCCGTAGAGCTTGTGCAGCCCCTGGACATCGTCGGCCTGGATTCCCGATTCCTCCGGATCGGTTGCCACCCCCAGCACCTCCAGGTTGATCCACTCGGCCGCCACGTCGGCGAGTTGATCCTTGGCGTCGGCAGGATAGTTGCTGTGCGACGGGATGACCCACGAATCGCCGACCTTGGCCACCTTGAAGGTATTGGCCGTTGCCGTGCCCTTGTCGAACCTGACAATCTCCAGGCTCGTGGCGGTCAAGGGATCCTGGAAGTCGGGAAACAAGGCCTTGCCCACCATGCTGGCCGGCGACAGTTGCTTCGTCGACGGCCTGGTGAGGAACGTGAGCACGGAAAGCACGACGGCAACCGCAACAAATACGCCAGTTCGATTCAGTTCTTTCATCTTGTATCTCGCTCCTCGCTCAACCGTGACCCGATCGTTAAGAAGTCCTTCTGATCAGAAGTCAAGCGATATGATCACTGGAAAGTTCTTCGTCTCCGAGGGGATATGCAGCCTCGACCTTCCCTGCGGCTCATCGCAGCCGCGATCGGGCCACTCCTTCCTTCTCCTGCAGTCGCCGGGAAATGAACACGAAAACGGCGATCAACAAAGGCAGGATCGGAGGCAGCAGTACCGCCCACAGCTTGTACCTGTCCTGAACCTGCTCGATCTCCAGATTCATCTGGGTGTCAATGTGGTACTTCTTCCGGTCCATCTCGGCCTTGAGGCGATCCTTTTCGGCGTCGAGCCGTTTCTGCCCGCCCTGTTGGGCCATGGCAACCTGGAGAAGGACGTCCTGGGAACCGATGTTGTCTTTCTTCATCTGTTCCTCCAGGACCTTCATCTTGTCGTCGAGCTTCTGCTGCTCGTTTTTCACGAAATCGTCGAACTCGTCCTGGAGACGCTTGGCCTCTTCGGCCGTATTTTTGCGCGAATCCTCGGTGGCCCGTTCGATGGCCGTCAGGGTACGGTGAACGGGGCGGCGTTTGCGAATCTCGACGAAACGATCGTCGCCGGCCAGCGAGTCGAGCACGTTGAGCACGAAGGGAACGTTGTCGAACCGCAGGTCAAGGCCGGCTTCAGGATTGTCCCCCTGCTCGCGAAGCGAGAAGAACGCCCGGTGGAGCATATCGATGTCGGCAACCAGGATCACGGAGACCTTGGTGGGCTCCTTCTTCTCCGGGCCGGCCTTCTCGGCGTCTTTGGCGGCTTCCTTGCCGTCCTCCTTCGCGGTCGCGTCTTCGCCCTCCTTCTCCTGTTTGGATTCTGCCGCCGCGTCGGGTTCGGCAGGCACTTCCCCTTCGATTCGGGCGGCCATCACGTAAGAACGGCCGGTCGGAATCTGCTTCCGCTCGTCGCTGATCTGCATCATGCCGAACATCGCCATCGGGGCGATCTGCTGCACTTCGACCGTCCCGGTCTTCGTACCGGTTTCGACCAGCGGAGTGAACGTCATCTTCGAGGCGTTCAGACCGGATATCGACCCCGGAAAGACAAACAGGAGCTGCTGCAGCCCGGAGCTCACCGGGTCGGTTTCGCTGAACGGTCGAGCCCCCTTGTCCTCTCCCTTGTCGACAAACACGAACTCCTCGTAGAGGTTGCTCAGCTTCGGATAGGGGTTGTACCCCTGCCAGATCACATCGTCGGCTCCGAAATCGACTCCCAGCATGCTCCACAGGGGCATGATGTCTCCCTTGGGCTCGGGGCGTTGTCCCATCATCATCGCTTGAGGCCCTCCCGGCGGCCGCTTGGGAGCGGTCGTCCCCGGAACATTCCCGGCAAAGAGCGGGAACGGATCCTCGAAAACGGCCGTCGGCTGGCCTGAACGAACCGCCGCCAGAAAGTTCTCCATGCTCTCCGGAGTCAGCGAAGATGGCTGAACCGCCAGGAGCACGTCGTAGCGTTCCTTGATCGGGGCCGCGGGATCCACCTCCACCACCTCGTACTGCTTCTGCAGTTCGTCGATGATGGGCCAGTTGGGGCTGGAGCCCATCCCCATCATCTGCATGTCCATCTGCCCGAACAGCGCGGCGTCGGTCTTGAGAATCCCCACCTTGCGGCGTTTCTGCTGGGTCACGGTGGCCAGCGAACGGGTCAGTTCATACTCGACCGGGATGCCTCGATCGATAAAGGGCAGAATCACCTTCTCCAGACCGCTGGTAAACGCGACCCCAAGGAAGATGTTGTCCTCGGTGAATCGGCCCCGCTTGGTGCTCATCACGCGGCGCGGCTGGATGCCGTAGCGTTGCTGCGCCCGGGCCGCCTCCTCGGAAAACTGCAGGGTCGGGATGATCCGCAGGATCACCTTGCTCCCCGCCCTGGCCTTCATCTCCCGCAACCGGTTGAGAATGTCCAGCCGGGTCTGCACGTACGTTTCCGGCACCTCCGGGCTGATGAAGGCCTCGATCTGCACGGGATGATCGGGTTTGAGGTTCCGCAACAGGCTCACCGTCTCCGGAGCCAGAGAGCTCAGTTGCTCGCTCGTCACGTCGGCTCGCACGTCGTAGCGCGTCAGCAGGATGCACAGGTTCAGGCCGATCAGCAGCAGCGACACGATCTGGACCGCGTAGAGAGCCAGATGGGAGACACTCGAAGTCCCTGCACGCCAGTGCCGGGCGCTGATGAATACCATGCTCAGGTACAGCATCACCACGACGAGCATGGCAAAATAGAACAAGTGCGAAAGACTCAGGATACCACGGCCGAATTCGCTGAGCTGCTCGCCCATGCTCCAGTTCTTGAGCATCGTTCCGACGGCCTCGGGCAGGATCGAATCCGCCTCGACGAGCAGCACGAGGGGCGCATTGAACAACGCTCCCAGGATGTAGGCAATGGTCAGGTTCGGAGTGGCAAACGATGCCACCATGCCGATGGCAAGCATGGCCAGCCCGACCATCCAGTATCCGACGTAGGTGGCCACAAACAGTCCCATATCGGGGCTGCCCAGGGTCTTGAGCACGATCAGGTTGCAGACCATGGAAAACACGAGCGACGCCGTGTAGATCGCCACAGCCGCGAAGTACTTTCCCAGGACAACGTCCAGGTCGCTGGCCGGAATCGTCAGCAGCAGCTCATCCGTGCCCTGGCGCCGCTCCTCCGCCCAGATGCCCATGGTGATGGTGGGCACGAAAACCAGCATGATGAACGCAAACGCTACGTTCAACTGATCGAGATTGGCCAGGTTGCGGTTGAAAAACTCGTCGGGGAGGAAGGCTGCCACCGAGCTGAGCAGAACGAACGCGCAGATGAACACGTAGCCCGTCGGGCTCGTGAAGTAGGCCAGGAAATTCCGCTTGAAGACGGCAAGCAAGACCTTTGTGTTCATGGATACTGCCTGACTTATGTCTTTCGAAATCAAAGGAAAGGGGGGAAAGGATTCTGTCCGTCAAAGGAGTACAAACCGCTCGCCGCGCCGAGACCGGCCGATCGGACTCAGACACCCGCGCCGGTCAACTCCCGGAACCGCTCGTCGAGGCCCGACTTGCCGGCGGCAAAGGCCTCAACCGTGTCGTCAAACAGCAGCCGGCCTTCGTTGATGAATAGTACGCGGTCGGCCATGGCGTCGACTTCCTGGAGAATATGGGTCGACAACAGCACGGTCTTGCTTTCACCGAGCTTCCGGATCGTCTCGCGAACGTCGTGGATCTGGTTGGGGTCGAGCCCGGCGGTGGGCTCGTCGAGGATCAGCACGTCCGGCTCGTGGAGCAATACCTGGGCCATGCCGACACGCTGTCGATAGCCCCGCGAAAGCTTGGCGATCGGCTTTCCGATCACGCTCCCCAACGCACAGAGCTGAACCACCTTCTCGATGCGATATCGGGCCTCCGCGGCGGTGTAACCGCGGGCTTCGGCAAAGAAACTGAGGAGCCCGCGAGGCGTCATGTCGAGATACAGCGGGCCGTTCTCGGGCAGGTAGCCGAGCCGCGTCGAGCCCTGAATCCGGTCGGTCGACATGTCGTGACCGGCAATTCTCGCGGTACCGCGGGATGCCGAGAGATAACCGGTCAGCAGTTTCATCGTCGTACTCTTGCCGGCACCGTTCGGCCCCAGGAAGGCGACAACTTCCCCCTGGCGAATGGTGAAAGTCACGTCCTCGATGGCAGCAAAACTGCCATAGTACTTCGTAAGCCCGTGGGCTTCGATCATGGCAAGACCTTGCTGGTCACTCATCACTGTTGCTCCGCTTCGTGAAGAAACACAGGTGGGCATGGGACGGGGTAGAATCCACGTCCGGAGTGGTTAAACCACACATTATAGCTCAACCAAGTTGCGATGCCACTGCCCCTCGACGCTACGACGAGGAGGGCCGGATGGTTCGTATCTGGCGCGAAATTTCCGCGGAAAAATGTGGCATCCGTGCCCATCCGTGGAACCAGGACCGGCTTGGAGCGACAACCACCGTCAAATTCCCGAAACTACGGTCTTCCTCGCCAAAGAAGGGCGAGGTGCGCAGCCGAGGTCGTTTGCGGCCCAGAATCGCCGTAATTGCAGTTTCAGCGCAGTGGCCACCTTAGTCCGCGCCGGACTAGCCGACCAGCACCCCCCCCCATGCTACGGGGAAGCCGTCGTCTCCTCAGTGACGAGGAACAACTGTTGCCGCAGGGCGAGAATCTCCGCCTGCCGCGACCGCAAGGAAGGGGGAAGACGCTTCGGCTCGAACAGGGCCGGATCGAGAAACACGCGCGCTGCATAGCGAACGTGATGGGCCTGGCCAAGGGCCTTGAGCAGATTTCGACTGCTGCGATCCAGATTGTGGTGCTGGCAGAGACCGGCAAACAGCCCGGCATGGCTGTTGGTCCGATGTCGATGGCGTGCCCGGGCGGCCAGGGTCACACCGCCAACGACGGCCGCAACGACCACCCCGGCAACAAGAAGCCCGATAATGATCTCCCCCGATTCTGCCTGGCGTCCGGCCGCGGCCAGCAGACCGGCCTGGCGGATGGTGGAAAGAGAGCCTGCGGACAGGTCAGTCAACAACCATGTCATTGGAGCACCTCCTGCGGCTTGTTTTCGAGGGAAGACGTTCCCTCATCGGGCTGACTGCTCTGAGACAACGACTGAGTAATCCGCATCAAGCTCGCCTCGGCGGCTTCCTGGACGATCACGCTCTTGTCGAGAAGGGCGTCGCGGAGAGCCTCCCAGGTCGGCATCGAATCACAGCCAGCCAGAGCCTTTGCGGCGGCAATGCGGACCATGTGGTCGTCGTCGGACAGCCGGGCAATGATCTGTTGCTCCACCGTGCGGACCATCCCCATCGCCGCTGCCGCCTGAACCGCCTTTCGGCGTCGAACCGGAGAAAGCCCTTCCAGTTCGGCGATCAGTTCCTTCTTGGCCTTCAGGTCGATCTTCCTCACCAGGTGACCGGTGGTCGGCAGCAATTCTTCGGGCATCGCATCGAAGTTGTTCATGAACTGCCGGAAGGTGAACTCGGGCATGGCCTTTCCCAACGCGGATCGCAGACCCATGTGGGGGGTGTCGACCATCTGCATCATCAGCGACATAGCGCCGGGAACCTTGCGCAGGCGAAGCTGGGGCACCAGAGCGGCCAGAACCTCCGGATCTCGGTCACCCAGGGCGTCGCGGATGTATTGAACCACCTTGGCATCGTGAAAGGACTCCAGCGCCCTGGCTGCTGCTCGCCTTCCACCCGGTTTGCCGTGGAGCAGCAGATAGCCCAGCGTCTCCAGCACCTCGGCACGTTTCATGCCGCAGTGGACGAGAATCGTCACCAGGTTTTCCTGGCACTTGTCGTCGAGTTGCTCAAAAACGGGATGGTTCGCCTTGCCCCAACTGAGAGTCCGGAACGTCGCAAGCGATTCGAGTACGGCCTTGGTCGGTTTGCTCCCCACGTAAGCGCCGAAATTCTCCAGGAACTTGACGTCTTCCCGCGTCGCGAGCACGTTTCGCGCCGTGCCCGGCATCTGCGGATCCTCCAGAAAGCTGAGGAGAAGCCGCACGACTCCGCCGCGTTGACTGGTCTTCATGACCTCCACCAGCGGGGCATGGACTGACTCGTCGGGCTGCTGAAGAATGCGGCGCAGGTTGACGTTCTGCGGCTTGGCAAGCGTCAGAAAGGCCTCAAGGACTTCCCGGCTCTGATGGACGCTGTAACAACCGATCGCCTCTTCGAGCGTCGTTGTCAGGCGGCTCCGTATCGTGTCGTAGTCGCGGCGTGAATCGGAACGGTTCTGGCCGCTGAGTTCCAGGTAAAAGGCGTCGGTCAACTCGTCGATGATTCGCGTCACCGATGGGAACAGGGGATGGTCGGGCGTTTTCAGCACCGCCGTCAGGGTGGGCATGACTTCGTAGAGGCGAAATGTGAGTACTGCCTCCAGCGCCTTGGTACATGCCGCCGCGTCGGCCGTGTTGAGAGCCTCGCCAATGGCACGCGCCATGCGATCGGGTCGTTCGGCCACGATCTCCAGGTCGGACTGGTTGAACTGAGGGAGACGCGAGAGAACAGCCCGGTGACCGGTCAGGCTGACCCTTTCGAGCAGTGCCCGTAGCGTTTCCCATCGCACGCTGTCCAACTTGGAGTCCAGACACTCAATCAAGACCTCGACCGCCGCCTCATTCTCGGTCCGCTTCAGGTATTGGAACGTCTTCTGCAATCCTGACTTCATTTCTCTCCTCGCCGGGTTCACCGGAAAGCGATTCCATGGCTTCTCGTTGAATCGTGAGCGCTCGATAGATGGCCTCCAACGGTGCCTGGCGACACAGGATCAGACGAATCCCTCATCGCAGGCCCCCCATCCGGGAAGCTGTTCTCTATCTGGCCCTGCCCCGCGCCGTGAGCCTCCCTTGCGGGCAGGCTCTTTAGAAACATAGGTCACCTGACAGAAGGAGAGGCCAGGCGAACGTGACAAATCCGGAAATTACGGGTTATGCCGGTCCCAACGCTCCAGGCCACCAAGAAGTCGGCGCCAGTTGAGCCGCCGCAGCGTGTGGAACCGCAGTTGACGCCTGCGCTGTTAATGCAGGAGTGCGACGGGGAGTGGATGCCCGCCTTCTTGCAGCCTCCCCTTGGGTGGCCGCAGACATCTCCCGTGCAGACATCAGCAGATCCAGGGAGATTCCGTCCTGGACTCGAAATGGAGAGGCGGCAACGCCAATCGCGCTCAGCCCGTTACGCTTCTCGCCGAAACGTGAGATGCCGGCACCAGCTATCATCCGTTGCCGGACAATCGACACGAACGTGACAACCGCGAGTCTCCTTGCGCTGGAGAGCCGCCTCGATCATCAGGCGGGCGACACAGAGCATGTTCTGCAGTTCCCATCCCCCCGGATCGAAGAATTGATTGGCCAGCACGTAGCTCGACCACCGCCGGATGTTCTCCGCGGCGTCATCCAGGCCCTCGGCGTCGCGGCGCACTCCCATGTCGCGCCACATCAGGCTCTTGAGCGAGTTGCGGATGTCGGCCAGGTCCAGGCTTTCGCCGCTTGGTGTGACCCGCGGATTGTCGACCAGCGGAACCCGGTAATCGTCGTCCATATCCATCGCATCGCGAGAGGCACCCACGCCGGCCGCCACCCCATGGACGAGCGCCTCCAGCAGGCTGTTGGAGGCCAGGCGATTGGCTCCGTGCAGCCCGCTCGCGGAGGCCTCACCCGCAGCCCACAGACCGGGCAGGGTGGTGCGGCACTCTCGGCTGACGGTCACGCCACCCATCATGTAATGGGCACCCGGCCGAACAGGTATGCGGTCCTTGGCAATATCGATCCCGAACTTCCGGCAGATCTCGGCAATGCCCGGAAAGCGATTCCGCACCCGTTCCGGGTCCAGATGCGTCAATTCGAGGTACACGTTCGGATGCCTCGTCTTCTCCATCTGGCTCACGATCGCCCAACTGACCACGTCACGGGGCGCCAGTTCCGCACGCGCATCGTACTCGGGCATGAAACGGTACCCCTTGCGGTCCACCAGATACGCACCTTCCCCTCGCATCGCCTCGGTGATCAGATACCGGCTGCTTCCGGCAATGTAGAGCACTGTGGGGTGAAACTGGACGAACTCCATGTCCCGAAGCTCGGCGCCGGCCCGGTAGGCCATGGCTGCCCCGTCCCCCGTGGCCACGTCCGGATTGGTCGTCTCCCGGTAGATCTGGCCGCTGCCGCCCGTGCACAGAATCGTCTGCTTCGCCCAGATCAGCGTCTTCCCATGCCGATGGTTCCAGACCAGGGCACCGCGGCAGACTCCGTTGTGGGTAACCAGGTCGATGGTGAAGGTGTTTTGCCAGATATAGACGTTTTCGGCTGCGTCGGCCTTCTCGATGACGGCCCGCATGACTTCCTTCCCGGTGGCATCGCCCAGGGCATGGGCCACTCGCTCACGGCCATGGCCTCCTTCGCGAGCCAGCGCCAGCCGGTCTCCCACTCGGTCGAAGTTGGTACCCCAGCGAACCAGTTCGCGAATCCGTTCCGGTCCGTCGCGGATGATCCACTCCACCACCTCGCGGTCGCACAATGCGCCTCCCGCTTCAAGGGTATCGGCAACGTGCTCCTCAAACGTATCCCCCTCGCCCAGAACGCTGGCGATCCCGCCTTGCGCCTGCGCGCTGTTGGAGTGTCCGATCCCGTCCTTGGTGATGACCAGCGCCGTAAGGTTCGAATCGACCGCCAGCGCCCCCCGCCGATAATCAAGATATCTGTGAAGAAGTGGGGCACATCTTTGGGATGGAAGGGAGCCAGATAACGGGGAACGTCAAGAGAGGACATGTGGGACGCCATCATGGGAGAGTGAGGCTGCGACGCTACGACACAAGACGTATCGTGGCTACCCAGCGGAATTCTCTCTTCGATTCTAACGTCAATCCGAAGCCCTCGGCCAGGGGGGAACTCCAGCGAGGAGAACGATAGAGGCAGCAAACTGCCTGTTTTGACGCCATCCGCACCCCGGTCCCCTTCGAGCGGACTTCAGGAACCGCCCGCCGGAAAAACCTTGACCGTGGAGGCTGTACCGAATGGCCTCCGCCTTGCACCCGAGGAGTGTCGGCGGTAGTCGGCCGCGCCGTTTCGAACCATCGCCACGCCCGCCGTCAACAAGAACAGACACCTCTCTATCCACGCCGCTGCGTCGATAAGAGGTGTCTGTTCGGTGTGAAGCATCCGTCGCCAGCCCGCAGGAAGCCGGCAATGGCGACCGCAACCGCCCGGCTACGACGGCTTCTGGGCCGGGGTCTTCTTCATCGCGTCTGGAACAGTAATATCGCTGGGATTGTCAGACCTCTTGAAGTTGGGGTCGGCCTCGGGGACCTTTTCCTTGTTGCACCCCGGCGTAACAACAGCCATCGTCACCGCCACAAGCAGGAGAAACAGCCAACGCATCATTGCAGTCCTTTCAGAGCCAACAGAAGTGGAGTTTTCCAAAACCAACCAGCAGAAGCCCACACACGGTGCCTCATTTGAGAGCATCGTTTGCGACAGTCTGCTTGTCCTTCATGGCGTTCAACGCGCACCAGATCTCGTAGGTAACACTGGTGCTGATGTTGTGAACAGAACCGTCTGCCAGCACTGCCAGTTCGACGCTGGGATGAATACTGCCGGTGGAGGGCCATTCTGTGTTGAGCCCCCAGGCGAGAATGGTCGGCGTTCACGGGCATTTGAATTGCTATAGGTGTTTTTCTGGGGTATCAGG
>CAZLWV010000145.1:0-20032 GCA_964563135.1 uncultured Planctomycetaceae bacterium
CCAGGCCAGAATTTGGCAGATCGACTCCCCGTTGACCAACGTCGCACCCCCACCCGCTCACCTCCTTTCCGCCTAACACGCCCCGTCTTCCACACCGACCACTGACCCATGACAACTGACTCCTGACCCCTGACCGCTGACCCACTGCCGCAGTTCGCAGGTGCAGCGCCAGGCATCCACCAGCACTGGCCCGGGCCCGGCCAGTGGCACGGTGACACTCGGCAGCTTGACATCCGCCATCCACCGGGCTAGGGTTCAGGCTTCCCCGCCGCTGCCCCTGCCGGGCAACTGAAGTGGCTCAGCCGTCGGCTCCGTCCGGCCAAGGAGGTTCTCATGCTCGATCGTCGTCAACTCCTCCGCCTGATCTCCGCCTCGTCGCTCGGCTGGCTCGGCGCCGCCCCAGCCGCTAAGGCCGATCCCGGCTCGCCCTCCGATGCCTCGCCACTCCTGGCAGGCCCCCCCGTCGTGCAGCACCTGGGGATCGAAGGCTTCAGCGTCAGCTTCGCCGTCGGGCAACTGGCCACCGGTTGGGTCGAGTGGGGATTGGCTCCCGACCGGCTCGACCGCCGCGCGCTTTCCAGCCGGGCCGGCTTGGTCGATGCCAGCGATCGGGCACTGGTCGTGCCCGTCCGGCTGGCAGGCAGCGGCGCAGCGGGGCGAAAAATCTACTACCGCGTCGTCGCCCAGCCGCTGCGCTACGAAACGGCCTACAAGCTCCATCGGGGCCAGCCCGTCGCCGGGCCGGCCACGGGCCTCGTCCTGCCCGACCCCGCAGCCGCCCGCGTGCGAGTGGCCGTGATCAATGATACCCACGAGCACCTGAAAACCGTCCAGGCCCTGGCGTCCCGGATTGAGACCCTCCAGCCCGACGCTCTGGTCTGGAACGGCGACACGTGCGTCTCGGCCTTCGACAAACCGGTCGACGCCCCGCGAGTGCTGCTGCAGCCCGGCTGGGCCTCCAACCGCCCGCTCGTGTTCGTGCCCGGAAACCACGATGTCCGCGGGGCATCCGCCCGTCAGATCCGCGATTGCCTGGCTGCCGGCCCCGAGGTCTCGCTCCCCTACAATACGGCCCAGCGCTGCGGCCCCTTGGCCCTGGTGACCCTCGATACGGGCGAAGACAAGCCGGATGCCCACCCCGTGTTCGCTGGAACCGCCGCCTACGAGCCGTACCGCCTGCGGCAGGCCGCCTGGCTGCGGGAGGCCTTGGCCCGGCCCGAGATCGCCTCCGCCCCGTTCAAGGTGGCCTTCTGCCACATCCCCCTGCGGGGCCTGCCGGGCGATCATGACGGAGAGAGCCTCGAAGGCTACGCGGCCTGGTCGGGCAACGGGGCCAAGGCGTGGATGCCCATCCTGCGCCAGGCGGGCGTTGCCCTCGTGGTCAGCGGCCACACCCACGCGTGGCGAGTACAGGATCCGGCCGAAGGCCAGCCCATGCAGGTCGTCGGCGGTGGGCCGGACCTTGACAACGCCACCCTGATCGTTCTCGACGCCCAGGCCCAATCGCTCCAGGTGACCATCGAGGATCTGTCGGGCAAGCGACTGGCCGAGCGCCGGCTGACGCCCAACTGACGACACGCACGACCCGTGCCAGGTCAAGAACAACACACTCCCCCATGAAGACCTGGCTGCTGGCCAAATGCTTGCACGTTTGGCCATTCTCCGCTATCCTGCGGCTGGTTGGAAAGGGGATAACACTTCAGCCAGGTGAAGTAGCTGGCAAGGTCGGCAGGCAGAGAGAGGTTGGAGCGACGCCCATTGGGCAAAGACAGGCTCTGCCGGTTCAACCTGGCTGGCCCGTCTGCCGGCCCAGTCCCCCGCTGCCTCAAACGACCAGCGCCCCAGCGGAAAGCAGGCAGGAGGAGCAACCATGGTCGACCAGTCAAGCCGCGATGAGGCTGTATCAGGACAACCGATCCTCGACGCCGAACTGGTCCTCGAGGGTGATGGTCCGCCGCAATCCACTGCCAGCGGTCGCCCCAGGGTAACTTCTCTCTTCCCGCCCATCGACGAGCCCGTTGCGGCCAGCCCGGCCCACGACGAGCCGCCGGTGACCTGGTGCGAACTGGGCGCTGTTCTCTTGATGGTCGTGCTCGCCGATCTGGCGCTCTATCGCAGCCAGGGGTTTGCCGGATATGCCTTGTTCTTCCTGTTGGCTCCGCTCCTTCTTCTCCTAGGCAGCCCCAAGCGAAGCTGGTCCGGATGGCTGTTGGGCGCCGCCTTCATGCTTCTGCTGATGACCGCCCGGCTCGCCTGGTGCGGGTCGTGGCTCCAGGTCGGCTGTGGAGTGGTCCTCCTGATCGCGTTTTCCATGGCCCTGGCGGGGATCCAGCCGTTCGTTCTCGAATTGGTCGTCTACGCCTCACAGTCGTTCCTGGCCGGATACGAGGGCCTGGCCGCCTACCGGCGCTCAGCCGATCGGCTTGCGCCCCGGTCGCGGTCGGGTTCCTGGCTCAACCTGGGGCTGCCCCTGGCGGCCTTCGTCGTCTTCGGCCTGATCTTCATCGTCGCCAACCCCGATTTGCTCACGTCGTTCCACCAGTCGCTCGACTGGCTGACCAGGGCGCTTCGCGAGTGGACCGGCCGCTTCGTCCCCGACTGGCAGGAGGCCCTCTTCTGGCTGGCGACCCTCTGGCTGACAATCGGCCTCTTGCGCCCCGTCGCGGGTCCTGCCATCGCCCGGATGCGCGACAGGATGGACCGTCAAAACGACCAGACCGCCGCAACCGCCGAAGCCCCGCTCTACGTGGCCTTCCGCAACACGCTCCTGACCGTGATCAGCCTGTTCGCCGTCTACCTGGTCTTCGAGTTCCACACCTTGTGGTTTCGCGAGTTTCCCAAGGGGTTTTATTACGCGGGCTACGCCCATGAAGGCGCCGCCTGGCTGACGGTCGCTCTCGCCCTGGCCACACTGGTTCTCTCCCTGATCTTCCGTGGTGCCACTCTCGGCGACGGGCGACTCCCGCGGCTGCGCCGCATGGCCTGGGTCTGGTCGCTCGAGAACCTGCTGCTTGCGGCGGCCGTCTACAACCGCATGCTGATCTACGTCAACTTCAACGGAATGACCTGGATGCGGACGGTGGCGTTTTTCGGGATCACTTGCGTCCTCGTCGGCTTTGGCCTGGTCGTCTGGAAGATCCTCCACAACCGCGGTTTCGCTTGGCTGCTGCGGCATCACCTCCTGGCCCTGGCCCTGTTCGTCTACCTTTTCGCCCTCACGCCCGTCGACGCGCTCGTTCACCGCTACAACGTCCGGCGGATCATGTCGGGCGATTCGGCCCCCTCGGTCCAGATCAGCGTCCACCCGATCAGCACCGAGGGAATCGCGGTCCTTCTGCCGCTGGCAAACTGCCCCGATGAGAAGGTTCGAGCGGGTGTTCTCGCCATGCTGGCCGATCGCCACGACCAGGCCCGTCGCAAGGCCACGGCCAATGCAGAGAAGGGCTGGACCACCTACCAGCGGTCGGAGCAGGTTCTTCTCGATCTGCTCGACAAGCACCAGACCGAGTGGTCGCAGTACACCCACCTCGCCAGACGCCGCGAGGCATTGGCCGCATTCCACCAGTACGCATACCAGTGGTACTGACGACCATCGCGCGGTACGTACCTGAGACCTGAAAGACTTGCGCCCCTGAAACCGGGGTCTTCGAGCACGGCCCGGCAGCTCCCGCCGTCATCGAAATTCGGCGGCCTTGTACCATCGCCAGGCCACAGGCCTTTCAGCCCGGCACTTGCGCGCTGCAACCGGTGATCGGGATCGTTGGCATCCCCAGCGGGGCGCGGGCCCCGCTGCGACGCACAGCGGCCTTGGTCACCGTGGGAAGCTTCAGAGTGAAGGCCGTGCCGACCCCCGGCGTGCTGTCCACCCGGATGCGGCCGTGATGGGCCTCGATGATGTCGCGGCACATGGCGAGCCCCAGGCCGGTTCCCCCCTTGCCGCTTGCATCCGGCCCGTTCTTGGTGGTGAAGAACGGATCGAAGATGTGGGGCAACTTGTCGGCCGGTATCCCGCAGCCAAAGTCGCGCACCATCAGTTCCACCATGTCGGTGGCCTGGTCATACGACAACTTGATCAAGAGCCGTCCGCCCGTCGGCATGGCCTGACGCGCGTTGATGAGCAGGTTCAGCATGACCTGCTGAATCTGGTTGCCGTTGACGTAGGCCTCGGGAACCTTGTTCAACTGCGTCTCAACCTTGATGCGGTACTTGTTCATCTCCCGTTCCAGGAGCACAAGGGAATCCTCAATGACCTTCCCCAGGTCGGTGGCGTCCTGCCCGGTGGAGCGGTTTCGGGCCACCCCAAGCACGCCGTTAGTGATCTTGGTCGCCCTGCTGCTGGCGGTCAGGATCTTCTCGAACGCCTTCTCACGCGACGCCTTGTCCTGATGCCGCAGGCCGTACTTGGCATAGTTGATGATCGTCATCAGCACGTTGTTGAATTCGTGGGTCGTCGTGCTGACCAGTTCACCCAGGGCGGTCAGGTTCTGGGCCTGGGCCAATTGCTGCTTGAGGATCTCCACCTGCTTTTCGAGTGGAAGGCTTTCGCTGTTCGAGGTCATGGGGTCAAGGTGCTCCCACACTGCTACTGGTTTGGGCTGGTCTGGCTGCAGAAGGTTTGGCTGAATCATCCGACCGTTAGAGTTCCACAAGCAAGGCCAGGCTCGCTGAATTACCACGTTGCCGGTTTTCTTACTGTCTTGCCAGGAGCTCGCTTCTTAACTCAAGTCCAGTAAATGATTTAGCTTCCGTTCAGTCCTATCGACGAAGAGGCCTCGGCATCTGAAATCCAAGCCGCTATAATCCGCACATCATGCTGGTCATGGATGCTGGCGATCTGGAGAAGCTGGGATGCACACCGTCGAGTTGGTCAAGGAGGCCATCCGTTTGGCAGGGCGCGCCGGATATCGCATCCGGCAGGAATACCTGGGCGGCGCGGCGGGCGGCGGATGCGAATTCGGCGGCCAGAAGTGGATCTTCCTCGACGTTTCCCTCGGCCCCGTCGATCAGCTCGACCAGATCCTCGAAGCCCTCCGCCACGATTGCCGAGTCCTCGGCATGCCGATGGCCGATGAGCTGCGAGGGCGGCTCCAGACGCGGAAGAGCGCCTGAGACCCCGGCACTTCGCAACGGGTTCGTCACCTATCTCGCGCACCACGCAATCGATCCACCGATCGGCGGAATGGTGGCCCCCCGCTCCAGCCCGAAGCCCCGTAGGTCAGGCTGTGCCTGACCGATGCTGTGCCTGACCCATGCTGTGCCTGACCCACGCTGGTTCCTCCATGCACTGCCAGACACCTCTCCGGCGGGCTTGCCCCGCCCACACCCATCGTGGCCTCATTCCGCGGTTGACGGTACTCCTGGTTACCGCTACAAAGGCAGATCGACTTGGCAACTGCCGTGATCCCGCTGGCCTTGATCGTAACCTTGCCAACTGCTGTCACATCTTCGTAAGCGCGAAGCGTAAGCCAGGCATGGTGCTACCCTCCTCGCTCACGCTTCGCGCTTGCGATTGGACGGGCAAGTTTGCGATCAAGGCCATCCCGCTATCTGAACCGGGGAGAACCCGCAATTATGGTTCCTACCAGACTGCTCTCCTGTGCACCGGGCGTCGTCCTTGCCGCGGTGACGGCGCTGCTGGCCTGGGCATGCCAGTCTGGAGCCGCCGACCGCCAGGCCGACAGCACCCAAGCCGAGATCGAGAAACGGATCGACTCCGTCGGGCGAACGCCGCCTGACTGGTACCAGTCCGTGGAGCTGGAATACCCGAAATCGCTGGATCTCAACTGGCCCCAGCCTCCCCCCACCAACCAGTGGGATAACCAGAAGAACGTGGGCCAATACCTCTGGGATATCATCAATCCCAATCCCGGCAAATGGCAATCGGGCATCCGTTTCATGCACTTCATGCTCGAAAAGAATGCCAGCAACGTGGAACTGCGCACCCGCGTGATGGTGTCGCTTGGGCAGATGTATTTCGATTTCTTCCGCGACTATCCCCGCGCGGCATTCTGGTGGCGGGCCGCGGAAGTCGATAAGAGACAACTCATCCAGGGAGTGCATCTGGCCGAGTGCTATTGGCGGATGGGCAATGAAAAGATGGCCCAGGATCTGCTCAACAAGCTGCCCAACTACTACCCCGCCATCAAACTCTGGGCCGATATGGGCCAGACCGACAAAGCCCTCCGAGTGGCAGGGGCGTTTGCCCAGAGCGGCTACGTCGATATGGCCTACCTCGCCGCCGGCGATGCCTGCCGCACCGTCGGCAAGCTCGAGGACGCCGTCTCCTACTACCAGTACCTCCTCAGCATCCCGGCAACAGGCCGGATGGCCAAGCGGATCCAGCGAAACCAGACCCGCGCCCGGGCCAACATCGAGGGCATCAAACTCTACGATTCTCTCGAATTGAGCCGCGTGCCCGACGGGAAGTACCGCGGCAGCGCCCCGGGCTATGCCGGCGAACTGTACATCGAAGTGACCGTCGCCAAGGGACGCATCGAATCGGTCGAAGTCACTCGGCATGAAGAAAAACAGTTCTATTCGGCCATCGAAGACACGACCGCCCAGATTGTCCAGGAGCAGGGTTTCACGGGCATCGATGCCACCACCGGCGCCACCATCACCTCCGAAGCGATCATCAACGCCACCGCCAAAGCGCTCGCCGAGGCTGCCAAGTAAGGCTGCCATGCGACTGAACTGGTTCCTCCACCCAGCGAAGAAACCTGTCGGCCCGCTGGGCCGTCTCATTGGCCGTATTGCCCCCACCTGGCTCCTGTCCCCCGCCCGCCGCATCGTCCAGGCCCTCTGCCTGGCGGCCTTCCTCGCGCTCTTTCTCTACGTGGCCTTCCCCTACACGGCAGTCCCCAAACCCGTTTCCAGCGAAACGAGTTCCGCAGCCTGGCCGTCGCACTATGCCGACGATATCCTCCGCAAGGAACTCGTCCCGGCGGAACTGTTCCTGGCAATCGATCCGCTCGTGGGCCTTTCAACGGCCATCTGCGCCCGCAGTTGGGTCTGGTCACTCGCAGCGGCTGGCGCCGTTCTGCTCGCCTCGCTGTTCATCCCGCGAGGGTTCTGCGGATACGTCTGCCCGTTGGGTACCGTGATCGACCTGTTCGATTGGGCGATCGGCCGGCCGGTCCGCCGCATCCGCCGGCCGGGCAACCGATCGGGCGTCCACCTGAAGGCCCGTCCCAAAACGGCCCGGGAGGAGTCCCAGATATCGGCATGGCGGCAAGCAGCAGGAGTCCTGGCACCGGCCTTGAAATACTGCCTCCTTGCGGCGGTGCTCGCCAGCTCGCTGTTGGGCGTGCTCATTTCCGGTTTTCTGGCGGCAATCCCGATCGTGACCCGCGCGGCCGCCTGCCTCCTCACGCCACTGGAGACCGGACTTGCCCGATCCTGGCATCAGGTTCCAGCGATCCACGCAGGGCAGGTGCTGTCGATCGGGCTGTTCGCCGCCGTGCTGGCCCTCGGCCTGCTCCGCCCCCGATTCTGGTGCCGCTACGTATGCCCGTCGGGTGCGGTGTTTTCGGCGGCCAACCTGCTGCGTCTGGCAGAGAGACGGGTCGAACGATCCTGCATCCGGTGCGGCAAGTGCGTCGAGGTCTGCCCCTTCGATGCCATCCAGCCGGACTTCGCCACGCGCACGGGGCAGTGCACCTTCTGCCAGACGTGCGGCGGAGCCTGTCCGGTCTCCGCCATCCAGTTCGTCTCCAGGTGGTCGGCCCTCGAACCTCGTGCCGCCGGTGATCCGCCGAGCGCCAAGACGCCCCTGGGAAGACGCGGCTTCCTCGCCTCGGCCGTCGGTATCGCCACCGGAGCCGCCCTCGGCACAGCCGCCGCCAAAGCCATCGCAGCCACCGGCGCTCGGCTCGCCGGCCCGGCTCCATGCTATCCCGTTCGGCCGCCGGGAAGCGTGCCCGAATCCGCCTTCCTCCAGATGTGCATCCGCTGCGGCGAGTGCTTCCAGGCCTGTCCCAACGACGTCCTTCAGCCGCTGGCCTTCCAGCAGGGTGTCGAAGGAATCTGGACCCCTCAGGTCGTCGCCGACTGGTCCGGCTGCGAGCCGAGCTGCAACAACTGCTGCCAAGTCTGCCCCACCGGCGCCATCCGCCCGATCCCGCTCGAAGAGAAACGGGTCGCCCGCGTGGGCCTGGCCTGGGTCAACCAGGAAACCTGCTTGCCCTACGCCGGCCGGGAAGAGTGCCGGATCTGCATCGACGAATGCGCCGCCTCAGGCTACAGCGCCATCGAGTTCATGACCGTCGGTACCCAGGTCGACGAGCAGGCGGTTCCGATCGAAGGAAGCGGGATGCTCGCCCCGGTTGTTCTGCCGGAGAAATGCGTCGGCTGCGGCTTGTGCCAGACGCGCTGCCGAGCCATCAACGTGAAAACCAGGCACCTGTTGAAGGAAATCGCGATCGTCATCCAGGCCGGCCCCGGCAAGGAAGACCGCATCCTGTCCGGCTCCTACCTGGCCCTGCGAGAAACAGAACGCCGCCAGCGCCAGGCCCAGCGGGCGAAGGAAGTTGAATCCGAACCGAAGGGCGGAAGCTACTTGCCCGATTTTCTGAAGTAGCCGGCGCATCCCTCGACAGACCTGTTGCGGCAGGAGGTTTTATTAGGCAGAGCGAAGGAATAACTTTCACAACTGGCGCTTTGGCGGCGGCACGGCCAACCAGTAGGCTGGCACACCCGTTGGCCTCGTGCGATGAACGGTAAAGGTTGTTTTTTCGCCCTGCCTTAGGGTCGTAACTCGCTCACAGGCAACCAGTTAGACCGGAGGCCCCTTGAACCTTCTGCGAATTCGGCACTCCCTCTGCACGGATTCCTCCGCCAACCGCCACTAATAGGTAGGAGATGTGTGCAGCCCAAGCGTTGCCTGAGTCGGAGAGCGAACCATGCGATTGACCCTTCGAAACCTGCTGGCCTACATGGACGACCTGCTCGATCCGGAATCCGCGCGGATCATCGGGCAGAAAACCGAAGAAAGCCAGTTCGCCTCGGGCCTCCTGCATCGAATTCGCGATGTCACCCGAAGGGTGAAGCTCGGTGCGCCGGAGGTGATCGATCGCAAGGCGGCGCTCGACCCAAACACGGTCGCCGAGTACCTCGACAACACGCTCTCCGCCGACCAGGTTACCGATTTCGAGAAGGCCTGCCTCGACTCCGATGTCGAGCTGGCCGAGGTGGCCGCCTGCCATCAGATCCTGACGCTCGTGCTCGGCGAGCCCGCCGAGGTCCGGCCCGAAAGCCGCACGCGGATGTATCATCTTCCCGAGACGGCCGCCAGCCATACCTACGTGGAGACCGACAAGACGGCAGCGGCCGGAGAAACCCAACGCATCGACACGGCCTCTCCACCACCCGTCCGGCGCCGCCAACCTGCGATTCCCGAATACCTTCTCGAAGCCCGCCGGCGCCGGCGCCGCCTGTTCTGGATGACCGCCGCGGGACTCGTCTTCTGCCTTGCCGTCTACCTGGGTGTCGAGGGTCCGGGCGGCCGCTTCTTCGGTTCTGACGGCGGGTCTTCAAACACCGGCAACCAGGTCGCACTGGCCCCTCAACCGCCGGCCAATACCGTTGCGGTCCCGCCCCCCCTGCAAGACACCTCCCCGGCCGATCCGCCTGCGGCAAAGCCCGAACCTGCGCCCGAACCCTCCAGTGTGGCGCCCCCCAGTCCGGCCGCCGCTCCAAACCCGCCCGCCGGCTCCAACCCAGCCCCCGGACCGGTTGCCCCCGTGGCCGCCGAGCCCACAACCGATGCCGTGGTCCCGGTCACGCCCACTCCCGTTCCGCCCCCGGCTGCTGATGCCGCGGAGACGCCCACTGCGATCGCGCCGCTCTCCCCTTCCGACGCCTCTCCTGGGCCTGCCCCCGCTCCTGCCCCGGGTCCCGAACAGGTGGCGGCAACATCCGTGCCCCTCGGCTTCCCCAACGATCAGGAGCCCATGATCAGCCAGCCGCCTGTCCCGGAAGCCCCCACCGATGGACGCGAAATTGCCCGGCTTGTCATGGCCGATGAAATCCTGCTCGTTTCCGACGAAAAGCAGCCTTTCAAACGTGTCGCGATTTCCGAGCCGCTGCGAACTGGCCAGCGAGTGGTCTCTCTACCCACCTGGAGACCGGTGATCCGCATCGACGGGAAGTTCGACGTCGAAATGGTCGATGGAGGGGAAACACACTTCCTGCATTCTGAGGCTGGTGCTCCTGCCGCTCTGGAAATTGCCTGGGGACGGATGGTCCTGCAGCCGACCGAACAGGCCGGCGCCGCCTCGCTGGCCCTGCGGGTCGGCGGCGCTGCCGGCCTCCTGTCGCTTGCCGACGCCACCACCCTGGTCGCCATCGACGTGGGACGTACCGACGACCCGATCCAGGATCCTTCGACCCATCCCGCACCGGTGACGGCCAGGCTCTGGGGCGTCGGAACTTCCGGCAAGTTCTCCTGGACACCCGATGGCGGCACCGAGATCGCCCTGCAAAGCCCCGTGATGCTCGACCTGATGGCGGTTCCCGTCGGCACACCCGCGCCCCAGGAAACACCGGAATGGGTCAAGGACGACCTGACGGACAAGATCGCCCGGCAGGCGAGCGGTATTCTGTATCGATCCTTCGATTACGAACCCGCCGACCTGATCCTCCGGGAGAATGCCGACCATCGCCGGCGGGAGGTGCGGCACCTCGTGCGGCAGTCGTTGAGCTGGATCGGCGATTTCGGACCAGTTGTCGAAGTGCTCGACAGGCCGGAGCAGTATGCCGAATGGCCGGAACTGATCGACCTCCTGCGGCAAAGCGTTCGCCGCGGTCCCAAGAGTGCCGAAGCGTTGCGCGAGGCGCTCAATGTCAAATATGGCCCCCGCGGCGAGGAACTCTACGAACTGCTCTGGAAGTTCGACTCCAAGGAGCTTCCGGCCGAGGCGGCCAGGCAACTGGTCCAGTACCTCGACGACCCCTTGTTGCCCTGCCGGGTCCTCGCTTTCCAGAATCTCAACCGCATCACCGGCAAGGGATACTACTATCGGCCCGAGGAAAACGAAGTAGAACGCAAAGCGTCCATCCAGCGCTGGAATGGCTGGGCCGAACGCATCCCCGAAGCGCAGACTCCCGAGAGTTCCACAACGCCTGCCGACGATCCCTTGAAGCAACTCCTGCCGGGCGAGCCGCTTCAATAACCGCGCCGGCTCGAAACAGACATTCGCGCCAGCCTCCTCGCCCACCTTTGAGGTACACGCACCCCACCCGCGTTGCGCCTTCCCGTTTATCTTGATAGGGGGGCGTTGTGTGGGCTTCCTCACGCAGACAGGCCCAGGGATGCGCGGCGCCAGCGGGAGGAGAGCTCCACCGATGCCCTTGTCCCCACGTTAGCACGTTCGGCAGCAGGCCTCCGTTCCCGCCGCCGACCAGCGGCCTGCCGATCTGAAGTCGGAGTGCCGGTATGCCGAAAGCGTGATTCCCGCATGCCACGATTGGCGCGTTTCAGCACGTACCGGGGGTGAGTCCGAAGTTTTTCGGCTACCCCATGTTTGAGGTGATGGCGATGAATGGAATAGGTTGCCCGACACGTGAAGAGCTTACCAGTTACGCCCTGGGGCGGATTGCGGAACCGGATGCCGACGCGATCTTGCGGCACCTCGAGGGTTGCCAGCGCTGCGAGGCGGCCTTGTCGGAGGTCGAGGGGGTGGCAGATCGATTGATCGATCTCTGTCAGCAGCGGGCACCGCTCGATCGCTACTCGCAGGAAGCTGCCTGCCACGATGCGATCACCCGCTCGATCGCCCTGGGTGCAGGTTTCGCCGATGCGACGGAGGCGACCCCCGCGGAGACGGTCGCCCCGCACGAAGACGAAGAGCCGGTTCTCGGCCAGATGGGAGACTACAAGCTGGTCGAGGAACTGAGCCACGGTGGGATGGGAACCGTGTATCGGGCGGTCCATACCCGGCTGGGGCGCGAAGTGGCGCTCAAGGTGCTTCCCAAGGGGCGCAATACGGATCAGCGTGCCGTGGCGCGGTTCGAACGCGAGATGGCGGCGGTGGGTAAACTCGATCATCCGCACATCGTCCGCGCGACCGATGCCGGCGAGGTCGACGGGGTCCAGTACCTGGCAATGGAGCTGATCGATGGATTCGACCTGACCGAACTGGTCGACTACCTTGGTCCTCTCGGAGTCGCCGATTCCTGCGAGATCATCCGCCAGGCCGCGCTGGGACTGCAGTGCGCCTACGAGCAGGGCCTGGTCCACCGCGATATCAAGCCGTCCAACGTCATGGTCACCGGGGCCGGCATCGCCAAGATCCTCGATCTCGGGCTGGCCAGGTTTCACATCGACAAGCAATCCAACGTCGAATTGACCACCGCCGGACAACCCATGGGGACCGCCGACTACATGGCCCCCGAGCAGGTTGCCGATACCCATTCGGTCGATATCCGGGCCGACATCTACAGCCTGGGATGCACGTTCTACAAGGTTCTGTCCGGCCAGCCGCCCTTTGGAGGTGTGCAGTATTCCAGTTCGTTCGACAAGATGATGGCCCATCGCAAGGACCCGCCGCCGCCAATCCAGCAGTTCCGCCCCGACCTGCCCAAGAAGGTCGTTGCAGTCCTCGAACAGATGCTCGCCAAGGATCCCGATGAGCGATTCCAGAAGCCGAGCGACCTGGCAGAAACGCTCTATCCTCTGTGCGCCGGCGCTAATCTTCCGGAGATGATCGAAAAGGCCTGGAAGGCGGCTGCAACGGCGCCCATGCCCCAGGCCACCAGCGCGATCATCACCCCCATCAACGCGGAGGAAGCCAGCACGTCTCCCCAGAAGCGTGCCAAACGCCGCGTCCAGACCGGCTCCTCGACGCACAGCGCATCGCGAAGCCAGTACTCGGGCCTCTACGTGCTGCCCCCTCCCCCTAAACCCCAGTGGGGCCTGTGGCTTACCATCGGTATCCTCTCCAGCCTCCTGGTGGGAATCGTCAGCGCCTACGCGGCAACGCTCATCTTCAGCCGCGGACTGACTGCGAATGAGAACAGCAGGGTGGTTCAGGCCCAGGGCTGGACCGTCCGTTTGACCGAGCCTGCCGTGACGATTCCGGCAGCGGTGCCGCTGGCCGGACAATCGGGAAAGTCCCCGCGCGTGCGAGGCTCGCTGGGAGAAGAGGCCCTCGTAACCGACCCCTCCGAAATCTCCGGCGTCACGAGCTGGACGCTGGAAACCGTCGGACACCGGACGCCGATCTTCTGTGCCGCCGCGGCCCCTGACGGCACCGCTCTGGCTACCGGCGGCGGAGAGGGAGCGATTCGCATCTGGGATCTTAGTACCGGGGCCCTCAAGTCCATTCTCGTCTACCCCGGCCGCGATGGGGCGGCCCGCTCGCTGGCATGGGCGCCCGGCGGAACCTACCTGGCTGCCGCCTACGAGGCGGGCGCGCTGTTGATCTGGGATACCAACCACGGCACCGTTCTTCCCGACCAGTTCAGTACGCGTTCGACCGAGCCCGGATCGCTCGCCTGGTCGCCCGACGGAACCATGCTGGCCTATGTCGACAAGAGCCCCGGCCAGGACGAGCACGACGCCGTGATGCTCTGGGACTTCAAGGCGAACAAGGCGTTGCCGCACCTGACCGGCGCCACGGGAAGACTGCGAGCCCTGGCATTCGCTCCCGACGGCTCCAGACTCGCGGCCGCCGGCAACGATCTGGCCATCCATGTCTGGGAACCGGCTTCCGGACGGACGCCCCTGGTATCGATCTCGACAACCCACGTCGAACCGATCTCGGCCCTGGCTTGGTCTCCCTGCGCCACGATGATTGCGTCCAGTTGCGATGCCGGCTGGAGCGATCAGGGAATCGCGATCTGGCGGGTGCAGGACGCTACGAAGCTCGGCGACCTGCCCCAGCATATCGGCGGCGACCGGGCCCTGGTCTGGGTCGTCGATCCCCCCGTCATCATCGGCACCGGCGGCGATCGCGACGGAAGAACTCGTTACTACGACCTCACAACAGGCAAGATTGGGCCGGATTTCGCAACCGGCAAGAGCCTGCTGTGCCGCGTCGGAAACACAAGCAAGGTGGTCCTCGTCCAGGAAAACGGCCAGGTGCTCCACTGCGAGTCCGCCGGGCTGAGCCGGCCCGTTGCCGCCTTGCCTCTCCATCCGGGTGCACCCAGCGCCCTGGCCATCTCACCGGATGCCAAGACCATCGCATCGGGCAATCTGGATGGCTCCCTCCGTCTCATCGAGATCGCCACCGGCCAATCGGTCCGACTCGATGCGCAAGGCCCTGTGCATTCGCTGGTCTACAGCCCCGACACCGATCCGCAGCAGTCCAGGCTGGCCGTGACTACGGAGCACTGGAACGAGTCCCGCCAGCGCATGGAGCTTCCCACGTCGGTCTACGACGTCCAGAAACGCAAACAGCTCTGGTCGTTCAGCCTCTCTCTCGAAGAACGCATCGACCAACTGGCCTGGTCTCCCGACGGGACCCAGATTGCCACGGCCGGCGACAGTCTGAAAGTCTGGGACGGCAAGACCGGCGACTACCGCGAACGCTTCGAGGGTCAGTCCGAGTCCGTGGCCTGGGTCCGCGACGGAACGGCGCTGGCCCACGGATCGTCTTCCACGGTGGAACTCATCGACGCCAAGGACGGAAGTGAACTCCTCTCCTTCACGGAGGCAACCGCTGCCCCGCGGCTCCTGGCCTGGTCGGCCGCCGCCGGACGGCTGGCGGTCACCAGCGGGAATGCGGGGGCCGAAGAAGTTGTCCTTCTGACCGCAGAGAACGGCGGATCCCCGAGCCGGGTTTCTGTCAGCAGTCAGGATCAGCCGATCGTCGCCCTCGGTTGGCAGGCCGACGGAAAGGCGGTCCTCACCGCAAGCCTCTCCGAAACCTGCGGCTGGGACATCGCCACGGGAGAACGGACCAGCAAGAGCCCGATTGGCAGCCAGGCCTTCTCGGCCGACGGGAAGCTTGCCCTCCTGGCCGGCCCCAGCACGATCCGGCTCCACCGGCCCCAGGAGCGAAAACTGCTCCGCACCATCCTCATTTTCGCCGACCACAACTACGCCGTCATATCCCCCACAGGTCACTACGATGGATCGTGTCAGCCGGGCGATATCGTCTACGTCGTCCAGACCCAGGAGGGCCAGGCGACTCTCGACGAGAAACAGTTCGCCAGCCAGTACAACTGGAAGAACGACCCTCAGAAGCTTGCGGTCGGACAGGAATGACCCAGAATGCTCGTTCCCGGCAACGAGTCTCGGGGGTGGAGCGGCTCGTCGCGAGCGATCACCGGCTGCCGCGACGCCGATCCCCGAATCGGACACTCCACCGGCATCCCCGAATCCGTCTTTCCCACGCGGAATCGGGGCCTATGCTCCGTTCCAAATCCAAGCTAGGATAGGAGTTTCGTGGATTTGGGGATGGTTGCGGCGTCATGGAAACGAACATTGCGGGTGGCATTCTGGCGTTGGTTGCGAGGTTTCTCAGCGGGGCAAGTGTGCGCTGGATCGATTGCCACCCCGATCCCTGTCAGCGGGTCTACTTCGCCAACCACACCAGCCACCTCGACGCAGTCGTCCTCTGGTCCGCCCTGCCACCCGAAGTGCGAACCTTGACTCGCCCCGTGGCAGCCAAGGAATACTGGATGGGGGGCCCCATCCGGCGCTACCTGTCGCGGGAGGTTTTCAACGCCCTGCTGATCGATCGTACCGAAATCAAAGTCCATCAAAGCCCGGTTGACCTGATGATTCACGAAATCGGGCACCAGCATTCCCTGATCATTTTTCCGGAAGGGGGGCGGTCGTCGGGCCCCGAGATCGGCGAGTTCAAAAGTGGTCTGTACTACCTGAGCAAGAAGCGTCCGGATCTGGAACTGATCCCTGTCCACATCGACAACATGAACCGAATCCTCCCCCGGGGCGAGGTCCTTCCGGTACCGATGCTCACCTGCGTCACCTTCGGGCCGCCGATGTGGCTGGAACGCAAGGAACCCAAAGCCAAGTTTCTGCAGCGAGCCCGCGAAGCTGTGATACGGTTGAAGGAAGCATAAGGCAAGACGATCCAATGGATGTGCTCACCTTGGAACTCTTCGGCGGCGTGCTGGTGCTGCTGGGCATCGCTTCCGCCGTGGTACGCTTTCTCAAGCGGCGGGTCGATCTCGGCCTCGATCCGGCCATCATCGAGACCTTCCGCCTGCGCGTCTGGGCCTGGTGGCTCCTGTTCGCCCCGCTCGCCGGGGCGCTTCTGGTGGGTGCCGATATCACGATCATGCTGTTCCTGATGATCTCGTTCTGGGCGCTCCGCGAGTTCATCACCCTGACTCCCACACGCCCGGCCGACCATCGGGCGCTGTTCTGGGTGTTCTTCGCCTGCACGCCCCTGCAATACGTGTTCCTGATGCTTGCGGCGCGTCCCTGGTTCGAACAGCGTCTGGGGGTCACCGCCTACGATATCTACAGCATCTTCATCCCCGTCTACGCCTTCCTGCTGATTCCGGCCAGGATCGCCTTCTCCGGCGACTCGAAACGGTTCCTGGAACGAACGGCCAAGATCCAGGCCGGCCTGCTGATCTGTGTTTACTGCCTGAGCTACGCGCCGGCGCTGCTGACCCTGGAACTTGCCCCGCCGGAACCGGCTGCGAGCCAACCGGCCGCAAACAACGAAGGCCAGGCGGCAGAAGATGCGCCATCCGATCAGCCGGGCTCCGTCGCGGACATGATGCGGGCTGAAATCAAGATGCCCTATGAAAACGCCGGCCCCAAGTTCCGGCTGCTGTTCTTCTTCGTGCTCATCGTCCAGTTGGCCGATGCCTGCCAGTATCTCTGGTCGCAGATTCCCAGCCGGCACCCGATCGTGCCGGCGATCAGCCCGGCGCGAACCTGGGAAGGGCTGATCGGCAGCGCTGCCAGCGTCACCCTCATCGGCGCCGCCCTCTGGGGCGTGACCCCCTTCCACTACTGGTGGCAGGCCGCCTTCGCCTCCTTCGTCGTCTCGCTGACCGCCTTCGGCGGTGGCCTGACCATGTCGGCCATCAAACGCGACCGCGGAGTGAAGGACTACGGCACGCTCATCGAAGGCCACGGCGGGGTTCTCGACCGGATCGATTCCCTCTGCTTCTCCGCCCCCGTCTTCTTCCACCTCACCTGCTTCTTCATCCACTGGACCTGACGGGCTACAGATACCGCTGGTAGGCGGCCACCGCCAGCGTATCGCAACGCTCGTTCTCCGGATGACCCGAGTGCCCGCGAACATGGGTGAAACGGACCCGGTGCCTCGCCAGAAGCTGGTCCAGACGCCGCCAAAGCTCTTCGTTCTTGACCGGCTTGAGCTGGCCTCCCTCTCGGCGCCGCCAGCCGTTGGCTTTCCACTTCGGCAGCCACTCCGAGATCCCCTTGCCCACGTAGGTGCTGTCGCTGACCAGCTCAACGCTTGTGGACCGCTTGAGGGCCTCCAGCCCCCGGATCACCGCCAGCAGCTCCATCCGGTTGTTCGTCGTCTCGCGCTCGCCGCCGGCCTGTTCGAGCTCCTTGCCTGTGGCCGGGTGCCGAAGCACGAAGGCCCACCCCCCCGGGCCCGGATTCCCGCTGCACGCCCCGTCGGTATACAGTATCACTTCCGCGTCGTTCGAGCTGGTCATGGTCATGGGCCTATTTGGACTCGGGAGCCGCCGCCGAAGCATCGGCGGTTTGGCCCGGTGAGGAAGCGGCTCCGAATCGTGCTCGGTCGTAACGCGACGCCTTGCTGAACTCCTCGAAGTCTGCGGTCAGGGGCGAGTCGAGGATCGGCTTCTGCTCGATTTCCCACGGCAGCCGCACGGTGAACGTGCTCCCTGTCCCCAACTCGCTTCGCACGGTCACTTCTCCCCCCAGCAGATTGCACAATTCGCGGCAGATCGACAACCCCAGTCCGCTGCCGCCGTACTCGCGGGTCATGGCGTCATTGCCCGGCATGCTGGTACTCCCCTGGCGGAACTTCTCGAAAATCACCTGCTGGTCCTCTTCCGCGATACCCACCCCCGTGTCGACCACCTGCATCACCAGTCGCCCCTTGTCGTCGCGACGCGCAACCACCTTGATCCGTCCTCCTTCGGGCGTGAACTTGATGGCGTTGGAAAGCAGGTTGTTCAGAACCTGCTGGATCCGACCCTGATCCTGACGCATCGGGGGCAGGTCCGGCTGGATTTCCTCGATCAGGTCAATGTTCTTCTTCTCCGTCAGCGGCCTGGCCATGTCGCACTGGGCCCCGATCACTCGCCGTACGTCGAACGACGTGAGCCGAAGCTCCATCTTGCCGCTCTCGACCTTCGCCAGGTCCAGCACGTTGTTGATCATCTCCAGCAGGAGCCTGCCCGACTTCTGGATGTTCTGGACGTAACGCTTCTGTTTCTCGTCCAGCGAATCGATCGACCGGAGCACGTCGCTGAAGCCCAGGATGCTGTTCAGCGGCGTGCGCAGCTCGTGGCTCATGGTCGCCATGAAATCGCTCTTGATCCGGTTCGTCTCGTAGAGCTGCATATTGAGCTTGGCCAGCTCGTCGACCTTAACGTCCAGGTTCACGTTGGCGTCGCGCAGCTCGTCCTGGGCGTCTACCAGGTGCCGGAGCATGCGGTTGTAGGCCACGGCCAGGGCCTCGAACTCGTCCCCCGTGCGGATGTCGGCACGCATGTTGATGTCGCCGTGCGCAATCGCGTCGCTCACGTCCCGCAGGTGACGCACCGGGCGGACAATCACGTAGCGAATCACAATGTAGAAGGCGATCATCGCCAGGAAGGCCGTGATGATGGCCGCGGCCAGAAGCCAGTTCCATGTGGTATCGACCGCGTTGCGCAGATGGGTATTCGGAAGCGTGATTTTAGCCACCGCCATCAGGTCCCCCGCCGGCAGCGGTTCCTGGGGCATGCCGGTCGGGTTGGTGTAGGCGAAGCTCAATACCCCCCCTGGCGGCAACGAAGTATGGCATGCGCCCAGGCATGTCTTTTTGGCATAAAAGGGCTGATAGAAGTAGAAGCGATCTCGCAGGTAGCGCTGCGAGTGCTCCGCCTCGGCCGGCGACCTCATGTACTCCAGCACCAGCTTGCGCTCGTATTCGTCTTCCGGATGTCCCTTTTTCGAGGTGGCATACAGCGGAGCGTCCGGGCGGTAGAGAAACGTGGCCTGCACGTCCCGCTCGCTGAGCATGTCAGCGAACTCCTTCATCAGGTTGTCCGCCTCGTTCTTCCACGTTTCTTCCGCAAACGTGTCCAGACCTTCCCAGTGGACCTGAAGCAGCAACTGGTCCACCAGTCGCTCGGCCGTGACCGGATTCTGCTCGTACACCACGTCCTCGGTCACCGTCCAGTAGAGCCACAGGCTGAACGCCATCACCACCAGCAGGAAGATGCCGAAGAGGAAGAGGCACTTGATTTCGAGGCTCGTCGCACCGACGGCGCGAGTGATTCGTCGATTGGCCATTTCCACTCGTTCTCAGAACACGCGGTTTCCCGAGGATTCGGTCGAAAGGTCGTGAATTCTGACAGCAGCCGCCATGCCAGCACGCATAGCCCCAGCAACCTCGAACAGTTGTCGCCGACCGATCCTAACCCGTTTATTCTACGGAAATTGCGGCATTACGCCAGAGCGAAATGGACCCCGTCACGAACCAGTCGGTGGCCCTTTTCCCGGGGGGGACTGGCCTCCGGTTCGACACCCCCGGAAGCGACAGTCCGGTTCCTGGGGCTGGACGATCGGAGAACGCTCCACTTGCCCTCTTCCTGGGGCAGTCCACCGCACTGGGTGTCGCCGTCTGTAGGACCGTGATCCACTGGCCGCAGGTGGACAACCACGCAGATCTCAGCGCAGCCAGCCCGGCAGCAACCGTATCGAGTTCCTTCAGCCACCAGACGGAACGCTCCTTCGCCGGAGCTGTGTCAAATAGTGCCACCTCAACAAGTGGATGATTCCACCAAACTCCCGGAAGAAGACCATGCCTGGTCGTGGAGCATGCCCAGAAGCGATCCTCTGAATAGACTTGCACGACTCCAAGAGATCCGGCCCTCCGTCGCCACTCTTCGG
>CAZLWV010000146.1:0-13656 GCA_964563135.1 uncultured Planctomycetaceae bacterium
TCCAGCCGCTCTGGATGGCCAGGCAGAACTGGAGGTCGAGGCGTTTGGCTTCCTTGACGGCGTGGACCATCAGTTCCCGCCAAGGCTCGGAGCCGAACATGGGGCCAGCGGGCACGATCTGATTGCCCCGCTGGCCGGATCCGTCGGCATCGATCAAGAGCCCACCCCCCATTCCCTGGGCACGCATCGCCTCGAGGTCCCGGGTGATCGCCTCCCTGGTAACGTTGCCGTTGAGCCACCACCAGAAGCAGCGGGTCCGGGCGTCGATGGGCGGATTGTCCCACGCGGTCTCGAGCGCCCTATCCTGGCAACGGACGGGGACCTGGCAAGCGGCCAGGAAGACCAGGGCAGAGGCGAAGAGGCGTATCATGGCGTGGTCCGTTTCTCGATGGAGTTTCCTGGCATCCACTCAGTCGTCTGGAGCAGCAAGACTGGCGGTCGGAAGGCGGGCAAGGCGGGTTAAGCGAGTATAGTCATGCTACACCCCGAGGCGCTGCTATGCCCGGCGGCTCCTTCTTCCGCCTTCCGCCCCCTCAGCGACTTCATTTGGCCGAAACACTCGAGGTTGGCCTGGCCCGGCGGGCTTTGCCGGGCCCGCCAGGGTGCCGGGCAGAGAGGGCACGCCCGGTCAATCTAGCCCGCCCGGCAGCGCCATTCAAGAGGCAAAGCGGTGTGAAACGGCCCCGTCAGCCGCTACTGCCTGGGCTTTGCCTCGGGCTGGCGGGCGCGGCGCTCGTTTTCTTCCATCTCCTTGATGGTCACGGAGCTGTCCTGGGAGTGCCGGGGGTCCTTCTTCTGGTCACTGGCCGAGGCGGGCACGATCTGCTTGATCACGATGTCGTCGAACTCGACCACGCCGCCGCCGAGATAGGCATAGAGCATGACACGTCCCCAGCGAGGCGTGTACCTGGTGTGCTTTGGAGTGAAGTCCTGGGTGTGGGTGTGCCACTGGTTCTTGCCGCCTTTGAGGTTCTGCTGGCTGCGGTAGCACTCGCGGAGATAACCGAACCGGGGAATGTATTCCGGCTGCTCAGTCTGCGCGAGTGGATCACGGGCAAGATCCGCCCCGCCGGCCGGCTTGTAGTCGCTCCCCATCTCTTCGCCGCACTTGATGAACACCTTGACGGTCGGGCCGTTGGTTCGATAGCGGCACTGAAAACGGTACCTTGCCCCTTCCTCGACCGGGAACGGCCTGCTGTAGTACATGACGCCGAATCCATCCCCGACGCTCGCGTCGAACGTGAAACGGATCACGTGGTTGCCGGGATTGCCGGATTCGGTGGTCCAGTGGACGAGCGTGCCGAGGGGCAGGCGGTCCTGGCCTCCGCGATCCTCCCAGCCGTCGGGCACGGCCCGAGTGCCTGCCTCAAAACTGCCGTTCTCGACGAGGTTCGGATTGTCGCGCCAGTTCTGTTCGGCCAGCGGATCGCTCGGGGCCGGGCCGTCCGGCTCGCGTCCGTAGAGCCTCTTCAGCATTTCGGCCACGTAGAGGTGGGGAATCTCGCTCACCGTCTTGGTCCGCACATTGACCTTCTCATAGAGCATTGTCGGCTCGCCCCCCGCGGAGAAATCGGCGCAGCGGATGGTCAGGTCGTAGACGTCCCACTGCTGGCCCGCCGCCTTCTCGCAACTGCCCCAGATGGCGATCTGGGCCTCGAACAGGTCGCGGAGCACCCGCCGGATCTCCGCAGGCGGCGTGTCGGGGGTGATTTTCACGCCATGCCGGGCACACTGATCGCGGATGTCGATGGCGTCGGGAACGGCAAACGTTCCTTGACCCTGGATCTTCTTGACGATCATCTCGCCGATCTTGCCGCCATAGCTGCCGTCATCAAACCGGGAAACAAAGTCGAAGGGGATCACGACCTTCTGCTGCTCGCTGCCGTCCGCTGCGTCCGCGCCCGGTGTGGTCGCAGCCATCGGTTCGATCATCTCTTCCACCTCCACCTCCGGCTCTTGCGGAACCGTCAGATCAGCCGCCGCGTCCTGTTCGACCAGCTTGCGATCGGCCTGGCACAGTTCTTCCAGGGGCACGGCGACGCCCAGCCCGTCGGGCGTTTGCAGGCAGACCTTTCCGTCCATCAAAGAAACAAACTCGCCGACGGCCAGAACGTTTCCCGCCGGATCTTTCCATTCCTTGCCTGCCAGGGGGGCGGCAGGCTGCTGCTTGCCGGCGGTATGGCCGGCGGCGGGCGCCGCGACGCGCTCGGTCTTTGCGGAAGGCGCAGCCGTCGACGGCGCCGGTTTTTGCGGATTGCCGTCAGGCGCCGAGGCGGGCCGGTCGGTGGAGGGACAGCCGAGGATCAGAGGTGCCGCCAGCAGGAACATGGCGGCAGCGAAAGCGGATCGGATCATGGTGTCTTCACAAAGGATTGAAGCGGCCCTGTTGGGTTGGGCCCATGGCGGCACAGGCCGATAAGGACTCTCCTCGACGGCAGGGCATGCGTGCGGCCGGCCGTCGGGCCATGTCTCCTGGGGTGTCCTGGCCTTACGGCCCATTTCCGGTCAGCGTGGGGCCTTCGTTGGAGCTGCCGGTCAGTGTGGGGGCTTCGCGGGGGCTGCCGATGAGCGTAGGGCCGCCGGCCGCCGCCTCGCCGCCGCCGCGGGCGAGCCGTTCGAAGTAGCGGCGGTTCATCTCCTCCCAGCCGGCCGGCGAGGGATCCTGCAGGCTGCCGAGGAGGTCCTTCTGCACATCGGCGGGAAGGTTGACGGTTTCGTCCTTGCGGATCTCGAATTCACCTTCGAGGTGCTGCTTCACGTCGCCGAGTCCTTCCAGCATCACGTCGCGCGCACGCGTCGCATTCTGGTAACGTCCGGCCTTCAGATCGCGTTCGATCTGGCCCATGAGGTCGATCATTTTTGCCAGATCGGTGTGATGGTAGCCCATGACCTTGTAGTGCGCCAGATCGATGCCTTCGGCCTTGTTTCGCAGGGCTGCCTGCTTGCCGGCCAGGCGGTTCATTTCGCGATCGCCTCGGGGGCCGGGAGTGGGGCCTTCGAGTCCCTCGCCCCCCTCGCCGCTTTCCTTGCCTCCGCCGGTGGCGCCCCCCGTGGGGTCTTTGCTGTGGTCCTTGATCTGGCCGTTGACGTAGGGATCGGGCGTGAGGCGGCTAGGGGTTTTGCGTCCGCCCTTGCCGACCGCCTCATCGCCGACGAATTCGCCGCTCGACTTGCCCTGGCGCCCTTCGCCCGCCCGTCCGCCGATCTCGCTGCTGTTGGGCAGCCGATTGCCCGTGGCCCCCTTGGCGCTCATGTTGGAGATCGGGCCGTCCATCACGTCCCAGCCGGCGCCCTTGTCGAGCGAGTCGGCGGCACTGGACGAAACGTCTTCCATCTCGTCGAACAGGTCCTCTTCTTCCTCCATCAGGTCGCCGATCAGGTCCTCCAGTTCGCCCGGCAGCTCGGCCATGGGCGCCTCCTTGCCTTCGTCGGTGAGCGACTCCTCCTGGCTCCAGCGTTCGCGGTCAGGCTCGTCGGGCAGCCACTTCTCCATGTTGGTCTTGATCTCCTCGGCCATTTCCGCGCCGAGCTGTTCCAGGGGCACGGCAATATCGGCCGTCTTCTTGAGCGTCGCGTCTTCGGCCATCTTGAGCTCGGTCTGGATCTCGACCAGTTCCTTGAGACTCGAAGGATTGGCGAAATCCTGCTCGGGGAGCTTGCTCAGATCGGTATTCAATTCGGTCATGAACCGCGACCAGTCATCCTCGGCCGCCTCGAGTGCCTTGACGAGCTGCTGCTTGGCTTCGGCGAAATCCTCGACCGGGGCCTTGGCGAGGTTCTCGGCCGCTTCGACAACCTTCCTTTGCTGCTGCATGGCCTTCTCAAGGGCGCTGTTGAGGTCGTCGAGCGTTTTTCGGGCCTCCGGCGGCAGGTCGCCCGTCAGGCGGTCTTTCATTTCGGCCAGTTCTTCGGTCTGGGCCCGCCGGGCCACATCGAGCATCTTGCTGAGGACGTCGATGATCGCAGCCTGGGTCAGGCCCAGGTCGCCGGCGGTCGCCGGCAGCTCGTCGATCCGTTTTGCCTTGACGAGCGTGTCGCACTCTGAGACCGCCTTGAGCATCTCGCCAAAGGCGAGCTGGTTGAGGCTCCGCTTGATCGCCTGGTGATCCTCACGCTGGGTATCGCCGATCGACTTGACCAGGGCGATCGACGATTTCTGGATCTCCACCTGCATCGACCGGACCTGGCCGGCTGCGGCGAGGGCCTCGTCGATCTGGGTGCCGGCGGCCACGAGGGCGTTGAGTGCCCGGGCGCGCACCTGCTGCTGGAGGATCTCGAACAGGGCGCTCCGCAGGCTGTCGAGCTTCTCCAGCGTCTCCTCGACCTTGGCTTTTTCGTCGACGACGCCTGCGGAGTGCCAGGCAGTGACCGACTCCTGCGGCAGAAGCTCGAGCCCAAAGTCGTTGAACATCCGCCGGTCGCGGACTGACGCCCTGATCTGGACCGTCTGCCCGGGGCGGGCGATCTCGGGGGACAGGGCCATGAGGTGATGGAGCACGGCCGTGTTTTTGCTGTCGAACTCCGTCCACTCCTTGACGACCGTCGTGTTCGCAGCGGCGGTCTTGGCGGCGTTTTCCTCGCCCGGGCTGTTTTGGCCTTCGCTTCCCTCGGCCGATTCACCGACCGATTCCTCCCGGACCCTCATCTCCAGCCGCACGCGGCCGATACCGTGATCGTCGCCGCTGCGGATCATCACCGCCAGATTGCTCCCGGGTGCGGCCGTGCCCTGGCGCGGCGGTTTGAGCAGCTCGATCGTGGGCGGTCGATCGGGAAGTACCACCACGCGGTTCAGTCGCGGATTGGCGTCGGCCTTTCCGTTCTTTTCCAGGTGGATGGTGAAGGTCGTGTTCTTCACCAGCGGCATGCGCACGACCATCTGCCGGCCATTGGAGCGCAGCTCGCCGCTGTAGATTACGCCTTCCGCATCGATGTGCCCCTTGGTGACCGGCACCGACGGGCGGATCCGCAGTTCGGCGATCGTGTACTGGGGCACTTCCAGGTCGGGCGTTTTCTGAAGGAAAGTCTCTTCCGCCTTCCCCAGATAGACCGGGTACTTGAGCGTGACTTCCACCTCTTCGACGGTCGGCTTCTCCGTAACGGCCACGCGGTAGAGGTCGGTCTGAGAGTCGCCGATTTCCAGGCGGTAGGTCAGCGACGACTTGATGGTGGGCAGGGTGAGGGAGTAGTTCCGACGGACCTCGTCGACCGACTGCCCGTCGCGTTGCACCCGGCTGGTGTAGCGTTCGCCGGGCGTCACTGGCAGATCCAGCCGGCTGCCGTCCTCCCAGGTCACGTAGAGCGTTGCCGGACAGGGATCTCCTTCGGCGCGGTCGACGATGACCGCGGCGATGTCGAGGCTTTCACCCAGGAGCACTTCCGTATCTCCCGGGGTGACCTCGAGGATTCTGACGGAACCCACCGAGGGCACGAACTTCCACGGCTGCATCAGCCGCCCCGCGGCCGAACCAAGGTTCGGGTTGAGCCACTGGCTCAGGATCCCGATGCCGAACAGCAGGCCGAAGACGACCATTGCTTCGACCAGATCGTAGGGGCTCTGCATGCAGTAGAGGAAACGTCGCCAGCGGGTTTCGTGGGCGGCTGCGTGTTCGAAACGGACCTTGTCGGCAAGAGCCGCGGCCTCGTTGACAGCGGCCTCGCAGAAGGCCCGCGACTCATTCCTGGTGTCGCTCGAGAGTTGCACGACATTGATCAGGGAACTGCCCAGTTCGGGAAACTCCGTTTCGATGCAGCGGGCGGTGGCCTCGATCGTCCGCTGGGCCCGCGCGATCCTCCGCAGGACGAAGACCGCCAGGAAGAGCGTCACCGCGGCCCAAGCTGCCAGCAACCCGCCCAGCGCTGCCTGGGAGAACCGGGCCAGGGCGTCCGCCGTCATGAACGCCAGGGCCACGGCAAACGAAGTGCTGATGGCCCAGACGGCGGTGCTGAGGAGGGTAAAAATCCACCATTTCTGCCGCGTGGCGTCGAGCCGGTCGATGATCCTTTCAGCCGCTGGAGACATAGTTCACGTTTCTCAATGCATCACCGTATACACCAGGATATTCGTGCCGATCTTCAGGGCGTCGTTGTCCTTGACGCCGTAGCTGTAGGGGTGGGAAAACTGCTCCCAGCCGTTGCCCAGGTCGAACTTGCTGTAGATCACCGCCAGACGGCCGTCAAGGGCGATGCCTTCCAGTTCGGGCGTGGCGAAGAAACCGTGGTCTTCCTCGACCCTTTCGGTGTATTCGACCTGGCTGATGTCGCTGTGGCAGTGGTAGAGCGGGTGGTCGCCGGGCAGACGTTCCAGCGGGCGGTCGGGCATCACCTTGGCGATTTCGCGGCGGAAGGCCACGTCGAAGGCCATCCGCCCGCAGCAGGCGTCGGCCACAAGCACGCCGCCGGCGGCAAGGTATCGCTGCAGGCGGCCGGTCTCCTCCTCGTTCCAGTGGAACTCGTGGTGACCGGTCATGTAGAGGATCGGGTAGAGCCCGATCTCCGGCTGGTTGAGCTCGATCTCCTGCCGCTTGAACTTCACCTCCAGCGTGGAGTTGTCGCGGACGTGCCTGAGCAGGGTGTGCACCGCCGAGGGATCGGGGTCCCAGTCGCCTTCATGCCTGAGCTGGGCGAACACGAAATCGTCGCGGCTCGGGGCGTCCTGTTCGTGGTAGCGTTTCGTCGTACTCAGGAATCTTGCCAACTGGAACGATCCGAGCAGGTAGGTCACCAGGTTGGCCCCCACCTGACGAGCCTGATCGACGACGACGCGAGTTCCACGGGGGTGTTCGTGGCCGTCCCAGCCGCACGTCAGGTCGCAGGGGGAGAAGATCACGCCGCTACGGCACCCGAAATCGATCGACTCCAGGCACGGCATGTCCTCGTACTCGGTGCCGTCGGCTTTCTTGTAGGTTAAGGAGGCAAGCTTGTAATACGAGGAGAAGACCGGCTCTTCGGGAAGCATTTTGCGCAGCGGACGGCCGGGGAAGACAAGTTCCATCTCGCGGCGGAAACTGTCGGCAAAATCATTCCAGCCGCAGCAGGCGTCGGCCAGGATCATCCCGCCGTCGGCCACGTACTGGGCCAGGGCGCGGCGCGTCTGGTCGGGGAATTCGAATGAGTTGTGCCCGGCGATCAACAGGGCCGGCAGCTCGAGCGGATCGTAGGAGAAGCTGGTCAGGTCGGTTTCGATCGAGCGGTAATTGAGGCCCAGTTTCTGGTTCGTCCACTCCAGCAGCGTGTCGACGTCCGCCGGATCGGTCATCCAGTCGCGATACATGACCGGTTTGCCGTCGCGAGTAATCCAGCGAGCGACTCCCAGGGCCGCCTTGCCGATGAGCGCGGCCGGACTTGGAGGCCGCTTCTTCTCGCTTCGCCGCAGGGGAGTGACCGGCAGCGGAAGCGGCACAAACGATTCGCCCCCCGTGCGACTCTGCGGTTTGGCCTTCGGCGGCGGACCGCAGTCGATCGGACCGGTGGCATCTGCATTCTCCTGCTGGCCGAAGGCCAACTCCGAACCATCCCCCAGCGCCGAGGCGGCACAGAGGATGCCTGCTTGCTGCAGGAACTGCCGACGGGACACGCCCGGATCGGACCGTGGAGCTTTGTGAGACATGCGCAGAAAGCCTCCAAACGCGTCGCCGGCTGATCGAAAAGAAAGTCGGGAAGGGAGCACTAACACTCCACATTCAATTGTCTCGGCAAGGGCCCGACCGAGTCAAGTCAACAGTGGCAGCAAATCCTGCCCCAGAGCCAATTTGCGTGAAGTTGGAGACACTGAGCAACAACCTCTGCAGCCGTAGCGGGCCATCGTGCCCCCTTGGAGACTTGGCTCTCCGGCAAGGGACTGACGGGTACTCCCACGGGCCTCGACATTTGGCGGGCTGGTGGTCGAGTGTCAGCCAGACGCTGGCCGGCCCATGGAGCTTGTGCTGCGCGCTACCTGCCCCCATTCTCGACACCGCCACGGCACTCGAAGCGGTGCGGCGCCAGTCGGGCCAGCAGAGAAGCGGTCCGAGACGCCGCCTCGGCCGCTTGATCCCGCGATGCGGCATATTCCTTCCGCCCCTTTCTTCCCTGAAGCCTATGGGCGAAACTGGATCGCAACCCGCTCCGGCCGGCCGGTGTCGAGCGGCTGCAGCCTGGCTGCTTCCAGGTGCGACACTCCGCCCGATTGGCCGCGCGGGCAGCCGCCGGCCCCGGTCATGGAGAGCGCGTGCAAGGATCAACCTGCCACGGGAGAACGAACATGCAACCACTCCTCGCGATTCCGACGCTCTTCTGTCTTCTGACCGCCGTGGCGGCATCTGCCGAGAATGGCGCCGCCGCGAAAGCGTTGCAGGCCGAAGTCGTGGTCGTCGGCGCAACTCCCGGCGGAATTGCCGCTGCCGTGAGCGCCGCACGGCTTGGCCGGACCGTCCTGGTGGTGGAATACGAAGACCACATCGGCGGTATCGTCTCCAACGGGCTGACCAACGCCGACATCGGCAAGCGGCAGGCGGTGGGCGGCCTGTTCTACGAGTTCACCCGCCGCGTGCTGAAGCACTACGACCAGTCCGACCGCGACCATCCGGGTTCGTCCAACGTGAAACGGTGCCGCAGCGGCTACTCGTACGAGGCGCACCTGGCCGAGCGGATCTTCCACGAAATGATCCGGGGCGAACAAGGCCGGATCCAGCTGCACTTGCAGCGCGAATTGAGGCAGGCGATCGTCGAAGACGGGCGGCTCGCGGCGATCATGATTGAAGATCGCCTGCAGCCGGGGCAATGGACGCCGGTCCGGGCCGGCGTATTCATCGACGCGACCTACGAGGGCGATCTGGCGGCCATGGCGGGCGCGCCTTTCCGCACCGGCCGCGAAGGGCGCAGTGAATTCGGCGAGCCGCACGCCGGCAGGATCTATATGCGTTTCGGCACCAGCGAGCCCCTTGCCGGTTCGACCGGCCAGGCCGACGGCGCCACTGAGGCCTATTGTTTTCGTTTTCACGTGACCAACGTTGCCGAGAACCGCGTTGCCATCGAGAAGCCCGAGGGATACAGTCGCGACGACTACCGGTTCGTACTGGAAGACATCCGCTCGGGCCGGGCAACCAGTTTTCGCCACATCATCCAGCTCATCGAGATGCCCGGCGAGAAATACGAGCTCAACAGCGATCACCCCCATCCCGACACGGGCGTGCCCTGCGAGTCGCTCGACCTGGCCGAAGAGTGCTGGCCCTGGCCCACCGCCACCCCCGCCCAGCGCCGCGAAATCTACAAGCGGTATCTGTCCCACAACGTGGGGCTCGTCTGGCTGTTGCAGAACGACCCGGAGGTGCCCGAGTCGCTGCGCCAGGACGCCGGCCAGTGGGGCTGGTGCAAGGATGAATGGCCGGATAACGGTCACATGCCGCGGCAGGTTTACGTCCGCCAGGGACGCCGCGTGGAAGGCCAGTACATGCTCACCGAGCGCGACGGTGACCAGAGAGAACCGCTCGGCCGAACCACCGTCCAGCCCTCCTCGATCGGTGTGGTCGAATGGCCCTTCGATCCCCACGGTTGCCATAAGTACGATCCGGCGCACCCGGGCGGCCGCGAGGGCTACTTGTTCGTGCAGCATGCCCCGTTCCAGGTGCCCTATGGCGTGATCGTGCCCAGGACGATCGACGGGCTGCTTGTGCCGGTCGCCTGTTCGGCGAGCCACGTGGCCTACAATGCCCTGCGGATGGAACCGGTCTTCATGGCCCTGGGAGAGGCGTCAGGGATGGCGGCCCATCTGGCCATCGAGGAGAAGTTGCCGGTCCGCGACATCCCCGCCCCACGGCTGCAGCAATTGCTGGTCGAGCGCGGTGGTGTGATCACCTTCTACGAGGATCTTCCGTTGGACCACCCCGCCTTTGCCGCCATGCAGTGGCTTGGATGCCGGGCACTCAATCCGGGCTAACGGGCAACGCCCGAAATGAAACTCACGCGGCGCGACGGATGGACAAAGCTGGGCAGAATTCTCGCACACCAGGGGCGGAAATGGCAGGGCCCACAGGGGGACGAAGAGGCGAACCTGTGCCGGCCCGAACTGCATGCGTGGCTGCGGGAGGCCGGCTGCGAGCCGACCGATCAGGGCCGCGGCATCCCCGACGACCAGCAGCTTACCCTGGCCGAGTTCGCCCAGATCCTCTATGCCGCGCTCGTCGAGGCTCCCAGGCAGGAGCCCGGCAGCAGGAGCTGACACCCTGCTGCCGCGTTGGCCGGACGTGGCCGGCGCCGCCGGGGCGCAGCGCGAGCAGCGCGTTTCGCGGCCGTTCGACACCCGCCTGGCGTTGCCTCAGGCCCGAAGCCGGGCCCCGCCGGAGCATCATATTCATATACACCAGAGGTGGCATTTCGCCTGTCAGGGTACCGCATTTCAGTTCATAATGGGAGAATACAGGTTGTTGTGGTTCCTGCTCCCTTCTTCTGGCGGAGGAGACGTCGTGTCCGAGATCTCAGTGTGGAACCCGGTGGGACAGATCCTGGTCGTCGCCGGATTGTGTGGCATGCCCGTGCACGCCCAGGAGCCCCCCGCCCTGAATCCTTTTGGGCCGGTCGAAACGGAGCGAGACGACTCCGTGCCGGGCTTCCTGGAGATGTCGGACGGCAAGGTGCTTGTGGGCAATATCTACATGACCCGCGACAAGCGTCTGAAACTCTATGACGAAACCACCAAACGTCAGCGGGAGATTCCGCTCCGCGTCGTGAAACAGATCGAGTGCCGGGTGCTCAAGGAGTGGATGGAGAAGGAGTGGCGATTCAAAGAACTGGCCGTCGACGAGAAGTACTACACGGGCAAGGAGTACCCGTCGCGCGAGTGCGAGTACACGGTCACCCTCCAGGACGGCCGGACGATTACCGGTCCTCTTGCCGAACTGTTCTACGTGCAGCCTTTCTCCGCTTCGGTGGAGGAGCCCCGTTCCTATCGTCCGGAGGTGCAGCCGGAAAAATACCTGGTTCACAAGCGGCAGAAGGGCGAAGTTGGCACGGCGCTGAAGGATCTGATCTATGTGAAGCGGATTAAGCTGGGCGAGGACGCGGTGGAGGAAGGCAAGAAGAAGGTCCGGTCGAGTCGGCCGGCTCAGCCGGGCCGGCAGACCGGTTCCGCCAGTTCGGAGGGCAAGGAGCCTCCCACGGCGAGCAACCTCGGCAAGCGGTAGTCCGGAACGCCGGCTCTCCGATCCCTGAGGCGCGCTGGGCCGGACGTTCGACGATTCTGCGGTGACGGCAGGCCGGGGCATGGCAGTGAAGAGACGCTGCCCGATTCGTATCGATTGTTGGAAGCGAAACCGACGTGCTCAATTTCACCCTGCAGCAAGGATACAGCATTTCCACGCTGGCCTGGGTCACGGCCCTGGCCATCGGGCTGGTCACGCTGTTCTATTGGCGCGCATTTCGCACTCTCAAGCCGCGGCAATGGCAGATCCTGCTGGCCCTGCGGATAGTTGCCATCCTCACGATCGTGCTCCTCCTCTTCCGTCCGGTGCTGAGCTACTACAAGGAACAATCCGAGCAGCGATCGATCGTGTTTCTCGTCGATACGTCGGCTTCCATGGGGATAGCCGACGACGCGAGCGGCAAGTCGCGGATCGAGCAGGCCCGCGAGCAGGTGGCCGCCTGGACCGACCAGCTCGGGAAGGAGTTCTGGCTCCATGTGATCGAGTTCTCCGAGCGGCCCCGGCTCCTTGCCGACGCCAAACAGGTTCCCACCCTGACGGCCGAGGGGAAGGCCACCTCGATCTCCCGCGCGCTGGTGGCCGGCGCCCGGGTCGTTCCGCGCAAGCAGATCGAGGCCGTGTTTCTCGTCAGCGACGGCGTGCACAACACGGCGCGGAGTCCCGAGGAGATTGCCGGGGCGGTCGGCGTGCCGATCCACTGCATTGGCGTGGGATCGAGCCTGCGCAGCGACGCCGCCTACCGCGACATCCAGGTGCTTGCGCTGGACTGCCCCGACACACTCATGCTCAACAACAAGGCCCGGATCACGGCCGCCGTCGAGGGGGTTGGTCTGGCCGGCCGCGTGATTCGCGTGATCCTCGACGAAGACGACAAGCCGATCGGAGAGGCCGAGCTGACTCTCGACGAGAAGGAAGGGCCGCAGGAGGTCGAGTTCGAGTTTCGCCCCATGGCGGTCGGGCGCCATACATACACCGTCCGCGTGCCTCCCATTCCCGAGGAGAGGATCGAAGAGAACAACCAGCGAAGCGCCGTGGCCAGCGTGGTGGAACCCGGCATTCGCGTCCTTTACCTCGAGGGCACGCTCCGGGCCGAATATGGCGCCATCGTGCAGCGATTTCTCGCCAAGGATCCGGACCTCGAGTTCTGTTCCCTGATCCAGACCCGCCAGAACGAGTTTCTCAAGCGTTCGAATATCGAGGGGCTCGAGCTGACCAATCTTCCCACGTCGGCCGACCAGGTCAACACCTTCGACGTGTTCATCCTTGGCGATCTCGACTGCAGCTACATCAAGCCCGAACAGCAGGAGCTGATCGTCCAGCGGGTCCGCGAAGGGGCTGGCCTGATCATGCTCGGCGGCTATCACAGTCTGGGGCCGGGCGGGTACTCCGGTACCCCGATCGGCGAGATTCTCCCGGTTCTGCTCGGCGACCGCGAGATTGGCCAGATCACCGATCCCTTCCTCCCCAAACTGACCCCCGACGGCAATCACCATCCCATCTTTGCCAACATCGCCGACTTCTTTCCCACCGCCGCCGGCGATGCCAAACGGGTGGGCTTGCCGGAGCTTGACGGCTGCACCCGTATCGCCGGCCTGCGCCCGGGGGCGACGGCCCTGGCCACATGCCCCCTCGAGATCACTCCTCAGGGCGAAATGGCCATACTTTCCATCCAGCCGGTCGACAAGGGACGCACGGCCGTCTTCTGCGGCGACACGACCCGCAAATGGCAGCAGGGTCCGGTGGCGATGGACCAGGAGTCGCCGTTTCTCCAGTTCTGGGGACAACTGGTCCGCTTGGCCGCCGGCCGGTCGACCGAGGTTCAGGCCCAGGCGAGCGTTGTCGGGAGCACCGACAAGGCGTACTACGAGCCGGAGGAGGAGGTGCTCGTCTCCGCGGTGGTGCGCGACGAGAAGGGGGAGGGGGCCCTGGGGGCGAAGGTCATTGCCAAGGTCCGTGATCCGGCCGGGCGGACAGCCGAGGTCGAGCTCTCGCTCGCGGCCGGATCAGCCGGCCATTATCAAGGCCGTTTCACGCCCGCCAGTGCGGGGGCCTACCAGGTCCAGGTGGCGGCGAAACTGGGTGAGCTGGCCCTCGAAGGGGAGACGCTGGCCATCGAGGTGGGTCGCCCCTACCTGGAGTTCGAAAAGCTGGATCTCGATGAGAAGGTTCTGGGAGCGATCGCGTCCCGCGCCGGGGGGCGCTATGCCCATATCTCCTCGGCGGACGGCCTGATCGATCAGCTCGACCGCACCGAACAGAAACGCCGCGTACGCTTCGAGCAGCCGCTGGCCATCCCCCTACCGCTGTGGATCGTCTTCGTCGGCGTGGTGACCGTGGAATGGGTGTTGCGACGGAGGTTTCAACTGCGATGACCACCGGCTACCGCTACCTCGAGCCCGAGGCGCTCGCCCGCATGAAGAACCTCTCCATGGTCGCCCGCGGAGTCGTGGAAGGGGCGATCACGGGGTTGCATGCCAGCCCC
>CAZLWV010000146.1:13666-19917 GCA_964563135.1 uncultured Planctomycetaceae bacterium
ATTCAGTGTGGAATTCGCCGAACACCGCGAGTATACCTCCGGCGACGACCCTCGCCATCTCGACTACAAGATGCTCGCCCGCACCGACCGTCTCTACATCAAGCAGTACGAGGAAGAGACGAACATGCGGGTGCAGATCCTGCTCGACACCTCCGCCTCCATGGGGTACCGGCACCAGAGCAAGATCACCAAGCTCCAGTACGGCTCCTATCTGACGGCCGTTCTGGCCTACCTGATGACGCGGCAGCAGGACTCCGTGGGGCTGACGACCTTCGACACGCGGATCGGGCTCGACATGCCCGCCCGCAGCTCGCCCCGCCATTTCAACGAGATGATGCAGCATCTGGAGGCCATCGAGCCGAGCCAGGAAACCGACATCGCCGCCATCCTCCACCGGCTGGCCAACCGATTCAAGAGACGCTGCCTGATCGTCGTCATCAGCGATCTTTACGACGAACCGGAAGACGTGATGCGGGCCCTCCACCACTTTCGCCACCGGAGACACGAGGTGATCGTCTTCAACGTGTTCGACAGGGCCGAGATCGAATTCCCCTTCACCGACACGATTGCCTTCCACGACCTGGAGACCGACGAGAAGATCCAGATCGACCCGGCCTACGTCCGCGACGCCTACCGCGAGCAGATCAACGGTTTCATCGAGGGTTACCGCCGTGCCTGTGCCGAGTCGAACATCGATTACGTCATGACCGACACTTCGGTTCCCTACGATTTCATGCTTTCCAAGTACATCGCCAAGCGCACCCTGCTATGACGTTCGTTTCCGCCGCATTCCTCCTCGCCGCCGCCGCCGGGGCCATCCCCGTCGTGCTGCACATGATCAACCGCCAGCAGGCGAAGAAACTGCCCTTCAGCACCCTTCGCTTCCTGCGGATCAGCGCGGAGAAGACCCGCCGGCGCAAACGGATCCACGATGTGCTGCTCATGGTGCTGCGGATGGCGGTGCTGGTCCTGATCGCCGTCGGACTGGCCGAACCGACGGTGACGACCCTGGGAAGCTTCTGGGGGAGCGGGGCCTCGGCCGTGGCCATCATCCTCGACAACTCCGCCAGCATGGGTGTTGTGGATGAAGGTCGGCCGCGGCTGGAAACGGCCCGCCAGGCCGCCCGTCAGATCCTGGGCGAACTGGCCGAGGGCGACCAGATCGCCCTCCTCCTCACCGGCGGCCCAAAGCTGGCCGAGCAGGATCGACTGCAGCGGACCCAGGAGAAGGTCCGCCAGATGATTGACCAGGTCGGCGTGAGTTACGAGGGGGCCGATCTGGCAGCCAAGGTCCAGGAGGCCCGCAACCTGCTCGCCGGGAGCGATTCGAAACACAAGCAGATCTATCTTCTCACTGATATGCAGCAAGTGAGCTGGTCAGGCCTCGCCCCTTCCCCGCACGAGCCTCCCGGGCAGGCGGAATCGCCGGCCAGCCCGGCAAGCGGCCCGGCTTCCGCAAAGCCGCAGGTGCCGGCCCAAACCGACGACAACCAGGCCATCCCCCTGATCGTCATCGACTGCCATCGCAACCCCAAGCCCAACGTGGCCGTCAGCCGGCTGCAGCTCAGCGCCGCGGTCCCGGTGGCCGGGCTGCCGATCGGCGCGCGGGTCGAACTCTTCAACGCCTCGTCGGTGCCGCAGAAGCGGCTGGCGGAACTCTACATCGACAACACCAAGGAAGACACCAGCCCGGAGCTGGAGATCCCGCCCGAAGGGCGAGTGAAACACGATTTCCAGTTCGTCTTCAAACGCGGAGGCCTGCACCGCGGCGAGGTGCGGCTGGTGGGCGAGGACGGCTCCCGCTACGACGACCAGCGTTTCTTCTCGATGGAGGTCGACCAGGGGATTCCCGTCGCCGTCGTCAAGCCGCAGCGCCACGAGATTCCCTGCCTGGAAGAGACGTTCTATCTGGAACAGGCCCTGGCGCCTGCACGATCGGGGGCAAGCTGGGCCATCCGCACGACAACGCTGACGGCCGACGAACTCGAGAGCGAACCGCTCTCCGAGTTCAAGGTCGTCTTCTGCGCAAACCTCGAGGCCCCCAATGCCGAGACGGCCTTGCGCCTGCGCAACTACGTGGCGGGGGGCGGAAACCTGTTCTGGATCGCCGGCGACAACCTCGACCCGGCCGCCTACAACGGCATGAACGAAGCGGCCAACCGGCAGTTGCTGCCGGCTCCCCTGGTCGAAATGCGTCTTCCTCCGCGGGACGAGAACCGCGATAGCTGGCACATCGCCTCTCTCGATCCCGAACACCCGGCCACGGCCCCCCTGCTCCAGCCGCCTTCGATGTACCAGTCGGTCTTGATCTACAAACACCTGCGGATGGATACCGCCGCCGCTCCCGCCGCCCGGGTCCTCGCCCGTCTCGACGACGGCGAGGCCCTCCTCGCCCAGGCCCGGGTCGAGCAGGGAACCGTCACCATGCTGGCCACCGGCGTCCACGTGGGCTGGTCGAACCTGCCCCTGAGGCCCATCTTCCTCCCCCTGTTTGCCCGCATGACCTTCGACCTTGCCGGTGCCGAACAGACCCGCTATCGGAGCCAGGCAGGATCACCCCTGGTGCTGAAGCTCGACAATGAGCTCCAGCCCGTCAAGGTGGAAATCCACCCACCCTCCGGCGCCATGATCCGGCTCGACAGCCAACCGATCGAGGGGCGCCCCGGGCAGCAGTTCACCTACGACGATACCCACGCCATCGGCATCTACACGCTGCAACTCCTGAATGCGGCCCGGCCCGCCACGATCGCCTGGTCGGTGAACCCGGATGCCGACGAGGCCTTGCCCGCCGCGATCGGCCGCGAGGAGATGCAGGAACGTTTCGGCCACACGCCGATCGTGTTTGCCGACGATCCCGACGACCTGGCGAGCACCTTCCGCAAGCTGCGGCAGGGGGAAAGTCTCTGGGAGATGGTGCTGGCCGCAGTCCTCCTGGCGCTGGTGTTTGAGACGTTCATTTCCAACCTGCTCAAGCCCACCGAGAGCGAGCAGAAGTCCCCGATGGAGGATTTTGGCGCCCTCCGCGTTCGCACCGGCTTCGGCTACAAGACCGAATCCTCGGGACAGAAGACCGCGTTGTAGGTGCCGCGCGACCGCACGATGTCCGGCGTTTGCCCAGGCTCCGCTCCTCGTCTTACCGACTTGTGCAGGCCAATCGTTTTCGGCCGTCCTGATCTCGGAAATCGCCGGTTTTGGACCCGCGCAAGGCCGCGCTCCTGCGTTGCTCCCCCGCTTGGTTGCCCGCGACCTCACCGATATCTAGAATAGCTCTACGCAACCCGCCAACGAACATTCTGCCCAAGGCATTTGAGGACAACATGCGTTCCTTGCGATTCTGCTTTGCCGCGTCGGTTCTTCTGGCAGCCATGGCCACCCTTCTGGCGGGCGCCGAGCGCCCCGAGGGGGTCGTCTTCGTCGAGGCCGAGAGTTTCCAGCGGCCCGGCGGTTGGAGCCTCGATACCCAGTTCATCCAGATCATGGGTTCTCCCTATCTGCTGGCTCACGGACTGGGAAAGCCGGTGGAAGACGCATCCACGACGGTTTCCTTTCCCGCCACGGGCGAGTATCACGTCTACGTCCGCACCAAGGACTGGGTTGCCCGCTGGAACGCCCCCGGCGCTCCCGGCAGGTTCCAGCTTCTGGTCGGCGGCAAACCGCTGGCCGCGACGTTTGGCACCGAGGGGGCCGATTGGCACTGGCAGTCGGGTGGCAAGGTCTCCATCGACAGCCAGGAGGTCGAGCTGGCCCTGCACGATCTGACCGGTTTTGGCGGCCGCTGCGATGCGATCCTGTTTGCCCGCGACGCCGGCTACGCGCCCCCGAACAGCAATGAGGCCTTCGCTTCATGGCGCAAGCAGCTTCTCGGCCTGCCGGAAGAGCCGGCCGCCACCCAGCCGTACGATCTGGTGGTGGTCGGCGGCGGCTACTCGGGCTGCGGCACGGCCATCTCGGCCGCACGGATGGGATGCAAGGTCGCCCTCATCCAGGATCGCCCCGTGCTCGGCGGCAACTCCAGCAGCGAGATCCGCGTCTGGCCCCAGGGCAAGACGCGCCGCGGGCTGTTTCCGCGGATCGGCGAGATCATCGAAGAGTTCAGCCCCAACCCCAAGGAATCGCCGGGTACGGATGACGAGTTCCAAGACGCGCTCAAGACGGAGGTTGTTACCGCGGAGAAGAACATCTCCCTGTTCCTCAACCACTGTGCCTACAAGGTCGAGACCGACGCCGGGCGGATTACGGCCGTCATCGCCTTCGATACCCGCACCGGCCGGCACACCCGCTTCGTCGGCAAGTTCTTCACCGACTGCACCGGCCACGGCACCATCGGCTACCTGGCCGGGGCCGACTGCGACACGACCGAAAAAGGCCATATGGGCATGAGCAACATGTGGCGCTGGGCCGAGACCGACCAGCCGCAGTCCTTCCCCGAGGTTCCCTGGGCCCTCGATCTGGAAATGGATGATTTCCCCTACCCGGGCAAACGCGGTGCCACCACCGGCGGCGCCGGCCCCTGGTTCTGGGAGACCGGCTTCGACAAGGACCCGATCGCCGACCTGGAATACATGCGAGACTGGAACCACCGGGCCATCTTCGGTGCCTGGAACGCCATGAAGAACCGGGGCGGCAGGGCGCAGCACGAGAAGGCCGTGCTCACCTGGGTGGCCTACATCGGCGGCCCCCGTGAGTCCCGCCGCCTCCTGGGCGACCTGATCCTTACCCAGGAGGATGTGATCCAGCTCAAGTCCTACCCCGACGCCACGGTCCCCTCCACCTGGTCGATCGACCTCCACTATCCGCGCAAGGAGTTCATCCCGGAAAAATACCCGGAAGACCCGTTCATCTCCGTGGCCGAGTTCCAGCACCACGTCGACCGCACCAATGGCTACCCGGTGCCCTACCGCTGCTTCTACTCGCGGAACGTACCCAACCTGTTCATGGCCGGCCGCTGCATCAGCGTCAGCCACGAGGCCCTGGGCACGGTTCGCGTGATGAAGACCTGCGGCATGATGGGCGAGGTGGTCGGCAAGGCCGCGTCCATCTGCCTGGCCAACTCCTGCGGCCCGCGGCAGGTTTACGAGCAGTATCTCGACGACCTGAAAAAGTTGCTCGAACTGCCCGGCGTGGCCCGTCGCGACTCCGTCAACGGCCCGATCTACATGTCCGGTCCCGTTCCGCCCGTGGCCATTGTCGACGGTCCCAAGGCCGGCATCGACCCCGGAAGCCTTCCGGGCACGGTGGTCGACGACGCCAAGGCGGACTTGACGGGCAACTGGGGCTCGGGCACCGGACTGGAGGGCTACATCGGCTACAGCTACCAGTACTCAACCGACCCGGACGCCCAAGCCCGATTCCCCATCGAGGTGAAGGAGAACGGCCGGTACGAGATCCGCCTGGCCTACCGCGACCACGAGAACCGGGGCGCGAGCGTCCCGGTTGAAGTCCGCCACGCCGACGGCAAGGCGGAACTGGTGATCAACATGCAAGAGCGCCCGAAACTCGAGGGCGGCTTCACCTCGCTGGGCGTGTTCCGCTTCGAGTCCAACCGCAAGGGCGCCGTCGTCGTCTCTGCAAAAGGCGCCGGCGGCCACGCCTGCATCGACGCGATCCAGATCCTGCCGGCGCAATAATATGAACTGCGGCGACTCGTCGCCGCTTTACTACTGTCTGGCAACACAAAAGAGAGGGACATCACTGATTTTGGCGGCTTCGGCGATTGACAATCAGTGATGTTCCCCTTTTCATCCTCACGCACCGAGAGACTGTCTCCATCGGTCAAGACCGAGGATGATGCGATCGTTCACCCAGTCCCTGAACCGTCTCAAGACATCGGTTGGATTCTCCGAATAGGTGAGCGTGAAGGGCGATTCGGAGAGGGGTATCACTTCGCCAATCATCGTCTCACCACTGTCTGATGCCTGCTTCGTGTAGTACATAGCCGCACAGGCGATGACACCTGTAGTACTCTTTCCCATTCCGTGAAACGAGAACAGTATCTCTGTTCTGGTTCCTGTCAGGATTGTCAAGTCCGCCCAAGCCTGGTACGTCTCAAGGTTGGCAAAATACCCGTGGGATCTAGCACACTCGACAATCTGGTAGTAGTTGTAACCGGCGTTGGACGCACCCGTTGTTGCGCTAGTGCTGTAAGCTCTGAAGCCCTTGCCTTGCGTCTCAATTGCCAGTGATACCTCCTCAGCCACTTCTTGCAGTCGTTCCGATACGTGGACCTGAAGCGAGTCAGCGGTCGTGAGCAC
>CAZLWV010000147.1:0-7452 GCA_964563135.1 uncultured Planctomycetaceae bacterium
CCCGTCCCCTCCGACGGCCTCGGCAACCGCCTGTACCTCGATATCGACTGACCGGCCGGCTCCGCCGGCCGGAAGCCTCCAGATGCCCGAAAGAGACTCGCCGGCCCATGTCGGGCAGGGGAGACGGACGGGCATGGCTGGAATAGGCAGAGGCCGAGGCAGGCTGTTCGAAGGGCGGCTGAGCGTGGTATAGAAAGGCCTGGCCGTCACGTCTTCTATCCTCTCCTGGAGAGCCGAGATGAGAAATGTCAGCCAGAATTCCCGCACGATCGCACCGGCCTCCCGCCGGAGATTGGCTCTGCCCACGCCTGCATGGTCCATCCGCAAGGGCGGCCGCCTCCTACGGCCTCCCGTGGATCGGACGCGATCATGCTCCATACCCATGTCGATAGGACTGCTGGCGATTTGCGGCGCGCTGGTGGTTCTCGTGGCGGGCCGGCCCGCCGGCGCAGCGGAGGCAGCCCCGTCGGTGGAGGCTGGGCGGATCGAGGCGCTCGTGCCCCAGTGGGAGGTGGGGGATGGCTGGGTCGTAGAAACGGTGAGCCGGCCGCTGCATGTTCGGGCGGAGGCTGCCTCGGCTGGGTATACTTCGGCGCTGCGCTGGCAATTCAGGGTATTGCCGTCCAGCGGCGCGCTTTCAGACTGCGTCTGCGTGGAAGCCCGATGCGAAGGGACAGCCGAGGGGAGGGCGAAAACGGTCTTCTGGCTTGATCGGCAGTCGCACGCTCTGCGGCAGATCACCACGTACCTGCCGGTTGCGGGCGGTTTTGAAGAAATGACCACGAGCTACGATTCCCCTTCCGGACAGCCGGCCCCGATTCTGGGACCGCTCTCGGCACTGCCCATCGATACGCCCGTGCTGTATGCAGGGACAAAGGGACTGCAGACCTTCAGCTACACGTCGTATCCCGGAACCAGGGAGCGGAAGGAACTGGGGGATATGGGGTTTGCCTACCAGGTGGAGCAGGCCGTCTCCGAACTGCCGCAGGACCAGGTCGCCCGTCTGCTGGGGCAGCACTTTGCCAAATCGCTCCTGGATGATCCGCTGACCAAGAGCCTGACGGCCGAGCCGGTGACCGAGGTGCGGCTGAGCTCGCTGGGCCGCCAGGTGCGGCAACTGTGGCAATCGAATCGTCCTTGGCCGATCTACTGCGACAACGGCTACACCGTCTCGCGGCTGGTCTCCGTCGAGCGGAAGGAGGGGCGGCCATGAAATGCTATCATCGGGCACTGCTGGGGCTGGCGATTCTGCTCGCCTGGGCCGCTGGCACGCGGGGGGCTGTCGAGGAGGGGGTGGCCAGGCGGATTCCGTGGTCGGGCTACTGGTGGCCGGTGGCCAAGGGAGAGCTGCTTGGGCCGCTGGAGAAGTACGACGCCGTTTCCGGACGACGCGCGCAGTGGTGGGAACTGGAAAACAAGCCGCCCGGACCGCAGGTTCCCGCCTGGCACGGGTACTGTCACGGCTGGTCGGCGGCGGCGATCCTCGAACGAGAACCGCTGGTGGAGCGGGCGGCCAAGGGGGGAACGGGGCAGCCGCCGATCATGCTTTCCGTTGGCGATCAGAAGGGCTGGCTCTCCGCCAGCCATGCGTTCGATGTGGCGAACTACTACGGCGACCGCTATGGCGACGGCGAAGGGAGCGAAGATCTCCAGGACATGGCCCCCGACATGCTGTGGCAACTGCTCAAGGCGTTCATCAAGGTGCACGGCGTGGGGATCGTGATGGACTTGGAGGCGGGCGATCAGGTGTGGAACTACCCCGTGTTTGCCTATCGGATCGAGTACCAGCCCAGCCCCATGGGCGATGGATGGTTCGAGGGGCTTCTGCAACTGTGCGCCGCCGACGATTCGGTGCCGCCCGATTTCTCGGGAACCGTGCCCCATTTGCAGGACTACACGTTCGTGTTCCGGGTGCGGGACGGTGCCGTGGTCATGGGGAGCGGACGGTGGACCGGCTACAGCGTGGCCAACCACCCCGACTTCGCCTGGTATCCTTACGTGCCCATGCCGGAGAACCCGGAACTCGAGTACCAGACCGTCAAGAGCCTGATCGGCACCGCCGGATCGACCGACAGGGCCGGCAGCGGCCATCTGGACGGCTGGCTGGGCTATGGCGGCCATACCACGGATGCCGCCGGAAACGGAACCGACTCGCCGCTGCCGCTCAGCCCGCTGCAACTGGTGGCGGCGATTGCCGACAAGACCTCGGATTTCGGTCTCGACGCCAGGCTCAGCGAATTCGGCAAAGTCGAGCACCGGGTGGGCGATCCCATCGCCATTGCCGGCACCATGGAGGAGGGCGGGTATCTCTATGTGCTCCACGTGTCGCCGGAGGGAGAACTGAGACTCCTCTATCCGCCGCCGGACGTCGACAACCGGTTTCTCGCGGGGGAGACCTTCGAAGTGCCCGGCCCCTCCGGCGGACATTGGCGGGCGGCCGGTCCGTTCGGCAATCATCGCATCAAGGTGCTGGTGACCAGGCGGCGGCTATCGCTCACCGGTATGGACCGGAGCGGGACGGCGGCAGGCATCGGCAAGGTCAAGATCGAGGGCAAACCGGGCAAACCGGAATCCGCCAGCCAGCCGGCAGGCGGGCAGGGCTACGGGTTCCGTTTCTTTCCGACCCAGCAGAAACAGATCAAGATGCTGTTGACCGACTACGCGTGCAGCAAGAACCTGGATGCCGAACCGATCAAACACATCGATACACGCCGCGTCCTGGGAAGGTTCGCCCAGGACGAAATCACCTACTATGTAGGACCGTAGGTCAGGCTATGCCTGACCCCGTTCACCGATCCGTGCTATTGTCAGCGCCGTAGGTCAGGCTATGCCTGACCCAGTCTACCGATCCGTGTTATTGTCAGCGCCGTAGGTCAGGCTATGCCTGACCCCGTTTGTCGATTCGTGTTATTGTCAGGCACAGCCTGACCTACTTTGTCGATTCTGTCAGGCACCGCCTGACCTGCCCATGCTGGAACGTGTCGACATGAGGACTTGAGCGATGAGATACGAACTACATGCTCTCACAAGCTGTTTGCTGATGGCCGGTCTGGCCGTCACGGCCGAACCGGCCATGGGTGCGGAGCCGGCGGAGGATCCACGCCAGGTCGTGGTGGATCAGGTCCGCAACGAGCATCCGTCGTTCATGGTGCGGGTCGATGTGGACAAGCCCCAGCGGGTCTATCGTGGGGGGGAGGAGATGGCGGTGACCGTCGTCTCGGCGAAGGCCGGCTATCTGTATCTCCTCTACTGCGATGCGGGGGGAATGGTCACATGCCTGTTTCCCAACGCGTTTGGTGAAGACAACCGGATCGAAGCCATGAAGCCCGTGGTCCTGCCGCAGCCGCCCAAGCCCGATAAGTCGAGCTTCCGTCTCCGCATCGGGCCGCCCTATGGAGAGGAGGTGCTCAAGGCGATCGTATCGCTCCAACCGATGGACTCCGGCGCCCTGGGACGGCTGATCCTGGCTGAAGGCGCCCAGGCCCGATTGTCGGGAGTGCGGGCCGTGTATGTGGAAGAAGCCAAGGACACGGGAGACTGGGCCGAGCACCACGTCAAGATCGTCACGCAGGAGCCGGCGGCAACAGCCGGCCCAACCAGTTCGTCCGCCGCGGAAGACCATCCGCTGGCCGCGAGGCTCCAACGCGATGCCGATGCCGGGCCGCCGCGGCGGGTCGGGGTGTTCATCGGGGTCAGCCAGTATGTCGACGACCGGATCCGCGATCTGGCGGTCTGCCACCGCGACGCATCGGAGATGGCCAAGATGCTGCGCCAATACGGCCAGATCGGGCAGGGGTGGATACTGATCGACGACAAGGCCACGCGGGAAAACATCGAGCACACGATCCGCAGCCAGGTGGCGGCTGCAACCCGGCCCGGCGACAGTGTCATCATCTACTGGTCGGGGCACGGATCACGATGTGCCGACGACGGCGGCGACGAACAGGACGGCTTTGATGAGTACCTCGTGCCGCACGACGGTAATCTCGACACCCTGACCACGATCCGCCAGTCGATGATCATCGACGACACCTTCGGACGCTGGATTCAGGAACTCGACGGACGGCAAGTGCTGATCGTGCTCGATACCTGCCACAGCGGCGGCCAGTCTTCGGGCCAGAAGGCGATCAAGGCAGCGTCCGAGACGCCGGCCGTCGAGTTTGATTTCCTCGACGGCGAGATGGGCCGCATCAAGGATATCGGCCAGCGCGACACGGCCCTGCTGGCCTCGTCCACGTCGAGCCAGGTGTCGTTCGAACGCAAGGAGGGGGACCTGAGTACAATGACCCACTTCCTGATCGAGATGATCCGCAGTGCCCCAGGGCCGGTGAGCCTCGACGAGGTCTTCCCCCAACTCAGGGAGGCGGTGACCCGTTACGTGACCGCGACGTTTCCCGGCACGACGCAGACCCCGATCTTGGTGGACAACCTCAGCGAGCCGTTCCTGTTGCGGCCGTGAGAGAAGGGGCCGGGTCGCTCATGCCCGGCAGCCCAACAGGAGAAGAAACGAAGATGAGGCGAAAAGCAGCGTTGCTGCCAGCAGCAGGCAGGATCAGGCACGGATGCCGGCGCCCAGAAGGGCAGGGGGGGAGCGGTTTGGTGTGTCGGACCGGCAGGGCAATTGGGCATGGTATGGGTGAGGTTGTTACCCATTGGTCTGGAGGAATCGTGACATGTGCAACTCGCCCGTCAGGTTGGCCGGTTTGACACTGGGTGTGGTCCTCCTGGGATTGCAGATCTCGGCGGTTCATGCCCGTGGGCCCGCGGGGGGGAATGCGACCCTGGCAACCCAAAGCTCAGTCGAGGCGGGGCCGTGGGCAGTCTGAGCTTTGGCGGCGGCGGGATCAGTTTTGGCGGAGGAAACCGATTGTCGGTCGGGAGCGGGGCGGGCGGGCTCAGCTTCGGGATGGGGGCAAGGGGCAATTCGACATGGACCTTCAACCCGAATCGGAATGACGCCTCGTCTGGCCGCTGGGGTGGAACAACAGCCGTCCCGCTGATCCCGCCCACACGCTGGCCGAATGCGGGCACGACCTATACCCCGCCCACGACCTGGAGCAGTGTGCAGCCATCGTTTCTGCCGCCGGCGCAGGACGTTTTGCCGCCGGTCGAGAGCCTGGTGCCCACAACACCGGCGGTGCCGACGAACGAGCTGCCCGCCACTACCGATCCCGAGCCCATGCTCGCCGATCCGGAGCCCAACACCAGCGGACTGGTTGGCCGGCAGATCACGCCGGAAGAGGTGGAGCGGGCGAAGGAGTTCTTTCAGGGTCGGATTCTCGACCTGGCCAAGGTCCTCCAGAAGCGGCTGCCGCCGGCCGAATATGATCCCGAGCAGGTCACGGCCATCATGATCCAGCACGGCACGCCCGTTGCCAGCCAGATCCAGATTCTCGATTCGCTCAAGCAGGGAGACTACGACAAGGCCAAGGAGCTCTGGGTGGCGATCTTTCCAAGGCTGGAGATCCCCTTCCGGCCGAGCCGATTCCGGGTGCCGTTCTTCCGGTTCTTCGTGATGATCGAGCAAGGGCACGTGGACTGGCCGATCGTCGTCGAGTTGTTTCGCAGTCTTCCCCCGGATGCGCTGCGCCCCAGTCTGTGCTGCGGGGCCGACGATCTGCTGGTGCAGATCGAAGAGGAGATCCGCATCAGCCAGGTGATTGGTGGAGCTTCGGCGGAAGCCGCCACGGAGGCGACGACTGCGATTGCGACCGACGGCGGGACCCCGCAGGAGCCGTCAACACCCGAGAGGAACCAGACACCCTACACCTACACGTCGACGGAGCTGCAGACCGGCGAGTTCGACAAACCGGCCGGTTTCGGGAAGCCGGCCGGGGGAGAGTTCCGGCCGTACGGCAAGCCGGGGGAACCCGTTGCCCTGCCCACCGGCCCGGTGAACCTGGTGTATCATCCGAAACTGCCGGATCGGCAAGTGGTTGTCGTCAATGCCCAGACGGTGATGGTTGGAACCGGCGGCCGCGGCAGCTTCAGGATGCAGCAGGGCTATGTGGCAGAGGCCCTCGGACTTAGAATCGGTCGCGGTACGCCGTTGGCCGAGAACCGCTCCGAACTGGTCCGCACCGGCGTCGTGGTTGTCAATCCGACCGGAACGAAGGTACGGTTCGCGTTCGGTGGCCACGAGGTGACCCTGGAACCGGGCTATCAGCAGGCGTTTCCCGGAAAGGGGGAGATCTCGTTCGACCGCGGCGACGGCAAGCAGACTGCCAGGTACTCCCTTGAGCGTGGAACCTATGAGTTTGTGGTCGGCGGCGACGGGTGGGATCTGCAGAGCAGGAGCTACCAGGTGACCATCAGCAATGCGGGGAATCTCGAGCCGCTGAAATACACCGTGCAAGGGGAGCGGAGCGAGCTCGCTCCCGAAGAAGCCAAGACGCACACGAGCCAGTACCCGATCCTGATCCGCTTCGACCGCGGCGACGGATCGGCGACGAAACAGATTCGCTGGGACAAGGGCCAGGGCACGCTGCAGATTGCCGTCAATCCGCACGATAACCTCTGGGATCTGTTTGAGTTCAGCCAGGTGGAGGCTCAAAAGTCCATTCTCCAGCCGAAGCCCGATTTTGTGCCGGCGTTCTGAGGCGGCGTGTATGCAAACTTCACATCAGTACGAACCAGGTGCGAGTGCGTGTTGCCTCGTCGTTGTCGAACCTGCTTCCACCGGAGCGTGCCCGGTGCAGGCCCGTGATACGCAGGACAGGAGTTTGCCGGCGATGTCGTTGACGCAAATCAAGCTGCGATGGTCGCTCGTGACGGCCGCGGGAGTTCTCCTTTCGTTGGTCCTGGGCGGTCCGGCACCCGCCGCCGACACGGCGGCCGGGCGGGTCGAATTGGTGATGGATTTGCAGGGGTTCACCGGCCCGGTTACGGGGTTGGCGTTCAGCTCCGATGAAACGATGCTGGCGGCTGCCGGGCAGCGGGAGGTGCGGATCTGGGATCTGCGCACCGGGCGGCTGCTGCGGGTCGTGCGGGGCGAGATCGGCGAGGCGGGCTATGGCGACGTTTTGTCGGTGGCCTTCTCCCACGACAACTGCGAACTGGTCGTCGCAGCACGCGACAGCCATGGGCAAGGGATGCTCCGGACTTACGACATCCGGAACATGTCGGCGATGAAGGACCTCGTCGCGGGACTGCCGGAGCCGGTGGAACAGCTCGTCTTTTCACGGGATGGAAGGTACCTGGTGGCCGCAGGGGCGGGCGGGGCGATCGTGGCCTACGACTGGCGACTGCGGCAGACAATCGGTTCTCGCCCGACGCAGCCTGGGGCGGCCCCGGCGTCGCTGCGGTTCCCGACGGCCGAGCCGCTGCTGCTGAGCGTCGATTCCAAAAGCGCCATGGTACTCTCCGTGCCGGGGCTCGAGCCGCTGGCCGTCGATCGGCGGTTGCCGGAGCTGGTCGTCCGCTGGATCGAGAAGCGGGGCCAATTCCAGCCGC
>CAZLWV010000147.1:7462-19908 GCA_964563135.1 uncultured Planctomycetaceae bacterium
AGGACAACTGGAGACATTCGACCTGCGGCTCGAGCAGGATAAGTGGCTGGCCGCAGGCGCCAGCACCAGCGCGGGTGCCAGCACGTTCTGGGTGGGGTTGTGGGCCGGGGGGGCCGAGTCGCCGGCGATTACCTACGGCAAGCACCGTGCAGCGATCACGGCGGTGGCGCTCAACGGCCTGGCATCCCTGGCGGCATCGGCCGACAGAAGTGGTGAGGTGCACGTGTGGGATACCGCCACAGGTGAGTCGCGCTACGTGTTCCGCAGCCTCGGCCGGTCCATCTATCGAGCAGCCCTGGATGTCCACAGCGGACGGATTGGCTTCACCACCGATCCCGTCCAGGCAGGGCAGTGGGATCGGAATAATTACGGCTCGATCGATCGGGTGTTCGACCTGGCAACGCGGAGGATCGTCCCGAGTGCGGACGGAGGTTTTCCGGCGGAGATCCTGGACCGCGGCGGGAAGCTTGCGATGACCTATGTGGACGGGAAGTATGGGTTGCGCTTCACGGGCGCTCGGGGCGGCGACGCCCACCTGCCGATGCCCGAAGGGTTCGTGCCGACTGCATACAGCCTGCTGCGATCGGCAGGCCTGGGCGCCGAGTTTCCCGCGGTCGTAGGGGATCAGGCGGGGCGGCTCCTGGGCGTCGATCTGGTTGCACGCCAGCTGACGCGCGAGTTTGTCGGACACCGATCGTTTGTCACTTCGCTGAGCGAGTCGGCCGACGGGCGGTTCTTGACCACCAGTTCCACGGACCGCACCATCCGGCTGTGGAGACTGAAAGACTTCCAGGGAAAGCCCGATGTGGTGGAGCCGCTCTTGAGCCTCCTGATTGTCGACGAGGATGACTGGATCCTGTGGACGCCCCAGGGCTATTACGATGCTTCCCCAGGAAGCGGCAACCTGCTGGGCTGGCAGGTCAACCAGGGACCGGACCGGGTTGCGCCCTACTATCCGCTCCATCAGTTCCGCCGCCAGCTCTACCGGCCGGACCTGATCGGCTACCTGCTCGAGCAGGGGAGTCTTGAGGGGGCGATTGCCCAGGTGACCGCTACGGGGCTCGCACCGGCACAGCCGATCGATCCGCGACTGCCGGCGGCACAGCCGATCGGCGAGGCGGTGCCGATCGAGCCCGGCGGCCAGTCGGTGGCCCTCGTGGAACCGATCCAGTCGCCGGTGCCCTTGACGGCAGACCTGCGCAAGCCGGAGACAATGCAGAATCTCGAGCCGCCGCGGGTGCGGCTCGTCAGCCCCGAGGACGGCATGACCACGCGGGAAGGGCAGATCCATCTGCTGGCGGAGGTCGTTTCGCCCAACGCACTGCCGGTCACCGAGGTGAAGGTGCTCGTCAACGGGCGCCCGGCGTCGGGAAAGGGGGTCTCGGTGGTGGCCGCGGAAGAGACCAGTGGGCGCCAGGCCAGTTTCAGCCGGGCTGTGAAACTGCTGCCGGGAGAAAACGAGATCGCCGTGTTGGCCCGCAACGAGGTGGCTACCAGCACGCCGATCATGCTTCGGGTGACCTACGAAGCACCCACGAAGGAAATCCAGCTCCGTCCGAGCCTGCATCTGCTTTCGATCGGCATATCGAACTACAAGGATCAGACCCTGAGCCTCCGCTACGCCGACCGCGATGCCCGGGCCTTTGCCGATGCCTGGAAGAGCCAGGTTGGACCCGTTTATCTGGACATCCACACAACGCTGCTGGTGAACGAGGAAGCAACGGCCGGCAGGATCCGGCAGGCCATGCAGAACCTGGCGCAAAAGGCCGACCAGCGCGATGTGGCCGTGATCTTCATCTCGGCCCACGGCATCCGCAACCGGCAGTTGGAGTACTACCTGGCGACGCACGAGATCGATCCGGAGAAACTGGACGAGACGGCGCTGCACTTCAGTGCGGTGACGGAGCTCCTGGAGACGCTGCCGTGCAAGGCCCTGCTGTTTGTCGACACATGCCACGCCGCCGGGATCACAGGGGCCAAAGCGATCGTGCGCGACCCGCTCTACGAACTGACCTCGGACGAATACGGCGCGATCGTGTTCTCGTCGTCGCTCTCACGGGAGATCAGCCGGGAAGACGAGAAGTGGGAACACGGGGCGTTCACCAAGGCGATTCTCGACACGTTTGCCAACCCCGGCGCGGACCTGAATACCGACGGGTTCCTCTCGCTCACGGAGATGGAGCAGAGCGTGTGCGATCGCGTGGCGGAGATGACCGAGGGGGAACAGCACCCGGTCATGAAACGGCCGGCGACGATCCACAATATCCCGTTCTACTTCCTGGGGGAAAAGAAGGAACAGCCCACGTTGGCGCCGAAGCGGACGTAGTCACTGCGGCTCGCGCAGCCAGAGATCGCGGATGCGCTGGAGCTTCCGCTCCACGGTGCGCGGGGCACACTGGAGCTTCTCGGCGATTTCCTCGTTGGTGAAACCTTCAAGTTTCCAGAGGGCGATCTGGCGGATCTGGTCGTCGGGAAGCGCCTCGAGCAGATGCTCGCACTGTTCGGCAGTCATGACGGCGAACTCCGGAGTGGGTTCCGAGCCGAGCACGTTGCCGATGCCGAAACCGCGCTCGGAGTCCCCCGCGGCAAGGAACACCGACTCGCCGCGGACACCGCCCGCTCCGCGTTTCTGCTGCATGTCGCGCCGGATCTGGTGGGCGGCCTTGCGGGCGGTGATCGTAACCAGGAGCCGCCACAGGTCGTGGCGATCCTCGAGCTGCGGAAAGCGGCCGGCGGCCGCCCCCTGGCAGAAGCTGTGAAAGGCGCTCAGCGCGATGTCTTCTTCGTCGGCGGCGCGGCGCTGTCCAAGGGCAAGCTTCCCCTTGGCAACGCGAACAAGCTTCTCGTAATAATGCTGCCAGACCTGTTCGACCGCGGCCTCATCCCCCTTGGCCAGCCCCTGGAACCAGCAGGTCACTTCATCGTCGGACATGGATTGCCTCTCGGGCGGTTCTCCGGTTGCGATGGATCTTGGCCCGCCGGGCACGGTCCGCCCGGCGGGCCAAGATCCCGCCGGCCTGCCGCTACCCGCTGGCGACCGCTGGCATGGATTCTACCACCCTCGCCCCATGCCTGAGAGGGGGGATCCCGGGAGAAAAAGGAGGCCGGTGTCGGAGTTGGCCTCCGGTTGGGCATGTTCAGGGTGGCTAACAAGTGCAACGGTCCTCAGGTAAGGCGGTTGCAGGCAATTTGCGGTTCCTTTTTTCGGGGAGAACGACCATGAAAAGCGCAGTGAAGTTCGGGGCGTTGGCAGGGGTGGCGATTCTGGCAGTCGCAATGGTTGGAAAGGCCGTTGCCGATGAAGGGGCCGGAAACACTCTTCAGCAGAACTGGAATGACTATCCGGCCAAATGGATCGACAACAGCAAGCAGGTTCTACCCGCTACGGTCACCCATTCTGGTGGAGTGACTTCGCCGGATACCGCGTTTCTGGAGGATCAGTCTCTACCGTCTGTCTCAAATACGGCCGAGCCATCCGTTCAGATTATGACTCCGGATCCGCTCGGAGTGGACGGCTATCCGGAAGTGGGTCCCCGGCCTTCTCCCCGGATTCCGATCCAGCAACAGCAAACCAGTTCCGGCGGTTCTTCCTACTGGGGTGGGGGCAAGACCGGTGGCGGCTACCGTTGGGGCGGCGGAAAGACCGGCGGCGGGTTCAGTTGGGGCGGCGGCAAGACGGGTGGGAGCTTCGGCTGGGGCAAGACCAGCCCTCCGCAGAGCCAGCAGAGCACGATTCCGAGCTTCGGCCAGGGTACGCCGGATCGGGACCAGCTCCTGGGGCAGATTGCCGAACTCCAGCGCCAGAACGCGATGCTGAAGGAACTCCTGCAACGGCTTGCCGAGCAGCAGGCAGCCGCCGGCGATCGCTCGACCGGCTTGTCCAACGCGGGGGTACCGATCGACTGACGGCAATCGCTGGATAGACCGGAGGCGTCAGGCAGACGGCGGCACTGAACACCCCTGGGCGAGTTTCGTCCGGGGGTGTTTCGTTTCTTGAGCAAGGGGAGAATGCGAAGGGTGGGGGATTCATTGTCGGAGTCTGCGGGAAGCATTAAACTCAGGCTGTCTCATCCGAGCCGGCCCTGCTGAGCAGTCTGGCGGCACCGTGGAAATGGATATGGGTGAAAGCAAACGGCCCGACGAGTTGGTGCGGGATCTGCTGATGGAGTCTGCGGGGCAACTCGTGGACGGTCTGTGCGACGAGTTCGAGGCTCGCTGGAGACGGGGGGAGCGGCCGAGAATCGAGGAGTTCCTGGCTCACGTGGCCGAGGAGCATCGGCGGGAACTCCTGGGCCATCTTGTGACGATCGACGTGCATTGGCGTTGCCGCAACGGCGAGACGCCGACCGCTGAGGAATACGCCCGGATGTTTCCTGGGGACCGGGAGACAATCGATCGCCAGTTTCCGGGAGGCGATCAGCGGCCGAGTGTGGCCAGTGCCGGGGCGAAGACGGTGCTTCTTCAATCCGAGGGGGAGACCGGCGAAGTGCCGGCGGATGCGAGGCGGTTTGGAAACTACCAGATTCTCGAGGAGCTCGGCCGCGGGGGAATGGGGATCGTCTACCGGGCATGGCAACCGAGCGCCAATCGCTACGTGGCCCTGAAACTCATCCGGCGGGACCGGCTGGAATCGCTGTCGCGAGACAAGCAGACAAGTGTGATCCACCGCTTCGAGCACGAGGCCAAGGCGGCCGCACGGATCGAGCACGACCACATCGTGACGGTCTACGAGGTCGGGGAGATCGAGGGAGAACATTTCTTTTCGATGCGGTATGTGGAGGGATGGAGCTTCACTGACGTGCTCAAGGAAGGGCCGATCGACGGCCGCCGGGCGGCGGCCTACCTGGAGCCGGTGGCCAGAGCGGTCCACGAAGCCCACCTTCACGGTATCCTCCATCGCGACCTGAAACCGCAGAACATCCTCATCGATGCCAGGACCGACCGGGCGCTGGTGGTCGATTTCGGCCTGGCCAAGCTGGCCGAGAATACCGAGGGGGTGACGGTGGCCGGCGACGTGATGGGGACGCCCCCTTACATGCCCCCCGAGCAGGCCACGGATCTGTCGCGGGTGACCGCCAAGAGCGACGTGTACTCGTTGGGGGCCACGCTCTACCATGCGGTGACCGGGCAGCCGCCCTTTCAGGCGAACACTGTGCTGGAGACGATCCGCCGGGTGGTGGACGAGACCCCAATACCGCCGCGACAGATCGACGCACGGATCGACCGCGACCTGGAAACAATCTGCCTGAAGTGCCTGGAGAAGGACCCGGCCAGACGCTATGCCTCGGCGGAGGTGCTGGCCGACGAACTGCGGCGGTTTCTACGTCACGAACCGATCGAGGCCCGGCCGTTGGGACCGGCGGGACGAGCCGCGCGGTGGTGCCGGCGCTATCCGGCGATCGCTCTGCTTCTGTGCTGCACGCTGGTGTTCTTCCTGACGGCGCTGGCGGCCAGTTTCATCGGCTATGTGAAGACCAGCGCCGCACTGGCCGAGTCGGAGCGGAACGATCGGCGGGCGCGGCAGACTGTCGACCAGTTCTTCACGCGAGTGAGTGAAGAATCGCTCCTGAACCAGTCGGGGATGCAGCCGCTCCGGCAGGAACTGCTCGAGCTGGCGCTGTCGTACTACGAACAGTTCGTCAAGGAGCGGAGCCACGATCCGGCCGTTGGCGATGAACTGGCGATGAATGCCTATCGCCTGGGCGGGATCACCCAGCAACTCGGCTCGGTGGAGAAGGCGGAAGGCTGGTATCGGCGGGCACAGGAAATCCAGGAGCAGCTCGTGGCGCAGCGCCCCGAGGAGGCGCAGCTGCGGGATGGATTGGGAGACACGCTGAACGCAAGGGGAGGAATCTGCCTTTCTCAACGCAAGCTGGACGAGGCTAAGGCGTTCTACGCGCGGGCGGCCGGGGAGCGGGAACAACTGGCCCGGGAAACTCCCGAGAATCTCGAGTGGCAACGGAAGCTGGCCAATGCCTACATGAACCTGGGAGTCGTCGCCCGCGAGTCGGGTGACAGCCAGGAGGCACAAAAGCGCTTCATCCAGGCCCAGAACCTCCGGCACAAGGTTCTCGAGCGCGACGGCGGGAACCTGAAGGCTCGGCGCGACCTGGCGATGGGGTGCTACAACCTGGCGAATCTGCAGACCTCGGTCGAGCCGCTGGACGCGGACGGGGCCACGTCGAATCTCCGGGAGGCCCTCGGCCTGTTTGAGGAACTGCTGACGAGCCAACCGAACGATCTGGACCATCAGTATCGGACGGCCGTCACCGCCCGGCTCTACGGCGACCTGCTGTGCCACCTGGGACGCGGAGACGAGGCCCAGGTGGCCTATCTGCGGGCCCTCGATCTGATGCGCCACCTGGCCTACCTCAACCCGGACGTGCCCGAGTACCGCTGCGAGCAGGCGCGGATTCTCATGAACCTGGGGGTGATTCCGCGGGGGGGCACGGTGGAAGACAATACCCAGGTGGCCGACCAGTTTGTCGAAGCCCGTTCGATCCTGGAGCAGCTCGTGGCTGAGTATCCAGAAGATCCGCGCTACACCAGAGACCTCGGGGCTACGCTCTGTGCGATCGCGAACTTCAGTTCGCGGATGGGGGACCAGACCAGCGCCCTGAAACTGGTCGGCGAGGCGAGGCGGTGTTTCGAGGGGCTTTGCCAGAAGTACCCCAACGAGAAGGAGTACCGGCAACTGCTGGACGACGTGAAACAGCGGGAACAGGCGATCCGGAACGGTGGCGGAGAGGATGCGCCGCCGGAAGCTGTGGAGGGGGAACAGGGAGGGATGAGGTAAGTTGGCGTCGGCGAATCGAGGAACCGCGCTGCTGGAGGCAAACCCACGAAGAGTGGCGGGGTGAGCGATGAGGTCCGGGAAACCGGGCGGCTAACTGCCGACGGTGGAATGCCGGCAAAGTCTACGCGGTTTCTCTCGGTTTGCCAATTCTGGTCATTTCACTGACCCGGGGAGGAGGAAGGCACCGATATGAAGGAGGTACGGGGAATATGCGCGCACCGCTCTTGGGGGAGGGAAGGGGATGTTGCTGGAGAGACTCTGGAAGGGGGCTGCCCTTGGCTACGCGGCCGTGACGCTTGCGTTGGTGGTTGTGGTGGCTGGCGGGTACGGCGCGGAGTCGGCGCCCACGCCGGCGGACACCCCGGTGGCGGTGGCCGAGCCGGCCGACGGCAAGGTCTCGGAGTCGACGATTCCGCCGATTCCCCCGGTTCCGCCGGCAGCCAATGGAGCCCGGGGGGGTGAACCGTCCCGGACGACCCCGCCTGCCGCGGCCAGACCGTTGGCACCGGGCCCTTCGCGGCGAACGAGCCCGTCACCGAGTCTGGACCAGTACGCGATGCGAACCCGGGGGACTCCGTCTCTGCGGCTGGCGAGCGTGCCCAACATGCTGGGCGATTTCGGCGTGTCGTTTCAGAAGGCCAACCTGGATCCGCTCGGTGCGGATTCGGTGGTCGATCTGCCGCTGGCGGGCGGCGGGCCGCGGGGCAAGATTTCGGAGAACAACAAGGCCCTGCCGATGGATCGTGTCTATTTCCAGTACAACCACTTCCACAACGCATCCACGGCTGATCTGGACGCGGCGACCGTGGGAGACGAGATCTCCGGTCACACGGATCGTTACACGATCGGCCTGGAGAAGACGTTCTTCGACCAGTTGTGGTCGGTGGATGTGCGGATGCCGTTTGCGACTACCGAGGACGTCGTTGCGACAGACCTCAGTGTGAGCGGCGGGGCGGTCGGCAACCTGGACGTGATCTTCAAGCGGCTGCTGGCGGTCGATGACCAGGGGGCGCTGGCGGCGGGCATCGGCATCAACACGCCGACCGGCAGCGACGTCGAGGTGAATTCCTGGAGAAACTACTCGGTCGAGAACGAAGCCGTGCATCTCTCTCCATTTGTGGGAGCGCTGTACCAGCCCAGCGACCGGCTCTTCTTTCACGGATTCCTGGAAGTGGATGTGCCCTTGAACGGCAACACGCTGATCTACGACCTGGGGACGGCCACTGTGGAACTGGGGGCGATTACGGAACAGACCCTCATGAAGGCGGATTTTTCGACGGGCTACTGGCTCTACCGCAATCCCCACGCGTGCGTGACCGGACTGGCTTCGATCGTGGAGTTTCATTATACGGGCACGCTCAACGACGGCGACGTGATTCCGATCAGCGACCGGTTCGGCGGCCTGCTCAACCGCATTGACCTGATGAACCTGACGGTGGGTATGCACGCCGAGTTGAACCGGTGTACGACGCTGAGGGTGGGGGGCGTGTTGCCGCTGAACGATGTCGATCGGGCCTTCGACGCCGAAGTGCTGGTATCGCTCAACCGGTACTTCTAGACTCCAGCCGGAGCGACTGGCGGTATTGTCTGAGGGTCTGGCCGGTAGTCTGGCGGAAGACCCGCATCAGGTACTCGGGGTAACGGAAGCCGGAGAGGCGGGCGATCTGCTTGATGGGCAGGTCGGTGGCGGCCAGCAGCTCGCGGACTCGGGCCAGGCGGACCCGCTGGATCTCCTCATGCACGGAGCGGCCGAGGGCCTGCTTGAACCGTGGCTCCAGGGCTCCGCGGGAGCGGCAGACGCGGCGGCAGACGGAGCGAACGTCGATGGTCTGGCAGGCGTTCTCGCGGATGAAGAGCACCGCTTCGGCCACCAGGGGATCCTCGGCCGCCATGACGTCGGTCGACATGCGGGGCACGATTTCGCGGGGAGGAACGAGGTACTCCTGCTGCTCCACCGCCTGGCCGTCCATCATCCGGTCGAGCAGCTCCGCCGCCTCGTAGCCGATGCGGTGCGGGTTGAGGTGCACGCTCGTCAGCTCGGGGAGTGAAAGGTCGCAGAGGCACTCATCATTGCCGACTCCCGCGACGGCCACCTGGTCGGGCACGCGAAGGGCGGCTCGCCGGCAGGCGTCGAGGACGCGCAGACCCATGTCATCGTTGCAGGCCATCACGGCGATTGGCCGAGGGAGCCGGGCCAGCCATCGGCCAAGCTGCCGGCACTGCCTGTCCCAGCGATCGCCGGCGGGAGCGTCGTCGAGCCGGATCTCAAAGCAGGAAAGGCCGTTTTCCTCAACGAGTCGGCGAAAATGGTCGGCCCGGGCATCCATTGCCCGGTGGACTCCCTGCGGCTCGCCCACGAAAGCAAAACGCTGGAAGCCCCGGTCGCGAAAATGCTCCCAGACGAGCCGGCAGACCGCGGCGTCGTCGGGGCCGATCCAGGGGATGCCGGCGGTGCGGATCAGGCGGCGCAGGTCGACCACCGGCAGGCCCTTGCGGCGCAGGGCACCGGCCATCCGGCGATCGTTCACACGGGCGAGGATTCCGTCGCCCTGCCACGATTTGAGCCAGGCGGGGGGCGGATCTTCCAGTCCCCGGGGCGTGAATTCCACGAGCCAGTTCTGGTGCTTGCGATTGTGGTGCGCGATTCCGCGGATCACCTCACGGGCGTAGGCCCGCGACGATTCGATGAGGAGGGCGACGCGGCGTTGACGGGGCTTCTGCGGGCGCGATGGCATGGGGAGGGACGGAATGGCGGGTTTCTCGGCCTGTGCTCCGAGGGGCACGGACTGGTACGACGGTGCCCAGGGCTGCGAAAGTGTATAGCAAGTATGACGGTTATTATAGTCCGGGCGGGTAGGGGACGCCACTTGGAGCGGGTATGATGGGGGCGGCTCTGCGGGCCGCCGGTATGGGCGGCAGGCTCCCAACTGGCGATCCCAAGATCTCCTTGGAGGAACACGACGGTGACTGCCATGAATCTGCGACGATTGACGTTCGGACTGGTGCTCGTCTCGCTGCTGGGTGTCTGCGGTTCCGAAGGAACTGGGCAGGAGGTGAAGGAGGGATTCGACCATTTCATCACCCGCCAGGGTGGACGGCTGATGGACGGCCCGCGCGAGTTCCGTTTCATCGGGGCCAACATGCCGGGGCTGGTTCTGCCCTACGACTGGACGCTCTACCTGCCCGAGCGACTGCACCTGCCCACGCCGTGGGAACAGGAAGACGCATTCAAGACGCTCGACCAGATGAACCTGAGGGTGGTGCGGCTCTGGAATCTGCCGATCCGCGATCCGAAGGAAACGCCCGTCCAAGGCGGGAAAACCTGGCACTACGTGCAGGGGCCGGGGCAGTTCAATGAGGAGTCGTTCAAGGTTGTCGACAGCATCTTCGCCCTGGCGAACAAGTACGGCGTTCGCGTGATCTTCGACCTGACGGCCGAATCGGGGGACTATCTGGGCGGGATCGGCACCTACGCGGCCCATCGGGGAAAGAAACGGGCCGAGTTCTATACCGACCCGCAGTTGAAGGACGACTACAAGGCGACGATCCGCTTTGTGCTTGCGCGGACCAACACGATCACGGGCGTACCCTACCGCGAGGACAAGGCGATCCTTGCCTGGCAGTTTGGCAACGAGATGCACAGCGCTCCGGACGCCTGGCTGAGCGAAATGGCCGCCTACATCAAGAGCCTCGACCCGAACCACCTGGTGGCCGAGACCCGCCACCAACCCGGCCAGCCGCTGCTGGTCGATCCGAACATCGACCTGGTCACCCGGCACCTCTACGCCAACTACGGCGGTGTGGGAGGCGGCTGGCCCGATGCGATCGGCAAGGAACTGGCGAAGCTGGAGGGCCAGCGCCCGCTGTTCATCGGCGAATTCGGGCCCTACATCGACGGCAAGATGTTCACCCACGACAACGTGGTCGACAGGTTGCAGGAGTTCCTCGATTTCGTGCAGGCCGAGCAGGATATTTCCGGGGCGCTGATCTGGAGCATGTACTTCCACCATCAGGAAGGCGGGTTCTACTGGCACCAGATCATGACCTACCCGGCCGTCTGGTCGTATCACTGGCCCGGCTTCCCCAGCGCCGATGCGCAGCGCGAGCAGGATATCATGAAAGCCATGCGCGAAGCGGCCTTCAAGATCCAGGGCCTGCCGGTCCCGCCCGCGCCCGTGCCCGACGCCCCCGTATTGCTGCCGATCGGCGACGTGCCCCTGCTCACCTGGCGAGGTTCGGCCGGCGCGTCGGGCTACGATATCCAGCGGGCGCCGGCAGCCGGCGGCCCCTGGGCGACCCTGGCCGAAAACGTCTGCGACGGCGACATCGCCTATCGGCCGTTGTTCAGCGATACCACGGCCCGTGCCGGCCAGACCTGCTTCTACCGGGTCATCGCCAGGAACGAGTCGGGCCCGTCCGCTCCGTCCAACGTGGTCGGCCCGGTGAAGGTCCAGCAGCTTTGCCTGGCGGACGAGTTGCAGGACTTCTCTCGCACCGAGGGGAAATCCGACGGTCTTGAGCTTAACAACGATTACAACGCGATGTACGCGGAGTACTTATTCCGCGCCAAGGGCTCCAAGGGCGACTGGATGACCTACCACGTGCCCGACGAGCTTCAGCGGGTCAAAGTGGTGGCCTTCTTCGCCGAAGAGGTCACCGACCTGACCCTGGAGACGTCGACCGACGGAGTCGCGTACACCCCACTGCATGCGGCCCGCAGCCAGCGCCGCCTGCCAGCCCCTCCCGGCGGTGCGGCCAAAGGCCAAAGCCGGACGCTCGTGGAATATGAGGCGCCGGTAGCGAACGGGAATCATTTCTTGAAGTTACGCTGGAACAGTCCGGCCGAAGTGGATCGAGTGGAGTTGAGCTACCGATGAACCGGACTGTGATCGTCGTACTGGCAGCCCTGATCGCGACGGCGTCCGTTGCTGCAGCCTCTGAGCCAGGCACAGGAAGCTCAGGCGCTGAACGCCGGCACCAGTGGGACGTCCGCCCTCATCGCGGGGCGCCGACACTTTGGAGAGATCAGGAGCCTGTCACTCCGATCCTGTTCTGGGGCTCGTATCCGATGCAGTACGAGGTGGAAGGACTTTCTCGGCAGGGATACGAGCTGTTCAGTTTCTTCCGTTCCGCGCAGCACTACGAGAATCCCTACTACCGCCCTGACGGCAGCGTCGCGCTGGAGTTTCAGGATCCCCAGATCCGGAATCTGCTGTCCTACGATCCCCAGGCCTTCTTCCTGCCGCGGATCTTCACCACCGCGCCGCAGTGGTGGGTCGAGGCGAATCCCGGCGAGGTCTGCCAATATGCCAGCGGCAAAACGCACTCCTTCACGGGGCAGAGCGTTTCGCCGCGGGAATCCATGGCCTCGCAGAAGTATCTCGATGAGATCGGGCAGGCGTACCGGAAGGCGATCCGGCAGTTGCTCGACGCCGACTATGGGAATCAGCTCATGGGCATCCATGTGGCCGGTGGGCCGTGGGGTGAGCATTTCTACTGGGACGCTTACTATTCGAGCACGGACAAGCCCGCGGCTTCCGACGTGTCGGAACCGATGCGGCGGGCATTGGTCGACTACTTGAAGAAGAAGTACGACAACGACGTGGAGCGTTTGCGGAAGGCGTGGAGCGACAACAAGGTGACGTTCGAT
>CAZLWV010000148.1:0-19851 GCA_964563135.1 uncultured Planctomycetaceae bacterium
CTTGAAGCGTCAGGCGCCACCCATGTCCTGACCCAAAAATGTCACCCATGTCCTGACTGCTCCCTCTGTCGCTCCGTCCTCCGTCCTCTGTTCTCTGTTTTCCACCCCCCGCCAGGCCAGAATTTGGCAGATCGACTCCCCGTTGACCAACGTCGCGTCCCCACCCCCTCACCTCTTTTCCGTCCACCACGCCACCGCCTTCCACAGCGACCACTGACCACTGACCACTGACCAATGACAAATGACAAATGACAAATGACAAATGACTCCTGACTCCTGCCCCCGCGGGCCATCCCTTGCTCCTTGACAATTTGGCATTCTGAAACACGCCACCTCGCCCCGCTCGCGCCCGGCGAGGTGGCCCCAGCCGCGGCAGGATCGCCGCTGACGGGCAAAGTGCGCGCACTGGCACGGCTTCTTGAAGCCGTGTGGCGATAGCCACGAGAGGTACTCTCCTGCAAAGAGACACGTTGAGCCGATTCCTCTTGCGCCGTTGCCGCCCCGTTTCCAGAAACGGGGCCACCCGCCGTCAAGCCGTCCAGCCTTCGAGAATCACCAGGGTACCACCGGTTCTTGAACCGGCGCGGCATAGCCACCGGAGCCTGAGGACGCTCCGCCTGGCCTTACAGGACCTTTGTCTTTCGCGCGGTGCGTTCGAGGATCTTCTTCAAGACCACGGCCTCGTTGTGCTCCTCATCCCGCGCACCGTATAGCAGAGTGACGGTGTGCTCCCTGCTTTTCTCCTTCAGTAGCTCTAGGGCATCCTTCTTCTCACACAACTCCTTCCGGTAACGGGTCTCGAATTGCCTCCACCTGGCCGGGTCGTGACCGAACCACCTGCGCAACTCCGTACTCGGTGCCACGTCCTTCAACCACAGATCCACTGCCGCGCGCTCCTTGGTCAATCCTCGCGGCCAGAGCCGATCGACCAGGACCCGCAGACCATCCTTCCGAGAGGGCTTGTCGTACACCCGCTTCAATTGGATCATGACCGACCCTCCTTGAACGACCAGGCTTGCACCAACGCAAGGCACCGCCGTCAAGCATCCTCGTCGTCGTACTCAGGATACGCCCTTCCACTGTCATTCTTGGGTGGCGGCTCAAGCACCGCGAACACGCCCGCCGGACCGTCGCCCGGCCAGATTCTGCGGAACACTTCGGCAACGGCAGGAGACACATCGCACATGCGCCACGAGATGCCCGCTGCTCTTGCTCTCTTATTGACGGTCACCAGCTTCCCGATGAGTGCCGACGAAATACTTTCGACCCCGCGAAAACTCAACAGCATAGCCCTGCCCATGTCGGGCGCATCAGCGACGATCGACAGCAGTTCCCTGCCGGTTTTCTCAAGTTCCGCGCCGGAATGAACCCTGGAATCGTTGAAGTAAACGACCAAGGCAACTTGTCGGTCCTCGACACGGACTCGCTCATACCGTCGCGGTTCTTCCATCACTGCCGATCCAGCGTCAGCACCGCCCCCACCACGGCCTGAAGCGTCTTGGCGGCAGCGGCCACGTCCGTGAGTTCCGGGGTGTCGGTCTCCAGGTGGTAGTTGGGATCAGCATAGGGCCACGAGCCGATCACGATGATCGCCGCCTTGTAGCCGGCTTTGACGAAGGAGCCGTCGTCGTTGCCGGGCCGCTCCTGCTTGACAACCCGATGCTGCAGACCAATCTCAAAACGGTCGTTCACCGCCCCCACCAGTGCCGCCAGCCTGTCGCCCGGCGATTCCGTGTAGGCCGTCACACAAGGCAGCTTGCCGGCCGCCGTTTCTTCCGGCGACTTGACGCCGATCCCGTCAAGGTTCAGCACGGCGATGAGGTTGTCGCCCCGCTCCTTGGCCTTCTGGGCGGCCGTCACGCTCGACCACGGCGTGTGCTCTTCGTTGCACAACAGGAAACGAATCGTCCGCTCGGAATCGTACTTCGCCAGAACACGAGCCACTTCGAGCACGCCCACCGTGCCGATCGCATTGTCGTTGGCCCCGGGCGAATCGATCCAGCTCTGGGAGTCCTTGTGGGCAACCAGCAGAATGATCTCCTCCGGTTTCGAACGGCCTTTCCGCTCCGCGTACAGATTGTAGGCCGTGTACCAGGGATCCTCGGGCTTGGAGGGCGAGTACTGGTGGTGGGGATTCTTTGTGAGGTCTCGCCGGTAGGCCTGGACCTGCACCGGTTCTCGCTCGACCTGGTAGCCCCAAGATTCCAGTTTGCCGGCCAGATAATCGTCGGCTTCGTGGAGGGTGCATTTCTCATGGCCGGGCAGCGTGAGGTTCAGTTTGCGGTAGGGCAGCGGCGACTTGGACAGATAGAACAGGTTCTGTTTCATCTGCTCGCCGTCGACCGTATCGAGGATACGGCGGATGGCTTCGGCCGCGCCGTCGCGCTGCCACGTGGCGGTCCAGGCTTCGGTGGCGGAAGCCTCTTCCGCGGCGTAAGCGGCAGGTGCGACGCCAGAGAGCAGGATGCCCAGCAGGGCGAAGGCAGCGACGAGTGTTCGTTTCATGATGGATCTCCTGGAGGAAAGTTCTGTCGCGATTCGATTTGAGCCAGTTTTACGGCGCCGGCGACCGGCTGCTCGACCACGGCTATTGGGGCCGGCGTCAGGCCGAGCTGCCCGAGGTGCGACTGAAGCCTCTGCCGCAACTCGGTGTCGGCGCAGAGCGCCCCGCCCGTCAGGGCCAGCGGGAAGGTTGTCTTGTCAAGCTCCAAGTTTCGGGCCACCGCCTCGACCATGGCGGCAAGCTCGCCGGCAGCCTCGTCGACGATCTGCCTGGCAACGGCATCGCCCCCCGTGGCCGCCTCGGTGACCACTTGCGCCAGGGCCGCGATCTTGGCCCGATCGCCGGCCCGTCCATAAACGCAGAGCACCAGGTCGTCGGGCACGGCAAGGTCGAGATGTTTGAGGAAGTCCTCTAGGAGCAGCGTCTGGGGACCGCGACCGTCGACTGCCTTCACCGCGGCTCGCAGTCCGGCAACGGCCATCGCATACGCACTCCCTTCGTCGCCAAAAAGATACCCCCAGCCCCCCGATCGTGCCGAGCGGCCGTCGGCCGTCTGGCCGAAGCAGAACGAGCCGGTGCCGGAGATCAGCCCCAGGCCCCAGCCGTCGGGAGACCCCGCGGCAATGATGGGGAGTGCGTCGCTGACGACCCGGAACCCCTGGGCCAACTGCCGCCCGGTAGCCCAATCCACCAGAATCTTGCGATTGGCCTCGCGGCTCGAGCCGGCCAGCCCCAGAACCGCCGCGGCCACAGGGCCGGGTTCGACACCCGCATCGGCAAAGGCAGCATCCACGGCAACGTCCAGGTTCGCCAGCGCCGTCTGCACACCGACCGCCTGAAAATTGCCCGGTCCTCCCAGACCGACGCCCACGGGGCCCGGTTCGCCCTCCTTGGCGGCCAGCCACGCGAGAACCTTCGTGCCCCCGCCATCGATTCCCAGAACAAGGTCGTTGGTTTGCATAGTGTGTTTGTAGTCCTGCGAGGACTATGGTTGACGGTGGAGTCAGAGCAATGGCCTCACGAGCCTAACCATACGGCAAATTCAGGCGGATTGCCAGACACGGCGGGAGGGGAATAACGAATAACGAAAACCAAATGACGAATGAGGGGGGGCGGTTATGGGGCTACAGGCCGGAGACTGAAGGCTGAAGGCGTTTGCGACGATGCGAAATTCGGGAATCGGGGACCACGGATGAAACACAGGTGAAACACGGATCACGAAGAAGAGAAGAAAAACGGATCTTCGCTCATCTCCACCCATCCGGAAGAGGCGATGCTTGGGGGTCGAAGCCTCTGTTCCGGTCTTCATCCGAGATGGTGATTTCGTTGCGGGCCCGGGCGAAATGGTGTTCGACTTCGGCCCGGATGGCCGCCATGTCGTCTTCCGAAGCGAGAACCTTGGACCGAGCTTCGTAAATCCGGGCGATCCGGTCGGCCGGGTTGCGGCAGTATTGCATGCGATACTGGAACTGGTTTTCGGTCACTCGGAGCATGACAGGGAGGAGCCACAGGGAAACGAGTAGTGCACAGAGGCCGGCGGTCAGCGCCGAAGTGCCCAGGCTCCGGAACACCCCGCTCCATCGCACTCGATCGTGGCTGCACCAGTAGCGCAGGACGGTCTCACTCGCTTTCCTGGCTTGGTGCCGAAAACTCCAGAGGGCGACCAGGACGAGGGAAAACGCAAGGGCAAGGTAGGGGCCGGCGTAGGTGTTCCATTGGCACAGAGCCCAACGCCATTTGTCGGCTCCCAGTTCCGGCGATCTGTGCAGAGTGGCGGCGTCGAAACCACTCCAGCCCTGAGCGGGAACCTGGAAGTCGGCGGGCAAGCCGCGGAACCAGGCGGCCGCGTCGGCCAGCACCGGCCAGATCCAGCCAAACACGGCCAGCGCCGTCATGCAGGCCAGGAGCGTCAGGATGCGATACTGAAACCGGCGCTGCTTCCCCAACAAGACAGCCTTCCAGATGATGTAGCCAACAGTCGCCAGCACGAATCCCCAGGCGAAGATTGTGGCGACGATCGTCTGCACCTTTGGGCTGATGATCTTGGCCGGCATGAGGCCGAAGAGGATCAAGCTCAGTGCGATCCCAAGTGTCCAGGCAATGCTGTGGCGAGTGAATCCGAGACTCGCCCTCTCTTGGTCCTGCCGGTCCAGAAAACTTGCCGCCAGAAGGAAGACGCCAGCGAGGACCAAGGAGGGTACGGCCAGCATGGTGGCATCCATCGCCACAATACTCTGGTTGATTGCCGCCTCCTTCTGAGCGAGGTGAGGCTCATCCGTTTCGTTGACGGCCTTCTGCAGAATGAACGCCTCGGAAAGGTTGGCCTGGGCCTGAGTCGTCAACTGACCGACTTCGCCCTGTTCAATCAGGTCGGGATGGGTCTTGCTGAGTGCCTGCAGTTCAACTGCCGCGTACGGAAGAAATCTTCCGAAAAACATACTGCAGTACATTGCACTGGTTTCTTCCGGAGCGATGGCCTGCTCAAATAATCGCAGCTTCTGTCGATACTTGGCGATTCGACTCGCGTTGTCGCTGTGCTGCTTGGCCTCCTCGGCCAGATCGTCTAACCGGCGCCACAAATGACCGAAGAGCAAGGTTTGTCGGCCCGCAACACCTCGCTGAACGCCCGCATCGCCTTGCTCGACCTTGGAGAGTCTGCTCTGAGAAAGAAACTCCGCGATCGCAGGATAGCCGGATTCGCCGACTGCCAGGAAGGACTTCTTCTGCCCAGCCTCGAACCGATGGCTTCCTTCCTCGAAACTTGCATTGTCGTTGATCGTAATCTGCGTAACCGACGCGCCGTCCTCGCCGGCAATCCGATCGACCTCGGCTGACTTGTTCCACAGCGCTTGTGCCGCCAGGCAGTCGTAGAGGGCGTTGTCGGGGTCATGTTGCGAGCATTCGTTCAAGACCTCTCGCCAGGCCGTGTCCCGGGGTTCACCACCCGGAGTCGCCATCAGGTCGCCAACGAACAGCAACTGCGCCCGCATCCGCCACCAGCGTATGTCGTCCGGTTCAAGTTCGGTTGCCCGTTTGGCCAGTTGCAGGCAGCGATTGCGACATCTGGTTTCAAACTGCGAAGAGAGCTTCTGAATCGCCTCATAGTCGACGTCTGGAACTCGAACTCCGAACCCGAAATCCTTCTGGGTGATGTGGTTGGCATAGAACCCGGTGCCCGGCGAATCCAGCACCCACGCCGCCCCCATGCAGAGTTCCGCCGATTCAGGATGCTGGGCGAGGATCTCGTCCACTTTGCGGAGCCAGTACTCGGCCTGCTCGGGCGGTTCCTGACCGCTGATCGGGGTGTGCTTCCAGCCCGTCCAGCCGAGGGCCTCGCCGCGGAAGGTGGTGGCGACTGTCTCCCAGCCCGTTTCCATCGGCCCGGCGATGACGGCCAGGCGAACCGCGGCGACCGCCAGGCCGATCAGCAGAAGTGACCAGGCGGTTCGGTGAAGCCAGGTTCTCATCTTCGCGGCCTCAGAATTACGGGGAACGATGGGTTATTCGTGGGGATCGTCAAGATCTTCGCTCTTTCCCGGGACACTTCGCAGACCGGCCATGGGTCGCACGTACAGCAATTTGACACACATCAGCCCGGTGGTATACTGTATGGCAGATTGCCACATACATCGATTTGCGGAGTCTCGCCATGGCTTCTGCGGGAAACGACGCACGGCTGAACTTCCGGCTCCCGTCGGAGTTGAAACAAATCATCGAGCAAGCTGCTGCCCATACCGGGCAGACAGTGAGTGACTACGCAGTCTCGACGCTCGTTGAGAATGCACGTCGAGTCATCGACGAGCACGATCGTACTGTGTTGAGTCGGCGCGATCGAGCTGTCTTCATCAAACTGCTCGACGACGAAACCGCCAAACCGAATCAGGCGCTTGCTGCGGCGGCCCGGAAGTACAAACGTCAGCGGGCGCACCGGTGATGTCCCCGTTCGAAATCCGCCGTTTCGCTCCGTCTCACGATCGGTCCCGATTCGACTGCGGAGTCCGTTTGCTCAACGACTGGCTGGAGAAACAAGTCAGCCAATACCAGCAGCGAGACCTTGCACGGACCTATGTAGCCCTGCCACGCGAAGACACGCGCGTGGTGGGATACTATGCCCTTTCCACGCATCGCGTCAGTCACGAGGTATTGCCGGCGGACCAGGCAAAAGGGTTGCCGCGACTCGACGTGCCCGTAGTCCTGCTCGGCCGGTTGGCTGTCGACAAACCCCTTCAAGGTCAGGGATTGGGAGCCACACTGCTTCTTGACGCGTTGGCGCGTTCCGCACATATCTCACGCCACGTCGGCGTTCGCGCCGTGGAAGTGGACGCCATCGACCAATCCGCGAAGACCTTCTATCTCAAATACGGATTCGTTCCCTTACTCGATGACCCCAGACATCTCTTCTTGCCGATGCACGTCACTGGCAAATTGGACTTGCCCGAGCCGGAAGTGGATTGATCATCTCCTCCCGCGGAACCGTACCGGCACGTCAATCGTCTTCCCAAACGGCACCAGCGTCCCTTCTGCATGGAGCCAGTCTTCCGGCTGCGTCCAGACTGTCGTGTTGATCTGCGACGAAACCTGCTGCCCGTCCGCAAGCGTCAGGTCGAGCCACACGCGGCGGATCTTGAACGAGTCGCTGCCGGGATTGGAGATCGAGAAGGTGTTCTCCATGTTGAGTGCGGCGATCGCCTCGGCCGTGAGCGGGACTTCCACGTCGGGGCCCCAGTCGTTCTGGACGCCGGCAGCGGCGGCTTCGACTCCGCGGGACGCCGGCAAGGGACCGATCGCGATGCCATTGAGCATTCCAGTGGAAATGTAAGGCCCGCTCCCCTGCAGGCCAATCCCCTGGAAGCGGAGCTTGCCGGAAACCGCAGCTCGCAACAGCTTCGCATCGACCCGCTCAGGCATGGCGGGACCGTCGACGTGCGTCAGCTCAACCGGCTCGTCATGCAACGTGCGCACCGGCACGGGCACGGCGGTTCTCAATCGCAGGCTCGCCCAGCGGGCCCAGTCGCCGGAGGAATTGTCCTTCTTGCCCACGTCGGCGATGAGCTTGAGCTGCACGGTCTTACCCGCCCAGCGGCCGAGGTCAACCGACCACCCGTCCCAGGCGTGCTTGTCCCAGACCCTCTCGGCGGCCAGCGTTTCCTTTCCGTCTTGATCAACGACCGCCACCTGGTAAAGGATGCCGTCTCCCACGTCGCTGCCGTCTCCCTTGCCGATCTCGCACTGGAAGGCGGCGGGAACAACGGGCAGTGTGATTGGCTCGGTCAACGCGAACACGTAGCCGGTCCCGCCCGTGTAGGGCGGGTGCATCGACCAGCCGTCGCGCTCGCTGCCGCCACAGGCTAGTTGATTCTCCGAGTGCACGTAGCCGTGGGTCTGGCCGAAATCGCTCGTTTCCTCCTGGCCGCGAAGCCGCATTCCGAACCGGGCGAAGGCCGGCCAGGGGGCCGCCTCGGCGATCTGCTCTTCGGTCTTCAGCCACCAGGTCTGCTTGTGAACGAGCGGTCCCGCTTCAACACTCAATTCAGCCGGCCCAACGTCTTCCCGGCTCGCCGGTTCCAACGGGCGCGAGATCTCGATCGGCTCCTCAGGCTCCAGCCGCCGCTGGTCCGTCTTGCCGAGAAGCCGGATCGTCGCCTCCGTGGAAACGCGGATATGGGGCAGGAGCCTGACGCTCAAGCGGTCGGTCTCCAGTTGTGCGGCGGTGTCGACCAGGGGAACGACCAGAAAATCGAGCCAGGACTCTCCCTGGCGATGCCAGGAGAGCCGTCCGACGGGCGCATCGGCGGGAATCTCGACGGTGGCACCTGCACTGCCTCCCGTCGCAATCGTCTCGCCGGGAATGGCCGTCAGTGGGGCCGAGACGGCTGGTGCGGTCGCTTCCCCCTTGGGGGTGAGCAGATAGCTGAAGGCATCTTGGACTGGCTCCACAAACACCAGGCCCCGGCTGGATCGCGTTTCGGCCGGCCCGATCGGCTGGCCAGCCTCGTCGAGGGCGATTGCCTCGGCGGAGTGCCCGTCAAGCCCGATCCCAAACCCCACCTCGCACCCGACGGGGATCAATTCCACCTTGCCGTCATCGCGCCGGTGGGCGATGAGCTGCCCGTCGCAGGCCGCACGCTCAAACCGCGCAAAATGGCCGCGGCCGTTGCCATACGTGTATTTCGGACCATCCACGTAGTCGGCCCGCCGGCCGTCGACGATCGCGCTCAGCCCGACCAGGTCCTTCTTCTTGGTGTCGCAGGCATACCAGCCGAAAGGCGGTAGGACGATCGGCCGGTCCTGGGGCCGGTCGCTGGGATGAATCGTCCACGATTCCTGCGGGTGCCCGTTGACCCACACCTCCATCCCCTCGCGGTAGCGGGTGCGGATCTGCGAGCGGCGATAGTCGCCGCTGGCCAGGGCCGTGCTCGTATCGAACAGATTGCCGCCGGCGTCGGCGTAGCGGATCGATTCGACCGTGTCCACAGCATACCTTTGATGAATCTGTTGAACGCTGAAATAGCTGCGGAGCGATTCGGCCTCGCCCGCCTCGCGGACGAAGAACCCCGTGTGTCCGAAGGCCAGCGTGGCGGCCAGGAACTGGTCGAGCTTGGCGGCCCAGTTGTCGGCAGTGATCCTCCCCGAACGCGACTCGCCAAAGAACATGCCGGGGTTGCCCATGCCGAAATTGCAGCACAGCGGATGGAGCTTCAGCAGGTCGAAATCCACCAACCATGGATTCTCGTCCAGGCGTGCCACCTGATCCTGGCCATAATTGCCGTCAGTCAGGCCGCAGTAGTACCAGTGGTTGTTGCCTTCGCTGTAGACCGGGCCGTTCCAGGCCTGCTTCTGGTGGAGCATGATCTCGCCGTAAGCATAGATCACGTCGGCCATGCGGCCGGCGCCGGGCACCCGGGCGTCGTAGTCCACGCTCGACCAGGGCGTAACGGCCGTGTGGACGTCGCAATAGGACGTGTCGAGCTGGAACTTCTGCTGGATGATTGGCGAGAGATGACTCTCCAGTTCCACGGCCCGGGTCGGCTTGAGCACATAGCACCGGGCCCAGGCAGGCTGCAACTGGCCATCGCTCAGACGGACCACGCCGTGCGGATCCCAGTGCTCGTTGACGGGAGCGAAGTCGCGGTAGTTGTTGTAGATGCCGTAGCGGAGCCCCAGCCCCCGCATGAGGCGGGAGTATTCCGCCTGGCCTTCATCGCCCCCCTTTCCCGGTGCCGCCCGCGTGCGCAGGGTGAAGCTCTCACCGCCGTCGCGCCAGCCCACCTCGTGATCGGTCACCAGGATCTCCGTCATGCCGAACCGAGCCACTCGGCGCCAGAAGGCAATGTCAGCAGCGCGATCCGAAGCCCCATGCGCCCGCCACACGCGGCTACTCGTCACGTGCATCCACGGCGATTTCGGATTGGGCATCGTGGGCAGCACTTCCTCGAAAGTCGGGGCGACGCTGAGGAACAGCCGTTCAAAACAGTCGTTTCTGCCGCCCGGCAACCTCGTCTCCGGATCCCAAAGGGGATGGTAGCGGGTTCCCCCGTGATAGATGACACCGGTCGGGGCGATCTCGTTGACGGCAAAAAACTCCGACGCATTGGTGCGGAAGTGGTCAAACAGCCCCATCATGAATAGCGGCTTGGCAGCGTCGGTGCAAACGACGACCGCAGGCCGTGCGGGCCCGCAGGTGAGGAAGGGCACCGTGACCAGTTCGACCTGCTTGAGCCCGACGGCACGCCCCGTGCGGACTTCCCCCACAACCCCTCCCCGGCACTCGAAGTCTACCACCAGCGATTTCTGCCACAGCCGGAAACGGAGGATTCCTTCGGCCGTCTGCTCGCCCCAGCGGTAGCGCCAACGGGCGGTGACGACATCGTCGGCCAGGCGGCAATCGACCAGTTCCGTCTTCTCGGCCGCGGCCGGAGCCTCGGCACCGGCCGCCTGGAAACGGAATCCGCCGTCGACCATGGGCCGAAATCGCTGCTGGCCGGGGCCAATCACTTCCACGTCGCTCAGGTCGCCCCTGGCGGGTTGGTAGCGGTAGGCGAGCCGTCCGTCGGATCCTTCATAGACAAACAAGTACGTGTCGCCTTCCTGCTCCACCGCGACTCGAAAGTCGCTGCTGGCGTTCTCGGGCAGAATCGTCTGTTCGCGATTCGGGAACGGGAGCCGGCCGGGACCCGTATTGACGCCCGGCGATTGGCCTTCGAACGGCTCCACGCCGCGGCTGGGGCGCGGCTCGAACTGGAGCGGTCTGAACTCCTCCCGGTAGACCGCCAGGTTGTCCAGATAGATCACGCGGTCTTCACGGTTGTAGCCCCCGCCGATCTCGATCGAGTCGAGTGCGGCCCCCTGCCCCAAGAGTGCAGTCTGCTCGGGCGTGAGCCGGCGGTGCATGAGAAACCACTCTTTCCAGCGCACCCGTCCCATTTCGACGCGGCTGGTCTGCCCGGCGGCCGAACGAAGCACCACCGTGATCGAAACCTGGGGGGTACCTGGGTCGGAACTGTAGGCCCAATTGTTCCCATAGACCCAAAGGGTCACGCAATCTGCCCCGTCAGCCACGGGAAGCGGCTTGGGGGGCCTCAAGGTAACGACCGGCCCCCCACCATCGGCGCGATAGGTGAGTTTGCCCACGAACTTGCCCCAAAGCTGCTCTTCATGCGACGCTTCCAGAGTCGCCACGGAGTGGTTTCCGGCAATCGTCCAACTCTCCAGATTCTCGAAGTCGACCAGGGCCGGACGAGGGTCCTCGACGCGGCCGGCCCAGTCCATTTCGTAAGGCCGTTTTCCAACGGGGGGTTCGGCAGCCAGGCTGGTGCCCAGAAGCCCGAGAATGGTGAGAATTCCCGTCCAGATTTGCGGTTTCTTCATCTTGTGGCCTCAACTTGGTGTTCGCAGACAGCCCTCGGGAGACTCTGCGGGCCATTTTAGTGCTACGGGAATGGCACAAGCAAGTTGAGCAGTAAGGTGCGGGGCGGTAGAATTGGTGGGGTGACAGATGGGATGACCGTTGCCCCCAGGACCAACGGAGGGATCCATGTCGGTCAATACAGATGAGCTGCGCGCGTTGTCTGTTGCCGAAAAGCTGCGACTAATAGGATGGTTGTGGGATGATCTGAATGACTCGACCGAGGCGATCCCGCTTCCTGATTGGATCGATCGCGAAGCGACGAGACGGCGCGATGAAATGCGTAACCCTGAATGCCGTCTGACTCACGAAGAAGTATGGAAGCGGATCAACCAGCGCAATGGGTAGACAACTCCATTACAGTGCCCATTTCGACTGTGATGTACGTGAGGCTGCGGGGTGGTACGACTAACGATCCAGGGGCTTGGGTGATGTTTTCGTCGATAACGTCTGGAATTGTATCGACGACGTGATCGCCGATCCAGACAGGTACGGGCGACTCCCGAGTGGTTGCCGATACAAACGCCTGTCGAGGTTTCCGTACGTTCTGCTCTACGATCTTACCGATCACGAGATTCTCATGCTTGGGGTGATGCATACGGCAAGATCACCGGAGAAGTTGGATGAACGACTGCGAGGCAGGTAGGGGAATGAGAGACAGAACCGGCACATTTCAGACACTTGCCACGGAGCTTGCATGATGAGTTCTCACAGTCCCATCCGCCGCCGTGACTTCTTGCGCCATGCGTCGGCGGCGGTGGCTGCTGTCTCCGTTGGGCAGACCAGTTGGGCCCGTGAGAAGGCGGTGCCCGGATACCTGGCCGGCTACGAGATGCTCTACGCCGACGATCCCCAGAAAGCGGCAGTGGCCTGGTTCTCCCAGGCGCGGTTCGGGCTGTTGATGCACTACGGGCTCTACAGCCTGCTGGAACGCGGCGAATGGGTCATGTACAACGAGAAGATCCACGTGGCCGACTACGGGCGGCTCAAGCAGCAGTTCACCGCCGAGAGCTTCGATGCCGACTACATCACCGATCTGGCCCTCGAGGCCGGCATGCGCTATGTCAACCTGACCGCGCGGCATCACGACGGCTTCTGCCTGTTCGACACCAAGACCACCGACTACAACAGTGCCCAGAGCCCTGCCCGCCGGGACCTGATCGGCGAGCTGGCCGAGCAGTGCCGCAAGAAGAACCTCGGCTGTTTCTTCTACTATTCCTACGCGGTCGACTGGCGGCACCCCTACACCTATCCTCATCACATGGGCCGCATCAGCAAGCCCGACTGGGCCGAGCCGGAGCCGACCTACAAGTGGAAGGGGCCGGAGGACTTCGCCAGGTACATCGAGTATGCCCACGAGCAGATCCGGGAACTGCTGACCAATTACGGGCCGGTGGCTGGCATCTGGTTCGACCCGATCATGGGGTACTACGCCCAGCCCGATCTGTTTCCGATCCACGAAACCTATGCCATGGTGCGGCGTCTGCAACCGCAGACGCTGATCTCGTTCGAGCAGGGGGCGACCGGCACGGAGGATTTTGCGGCGCCCGAGCGGTCGGGCCAGCCGCTGGCCCTCAAGGTGAAACAGTCGCGTTTCGGCCACAAGGCGGTCAAGATCGCCACCGACTCGTGCAGCGCGAACCAGACCAGGCACAATGAGATCTGCGACACCATGCAGCCCGGCGTCTGGGGCTACCGGAAGGACGACGGCCGCCACGACACCCGCGACGACGTGCTCCGCAAGCTGGCCGCGGCGGCCCGGCACAACTGCAACCTCCTGCTGAACACGGGCCTGCTGCCCGACGGTTCGATCCACTCCGGCGACGCCGAAACGCTGCGGCAGGTGGGCAAGCATGTCCGCCAGAACGCCTGGCCGACCGTCGACCAGTGGCCCAGCGAGGTTGAGGCCGTGCTCTGAGAAGGCAACTTGTTTCACGCCCAGCCGAAGACGCCGGCTCGAGAACGGCAGGTTCTGTCGGGGAGCCGGTACCTTCGGCTGGGCGCCGAACAAGATTTCGACATTCGTCATTTCAGAAGTGGGGACTCTCATGAAGCGTGCAGGGCTGCTTGCGATCGTTCTCGGTTTCGTCAGTTGCGTTTCTTCAAGGGCAGAGGATAGCGTCAGAATCACTCCCGACGTCGTCTACGGCCACAAGGACGGGATGGCGCTCACGTTTGACGTCTTCCATCCGGAGGAAAACGCCCAGGGGATCGGCCTGCTGTTCATGGTCAGCGGCGGGTGGTATTCGGGCTGGCAAGCGCCGGAGCAGATGCTGGGCCTGTTTGAGCCGGTGCTCGATCGGGGCTTCACCGTATTTGCCGTGCGGCACGGCTCGGCCCCGCGCTACAAGGTGCCGGAGGCGATTGACGACGTTCGCCGCGCGGTTCGCTTCATCCGTTCCCACGCGGCCGATTACGGTGTGGATGCCGAGCGGCTGGGCGTTTTCGGCATGAGCGCCGGCGGGCATCTTTCGATGATGCTGGCAACCACCGGTGATGACGGCGATCCGAGCGCCAAGGACCCGCTCCTGCGCGGCAGCAGCCGCATCGCGGCCGCCGTGGCCTATTTTGGCCCCACCGATTTGCGCCCCTGGGTGACCGGTCCGGATTCTGGAATGCGCGACCGCTTCACGGCCCTGCAGTTCGACGGCCAGCTGGCCGACGATTGCTCGCCCCTGCTCCAGGTGACCCAAGACGATGCCCCCACGCTGCTCATCCACGGCGACAAGGACCAGCTCGTGCCGATCGACCACAGCCACACCATGCTCAAAGCCATGCAGGAAACCAACGTGCCCTGCGAGCTGCTGACGATCGAGGGCGCCGGGCACGGCTTCCCGGGGGAAGGCGGCCAGCGAGCCATGGAAGCGCTGGTGAATTGGTTCTCGAAACACCTCGGGAAGAAATGACGAATGTCGGAATCCGAATGACGAAGAAGAAGCCGGACTGACTTCACCTTCGTGTTTCGTTCATTTGGGGGTCTTCTGGGAGGAGCATACCTGCTGAACACCGTCGGAGACATCTGGTCGGCCAACCTCATCCCCAAGGAAGCCTCCACGGTCGAGCTGCTCGCCAAGACGCATCTGGCTCGTGACCGCCGGCGCTATATCGACGAGTGCGGCGCGGCCGACAGCAACGACGACGTCTGGCACACGCTGCAGATCATTCTGGTCGATGTCCTGGGTGTCGAAATCAGCCAGGTCACCAGGCAGGCCGACCTGGTTCGCGACCTCGGCGCGGAGTGAGTCGTGCCCTGAACGTTCAGCCCGTTGTCGCTCACCTGAATTGCCCCGCCTCTGCTCAGGTAAATTGCCCTGCTACTTGGAAAGAAGAAGATAGGTTCCTTCTTCCAAGTAGCGCTTTTGGGATCTAACGCGTAGCGGGGCTGCGCCGACTCGGCAAACGGGATGGGCTGGGGTAACGGTAGGTAGCGGATCGTTTGTGCGGACGGTCGGTACCGATCCGTGTCCGTCATGCACAAAAAAACCTCGCCCTGCCTCTCGAAGCATTCGCGTCGAAGAGGTAGGACGAGGGTGTGTGTAAAACAATTGGGAGTATAACCGAGGACCTGGCTTTTTTGCCATAGCCGTCGAGAAGTTTTTCTCGGTTCGTGCGGATTGGCATCAGCTCGATCGCGCCAGGCCGCTTGTCCGGCAATATCAGACCGCGCTGGACTCGGTTTTGCAGTCCCATCCCGAGCTTCAGGGGTGCGTGGCGTACTGCACGGACTGCCGGATTCGCTTTCTGACGCATCCCCGCAACCGAGGTCGGTCGAATTTGCGGTGTCCATTCGGTTGCCGGCAGCATCATCGGCGGCAGCGTTCCTGCCAACGGAGTACGGCGTACTACCAAACGGCGGTCGGGAAGGTGAAGAAGAAGCGGCTCAACGCCCGTCGCCAAGGCGGCCAGGTTCTGCCGCCCGCACAACCGCAAGGCACGCCGCCGGACGACCACACCAGCGACCCATGGCCCGTAACGGCCGGATTGCAACTGGAAGAAGTAGTGCTGCACGAATCGAGTCTGGCCCGTTCGCCGATGCTGCCCTACGTGCGGATGGTCGTGAGCCTGATCGAAGGCGTCGAACTCAGTCGCCATGAAGTCCTCGACCTGCTCTTGCAGACTATGAGACAACACAGCATCGGCGCTGGCAGCAGGAACGATTACCTTCTGAGTTTGCTGCACCAGCATCCGCCTTAAGGAGAGTTCGATGCGTGAACTCGTGGAGCTTTCGAGCCTGGACCTGCGGTATGAGGGGCATCGCCTGCGGGACGACGCCCGCGAAGCGCGCCTGCTGGCATCGATTTCCGAGCGGGGCATCGAAGAGCCGCTCCAAGGTGTAGACACGTCCGCGACCCGATTCCTGCTCAACGGCTTCAAACGCTGCCGCTCGGCCAAGAAGCTCTCGATCGGCTGTGTCCCCTACGTGTCGCTGGGCGAGGAGGAAGCCACGGGCATTTTGAATCTGATGCGGACGGCGACGGACAAGGGCCTGGGCATTCTGGAGCAGGCCCGGTTCGTCGCCGATCTCGTTTCGATCCACGGCATGAGCGTGGCGGAGGTCGCTCAGACGCTTTCCCGCAGCAAGGGCTGGGTCTCGATGCGGCGGCGTCTGCTGGAGGAGATCAGTCCGGCAATCCAGGAGATTCTCTTCCGCGGCGCGTTTCCCGTGTACTCCTACATGTACACACTGCGGCCGTTCATGCGCATGAACGCGGAACGCCGGCAAGAGATGGAGCGGTTCGTCGTGGCCGTGGCCGGCCAGCGGCTGAGCGTGCGGGACATCGAGCTGTTGGCCCGCGCTTACTTCCACGGCCCGGCGCCGCTGCGGGAAGCGATCGAGGGGGGCAAGCTGGGCTGGTCGCTCGATCAGCTCAAACGCGTGCCGGAGGATTGCCAAGGCTGCAACACGTTGGAACGCGGGCTGCTGAGGGATCTCGAACTCCTGGGGAAGTCCATGGAGCGGGTGATGGCCAGGTGCCACGACCCGCGGCTGGCCAGTCGCAACTTCTATGCCCAGGCCAACCTGCTCTGCGCTGGTCTTTTGAGCACGTTGGCGCCCTTTGGCGAAAGGATGAAGGAGTTTCATGATCGATCCGGACAGGCGTAATGCGATTTACCAGTTGCACCTGGCCGGGGTGCCTCAGGGCAAGATCGGCCGGCAATTCCATGTCAGCCCGCACACGGTGCGGACGATCATCCGCCAGCAGGGAGCCATGCCCCACTCGGTGCGGAAAGACAAGATCCAAATCGCCCCGGAGCTGCTTCAGCGGTTGTACCAGCAATGTGATGGCTGGCTCGAGCGCGTCCACGAGAAGCTGGTGGAGGAAGAAGGGATTCAAGTCAGCTATCCCACGTTGACGCGCCTGGCACGCCAGTTGGGGCTGGGCAAGCCCTCGAAAGCCCGCTGCGATCACGTGCCGGACGAACCGGGGGTCGAGATGCAGCACGACACCACGGTCTACCAGGTGAAATTGGCGGGCCAGCCGACGCGGGTCATCGCCAGCCTGTTGTACCTGCGCTATTCGAAGCGGCGATATTTGAAGTTCTACCGGGTATTCAACCGTTTTGCCATGAAGTGCTTCCTGCACGAGGCATTGATGTTCTGGGGCTATGCGGCCAAGCAGTGTGTGATCGACAACACCAACCTGGCGCGTCTGCGTGGCAGCGGCAAGCAGGCGGTGATCGTGCCGGAAATGGCCGCCTTCGCCGAGCGCTACGGCTTTGGGTTCCTCTGCCATGCGATTCGCCACCCGAACCGGAAGGCCGGCGAGGAACGCAGCTTTTGGATCGTCGAAACCAACTTCCTTCCCGGCCGTAGCTTCGAGAGCCTGGAGGACCTGAACCAGCAGGCGATCCAATGGGCCACGGAGCGTATGGAGCATCGTCCGGCGGGCAAGACGCGATTGATTCCCGCCAAGGCCTTCGAGCACGAACGCCGCTACCTGAACGAACTGCCGGCCCGGCTCCCGGCCCCGTACTGCCCGTATGAACGTGGCACGGACGAATACGGCTACGTTGCCGTCGAGGGGAACTACTACTGGGTGCCGGGGACCAAGCAGGAAGACGTCAAGGTGTTGCGCTACGCGGACCGCTTGAAGATCTATTGGCAGCGGAACTGCGTGGCCGAGTACCCGCTGCCGGCCGATGGTGTCAAGAACGCCCGTTTCAGCCCCGAGGGGCAGCCCCCGCCGCGGCATCTGCCCAAGCATCGCAGAAACGGTTCCCTGTATGAGGAACAACGCTTGCGTGTCCTCGGCCCCGAGGTAGCCGCCTATGTGGACTTCGCCGTCCAGACGCCTGGCATCCAACGGCATAGCTTCCTGCGCAAGCTTTTTGCCTTGAGCCGCCAGGTAGCGCCGGCCGTGCTGGTCGCGGCCCTCAGCCGAGCCCTGCGCTATCGCGTGGTGGATCTGGAAACGCTCCAGCGGATCGCCTGGCTCTCGATGAGCCAGGGGCAGCAACCCTTGCCCGACGTGGAGGTGGACGAGAGCTTCTGCCTGCGTCCGACCTACCAGGAGGGCTTCCTGACCGACGAGCCGGACCTGTCCGTTTATGACGAAATGCCGCGGGACGATCCCATAACCGATGAACCAGAAGGCGAGGACCAAAATGGATGAGGAACTGCAGAAGATTCTCAAACACCTCCGTCTCGGGGGGCTGTTGGCCCAGTGGGACGAGTTGCTCACCCAAGCCCGGCGCGGGCGTTTCTCTCACGAGCGGCTGCTCCAACACGTATTGGAAGCGGAGTACCGCGTCAAGGTCGAGCACGCCCGGCTGCTGCGTCGCAAACGGGCCCACATCCCCGAGATGCTGGAGATCGTGCCAAGAAGAAGCGGGTTAGCCGACTTCGCAGGTACTACGGACTCATCTGACTTCCTATTGGTGTTCATGTCGGATGTACCGCCCGAGGCGTTTTCTGACGCACTTCAGTTTCCAAAGACCTTATCGCCGGGAGGAGGAGTTTGACCGGACGCCCGGTTCTGGAGTGGCGATTCTGAACCTAAGCATATGCGAAAAGAGATCGACAGCTTCATCCGGCACAACGTCAGTTCGGTGACGTTCGCCACTGTAGAGAACGATCCACTCCAGATAACTGATCCAGAGTTCTCGATTCTTAGACGCAAGAACACAGTCCAGCAATTCCATGTAGGTGTTGAGCACCTCCTTTTTTCCGGTTGCGTACTTGATGCCGACCAAGTAACCACGTAGGACGATAAACTCTTGCATCTGACGGGTAATCGTCGAATCCTTCCGGCCCGCCCGCTCCAGGAGTTGTGTCTCCAACTCCTTGTGCCGCGCTATCCGTTTCTCCACCTCCGGAGTTCGGCTCTTGAACAACTCGATCTTCTCGTCTCCAGCCTCACCACGATCAGCAGGTGAGAATTGAGCCGGACGCGGAAACACGGCGCCGTTGAAGTGTTCCGGGCGATCGCAGGTCTCAGGAAAGAGCATAAACCACTCACGCAGCAGTTCGAGTTCTTCCTGAGGCCGCGGGCGTACGGTGAGCGTATGAATCTGCAGGTACTTTTCTATCAAAGGATGCTCCGGCAGATCAGACCAGGGAACATCGCCCGCCAAAGAGACATAACCGTGCTCGATGATCTTGTGGACGTCAATGCCGTCTTCCCAGTCGTACGCACCGATCTCCTCAAATCCGTATGGCATCGGATCAACGGTGGTGAGGGTGGCGAGCTTCTTCTCATGCTCTGCGCTGAATGGTTTACACAGGTCTCCCGGACGGTCGAAGCAGGCGAATACTTGCTTGCCATCCTGAAGCTCTGACTTCAGCCTGGTCGCATTCTGTCCTTCGAGATCATCCAAGGAGGGGATCCAGATCGGAAGAAATCCTTGAACGTGTCTTTCGCCCGGCTTCAGATAATAAGGTTTCGCTCTGAGATAATACTCGGCGGATACTCCCAGGGCCTCCCTTTGGATGTCGCGGCCCGGTCTCCACAGGAAAGCTTCGTCGCCACGCTCGGCGGGCTTGAGCAGGGCGTTGCGGAGGCTGTAGGCGCGACGGTGCGGGAAGCCTGGCAGAAGGCCGTCCGCATTGTGCAAGCGAAGCTCTGCGTATTCGTACGCTCCCCATCCGTTACGCGGAATCTGCGATTGGGGGATGACGATATTCTCCCGCCCGCAGTTTTCAAAGTAAAAGGTCAGGAACAACAAGTCACCGTAGTAGATGTCGTCCGAGGAGTATTCCGTCCATTGGGCGAGGAATTGCGGCTCCTGCTCATCCGTCGGCGATTCCGCTCCGCACACCCGGGCAAGCAGAAGCAGAACTGAGAATAGGAATAGACACCGTCTCATGATTCAGACTCCCAAATTGCAGGATCATGCCAAACATGTCCTGGACGCCCTACTTACTGCATCGCAACCACCCTCCCCCCACGTACCGCCATCGCATCCCCGTAGGACGGGTCTCCAGGCCCGTCATGAGGCAGGA
>CAZLWV010000149.1:0-19622 GCA_964563135.1 uncultured Planctomycetaceae bacterium
GCCCTGGGAGCGGGTGCTGGAAGCGCCGCGGTTCCTGGGGGGCTCGATTTCGGTAACCTCGCTCCCGTGGCCACCGATCCCAGGCAGCTCGTTCGCGCCGCTGCCGAGGCCAACAGCTACAACGTGGAAGAGTCGGGCGACTCCTGGCTCGTGACGGTGCCGGTCGGTCCCTTGCGCAAGCAGGAGGTCCGCATCGAGTTCGGCGGCAAAGACGATCAGGGCCACGCCATGGTGACCTACTGGTCGGTCTGCGGTCCCGTTTCGCCCCAGAATGCCCTGGCGCTGCTCCGCTACAACACCAGCATCCTCCACGGCGCCTTCGCCGTCCGCAGCGTGGCCGGTTCCGAAATGGTCGTCCTCCAGGCCAACCAGATGGCCGAAACGCTGGATGCCCTCGAAGTCAGCCGCACACTGGCCGCGATCGCCTGGCAGGCCGACAAGGCCGAAGAGAAGATGGTCGGCACCGACGAGTATTGAGCCCCGGGGTTCTCCAACCCAGACCGCTCATGGCTCGGCCCTGCGCCGCTGCCTCTCCCGCGCGGGCTGGAAAGGCGGTGCAGAATCCCACGTGCTGCCCATCGCGCTGGACCGGCGGAGTGAGGATGGTCTGGGCGCTACCATTTCCGCTCCCTGCTCTACCCGGCATGCCTGAGACTTGCACCTGGAAACCTTGCCATGGAATTCACCCGATTCGAGCCCACCTTGTTCCAGTTCCTCGAGGAACTCACCGACAACAACCATCGTCCATGGTTTCAGGAGAACAAACATCGCTATGAATCCCTGGTGCTGGAGCCGTGCATGGCTTTTATCCGCGCGTTCCAGCCGCGGCTGCGGAAGATCTCTCCGTATTTCGTGGCCAGCGACCGGCGGGTGGGGGGATCGCTGATGCGCGTGTATCGCGACACGCGTTTCGCCAGGAACACCGACCCGTACAAAACGAACGTGGGCATCCAGTTCCGCCACGAGTTCGGCGGCGATGTGCACGCCCCCGGCTTCTACGTGCACATAGCGGTGGACGAGTGTTTCCTTTGCGCCGGCACCTGGCGGCCGGAACGCGAGCCGCTGGCGAAGATCCGCCGGGCCATCGACGAAGACCCCAAGCGGTGGCGGCGGTCGAAGGGGGGCAAACGATTTCGCGCGTGTTTCACCCTGGAGGGGGACAGCCTCAAGAAAGCCCCTCGCGACTACCCGGCCGATCATCCGCTGATCGAGGATCTTCGTCGGACGGACTTCATCGCCTATCGCGAGGTCAGCCAGGGGGATATTCTCGGCACCGGTTTCCTCGACCTGGTGGCCGACAGTTTCGCCGCCAGCCGGCCCTTCATGCAGTTCCTCTGCCGCGCCCTCGACGTGCCCTTCTGACGGTTCAGAGCTCGTACTCGATGCGACCATGGCGCTCGGCCCGGGAAATCGTCTCGTGGGCGTAGAGCCCCGCGAGTACGAATTCGACGCATGAGGCCCGCACCGCCGGATCGCTAGATGCGTTCACTTCAAACGCCTTGTCCCACGCGGGCGGAACATGTTTGAGCCGCTCGGCGTAACGGGCCGAGGGGAGCAGGTCCCCCACCTCCACCTTGACACCCCGCGAGAAGATCTCGGCAATCTCCTCGATACCGTGCTTCTCCACGTACTCGTCGAAGACGTCGCGGATCGCCTCGGCAACAATCGCGTCGAGCACCTGCCGCTCGGTCATCTGGTGGCTCGACATCATGTCGAGCTCCAGTTTCCCCAGCGACGTTGATGCCAGGTGCCCGAGGTCGCTGATCCGCGGTATGGCCGGTCTTTCCCCCAGTATCGCCGAGCGCTGCCGGGCGCTGGCAACCATGGCGCGGTAGTTGGCGATGCTCAGCCGGGCGCTGACCCCCGACTGCTGGTCCACGTACTTCGACCGGCGGGCCACGATGCTGATCTGCTCGATGATCTCGCGCATGAAAAGCGGAACCTGCACGGGAAACTCGCCGTCCAGATCGATGCCGGCCTCGTGCTGCGTGATCTCGATCCCCAGTTCACGTTCGCGTGGATAGTGCGTATGGATCACCGATCCGATACGGTCCTTGAGCTGGGGAATCACCTTTCCGCTGCGGTTGTAGGTAGCCGGGTTGGCGGAGAACAGGATCATCACGTCCAGGTCGAACCGGATCGGATAGCCGCGGATCTGCACGTCGCGCTCTTCGAGGATATTGAACAAGCCCACCTGAACCATTTCGTCGAGCTCGGGCAACTCGTTGATCGCGAACAGCCCGCGATGCATTCGCGGAATGAGTCCAAAGTGGAGCGCATCCTCGGCCGACATGCTCGTCCCCTGGGCCAGCCTGGCGGGGTCGATCTCGCCGATCACGTCGGCGAACTTCGTGCCCGGCGCCAGCCGCTCGGCATAACGGTCGTCGCGATGCCACCAGGCGATGGGAATTTCCTCCTCCGGGCGTTCGGCCAGCATCCGCTTGCCCGCTGAGGTGATGGGGGCCAGCGGATCTTCGTGAACGGGCACACCCGGCAGGTCGAGGTAGGGGATTTCGTGGTCGAGGAAGCGGACGAGCAATCGCATCAGCCGGCTCTTGGCCTGCCCCTTCTCGCCGAGGAACAGCAAGTCGTGCCCCGCGATCAGGGCGATATTGATTTCCGGAATCACCGTGTCCTGGTAGCCGACAATGCCCGGGAACAGTTCCTCTCCGCAGCTCAGCGCCCGGAGGAAGTTCTCTCGAATCTCCGTCTTGACGGTCTTGGACACCCAGCCGCTTTCTCGCAGCTCGCACAGATTGGTTGGTCTCGTCGCGGTGCTCATGGGCCTCTCGGGTTCCGGGCGCAAAATGGGTGCTTGCACGTGCGGCGGAGCCGTACGACACGGATTTGGTGCTTCGAAATCCGCGGCGCTTCTGCCAGCTGGGAATTGTAGCGCCGCAGGTTGCCGTGGCCAAGGAAAGCGCCGATGGAGCAGCCCACCCGACGGCGGCACAGCGACTCGGTTCCGAAAACGCGATGGCGTGGAAGGGCGCGTCGTCGGGGTTCATTCGGGTATCGGAACCGCGTCCAGAATGTCGTTGACAAGCTGGCGGCCGCTGTGATCGTTGCCGGTGCGGGCAGCCTTTCGACGCAGCACGTTCTCAGGGTGATCCGTTGCCAGACCTCTCAGAGTCCCCCGACCGCCTCGCGCCCCGCCCGGGTGCAGAGAGCCGTGTAGAGTTCCAGATCGATCGTCTCGGTCACCAACTGGACGTGCCCGTCGGACAACAGGAAATTCGTCCCGGCCGGATGGTGGCTGCTGAAGTTGTGGGTCTGGTGCTCCACGTTTGCTTCGGAGTTAGGGGGAAATTCATCTGAGGCGATGGCGACGACCCGGCCCGGCGCATGCCACCCCCCGGGAACGACCCCCGTCCATGTCGAAGCGACCCACTTCGACCAGCGTTCGCCGACCAGGAAGGTATTGCTCAGGCCATCCGTAATATCCTGGAAGCCCACGCTGCGGTTGAGGAAGAAGATCCCGTTTCCCAGGCATCCGTTGTAGCCCGGCTCACCCTGTTCGCAGATAGCATGGATGTCCTGCGTGCCGAATACGCCCAGATAGTTGCTCTTGGCAAGCCGGGTGATGACGGTCGTTCCTTCGGTTTCCTCATCCACGGCATTCTTCAGGTCGAAAACGTCGCTACCCGTATCCGAGGGACAGATGAAGTTCGAAACGACCGTGACTCGGGCCTTGTCGTTGGCGGGCGCCGTGACCGGTTGATTCATGTCGATCAGACCATCGTAGAGAGCTTGCTGCTCCATGAAGGGGAGAATCCGGGTGCTCCAGGCCCACCCGGGCAGACCCACGAAATCCGCCATTCCGCTGGAATCGAAGCCAAGCCATCCGATCGGCAGTGTGCGATGGGTGTCGTGGTAGTTATGGAGGGCAATGCCGATCTGCTTCAGGTTGTTGGTGCAGGACATCCGGCGCGCCGCCTCCCGGGCCGCTTGAACGGCCGGAAGAAGCAGGGCGATCAGGATGCCGATGATGGCGATCACCACCAGAAGTTCAACAAGAGTAAAGCCTTTGCGTCGCATGGGGTATCTCTCACGTCGAGGTATGACAGGAAGGGGCAAGACCGCAAACGATCGCGCACGGAGCGCGCAAGGATGCGCGCAGCATGCGCAGCCCCGGCGGAGAATCGGTCGCAGGGCGGCTGCGCGTGTCAGACCGCGGCATCACAGGCGACGCCGCGCAATGTCCGCTTCCGCGGCAGGCAGAGGATCGACGGATCCGCCGGATTGCTCAGGCAATCCTGGGTGGCCCACGACCGAAAACCGTCGTGGGAATGTCATCCAACGGAGCGATGGCCCTGACACGGACCAGAGGCTGTCCCAGTTCCGCCGACCGCTCGACCGAAAAGATGGCCGCCGGCACGGGCTTCTGGGACAGGAAGGAGCAGATCGGGCAATGGGTGTCGGCGGCACGGCCTGCGGTATCGAACGCCGGCAATTTCGACTGCGTCAAGAGGCAGTTCGACGGCCGGTAACTGTTTCCCTCGCAGCAGGCAACCGGCGCATGAACGTCCGCCGGTGCGGACGGCTGCTGGCCGCAATCGTGCCTCACGTGGGTGTGGAAGGCACCGCCGACCGTGACAGTCAGAAAGTACCCACCCAACAGAAGGGCGATTGTGGGTTTGGAGTGGAGACGTTTCATGCAGGCATACATTCCCCGAAAATTGAACACCTCCATGCTAGACTCACGCTACGGAGCAGTCAATCAAAGTGTTCGCGGGCAACTATGCCTTTTTCGCCGCTTTTTTTGCTGATCCCACCGAGCCCCCTTTCAGGTGCCTGGCCGGTCAGCGGGAATCGGCAAGCGATGCACTCGAAGTGGGGGCTCGAAGCACCTGGTATTCCAGGCTGCGCAGGAATCGCTGGGAAGATGCGTAGTCTTGCGGGTGGAGTCTGCCGACCGCTGTCCGCAGCTCGTCCTGCATGTGGTCGATGGCATTGCGAACCGCCAGATAGTCGTCGGTGCCAAAGCTGTCGACCTGACCCAGATTCCGGGAGACCGCCCATCGATCCAGCAGTTCCTCCAGTTCCGCCCGCAAGGAGGCGAAGTGATCGTCGCGGAGCAGGATCGGCCAACGGACCCGGCCGGTGAGGGTATCCAGTTCCGACGGACTGAGCGGAGTCGGAAGCCCCGCGCGGGCATAGCGCTGGAAGTCCTCGCGGGTTGGCTTTGGTCCGCGTTCTGCCTGCCGGTAGTCGCGATTCATCTCGCGGATACGGAAATAGGCATCGACTCCCTTCTGGGCATTGTCGATCGCCCCGGACAAGGCTTGCTGCACGTTGATAGCGGCTTCCGAAGTGAGGCGGTTGTATTCGCCCTGGGCACGGATAACCTCGGCCCTTCCACGGGCAAACGACTCTGCCGGAGTGCTGGCCCGGAACGGATAACTGTAGCCACTATCGAAGAACACGGGGCCGCCAGCGAAAGCAGTTCCCGGCGATCCGATGCTGCCCAGATCATCCGCCGCCACCATTGTGGAAGACGCCGCCGCCATCAAAGCGACGACAAACACAACGCCGATGATACGGACGATCGGCGCCAGTGCCTGCTTCTTGTTCATCCTATTCATCACCTGACTCCTGGGGTTTTGAAGGACACATCCAGATTCACCGAAGTGAAAGGGTATCCAGACATCCGCCAGCCGCCGACTGCAGTCTTGTCCTGCACGGGTCGCACACCTGTTCGTCGGAGGGCTGTGTCACGGCTGTACTCCGCATGGGAAGGCCATGGCTAAGCGGACTTGTCTCGGCAGGTATCGCGGTGTGCGTCCGGCGTGTCCAGGCATCCGCCAATTAACCCATGCCCGTTGACCCCGACAATCCGACATGGAATTCTTTCCCTGTAGCCAGAAGTTTCAACCCCGGATTCAGCCGGGTGTATCTGGGCTCGTGCGACCAATCATCGAGACCATCGTTTCCGACCACTGCTGCCGCTTCGAGGACTCCCTCATCCTGGTACCCACCGAGTTTCGACCCAACCGGATTGGCCCCCGAAGCGAGCTATAATTCTGCAGCGCCGGGAACGGCTCCCGGTGTCCGCGTTGCCGCTTCTTTGGACCCATCACGTGCCGGAAAACCCGCTCAGATCTGACGACCAGGCCGCACAGGCCTCAAGACCGTCGCCAGGCGAGGAGATGTTCCCTCCCGCCGGGCCAGAGCGGCAAACCCGTGCTCTAAAACCTGAGGCAGAAAAGCAGGAGAGAACTGCACAAACGGCCGCCACGGCCCCCCCCTTGGCTCCGCCCGCTCTTCCTCCGACACCCCCGCCGTCTATCCATCACCCGGCTGGCGGGGCGATGGAACTCGCCTGGCTTACGGCTTGCGATCCACCAGGAAGTCGTGTGGAAACAGGGCGCAGCCTTGTGGCGTTTCTGGTCAGCGCCCTGGCGCACGCCGGTCTGATGGTTCTGATGGCCGTGCTTGTGGTCGTCTCGCATTCCGGCAGTCGGTGGGGAAACGAAGTGTTTCTCTCGGCGAGTGTTGATGAACCTGACCTGGATGCAGAACCGATGTTGACTTCGTTGCCTGCGGTCAACACGGTGCGACGCCACGATGCCCATGTTCCGCTTCCGCCATCCCCGGCTGTGGATGTGAACCCGATCTCGGAGCTCCCGTCGAGCACAAGATCCTCCGGCAACGCGGAAGATGGGATTGTCGCGCCGGGGCTGTGGGGCGAGCGCGCGTATCCTGCTGCGGGTGGCGGCTTGGAAGGACGGTTCAACCGCGCGGGCAGATCGGGCGACGGAGCCAGCAACGAGAGCGAAGAGGCGGTGGAGCGAGGGCTCTGGTGGCTCGTTGCCCATCAGCGCAGCGACGGCAGTTGGAGCTTCGACCATCGCGAGGGAAACTGCCGGGGGCTGTGTCGCAACCCGGGAAGCCACACAAGCACCACCGCCGCCACGGCGATCGCCCTGGCTCCCTTTCTCGGGGCCGGCTACACTCACCGTGACGGCCAGCACACCGCAACGGTTCGCAAGGGCCTCTACTACCTGCAGACCAGAGCCATCGAAACCAGCAACGGACTGGACCTGCAGGAGGGCACCATGTACGCCCAGGGACTTGCCACCATTGTGCTGTGTGAAGCCTATGCCATGACCAGCGACGAGGGGCTCAAGGACGCGGCCCAGAAAGCGCTCGACTTCATCGAGTACGCCCAGGGAGACAATGGCGGCTGGCGATACACGCCGGGCGAGCCCGGCGACACGACCGTGACCGGCTGGCAGCTCATGGCGCTGAAGAGCGGCGAGCTGGCGGGATTGCGGGTCAAGACTCCCACGATGTCGCGAGTCAACGGTTTTCTGGATTCGGTTCAGAGCGACGAAGGGGCCAAATACGGCTATCTTGTTCCCGGGCCGCGGCCGGCCACCACGGCGATCGGCCTGCTCTGCCGGATGTACCTCCACTGGCCTCGCAGCCATGCGGGGCTCGCTGCCGGCGTGAGGTATCTCGACGAGACGGGGCCCTCGAAGAACGACATCTACTTCAACTACTATGCTACCATGGTGATGCATCACTGGCAGGGCTCCGAGTGGAAGAGATGGAACGACCGGATGCGCGACTACCTGATCCAGTGCCAGTCCCAAGCGGGCCACGAGAACGGCAGTTGGTATTTTGAGCATGAACACTCGGAAAAAGGGGGACGCCTCTACAATACGGCCATGGCCATCATGACCCTGGAGGTGTACTACCGTTATATGCCGTTGTATCAGGACAGTTGGAGCCAGTAGTAGGCAGCCAGATGACTCAGAATCCAGCCGAGACACAGCCACTCCAGATCGCCCTTTCGGGCGCGTCGGGACTTGTGGGGTCTGCCCTTGTCGCACTCGTCGAGGCTGAGGGGCACACCGTCCGCCGTTTGGTGCGAGGAGAGCCGAGGCAGTCCGAAGGCGAAATCGGCTGGGATCCGGCGGGCGGACGGCTGCAGCCGACCGATCTTGATGGGGTCGACGCCGTGATTCATCTGGCGGGCGAGAGCATTGCCTCGGGGCGATGGACCGACGAGAAGCGAAGACGGATCCGGGATAGCCGGGTGGGATCGACGCGGCTGATGGCCGATACGCTTGCCCGCATGGAGCAGCCACCCAAAGTGATGTTGTGCGCCTCGGCGGTCGGCTACTACGGCGACCGCGGCGAGGAGACGCTGGCCGAGGACGCTGCTGGAGGGAGGGGTTTCCTTGCCGAGACCTGCCGGCAGTGGGAGGAGGCAACCAGGCCGGCTCGCGAGGCAGGTATCCGGGTGGCGAATCTGCGTTTCGGCATGGTGCTCAGCCCCCGCGGCGGGGCACTGCGGCAGATGCTCCCCTGGTTCCGCTTGGGACTGGGCGGACGGCTCGGCTGCGGGCGGCAGTATTGGAGTTGGGTGGGCATCGATGATTCGGCCTCCGCCATCTATCACGTACTGACACACACGGATCTCTCAGGTCCCATCAATCTGACGGCTCCGGAGCCGGTAACCAACCGCCAGTTCACCGCGATTCTGGCCAGGGTTGTTCATCGGCCCGCACTGTTTCCCGCGCCGGCGGCTGCACTTCGTCTGGCCCTGGGGACGATGGCTGACGAGCTCTTGCTGGCAAGCGCCCGCGCGGTGCCGGAGCGGCTGCTCAAGTCGGGCTACTCCTTTCGCCACACGAATCTCGAGTCGGCCTTGCGGCACCTACTCGAGAGAGGCTAAAGGGGTTTGCTGGAAGCCAAGGCCTCGAGGCACCGCACCCCGGGCTTCGAGGGGCAGCCCAACCACCCGCCGTTTGGGGCAGCCAGCCATCTGGAAGGGGCCCGAATTGGCAGGTATCATGTCCGGTATCCGGGCGTGTCGGAGACTATTGCAGGGCGCGATTGCCGGTCTCTGAAACGCTTGAGGTCTTCAGGCCGATTCATCATCCGATCTGTCATCCGGTTCATCGATCATGGGCCGCCCGAAGGAGCGGCCAGGTGAGGAGGGGAGTAGCTCGTGTCCGTTGCTTCTAAGTCCGTGGCGGTTCAGTCCCAAAACGTTCACTATCTCGAGTCGGGTACCCATTGTTCGAAGACGGTCCTGCTACTGCACGGGGCCAGTTTCAAGGCGGAGACCTGGCGTCAGATCGGCACCCTCGACATCCTGGCCAAGGAGGGCTACCATGCCGTGGCCGTCGACCTGCCGGGATTCGGCGACTCGGCGGGAAGCCTGGACAGCCTGGAAGCCAAGGCGCGGAAGGCGTGGATTGGCGACCTGCTCACGGTGCTGGAAATCGAGCAGCCGGTGATCGTGGCTCCTTCGATGGCCGGATGGGTTGCCTTGCCCTGGCTGATCGCCAATTCGAAGTCGGCGTCCGGGCTGGTGGCTGTTGCGCCGGTTGCGATTCCCGACCATGCCAAGAGCCTGAAGAAGATCAGCGTGCCCGTCCTGGCGCTTTGGGGGGAGAAAGACGCCCTGGTTCCCCAGGAGCACGCCGATCAGCTCGTCGATGTGGTGGCAAGCGGCGAGAAGGTGGTCCTTCGGGGAGCCGGCCACGCAGCCTACATGAACGATCCCGGGGCGTTCCACTGCGAGTTGCTCAGCTTTCTCAAGCGAGTCTGGCCGGCCTCGAAAGCCTAGTGCTCTGTCACAGCTTCGCTCTTGGGCGCAGTGGCATCGAATCATGCGACGATCGCCGAGTCGCTCTGCAGTCTCGATCCCAGTTCTCAGCCGAGACAAAGCCCTAGCTGGATATACAGGGGGCTACATCTCGAGCCGCACAGGGGTTCAGCGGGCCAAGGCGGCGGGAATGCCCCACCGGCCGCTGAAAACGAATTCGGCGAGGCCCTTGCGCTGCCGGGCGGCGAGATCGCGCTGTCGGTAGTCCTCCGGCAGACTGTTCAGATCGCCGAGGTAGCCGATTGCCAGGCCGGTCAAGGACTGCACGTCGTCGGGAATCTGGTAGAGCTCGCGAGCCCTGTCGGGCAGAATGCCGATCATCTGGTGGACGAACAGTCCACGGGCGGTTGCCTCGAGGGTCAGGTTGGCGCTAGCCAGACCGAGATCGTGAATGGCTGCGGGATTCGGCCTGCCGTTGCGGGTAAAGTTGAGATGGGTGCAGCCGATCGCCAGGACCGGAGCGGACCTGGCCCAGACCTGGTTTCCCTCCACGAGACACGACAGGAGACGCTCGTGTTCGGCGGGATTCTCCCTGGTTGCCACGATGTAGCTCCAGGGCTGCTCGTTGTAGGAAGAGGCCGCCCAGCGTGCGGCCTCAAACAGCGATCGAAGGTCGCTCTCCGGCACGGGCCGGTCCGCCAGGGCGTAGGGGCTCCAGCGTCTTGCGACGAGGTCGTGAACGGGGTGGTCGGGGACGGCTTGTCTGGGGGACGTCATTCTCGAATCTCCTTTCGGCAGGGGGTGCGTTTGGGCCCGGTCACGACTGGTCCGCAGGCGGCTTCGCTCGGCAGCATTTCCCAATATTCTATTTTGGCATCCAAGCCCGTTCGGGCGATCCTTTGCGGCGGGGCGGCCGCGGCGGCGTGGCGGGAGAATCCGGCCGCCCGCCGGCGCCGATGGACACTTGAGTGCCGACCGGCGGCGGCCGCTGGGCCCGGATTGGCCTGGCGCGATGGATTAGAGCATATCCACCGGGTCGACGTCGACGATCCACTGGATGTCGTCGGGGGTTTTCAGATCGGCGGTGGCGCGGCGGATGCCGGCGCGGAGGCGGTCGGCATCGGGGGCCTGGATCTGGATCTGGAAGCGGTACTTGCCGCGGAGCTTGGCAAAGGGGGCGGCGGCGGGACCGAGCACGCGGGCTTGGGCGTTTTCTGCATCGAGGGCCACAACGAGGCTCTGGCCGAGAGTCTGGGCAAACTGTTCGGTGCTCTTCTCCTGGGGCCCGCGGACGACGAAACGGGCCATGCTGGAATAGGGAGGGTAGGAAAACATCTTGCGGATCGGCAGTTCACCCTCGGCGAAGGCCTTGTAGTCGTGGCGAACGGCGGCCTGGATGGCAGGGTGATCGGGGTTGAAGGTCTGCACGAGCACCCGCCCCCCCTTGTCGCCACGGCCCGTACGGCCGGCCACCTGGGTGACGAGGTGAAAGGTTCGTTCGGCCGAGCGGAAATCGGGCAGATGGAGGGCCGTATCGGCATTGATCACGCCCACGAGGGTGACGTTGGGGAAATCGAGGCCCTTGGCGATCATCTGCGTGCCGAGGAGGATCTGCACGTCGCCCTGTTTGAACAGGGCGAGCGCCCGTTCGTGGGCACCGCGAGACTGCATCGTGTCGGAGTCCATCCGCAGGCATTTTGCTGCGGGAAAGCGGGCTCGAATTTCGGCCTCGAGGCGCTGCGTGCCCAGGCCGCGATAGCTGATCCCGGCGAACTTGCACGAGGGGCACTCTTGGGGCGCCTTGATCTGGTAGTCGCAGTAGTGGCAGAGGGCGATTTCTTCGGTGCGGTGGTGGGTCAGCGCGATCTCGCACTCGGGGCACTTGACCACCTCGCCGCAGGAAGGGCACTGGATATGGGTCGAGAAGCCGCGCCGGTTGAGCAGGAGGATGACCTGGCCGCCGCTGCGGATGGCCTCGCCGATGGCCTGGTGAAGATTGCGGTGGATCGCACCGCGGCTGGTCTTGCAGTGGATCTCGCTGCGCAGGTCGATCGTTCCCACGGCCGGCATGGGGCGGTCCAGCACCCGCCGGGGCATGCTGATGAGCCGATACTCCCCCTGCTGCGCCCGATGCCAGCTCTCGAGCGACGGCGTGGCCGAGCCGAGCACCAGGGGCACGCCTTCCTGGGCCGCACGCTGGATGGCCACGTCACGGGCGTGGTAGCGAGGGGCGGTTTCCTGCTTGAACGAATTCTCGTGCTCCTCGTCCAGAACGATCAGCCCGAGGTTGGGGACGGGGGCGAAGACGGCACTGCGGGCACCGACGACAACCTGGACCTGCCCCTGGGCGATCCGTTGCCATTCCCAGTGGCGGTCCGCGTCGCTCAAGTGGCTATGGAGGACCGCCACGTGCTCGAAGCGGCGGCGGAAACGGCGAACGGTCTGCGGAGTGAGGCTGATCTCGGGCACCAGGACGATCGCCTGACGCCCGAAATGGACGGCTTCCTGAATGGCCTGGATATAGACTTCGGTCTTGCCGCTCCCGGTGACGCCATGGATCAGCAGCGTTTCGTGACGCCGCTGGTTGAGCGACCGGAGGATGGCCTGGAGGGCGTCCTGCTGGTCGGCGTTGAGGGTGATCTGCTGCTGGCGTTGGACAACCGGTTCGGCGCGCCGGTTCTGCTGAACCCTTCCACGCTGGGCGACGACGAGTCCCTTCTGGCGGAGCGCTTGAATGGGGGCCTGGGTGCACCGGGCGGCCCGGGCCAGTTCCAGCGGTGCAAGCGGTTCCTGCGCCGCAGCGAGGGCCTGCATGGCGGCAGCTTGCTTGGCGGGCAGGCCGAGCTTCTGCCAGGTGGCGGCCGCCTCGGGGGCGATACTCAGGAGCGACGTCTGGCGTGTGCCGGCCTGGCTGCGGACGCCGGAAGGGACGACGGTTTGGAGCACTTGTCCCAGGTCGCAGAGGTAGTGTTCGGCGATCCACTGGGTCAGCTTGAGCATGGCCGGGGAGAGGAGCGCCTGTTGGTCGACGAGGGATCGGATCGGCTTCAGGCGAAACTTGCCGGGGGCCTTGGCCTCGACGCGGATACAGTAGCCTTCGACTGGCCGATTGGACCGCCCCAGAGGTACGCGGACCCGACAGCCCGGTTGGAGGGTTTCGGCCAGATCCTCGGGCACGAGGTAGTCGAACTCCCCCGAGACCCCCTCGGCGAAAACAACGGAGGCGATGAGCCGCTCCTGGAGGTCGTCTTGCTCCCACGGTGCCGGCTCCATGCCGAACAGGCTCTGTTGTTGATCCATCTGCAAGTACAGGCAAGGCAATGGGACGGGCGGATTCCGGCAGCCACAGGGGAGGTTCCGAATCGTGGCACTCCGCCAACCGGCGGCCAACTCCTCTAGCGACCTACCGCGGGTGCGGCTACCATTGAATGCAATATCCCATGTACCGTTTTCCCGTGCAACCGAGGGGGATTTGGCCACCATGCGTGTCGGGCTTTTGGGAGGCACCTTTGATCCGGTCCACTATGGCCACCTGCTATTGGCCGACGTAGCCCGGGAACAGTGCGACCTGGACGAGATCTGGTTCGTTCCCACCGCCGTGCCGCCCCACAAGCAGGATACGGACGTGGCCCCTGGGGAAGCTCGGGCGGAGATGATCGAGCTGGCCGTAGCGGGGAATCCGGGAATGCTTGTGAGCCGGTTCGAGTTGGAGCGGGGGGGGGTGAGCTACACCATCGATACGCTCCGGTATTTCCGAGGCGAGACACCCGACGCGGAGCTATTCTTTCTCATGGGGGCCGACATGCTCCACGACCTGCCCAACTGGCGCGAGGCCGACGAGGTGTGCCGCCTGGCAATTCCGATCGTGGCGGAGCGGCCGGGCAGTGGGCCGCTGGACTACCAGTGCCTGGCGGCGATCGCGTCGTCCGAGCGGATCGCGCTGTTCCGCGATTTTCAGATCGAGATGCCGCAGATCGAGCTTTCCAGCACGGAGATCCGGCGGCGGGTAGCCGAGGGGCGATCGATCCGGTACCGGACTCCCCGGGCGGTTCAGAAGTACATCGAAACCCATGGGCTTTATGCTCCCGAGTGAGCTGCGCGGCGAATTGGCGTGGATTCTCTTGAGTTCCCGCGTTATATTTCAGTATCCTCCTGCTTCGGGTGAGCAAGCACCCGACCTATCATCGCAACCCACCTCGGCCTATGCCGCAAACCTCTCGCAGTAACACTTCCACGAAGCAGCAGGCCGGGCCGTCCCGTTTCAGGCGGTGGATCCGCAGGTTGGCCTGCGCTGCGGCGATCGCCGTGGTATTCGGAGCCGCCATTCAGGTGGCCGTCTCTTATTACGTTTGTGGGCCGAGCGTCTACGGCGCCGGGAGCGGTTCTCTCTATGCCTCCGAGCCGATTCGATCGGTCGCGACGGCAAATCAGCCGGTCGAATTGACCGTGATGACCCTGAATGCGGCTCACGGACGAGCCGACGGGCGTCACCAGGCCCTGCAGAAGAAGGAAAGCATCGTCGAGAACCTGGATGAGATCGCCGTCGCGGTGCGCGATTCGGCTCCCGACGTGGTCGCCTTGCAGGAGGCCGACGGACCGTCGATCTGGAGCGGGCGGTTCGATCACGTGGCCCATCTGGCCGAGGCCGCCGGATACGAGCATTCTTACCGAGGCGAGCACGTGAGCGGGCTGAAGCTCTCTTACGGAACGGCTTTGCTCTCGCGGCATCCACTGGAAAACACTGCCTCGATCACCTTCCCACCCAGCCCGCCTACACTTACCAAGGGGTTTGTCGTAGGGGAAATATCGCTGCCAGGAGCGGAGCCGATCACGGTGGCCGCGGTTCACCTCGACTTCTCCCGCGAGTCGGTTCGCAAAGAGCAGGTCGAACGGCTTGCCGAGGAGCTTGCCGATCGCCCGCGACCGATGATCGTCATGGGCGACTTCAACTGCGACTGGGACGACGAACCCACGCTGGCGACCCTGGCCGAGAAGCTGGGTCTCAGGGCGTTCGAGCCCGACAGCACGGCCACCACGTTTCCGAAGCTCGGCAAACGGATCGATTGGATTCTCGTCTCCGAGGGCGTCGAGTTCGTCGACTACCAGGTCGGCACGAAGGGGCTGAGCGATCATCAGCCGGTGATCGCGAAGTTGCGGATTTACCAGCGGAAGAAGCGATAGGGGAAGTCCCACTCTTCGGGCCGGTCCATGTAGAGGCCTTCAAGCCAGCGGCCTTGGGCCGGATCGGCGATCGGTTCCACGCGCACGTCGGCGATCCAGACCGTTCCAGCCCCTTCGTACCAGATCTGGAGGCGAGTCTTCTCCTGGACTGTCTCCTTGGACTTCACCTCGAACTCGAAACGTTTCCACTGCGACTCGGGGGTAAACCGCTGGTAGTCGAACAGCGACTGCCACTTGGCCGTGTCGGTAATCGCTAGGGGGATTTCGCGGGCCTGGAGACCTTCGGCACGGGCCAGCAGGGAGATGCGGTACCACTGGTCCTGTTTCATGGGCACGCCGTACTGGGCGAACATGGCGCTGGATTTCTTGTCGCCTTCGGCGGGAGGACTGGCGATGCGCAGGGCCCACGGGGCCTCGGCCCCCTCGACCTTCTCCCGCTTGCCGGTCGCCGCTTTGGCACTCATGGTAAGATTCCACTCGTCGGCCAGGCCGTCGCCGTCGGCGTCGAGGGAGAAGTCGCCGTTCTTGACAACGGAGGGGCCCTCGCTTCCGCCGAGCGGCGCTGCGAAACGCTCGAGGATCGGGCAGGGCGCGGCCAGGCCCATGTTGGCCAGGAGCCGCGCCGTCAGGAAGCTGGCACGGCGATAGGTTCGCTTGAGGTTGTGGCGCGGGGTAACCGAGCCGGGCTCCGCGCTCGGCGGCATCTGCCAGGCGGCCTCGGCGGTGAGAATGGAGTGCGGAGCCATCTGGGAGAAGACTACGTGTAAGCCGGGAATCTGTCCCAGAACGCCGTCTCCAAACCCTGCGTCTCCGGTCAGCAGCGGCATCTTCCGAGGTGCGGCGTTGTGGACATCGGCCGGTGAAACCCCGGCCAGCAGCGAGGCGGAGCCGAACGGCTCGAACCAGGCGGCGATGTGTTCCTCGTCCTTCATCGCGATCTTGACGGACAGGAAGGAGTTGGCCTCCTCCGCGTTCAACCCGAGGGCCAGGACATGCCCTCCGCCTTCAATCCACTTGCCGACTTCGCCCGCCTTGCCGGCGAGTTCGGCATTTCCTCCGGATCCCACGATCAACACTTCGTCGTTGGTCAACTTGCCGTCGCCGAGGGACCGCGTGGCAATTCCCATCGCCTCCAGATGCTGCTTGCCTTCCTCGTTGCCGGCAAAGACGGCCTGACGCCGCGGCGCCGGCTGCCACGCAGCCAGATAAGTGAACAGGTTGTGGGCCAGGATCTCGGCTGCCGGATCCTGCTCGGTCCGGCCGGTGACATCCAGTTGGCAGAAGAGGATCATGCCGCGACCTTCGCGGTACTCGACGAGCGGGCTGTACTGGAGGCTGTAGCCGCCGTCGAGAATGGGCAAGAAGTCGCCACGGGCCGGTTTCTCGATCAGTACCGAGGCCACATTGCCGCGATTGCCGCAGCGCCAGAGCCGTGTGACGGGGATGCCGCACCAGCGGTCGGCCGGGGAGCCGAAGCCGGAGTCGGGCGGGTACTCGGCGAAAGAGGGCACGAGGGTCGCCTCGCCACGCCAATCGCGGAGGTGCTGCTCGTCGAGCCCGGCCAGGAGCGGGTGATCGGGCACCCGCTTGAAGACCTCCCGCAGGCCGTAGGTGGCGATGCGGAAGCCGAGCCGTTTTTCGAGGGCCGCGGGGGTCTGCTCGAAGAGGAGAACCTTGAGGCCGTCACGCACGCGGCTGATGTCGGGAGCCGGGCCATCCAGAGTGAGCGCCCCCTTGCCGACGACGAGGAGGTCGAACTGGCCGAGGTTGGCGGCGGCGTCGACCTTTGCGAAGCCGACAGCCATGGCGTCGAGGAGCTTGCCGGTCTCGCCCTGCGGATCGAACAAGGCGATCTTGAGCGAGACTTCGGCGGTCTTCTTCCGTGGCAGAACGTGGATGGGGAAGGAGTCGTTCTGCAACTGGCCGGTGCTGAACTTGATCTGAGCGGTGATTTCGTATTTGCCGGGTTCCAGGTCCGCCGGCAATTGGAACTTGCCCGGGATGCGCTGCTGCTGGCCCGGCTGGATGGTTGCCTTGCCGTCGCCCCCCAGGGACTGTTGTCCCAGACGAAGTCCCCAGGAGTACTGAGCCTCGACCGTCTCGCGGCAGTTGCTGATAAGGATCAGTTGTTTCTCCACCGTTTCGCCCGGATAGAAGTCGTGGTCCTTGCTGGTGAACGCCTCGGGCTTGCCGGCGATGTAGCCGAGCAGCGGGCCGTTGTTGCGGATGAGGACCTTGGCGGCCTCGGTGGGGATCCAGTCGTCGAGCTCGAACGCCAGGTCGATCCGCTCGTAGCGCTCGTCGATATAGTCGGGACTGAAGCCGGGGCGCTGGAGGTTCTTCCAGTCGACCTTGAAATCCTGGCGGCTCTTGTCGACGCCCTCGCGGAGAATCCAGTAGTGGCCGTGGCTCCAGGGGGAGTTGGCCGACACGCCCCAGGTGCGGAAGGCGGGCCAGTTGTCGGCGAAGTACTCAGCGTAAACAGGATAGCGCTCCACAAAGTCCTCGGAACCGACATCATTGGGATAGTCCCAGCGGTGCCAGGTTCTGCCCGCCTCGAACTGACGGGCCTCCCAACGCAGGTTCTCTTTCTCCTCGTCGCTGATCCGATAAGCCCGGTCGCCGAGGAACTGGGCGTTCCATTCGGCAAGGCAGAACTCCCAGGGGGCTACTGCGCTGCCGAACTCCCGCTTGCCCTTGTACCACCCCCGATACATGGTCCAGTCCCACGACATGGGCACGCAGTACTCGCAGGTGAACAGCGGCTTGACGCCCTGGGTGGCCCAATGTTCGAACCAGTCGGACATTTCCTGGATGGGCACGAAATTCGTGTAGAAGTTGATCGTGTGCATGACGCCGATGTTGCCGCCGGCATGGTGGTAGACGAAGCGGCTGGGGTCGAGCCGGTGGATGATGGCTTCGGCCTGGAGGGCGCGGTCGGCGTTGCGCTGGCTCCACTCGTTGCGCCGGTTCTGGATCCCGTCGATCATCCGGGGGTTCATGTCGTCGGAGTAGCCGGTCCCATTGTGGCTGGTGGAGTAGGCCACGACGGACGGATGATTCTGGGCCACGCGGACATAGAACTCGGCATGCCCGGCGTAGCCGTTCGTCTGCTCCGCATCGGGGTCTTTCCAGTCGTATTGTCCAAAATGGGGCTGAGAGAAGGCGACGAGCATGCCGGTGTCGTCGGCGGCCTTCAAGATCTCTTCGAAGCCCAGGTGGGTGCCTGGCTCGCAGCCGTAGTTGTGGGTGTAGACGAAGTTGATGCCAAAACTGGCCAGCCGCTTCATGCTTTCCCGGGCGGCATCGCAGGTGCTCCAGGCGGCGCCGATCTGGGCGTTGTCCAGAGGCACCGAGGAGAGGAAGATGCGGGTGCCGTTCAGATAGAAGTCCCGGCCGTCGATCCAGAACTCGCGGAATCCAAAGCGTTCGGGGAGGGCCGTGTCGAGCACCTTCGCGTCGGCATCGAGGAGGGAAACGTGAAGGTCGTAGACGTTCTGAGGGGTGTGCACATCCCAGAGCTTCTCGGCGAGCCACTGGGCGTTGAATCGGAAGCGACCCTCAACCAGTTGGGCTTTCCCAAAAGGTTTGCTGGTGAACTCGCCAGCCGTGTCGTCTCCATCGGCAACACGAGCCTTGAGGACGTATTGGGCGTTGTCACTGAGGTCGGCCAGCGCCGTATCGAAGGTTATGTTCTTCTTGCGAACGGAGGTTTCGACCTTCACGTCGCCGATCCGGGCTCCGGTGGGTGTGCTTGCCAGGTAGACGTCGCCGCAGAGGCCGCGTCGGGCGACGCTCCCCTTGACCTGCTTGGCGGAGGCGGTGTCGTTGTAGGAAAGCATGACCGCCTTCAGGGGCATGGCGTCGACGCGGATGCTGAGCGTGTACTTCTTACCCGGCTGGCAGGCGCTGGTCAGGTCGAGCTGGCCGGCCGGGAAGCGGATCTGGCCGACCTTTGTTCCATCGACATAGATGTCGGCAAACGAATTGACGTAAGTGGCCTGGAGCATGATCCGCCGGCCGGTCCACTCCGGTGGGATGGTAATCTCGCGCTGATACCAGGCTGAGGTGATACTCCCAAGCCGTTTGCCGGCCCAACTGGGATGGGTAAAGATGGTCTGGCAATCCTTCTGCATGTAGTCGCTGATGCCGGGCCAGCAGCCGGGGACTTTGAAGTATCCCCAGTTCGCCTGAGGAACGGTCGTATCGTCGCCTGCCGGTTGCCAGAGCCAGAGGCCATTGATGCAGACTTGTTCTCGGGTGGGGGAGGACTGGCGGTAGGCATCTTGGAGATCCCAGGCGGCTTGGACGCCGGCGGGGAGTGGTGCGACGGGTTGTGGCGTGGTGTCGCCGTATGCCGTTCGGCACAAGAGGATCACCAGAATGCACTTAGGCAATAGGTGTTTAGAGGCCAGTGTCATGGGATCGCTCCTGTAAGGCTGCCGTGATCCAGAGAAACAGTACGGTGGTTCATCCGGCTATAGCGTAAGTTGTCACGACACGTGGGGCCACGGGGCCGGGTTCTTCCGAGGGATGAACCCGGTTGGTCATTGCTCGTTCCAGAGACGTTTGAACATGAGTTAACGGAGGAATCGGAGGAGGGGGGATTATGGTGTCGGATGTCGATCGCAAGGGGCAGGTGCGACACATCGCTTAACGTGTGTTGTGGCAATGATTTGCGGGGCCGTCTGGACGCGACGCGGGCGAGACCCCGCTCCGGTGGGGGTGATGGGGTGAAATAGTGCGTCTGCAAGTGGGGGCACGTCGGCATGGCCGGGGAGTCTGTTGTGGGGAGGGGGATCGAGGAAGGTCTGTGGTTGATACGGGTATTTCCGCGGGGCTTTGGGGAATATGGTCGTGGCGAGTGATCGGTTCT
>CAZLWV010000150.1:0-6724 GCA_964563135.1 uncultured Planctomycetaceae bacterium
TTCCTTAACCTACCGGCACCGGGCAGGCGTCAGACTCTATACATCCTCTTGCGAGTTAGCAGAGTCCTGTGTTTTTGATAAACAGTCGCTGATGCCGATTTACTGTGGCCCCCCAACGCATACACCCTAGGGGGCACCCCTTATCGCGAACTTACGGGGTCATTTTGCAGAGTTCCTTAACCAGTGTTCTCCCGAGCGCCTTAGACTACTCGTCTCGCCTACCTGTGTCAGTTTTAGTACGGTCACGCTAGCTTCGATCCTTAGAAGCTTTTCTTGAGCATCCCGCTGATGACTTCAGAATCATATATGTCCTCGAGTTCGTCGCTTGGATTCCGCGGGCGGATTTACCTTTCCCGCCACCTTGCAACGCCCTACAGCCATTTCTATTCGGCTGATCACCTTTGGGACACCGTCCCTCCATCGGTCCACTAGCGCGGCGCAGGAATATTAACCTGCTGTCCATCGTCTACGCCTTTCGGCCTCGACTAAGGCACCGGCTAACCCTGGGCGGATTTACCTTCCCCAGGAAACCTTAGGCTTTCGGCGAGCAGGATTCTCACCTGCTTTATCGTTACTCATTCCGGCATAATCACCTGTAGACCCCAACATCGCTCCTTCCGGTGCGACTCGTATCTGATCTACAGCGCTCTCCTACCACGACGCTTGCGCGTCATCCACTGCTTCGGTGCAAGACTTACTCCCGTTCATTATCGGCGCTGAATTGCTCGACCAGTAAGCTGTTACGCACTTTTTAAATGATGGCTGCTTCTAAGCCAACATCCTGGCTGTCACCGCAATTCAACTTCCTTAGTGACTAAGACTTGCTTCGGGACCTTAGCAGATGGTCTGGGTTGTTTCCCTCTCGACCGCGGAGCTTATCCCCCGCGGACTGACTCCCGAGATAGTCGCACTGGTATTCGGAGTTTGGTTCAGCAGGGTACCCCGGGAAGGGCCCCAAACCGATTCAGTATCTCTACCCCCAGTGCGTAGTGGCTCGAGGCTAGCCCAAAAGCTATTTCGGAGAGAACGAGCTATCTCTGCGTTTGATTAGACTTTCACTCCTCCCCACAAGTCATCCCCTCGGTTTTCAACCCAAGTGGGTGCGGTCCTCCACGCGATATAACTCGCGCTTCAACCTGCTCATGGGTAGCTCACGCAGTTTCGCGTCTACCGCCAACGACAATGTCGCCCTATTTAGACTCGGTTTCCCTATGGCTCCAGCCCGGAAGGCTTTAACCGAGCCGCTGACGGTAACTCGCCGGATCATTATGCAAAAGGCACGCCGTCACACATGAACCACCGAAGTGGTATTATCATAGTGCTCCGACCGCTTGTAGGCGTATGGTTTCAGGTTCTTATCCCTCCCCTAACAGGGGTTCTTTTCACCTTTCAGTCGCCCTACTTGGTTCACTATCGGTCGTCAGGGAGTATTTAGCCTTACGGGATGGTCCCCGTAGATTCAGTCGGGGTTCCACGTGACCCGACCTACTCAGGTACCCTCCGGGAGGCAACGCCGATTTCGCCTACAGGGCTGTCACCCTCTTTGGCCTGCCTTTCCAGTGCAGTTCGGCTACCGGGTTGCTTTGTAACTCCCATGTGGAGAGCCCTACAACCCCGCAGGGAAAATCCCCGCGGTTTGGGCTATTTCCAGTTCGCTCGCCGCTACTACGGAAATCGAGTTTTCTTTCTCTTCCAGCAGTTACTGAGATGTTTCAGTTCGCTGCGTTGCCGACGTACGCCTATGGATTCAGCGTACGACAATTCGGGAATCCCGGGATCAACGCTCGTTTGTCAACTTCCCCGGGCTTATCGCAGACTTCCACGCCCTTCATCGGCTCCTGACGCCAAGACATCCCCCATACGCCCTTAGTAGCTTGGCCACATGAATCCAACGCTCCAAACTTCCGTCCGCAGCGTCCGACTCATGCCGGCTACTAAGATCAGCACCAGGGAACGGTGCTGTTAAGTAACGATCCAATCTCGCAGTCTTCCGTGGCTGCCGTCTCGCGACGACCGCAACGTCTGACCGCTTATTGGCGCTCTCACGTTTATTAAGATGCCACTCTAAACACAACCAAATTGTCAAAGATCAACGAAGGCCTGCGAGCAACTTCCTCTCAGCCTCCTCTGTCAAATAGACAGGGGTCATGTTCCTGGGGACTACTCTTCGATCAGGAACATGTCCCCTGTCCATCTAACTGCTGGCGTTTGCCGCACCAGCGAAAAATCCAAATATAGCGAGGGGTGACTTCCTTGTCAAACGGTCGAAACCGAAAAAGCTGAAAAGTTTTTTGGAAGTCGGCACAGGCCTTTGGATTGCCGTTCCACGCAAGGCTTTGCGTGTCACTGACAGAAGCCATTATATCGGCTCCTCCAACCCCTTCAAGCCACCCCAACACGTTTTTTTTCTGCGGATTCCTGGCCAAGCCTCCGCGGGCAAAATCGCCTCTTTCGGCTTGCCGGCTTCTCCCTCTTCCTGCTGTTGTTTCTGGTCGCCGCTCCCCCGCCGGATTACAGTAGAGGATAGGTGTCGATCCTCCCTCAGAAGGTTGGCTCGCTATGCGAATCAGTTCGATCCCGCAAGTCTATCGCCACGTCAATCGCTGGCGCGAGATTGCCGCGGTGTTGGGCAAGTACGGACTGGCCGGTTGGATTGACCGGCTTGGGCCGGACTTTGCCAAAGACTTCCTGAAAGCACCCGGCGGGGCGGCAATAGCACGCCATCCGTGGGAGACGAGGCTCCGCATGGCCCTGGCCGAACTCGGGCCGACCTTCATCAAGCTTGGTCAGTTTCTCAGCACTCGCCCCGATCTGGTGGGGGTGACGCTGGCCAACGAATTGCAGCAGCTCCAGGCGGATGTGCCCGCCGATCCGCCGGAGGTGGCCAGACGCATCCTGGAGATCGAGTTCGGCATGCCGCCCAGTGAGGTCTTCGAGTCTTTCGAGGAACAGCCGATGGCGTCGGCCTCGATCGGCCAGGTCCACCGTGCTCGCCTCAAGACCGGAGAGGAGGTTGTCGTCAAGGTGCAGAAGGCCGGGATCCAGCGAAAGGTCGACGTCGACCTTGATATCCTCACGGGCCTGGCACAGATGGCTGAACGCATCCCGGAATTCGAAAACTACCGACCCAATGCCCTGGCCGCGGAGTTCCGCCGCGTCTTCCGCCATGAGCTGGATTTCACCCGGGAAGCCCGCAATATGCGGCAGTTCGCCCGCGATTTCCGGGGCGATCCATCTGTTCACATTCCGAAATGCTATCCGGCACTGTCCACCAGCCGGGTCCTGACCATGGAGTACGTCGAGGGAATCAAGCTCTCGGATATTGCAGGGCTCGTCGACGCCGGCATCGACCTCGACCAGATCGCTCGGCGCGGGGCTGCCTTGTACATGGAAATGATCTTCGGCAAGGGGTGTTACCATGCCGATCCTCATCCTGGGAACGCGCTGGTCATGCCTGGCAATGTGATTGCACTGATCGACTTCGGCATGGTCGGCCGGATCGACGAGCGGCTTCACGAGGACATCGAGGAGATGCTGCTGGCCATCTCCAATCAGGACGCCGAACACCTGACCTCGATCATTGTCCGCGTTGGGGCTGTTCCCAACGGGCTCGATCGTGCCTCCCTTAGCCTGGACGTCGCCGATTTCATCTCTCTCTATGCCAGCCAGTCGCTCGACGATTTCGACCTCTCCGGCGCTCTGAACGACATCACGGAGATGATTCGCAGTTACCAGATCAGTCTCCCTGCGCGCGTTGCCATGCTGATCAAGGTGCTCGTTACCCTTGAAGGCACTGCTCAACTGCTCAGCCCGCGGTTCAGTCTTACCGAGGTGATGCAACCTTACCGGAAGCGGATGATCCTCAGGCGGCTCTCGCCCGGGCGCAAAATCCGCAAAATGCGGCGTTTCTATGCCCAGTTGGAGCATCTGGTTGAGACGCTTCCGCGAGGTCTGACCGAGATCCTCGAACAGGTTCAGAGCGGCAAGTTCGACGTCCACCTGGATCACCGAGGGCTGGAGCCGTCCGTCAACCGCCTGGTCCTGGGCATGCTCGCCAGTGCCTTGTTCCTCGGTTCGTCGCTCCTCCTGAGCAGGAACGTGCCTCCCCTTGTGGGGGATCTTTGGCTGCTCAACAGGCTTCCTTTGCTCGGGTCGATCTCCGTGCCGGGGGCTGTGGGGGTGGGCTTCAGCGTGGCACTCGGCCTCCGCCTGTGGCGCGCGATCAACAAGTCAGGGCATCTGGACCGCCGCAAGTGACGGTCAGTCCCGCAGGAAGGGCCTCCTGTTCGCAGAGCAAGGGAGGCGGCTGTGAGTTGCGCCGGTCGTCGTGACCATCTCTCCTCACCCTCTCAGGCAGGTACTGGCACAGTACCGCCTGAACCCGCTTCTCGAGATCTTCAAGCTGGCAAAGGAGGTTGTCGTGCCGGGCTTCCAGGTCGGCCAGGAAAACAGGTTCGTCAGAGGGCTTGCCCACGGATGGGACTCCGAAAGGTCGAGAGGATCGCCGCGTCGAAGCTAGCGCTAGTCAGATCGGTCAGGCGCGGGGCGGTGATGCAGTGGAAAGGACGCTTAACGTGAGTCTGGAAAAGCTTTTACGGTTGAATCAATTCCTCCGGGGCGCGGTGCACGTCGGACTCAGGAAAGAGGGGATCTCTGGATAAAGGCTTCCGTGCCCATTTCATCACTGCCAGGCCGGTTCCGCTCCGATACAGATAGTGTCTGTCGAGCGCACGGATTGGCAACCTGTGAGGGGGGGCCGGTTGATGGTTGCTGTGGAGCTTCCCTCCACTTCGCCTTCGTGAGACGATTCCTGCGGCAACGAGCAGGCCCCTGCGCGATGCCAGGACTCTGCTTTTCCATGCCGGCGACATCGACATGGGTGGACAACGATCCCCCCTCTGTGTAAAGTGACGGTTTCAGTCAGACGGAGTGAATTCGCCTTGTGAAGCGAGGGCTTGTTGGGAGTCTCCCAGTGGCCATGTCAGGTACAAGAGCGAGAGTTCTTGAGTGACTCGAAGGACTAGTTTGGCGAAACAAACAACCCATTGAAGGAGGACTGAGTGGTCAAGCTGACTTTGCGGGAGAACGAGTCGATCCAAGAGGCGGTGCGCCGATTCCGAAAACTGGTGGAACGCAGCGGTATCAAGAAGGAGATGCGGCGCCGCGAGTATTACGAGAAGCCAAGCGAAATCAAGCGGCGAGCTCGCCTACGAGCCGAGCGGCGATCTCGGCGCAATCGCATGCTGCAGGGTATCTGAATCTCGCAGTGTGCCCCCCCTGCCCTTTCAGCGGCGGGTTTCTGTTCAACGCCCCCGGGACGCTGCGCCTGAGGTATGCGCGGGCTGCACGGATTCCGGAAAGGAATCAGGCCAAATCCCGTCCCAGCTCCAGCGCCATTCTGGCTTTGCGGGCGTCGGTCTGTCTGCTCACGGGCACAAGAGCGCGAATCGCCGGCCTGTCCGGTCGCGGCAAGATCCTGGAGCGATTGGAGTTATGTCGGTCGGCTGAGGCTGAAAATCGGTAGCAGCAGGGCCATGCCGATCCCGCCGACAACCACTCCCATGGCAGCGATCATGATCGGTTCGATCAGACTGGTGGCTGTCTTGATCGCCATTTCTACCTCGCGGTCGTAGAAGGAGCTGACCCTCTCGAGCACGTAGTCGAGTTTACCGGTCTCTTCACCGGAGGCGATCATCTGAATCAGCACCGGAGGGATCAGCGCCGTGCCGTGCAGCACCTCGCAGATACGGCGTCCCGATGTTACCTCATCGCGGACCTTCTCCCACAGCGTCTCATACTGGTAGTTGCCGGCTACCTCGCCGCATAGCTTCAGTGCGTCCAGCATGGGCACTCCGCTGGCAAGCATGGTTCCCAGGGTGCGTATGCTGCGGCTGATCGTCACTTTCCGGAAGAGGGGCCCTAGAATGGGCAGGTGGATCTTCGTCGTGTCCAGAACGCGACGCCCCAAGGTGGTTCTTCGCCCGAAGAAGTAGCACGCGCCCGTTGCCGCCACTACTGCAAGCCAGAGATACCAGTGGTTGAGCAGGACGTCTGAAATTCCCATCATGATCCTGGTCGGGGCGGGAAGTTCCGTGCCGCGAGAGCGGAAAATCGGAGTGAATTTCGGCAGGATGTAGGTGAGCAGGAATAGGGTGACGCCCAGGGCCATGACCATCATCACCATGGGATAGGCCATGGCCGCTCGCACTTTGCCAATCGTCTCCACTTCGGCTCGCAAATAGTTCGCGATCCGTTCCAGCATCCCCCCCAGATTGCCGGAAGCTTCACTGGCTCGAACCAGGGAAACATAGGTCTTGTCGAACAGCTTCGGGTAGTGCGCCAGCGCGGCCGAAAAGCATTCCCCTTCCTCCACAGACTGCCGCAAGTCGTTGAGCACCTTGCGAAGCGGAGGGTTGGTTTCCTGCTGCTCCATGCCGGCCAGAGCGGCCGACAAGGTGATTCCCGTGTCGACCATGATGGCCAGTTGCGACGTGACGAATATCAGGTCCTTCTTGGTCACGCGACGCGGGAACAACTCGCCGAGCCCTTCTTCCTCGTCCTCGATCTCAAGGACCTGGAAACCATCGCTGCGAAGCTGCTGGGCGGCGTCGTCGGCACTCACCGCCTGGATCGTACCGTCGAGAACATTGCCCAGAGGATCACGTACCCGGTATGCGAAGGTCATGACACCGTTCCTGCCGGCTCGGGCCGGGCCATGGGAGCC
>CAZLWV010000150.1:6734-19507 GCA_964563135.1 uncultured Planctomycetaceae bacterium
CCGAGTCGCCGCGCACGTCGCCGGCCACCTGGAAGATCTCTTCCACGGTCGTGATACCCTCCTTGACCTTGTGAAATCCGTCGGTCGTCAGGGTGACCATTCCCGATTTTCGGGCGAGGGCCCGCAGGTGGCCCAGGCTGCAGTTGGCCGCGATGGCGTCGCGCATCTCGTCGTTGATTACCAGCAGCTCATGGACGCCGATTCGGCCTCGGAACCCCGTGTTTCGGCAGCTCTTGCATCCTGCGCCCTTGTGGAAGGAATCGAAGTGGTATCCCATCTTCTCCAGGGCCTTTCGGATCGTTCGCGGGGGATCGTAGCTCTGGCGGCACTTGGCGCAGATGCGGCGAACGAGCCTCTGCGCCAGGACCGCGTTGAGGGCCGCGCCAATCAGGTAGGGTTCCACGCCCATGTTCACCATCCGCGTGATCGCGGAGCATGCGTCGTTGGTGTGCAGGGTGCTGAATACCAGATGGCCTGTCAGGGCCGCCTGGATGGCTGTTCGTGCCGTTTCCTCGTCGCGGATCTCGCCCACCATGATCACGTCGGGGTCCTGCCGCAGCAGCGTTCGCAGGGCGCGGGAGAATGTCAGCCCAATCCTCTCCTGCACCTGGAATTGGTTGATCAGCGGGAGGTGATACTCGATGGGATCCTCGACCGTGCAGACGTTGTTTTCCATCGAGCTGATGGAGTTGAGGGCGGCGTAGAGCGTCGTCGATTTTCCGCTTCCGGTCGGCCCCGTTACCAGCAGGATGCCGTTGGGGGCCTTGATACAATTGTGGAATTCGTGCAGCAGGTCCTCTGCAAAACCCAGATCTTCCAGGTTGAGCGACACACTCTTGGTATCCAGCACGCGGATGACCGTCTTCTCCCCTTTGCTCATGGGGAAGGTGCTGACACGCAGGTCCACTTTGCGACCTTCAAGCATCACGTGGACCCGCCCGTCCTGGGGGAGACGGCGTTCGCTGATATCCAGCCCAGCCATGATCTTGATGCGGCTTGTCACTGCCGGCAGCAGATGCTGCGGCACCTCCAGGGTCTTGTACAAACGCCCATCGATTCGGTAGCGCACCCGCAGGCAGCGCTCCCCCGGTTCGATGTGGATATCGCTGGCACCTTCCTTGACCGCGTTGAAGATCAGGTAATTGACCAGGCGGATCACCGGCGAGCGTCCGGCGATCTCCTCGACGTCGCCAATATCCTCGATGGCCTCCTCGATGAGCGTTACGTCGGCATCTTGCGAGTCTTCGATGATGTCGTCGATCACAAACACCTTGGAATTGGGCAAGGATGTGATCAGTCGCCGGATATCACGCGCCGTGGCCGCGACCACCTGGATACGGTGTCCGGTCAACGATCCGATTTCGTCGATCAGGAAGACGTTCGACGGCTCGGAGACGGCGACGGTAAGGACATCATCGATGAGAAACAGGGGGAGAACGAGGTTGTTCTCCACATACTCCCGCGGCAGCACATCCACGACCTTCGGGTCGTACATCCGTGCCTCGAGTTTCGCGTAAGGAACGCCATACACGTTGGCCAGGCATTCCACGACCTGGTCTTCCGTGCAGAGTTCCTGTTCGACGATCACCTCGCCCAGCAGTTTGCTGCGCCCCCCCGCCTGCTGGGCTTTCAGAGCGCCAAGCAGTTGCTCTTCGGTCAGGTATCCCCGCGCAATGAGCACGTCGCCGAGGCGTTGAGGGCTGGTCGAGGCGATTCCCATGGGTCATTTCCAGAATTGGCCGACGGACTAGCGAAAGCTCTTGACGGCATCGATCACGCTGTCGAACACTTCCAGTTGCAGGTCCAGTCGGGTGATTTCGAGGATTTTCCGGTTTGTGCCGTTGGTGGTGGCGATCTTGAGCATTCCCATCTTGCCTCGCAGATGGGCCTGGTGGTCGATGAGCGACTTCAGACCGGTGCTGTCGATCATCTCCGTATTGTCCAGGTCCAGCACAACCTTCTTCTGCTCCAGGCCGCGAACGTACTGGGCAAACGAACCGGACTGGTCTTCATTGAGTTCTTCGGGGGTGTGGACGACCACCACGTCACCAAAGACTTCCGTGGCATAGTTCATGAAGGCAACTCGGGCTGGAATGGATGGATCGGCTGGATTTGCTGGTCTTCGCCTCGAGAATCAGCCCGGGCGGGCAGGTCAGCCGGGCCGGCTCCGATGGGCTGTCCCCCGTTCATGCAGGGGTGGGGGTTGTTTGCAGTACCTCGTCGATGGAGCGCAGGAGGTCGCGTGGACTGAAGGGCTTGCTGATCACGCCCAGCACGTTGAATTTGTCTGCCAGTTCCGCGTGGCTGAGTTCAAGACCCTTGGCCGTGAGCATGAAGAACGGTAGTTCTCGCGTGGCCGCGTGTTGGCGCGCTCGCGCGATGAGCCCCAGACCGTCCAGACGCGGCATTTGGCAGTCTGTGACCACCAGATCGGGCATTTCCTGCTGGATCTGCTGCCAGCCCTCCTCGCCGTCGCTCGCTACCCGCACCTCGTAGCCGGCCCGCTTGAGCTTGAACTCCGCGGCCCGAAGGATGTGGACCTCATCATCACAGAGCAGTATTCGCTTTCCCATGGTTGTGTCTTTCCTGCTTCCTTGAGTCAAACGCCTGCCGCTCAATGCCCGATCGTGCTGTTAGCCTGGTTGCCGGAATTTCCTCGAGGTGCGCCTCCATACCGAGAAGAGCCGGGCCGGTTCATCCCATCTGCCCAGCCACGGGAAAGGCCGCAGTGAACTTGCTTCCCACTCCCAACTGGCTCTCCAGGCTGAGGGTCCCCCCATGGACGTCCTCGACGATGTGCTTGGCCAGGGGCAGGCCCAATCCCGTGCCCTGGGCCATGTCCTTGTCTTTCTTCACGCGATAGAACTTCTCGAACACCCGCTGGCAGTCTTCCGGGCTCAGCCCCACTCCGCTGTCTTCCACCTCGTAGACGATCATGTTGTCCACGCTTCGGCTCCGCAGCGTTACCTGTCCCCCATTTGGCGTGTACTTGACCGCGTTCGACAGCAGGTTGATTGCCGATTGGAGGAGCATGTCGCGGTCGGCGTAGACCCCCAGATACAACGGGCTCAATTCCGTATTCAGCCGGATGTTCTTGGCCTCGGCCGCGGGCTGAATGATCCGGCTTGCCTCCTCGAGAATCTCGTTCAGAGAACGGCTCTTCTTGTTCACCTCGACCACGCCGGCCTCGATTCGCGCCAGATTGAGCAGGTTCTCGACCAGCCGCTGGAGACGATCTGCCTGGGTGTCGATCACACTGAGGAATTCCTCTCGAGTCTGTTCATCCTCGGCGTCCCCGTCGGCCAGCAATTCCACGTACGCCTTGATGCCCGAAAGAGGGGTCTTCATTTCGTGGCTGACAGAAGACACAAACTCGGCATTGCGCTTCTGCAGATTCTTTTCGCGATCCACGTCGCGAAGAACAACCACGGTGCCGTGTCCCTCCCCTTCCGACGCTGCCGAGGCGCCTTCGCGGAACAAGGGGAGGCGGCATGCCGTGACGCGGTACCAGTGGGAGGTGCCCTGGTTGTCGCGGATCTCGACCTCGTCAGACCGGCGGCTGTTCGACTCGCGGTGATTGGTCGACAGAAGGAGATTCACGAGCCGCTCGCAAGCCGCGAGACTGGCAACCGGTGTCTTCTCCGAGTTCTGGGAGCTGAGCGAGAACAGCGACTCGGCGGCAGAATTCGCCAGCGCCACCTCGTCGTAGCCGTTGACAACGAGTATCGGGTCGCCGAGGTTCGCCAGGATGGAGCGAAGCCGATCTGCTTCGTCGATCGCGCGACGGGCCCGGATCTCAACGGCCGACCGGGTGGTTTCCAGCTCCCGTACCCGGTTGCTCATGTCCGCCAGCGTTTGCCGAACTCCCTCGGCGATCGGGCGCCAACTGCTTCGCTCAAGACGCCGAGGCATGGGCGTTTCCAACACCCCGCCGGCAACTTGCCTGTCCGCCTGCGACAGGTCGTTCAGGAAGCACCGCAGCGCGTTCCGAATCGGACGGCCATGACAGGTCGCAGCGATCGCGACCATGAGCGAGGCAGCGGCGGCAGCACCGAAAGCGGCAGCTTGCAGCGGCCAGGCAACTGGCGCACAGAATAGCTGCACGAACCAGCCTGCGGCGGAGGCCGATGCTAGAACGAACGCTGCGATGGCGATCGCTGGGAAAACGCGGAAGGATTTCATTCGCGGCTGCAACTTCACTCGAATCCGACGACTACCTATCACGCGTTTCTGGTCCGGCCGCGCTGGCTTCCGGCTGCGAACACGACACGTACTTCGGTCGTGTCCGCTTCCGACAGCGTGGCTCGGTGACGAACGATTCGTCAGCGTGATCAGGGGGGCGCCGGACTACTTGCCGTCGGCAAGGCTCGGATCGAGCTGCGTCGCATGGGCGAAGTGCGCCTGGGCGGCCTCGGTGTCACCGAGTTTTTCCGACACACACCCCAATAAAAAGTAGGACAAAGCAGCCGTGTTGTCCAACGAAAGTGCTTGTTGCAAAGCAACTTGAGAAGAGGCGAAATTACCCGTCCGATAGAGGGCGGCGCCGAGTGTGCGGTGCAGCCCTGCGCAGGACGGATGGAATGCGATTCCCAGCCGTGCAATCGACGCAGCCGTTTCAGGCTGATTGGCCTCCAGGGCCGCTACGGCAGCCGAAATCGGGATCTGCGGGTCGTTCGGGTTGTTGGTCAGTTCCTTTTCCACCGCGGCAAGCGCAGCCATCGAGTCGCTGGCGGCCAGGGCGGACTCGAACTGCCCTGTGCCACTGGGCGCGTCTCCCGAACCGGACTGATCGCTCACCTCCGCGGATCCGGCAGGAACGTCAGCACGCTCATAGACCGTCGCTTCCTCGGGCCGCAGTACCCCCGGCAATTCCCCCACTGGGCCCGATTGTGCCAAGTGCGACGGGAGCTGCGAGGCGGGGGGTGTTGCCGGTGTCGCCGAAGAAGGCGGCGATTCCACCGCCAGGGCCGGATCGCCGATTGGATCGGCGGCCTCGGAGAATCCGGGAGCGCCAGCTTCCGGCTCGACGCCGGCTGGAGGTTCCACGGCCGCAGCCATGGCGCCGGCTGGCGAGGGCGTGGCGGCTTCGGCAATCGGCGTTTCGGCCAGGGGCGAGGTCGCCGCGCCATCCGCTGCAGGGCTGCTGCCGGCGGGTGCAGGGGCATTGGTCGACGGAGTGGACAGCGAAGCCAGGTACATCTGGGCCGCTGCCGCAACCGCCGTACCCCCATCGTCGACCGTTGCAGTCCCCGCGTCGGTGGGGCAGTAGCCTGCCTGCGCCACTGCCCCGGCAGGCATCGGGGCCGCTTCCACGGGCATGCTCGGTCGCTGCACCTCCGGCGGGCGTGCGGCGAGCTGCTTGGTGCGTGCGATTTCGGAAAGGCGTCTGGCGGTCGAGCTGCCCGGATCGTGGCTCAATGCGATGGCGATCGATCGATCGGCGTCGATCAGTTCATCTTTGGCCAAGTGGATCTCTGCCTTCAAGAGGAGTGCCTCCACGTGGCCGGGTTCTCGCTCGAGAATCCCTTCCAGGGCGACAAGAGACGCATGCCGATCGCCAAAAGCCCAGGCATCACGCGCAAGCTTCAATTCGGCTTCACTCTGCTTCATGCCGACTGTCTTGGCGACCTTCGCCCGGCGCTCCGCCTGCATGGCGGCGATATCGTCGGGTGATTGCCACTTAGGGGAACGGCATGCGGCCGTGCCCAGCAGGCATATTCCGAGCGTGCACACGCACAGTTCAGCGAGAGTCTTCATCGCCAACCCCCCGGTTTAGTAATGTTCTTGCTGGACGCCGCATCCGCCGGCTGGGCGGATGGGCGTAGTGATGGTTTTTTGTCTTCGCCAAGCCCCTGGAGTACCCAGGGGGGCAGGTTTTCCTCGTCCAGGGCGGCTGTGGGCGCCCCGGGCAAGGCCGAGGGAGCCACGAGCGTATGTCCGCCGACGGGCTGATTCATCCAGATATCGCTTCGCAGATCGATGGCGGCCCGACTTCCCGGATTGAAGTGCACGGCAACTTCCGCATAGTGTAGCGCGCGTTCGCGATCGCCTTGGGCCCAGGCATTCTGGGCCAGCCGAAGGTACTGCCGCGAAATGTGGTCGCGGCTGAAGGGCGAATTCTTTTCGGCCATCACGTCGCGCCGGCGGTGGAACTCGCCCGCCACTTGGGTCCCCTCCGCGCAGGCCTCCGGTTCGCAGACGATGTGGGGCGTCAGCAGAATCAGGATTTCCTCGCGCACCGTCTTCTGGTCCTGCTTCGACTGAAACAACGGACCGACGTAGGGAAGGCTCCCCAGCAGGGGAACCTGAGCCTTGTTGTTGGTGAGTTGTTCGCGGATGAGGCCGCCAATGATCACGGTGCAACCGTCCCGGACCATGACGTTGGTGGTCACCTGGGTGACTTCCTTCTTTGGGATCGTGAATTGCTCACTCACCACCACGTCGCCGGTGGAGAGCTCGGGATGGAGTTCCATGCGGATCAGGCCGTCGGAGGAGATGAACGGGCGGAGGCGCAGGATCGTGCCGGTATCGAGGAAGGCCACGGTCTGGGAGGTGCTCGTTTCTGTTACGGTCGAATTCACGTAGCCGTCCGATTTGCCGATCTGGACTTCCGCACGGTGCTTGTTCAGCACGAGCACCCGGGGCGTGGCGATCACGTTGGTGTCCTCGACCGATTCCAGGGCTTCGATGAATGCACCGACGTTGGCGTCGAGAAACGCGAACTGGAGGCCGCCGGTGTCGAGGGTCGACGGCAGTTTCTCCAGGGGCGAGCCGATCCCGAACCGCACATTCGGGTTGTTGCGGAGGAATTCGAAACTCACCCCCATTTTGGTCTCGTCATTGAGCTTGACGCTGAGGATGGTGGCCTCGATGACCACTTGCCTCGGCTTGACGTCGATTTCGGCGACGATCTGATCGATCTCGGTGAGCACGGCCGCATAGTCGCGGACCAGCACCACTTCCTCGCCCGCGTAGGCATTTCCGCCGGCGTTGGCCTCGTCGGCAGCCACGCCTACTTCCGACGCGGTCGACACGCTGATGAAGCCGAATTCCTTGGTGAGCAGCGGTGTGATCAGGGTATTCACTTCGCTGGCGGTCACGTAGTTGAGCCGGTAGATGCGGGTACCGATCTGATCGAGATTCTTCTCCATTTCGACGAAGTCTTCGGAGGAACCCACGTAGATGAAGTTGCCCTCCTGGCGGGCCAGGTAGCCGGTGGATTTCAGGATTGCATCGAGGGCTTCCTGGACGTCGACGTCGACGAAATTGGCGGTGGCGGTGCCTTGGACCGAATCGCTGACGACGATATTCAGGCCGGCGTGTTCGCTGATGGCCTCCAGGACCTGGCGGAGGTCGCTGTTCTGAAAGTGAATTTCGAAGCGGCGATTGCCCAGGTCATCCACCGTACCGATCGCCTCGGGGGCGGGGATGGGTTCGCTCGAGGGGCGGGCGGGGGCTCCGGCAGGTGCCGGAGCGGGCGGCGAGGCGGGCATGGGGGCAGCGGTGGATGCGTTGCCGGGCTCGCGGACGGCCTGCGTCCGCGGAGCACCGGCGTCTGCATCCAATCGCTCCTTAAACGTCTGCAGCAGTTCCAGCAGGGCCGAATCGCTGCGAGGTGCCTGAATCTGGTAGGTGATCGACGGATGAGGCTGAGCCCAGAGGCTGCTGTGGGCCGCAAGCGTCTCGCCCAGGTCGGCCGCCCCTTGGCTCTCATTCCGCCGGAGGTCTCGGCTGCCGGTCGAAGGGGCGGCGGTGCGGGCAGAAGCCACGGGCCGGTCGGTTGGCTGAAGGCCGGCAAGGGGGCTGGCGGGCGGGTCGTCGGTGAGCCGGGCGGCGGCTGCCGCCGAGGCCGGCGACAAGCCCGATTGAGGACCGCTCAGGCTGCCCAGGCAGACGGCCAGCCCGATTCCGACGAGCATCACTGCCGTTAGCAGGCCAATTCGAGAGCGGCTCATGGTGTGTCTTCCGTGACGGAGGCTGACGTACTGCTTGGGGCCGGCACATCCCGTGCCAGCCTGGACTCTAGGACTCGAAGTCGGGCCGATCAGGTCATCTTGGAGATGCTATTTCCTGGAGCGGTCCAGCAGTTCAATTCGCCCCACCTGCGGGCGCTCGGGGGGCACAAGTTCGCGCTCGATCGATTGCCAGCCGAGGATCACCCGGTTGGGCTCGATGCGGCGGATTTCCATTTCCCAGGTTGTATCAGGTTGCTCCACGCGGATCGTGTCGCCCTCGCGGTACGCCCGCCCGTCGAGGATCGCCACGCGGCGTTTTGGGGTCACAATCGTGCCACTCAACTGAATGGCAAGGCCGGCGATGGCCTGCTGGGGCGTGACGGGCGCCGGCTCCTCGGTTTCTTTCTTCTGGCGGTCGGCGGCGGTCAGGCCTGCCTCGGCCGCCAGGCGGAAGGGATCCCGCAGTTGCCCCAGTTCCGCAGGGGCGGTCCACGGTGAGTCTTCCCGCCACTGGCACACCTGGCGCCACGTGGGGCGTTTTTGCGCAGCCGTCGCACCAGGCTTGGCGGCCGCCTGCCTGGCATCGCCGGGGGTCGGCTGGCCCACAGCGCTGGTTGGCGGCTCTTCATCGGCAGCGAAGAAACCGGCCAGGAGTGGAGCCCAGGAGTACATCGCAAAACCAGCCAGGCCCACGAGCACTGCCGCCTTGGCAGGACTCTTGCGAGCCTCGCGTTTGATTCGTCCAAGGATGTTCACAGGTCTATGCCGGACCTCTCCACCTGCACGCTGGGTGGGTCCGCCTCCTGGGTTATCGGCTTACCGGAGAGATTTTCCTGATCGGAATCTTTCAGATTATCGGCAAAGACATCCAGGCTTAGCTGGACATGCACAGAGTCGCTATCTTCTCCAGTTGATTCGAAATCGATGCTTTGGATCCAGACGGGTTCCTGCATGTGTTCCAGACCGGCGAGCACAGCCGCCAGTTGGGCAAAGCGGCCGTGGCACTCCATCGAAACGGGCATTCGGAGAAAGGTCTCGTAGTTGACCGCCTGTTGGGGCTCAAAACGGGAGGTTTCGGTTTCGGCCAGCCGGGTGAGCTTGTGGATCTTTTCGAAGACCTCGGCCAGTTCGTCCTCGGAGGGGGCGGCTTCTTCCCAGGTCTGCACGTACTGGACCGCGGCATCGAGTTGCTTCTGGGTGGCATCGATCGCGGCGATGATGGGGAAGGTCTGTTCCGCCTGGTGTTCGGCCTCGGCCAACTGGTCCTGCAACCGGGTGATCTCACGGCTGTTGGGGAGATAGAAGTAGTAGGCATAGGCGGCCGCAATGCCGGCCATGGCGGTCAGGATGAGCCGACTCTGGGTTCGATTCGGTTGCGGCTTCATGGCAGCGACTCCCGCGAAAGGCCGGCTGGGGCAGGCACAGCGGCCTCGGCTGTCTGGGTGGACGGGCCGGACTGGCCTCTGGGGCCGCCCGGCTGTCCGAATCCGGGTCGGACGGTGAGCAGGGCCTGGAAATGGAACTTCGCTCCCTCCGCTTCGTTGGTCGACTCCAGCGAATTGAGTGCTACTTTGTCCAGGAGCGGCACATGGTTCAGGCGGTCCATGTAGCGGTGCAGCTCGATTCCGTCGGTGGTGGTGCCCTCCAGGGTGATGGCCACCACGTCCGAATCGCATTCCTGCTGGAGGCGTTTCAAATCCCGCTGGGCGGGTTCGAGCTTTGCCAGCTCCTCCTGGGAGGCGCCGCTTGCCCGGGCGGCGGAGGTCTGCCCCGGCGGCGGCTGGCGAGCGATCCGGATGGCGCTGAAGACGACCGTGTCGGGCAGGGAGCTCAGAGCTGCCGCCAGGAGCTGGGTCTTCGGCCAGGGATGGTGTGTGTAGGCCAGCAGTTCGGCCTGGGCCTCGGCCCGGGCCAGTTGCCCGCGCAACTGGTCGAGCTGGACCTGGCGGGCGTCGAGCATTTTGCGCTCCGGCTCCATCCTGGCCACCCGCTCCCGAATCTGGCGGAGCGTGCGAGCCTGGCCGATGGCCACCACGATCAGCAGTCCCACGGCCGCGGCGATCAGGATCACCTGCCACGAGCGCCCGTGGCGCCGGATGCGGCGTTGCTTGACATCAGCAGGAAGGAAATCGAGGTCTTGCATGGTGGGGTCCATGGTTCAGGCGTCTGCATCAGCCGGTGTGGCGGAGTGCCAGTCCGGCGGCGATATCCCACTGGCTGCTCCGGCCGCCGAGCCGGGGCATCTCCAGATCGCGGAAGGGCTCGCCGAGTTCGCAGGGCACATTGAGGCGCTCGCCGATCCATTGGCTTACGATTTCGGAGGCTTCGCCGCCGCCCACGATGATCTGGGCGAGCGACTGGCCGCGGAAGGTGACGCTGTGGTAGCGGACGCACATGGCCAGCTCGCTTGCCAGCCGCTCCAGCACGGGCCGAATCGATTCGGAGACCCCGCGAGTGATTTCCTCGTCGCGCTGATCGGCGCGGCGGTCGCCATTGTGGCGGCGGAGGGCTGCCGCCTCGGTCAGCGGCATCTGCAGGTGGCGGGCGACGGCCTCGTCGAGATGGCGGCCGCCGAGATCGAGATACTTGACGAACATCGGGTTCTGGCCTTCCGCGATGAGCACCACGGTGCTCGATGCCCCGATGTTGACGAGCATGATGCGGCGCTGCTGGTCGTCGGCGCGGCGAAACTGCCGGCTGTAGCATCGCAGCAGGGCCGAGGGTTCGTTGTCCAGGGCCGTGGCGGTCAGGCCGAGCTGGCGGGCAATCTCCAGGGTTCTGGTGACGACGGGGCGGTGGCACGCCATCACGATGACTTCCCGGCGAACGGCGTCGCCATGGCGAACGTCGCCGGCCTCGAGGAACCGCAGTTCGGCCTCTTCTCCGGGGAAGGGAAGCCTGCCCTTGGCCTCCTCACGCACCAGATGGACCAGTTCGGCCCCTTCGGCCTTGGGGACCCGCAGGTTCTGAACGAACAGTTCGGCCGCCCGAAGGCAGAAGACGGCCTCCTTGCCGCGGAAGTTCCGTCCCTCGCGCGCCCGTTGGATCGTCTTGACGATCTGGGTATCGCGCTGGTCGGCATCGGTCGGGCGGGCGGCGGGGAGGTCCCAGCGCGCGGCTTCGCGAACTCGGGATCCCTCGCAGTCAAACTGCATCAGTTTGACGCAACGGCTCCCAACATCGATGCCGATCGGACCGGAGCGGTATTTGTTCAGCCAACTCATCGCCAGGATTCTCGGAAAGCAGGTGTGTTCTATCGACCGGCCTTGCGGCCTGAGCCGCTCAACTGCCTGTCGACGGCGACGCGCCGACAACAGGCATCGCATGCACGCCCGGCGGCTCCACGGTCGCCAAGCCGGTTACGGCATTGATGTGGACCGTCACGGTCCTGGCGCCGGTGCCGCTGCCGGCCGCCAGCCAGATCCGCGTGTCCAGCGATCGTGCCGTTTCGCCCAGAGGGCCAAATGTCACGTCGCTGATGGGCTGCTGGGGGGTGCCGTCGGCATCGATCGTGCAAACGGTTGCCAGGCGGATCTGGGGGCCGAGGCTGGGCAATTCCGACAGCACGACCACGTACTGGCCGGCAGGGGTCGAATCGTCGGCAAAAGGGTTCTCCAGGATATCGTCAAGACTCGTGTTGGTGCCGACGTGCTCAATTTCGTACTGGCCGTCGCTGGTGCTGAAGGTCACGCGAAACTCGCTGCCGTAGGTGACGGCCTGGCTGCGGGCGTAGGCCAGGTCGGCTGCAAGGATTCCGGCGGCCGAGCGCAGTTGCTCCACGATGCTCGGATTGGCGTTGGGGATCACCAGACCGGCCAGGATTGCCATGATCGCCACCACCAGGAGGATCTCGATGAGCGTCACCGCGCTGCGAGTTGACTTGCGTGCTGTCATGTCGGTCTTCCGCTTTCCGGTTCATTGATCGGGTCAAGGATCGCCACACCGTCGGTTGTCGAGAAAATGAAGGACGGACTGCTGGAACCGGCAGGCCTCCAGCGGCCTGCCCGACGCGCTGCAGACGCGAAAACCGTCTTGCCGGAACGCGCAAGCTCCACGCCTGGCGCTGCAGACGCGGCTGGGCAGCACATTTCCACTGCCTGCTGGTCAACCTTTTTTCGGCTGGGCACTGGCCGGCTGCAGGGTGCGGAGGATTTCGGTCTGCTCCTTGATCAAACGATTCTGTTCCTCGAGTATCAGGCGGATCGCTTTGAGTTCGTTGACGGTTTCCGCCCGTTGCTCGATCGAACTGGCAAAGGGCGGTTTCGCCGGATTGGGGGTCCGTTGGGCCTGGGCCGGGACCCGACAAAAGCTTAGCACGCAAGCGCATACGACGATTACCAGGGCGGCACTGCCCCAGCGGCGGCGGATGGTCATGCTGGTCATGGGAGACTCCTTTCGAGAAATAAGACTTGCGGGGCGGCACGAGCAGACCCCGTCGCCCCCATGTAAGAGGATCGCTTACGATTTGGCAAGCGGACGAAGAGGCGGAGTGCCTGCCCGCCTTGCCGGGGGAACAGGGCCGGCATAGCCGGCAAATCCGGACGAACCGGTTTCCTGCAGCCGGAGGGTGGGCCGCTGCTCGCGGCGGGGGGACTGCAAGTAAGGTGTTTTTGTGGGCGTGTGGGGTAGCTGTCAATCCTTCTCACCATCCGGCAAGCCGGATGGGGTCGCGGTGTGGTGTGCGGGCGTGTGCGTAGCTGGCAATCCTTCTCACCATCCGGGCGAGCCGGATGGGGTCGTGGAGGGGGGCGGGGCGTTTGCGGTAGCTGGCAATCCTTCTCACCATCCGGCAAGCCGGATGGGGTCGTGGGGTGGTGT
>CAZLWV010000151.1:0-17419 GCA_964563135.1 uncultured Planctomycetaceae bacterium
ACCGCCCATTCCACCCAACGCCGTTTTAGCGGCCCACACGGAGTGTGCCTGCTACCCCGGCCTACTGGCTGGATCCGCAGACCGGCTGGCGCTCAGGATACTTGTCGTTCCAGAGTCGGTGGAAGAGATTCTCGTAATCACGGGCCATGCGCCGGGCGTGGCCGTACTGGTCGGCAAAGGTCCTCCCCTCCGCGCCGAGGGCCCGAGCCCAGGCTGGATGTCGGACGAGCAGTTCCGCCGCAGCGGCAACGGAGGCTGGGTCGCCGGAGACGATCAGGCCGTTGATGCGATCCCGGATCACTTCGGGTGCGGAACCTACGGACGTGACGATCGTTGGACATCCGCAGTGCATGGCTTCCAACAGCACGAGCGGAAACCCTTCCTGGCCTGAAACAAGCGCCATCGCATCCATCGCCCGGTAGTAATCGCCCAGATAGTCCCACGCCGTGGCAAAGGCGTACCTGCCGGGAATACGTTGATTGGCAAGTTCCATCAGGTCGTTTCGCAATGGTCCCCAGCCCACCAGCAGCAGTTTGAAATGGGCCGACAGTGCCGCAACTGCCTCCACGAGAACATGCACGTTTTTCTCGGGAGAGAATCGGCCGACGTAACCAAGCAGAAAGTCTCCGGGACCAACGCCAAGGGCGGCGCGAGTCGTTTCGCGAGGCTGCGTGCAACCCAGGCGAGCCGAGTCGACGCCATTCCAAATGACAGTCGCAGGAAAGCCCTGGCAGCATCGATCCGCCACCCGGCGGCTCACCGCGACAACATGGTCGACGACTTTGTCGCTGCCGCGGAGCATCCGGTTGGTCCACTCGCCGTCACCGTGCGCCAGATAGATACTCAGCGGGGGGCGAACGTCGCCGAGCAGATCGTTGAGCTCGAGCCCCCAGGCCAGCAGGACATCGCATTGGCTTGCCGTGCTCCGTACCACGTCAGCCTGTCCGACTGAAACCGGAAAACGCAGGCCAGAAACCAGGTCCAGATCGATTTGATCGGGCCTTGTCGCGATAGCACGGACCAATTCGACCCGCTCCGGATCAAGGAACCTGACGAGGTCTGACAACCACCGTTCCGCACCCCCGCGAAGCATGCATGGACCGACATGAACCACTCGAAGCGGCGTCCTGGCGAGCGATGCCTGGCGGCCGGTGCTTCCAACGCCGAATTCATCGGCTGAAGACGTCGAACGGGAAAAAAGGGTGCCAGACGCGCCTTCCACCAACCGACTGGCGGAGACAACCTGGCCCGCCGCCAGGCTGCTGCTGTACGGCAGTCGTGCGCGAGTCCATTCCTCGTGCTCCTCTTGTGCGGTGCGGCTCAGATTGTGGCTCATGGGAGCATCTCCAAAGTGGTTACATCTTATTCGACACGGGAGGCAGAGCACCGACGTATTCGGGCAGATCGCCCCCCGCGCCCGCGGTGGCAAGTGCTGAGTCGGCCCCAGGCCGCAGGTAATTGACGTCGTCGGTGATTCTTGAAGTCAATTGGACCTGTTCGACAACTTCGGCCACGACCGAGGCCGCAGCGCCATCCATTCCAGGGTGATTCTCCCACACATTGTTGCGGAAAGACCAACGGGCGGCGAGCTCGCGAAGCCACTCGATTTCTCCAATCGAGCGACCGCCGAGGATCAGGTTGTTGTAGATGTCAACATCGTCGGCAAGTTCGGCGCCGCTGATCCCAATCCACTGCGGGGCATCGAAGAACGTATTGTTCCCGATTCGAATGGCCCGGGACGGTTCGTCTTCGGCAAATCTCAATCCAAGGCCCTTGCCGAAGAAAAGATTGCCTTGCACCGCGACGTCATGAACGATCCCCATGATGAGAACATGAGTCGCCAAGCCGCGAAACCGGTTGTCCTGGATCTCGACAAATGCCGCCGGTTTGCCTTTTTCGCCCTGGACAACGATTCCCATCGCTGCGGAATCAAACACGCAGCCGCGGATGCGAATCGGGTTCCCGGCAGAACCGCGTGCACCACGGGCGACGTAAATGTTTGCGAATGTCGTGTCGCCAGGTTGCATGCACTGGAGTTGTTCGAGCAGAAGCCCCTCGGCTTCCCCCTCGATGTAGACGGCGAATTGCTGTTTCTCCAGTTGAATCCGAAATCCACGGACCGTCAGACCGGTAACGGCGAGGATGGTGATGGCCGCGTCCACCCCCGACGGCGGCACGAGCAAGGCGCCCTGTGGTGATTCGAGCGTGACGTTGTTGTGCACGGGATCCGTCAGCCGGATCGCTTCCCGATACTCGGCGGCGTCGAGAACTCGGATGATGGCCCCTGCAGCCGCCCGATCGAGCGCCGCGGTGATGCTGCGATACTTCGCCTCGCCCGATTGTCCCACAGTGAGCACGCCGCCGACGCGTTCGGCAACGGTTCTTTCCTCGGGTTTCGCCGGTGGCGTAATCGCGGGCCATTGCCGGTCACTGCCATGTGGCAGAAGGAACATAGCCAGGGCCGCCACGGCCAGAAGAACCCCGCAGACAGCCGCCACCGTACCAGTCCACCGCGCCGCCTTCGGACGTCGGGAAATGACAGTTGCTTTTCGCAGCGTGTCCGATGTTTCGCCTCGGGCGGCGGCAAGTTGTCGTTGAAGCAGATCGCAGACTTCCTCCGCCGTTTGATAGCGGCGATTCGGGTCCTTTTCCAGCAGTCGGCTGACGACATCCGAGAAGCTCTTTGGCACCGACGGGACTATCTTGTGGAGCGGCGTCGGCTTGAACTTGACAATCCGGTGCGCAATCTCCATCGGATGACGTCCGCAAAACGGAGAAGATCCCGTCACCATGGCGTACATGACACAGCCGAGTCCGAACAGGTCGTTTCGCGAGTCGATCGACTTACCGGTGACTTGCTCCGGCGACATGTATCCCGGCGTGCCGACCGTCTGGCCGGCTGTGGTCAGGTGCGTCAAATCCATGGCAACCAGCGCGAGACCAAAATCGGAAATCTTGACTCGCTCGACACCCTCCTCCAGGAGAATATTTCCCGGCTTGATATCGCGATGGATGATCCCGTGACGATGGGCGGCCGCCAATCCGTCGGCAATCTGGACGCTGATTCGCAGGATCGAGATTGGTGCAAGTGGCGGAGAGATCTTGAGCCGCTCACGAAGCGAACGCCCGGAAACATACTCCATCACGAGGTACGGCATGCCGCCCTGTTCGTCCACCGAGTGGATTGTGACCACGTTGGGATGATTGATGCCCGCGGCTGCCCTGGCTTCGCGCAGGAATCGCCGCCGAGCCCTGGGACTGGTTGCCAACTGAGGTGAAAGTACCTTAATCGCCACCGTGCGGTGCAGCGCCGTGTCGAAGGCTCTGAAGACGATTCCCATACCGCCCCGCCCCAAGACGCTGGCGATATCGTACACTCCCACCCGTCCCAAATACTCCGCGGTGGACGACGGCTGAAGCATGACCTGAACGTCGGCGAGAGCCTCGGCGGTCGCTCGATCGTCAGTCGGCCGGCCACCTGCGAGGGTCGTTTTCGAGCAGGCGGATCGCGATGGACGCTCGATCAAAGCATGCTTGCCGCCGGATCGAACCTGATTCGCTCGGAACCTGCACTTTTCGCAAGTGGCGAGATGCGTCTCGATGGCGATCGCTACATCTTCGGCGAGCGAGCCGTTCACAAAGCCATGAAGCTCGCCCTCACTGGGGCACACAGAATCTTCGGTCATGGCATGCACTCCCCAAGATTCCCCAACTTGCGGTCGTCCCCTCCGTGCCGCTCACGACCCGGCTGGTGCAGGCCTGATTATACCCGGCGTACAGGGAACTTCTGTAACCCGCTGTGAGGGGTGCTGTGAAGGACCAGATGCGGAGCATGTCCGACATGGACTGCCTCTTCCCCGACGTCGCGAACGAGGCAAACCTCCATCCAGCGGCGGGCTCTTGATGCAACCTTTAACCCGCACCCGATGTCGTTCCGTGGCTGGCGGACTGATTACTCACCTGATATTCCTCACCCTCGGCCATGATTCGATCCAGATGGTCGCCGATGTCACTTGCCGGCGGGAACTTCCTGGCAAGAAGATAAGGAGCCCGGATGAGCTGTTGAACGTCGTCCTCTGTCAATCGTTCGTAGCGGTAGGGGCCGTGGTAGGGACCGCCTCGATTCCAGTCGACGTGAGTTGGCACATGCGGGTGGCACTCGGCGGCAAAGTCAACGCCGTTCAGCGCCAGCATCGTTGCGGGATAGTGTTCGTCCGCCGCGAGCACGCTCTCGAAGTGCTTCATCCAGGTCGGCTCCATATCGACGAGAATTCCTGCGTGTTGCCGATTCAGCGCCAGCCAGTTCACCGATGTGCCGAACTGATCGGGGTGGATCGGTGTCCAAGGGGCGAGCATCGCATAACGCTCTGGCCATCGGCCATGGCCAATCCAACTGCGATCGTCTTTGGTCAGCTCGGAGTAGAAATACTCGAATCGCCGGATAGGAACGCAGGTTTCGCTCAAGAACAGGAACTTGACGCACTCCAGATCGGCCAAGCCGGCGCGAAGCAGGGCCGTCTGACCGATCATCAGGCCCGTGTGGGGAAAGTGGGCGCTGTGACGAGTCTTCACGTACTCGGCGACAAGCGTCGGACGGAGCCACGGGGTGGAAAGCTGTTCGGGATACTTGCAGAGCGTGAAAATACGATAGCGGTCGGCATGGCCGCGCAGAAAATCGACCCAGATATCCGGGTGCGCAGGCCCGCGTTCGACGAGCAGCATCAAACCGATCTTGCCGGCTGCCATTTCAGGGTTCCCTGACATGCGTTGCGGCTACTGAATCCGTTGAGCCTCGAAAAGTCCATTCTGGCGATTTCCAGTGGAACGCTCAAGACTCCGCTTCACCTATCGACGGATAGATCGGATCGAAAGGCGATTGTCGCCGAAGGAGAACAGCTCCAAATTGATGTTGCCGGGCGTCTTCTCCCAAGAATCGGAGTTCTGGTGTTTCTCAGGTCCATGAACTCCTCCGTCATAGGCCGTGTCCGCGAGTGCTGCCACAGGCCGAGTCCGATCAGGTGAGGCGCATGGGACCTGTTGTGAACGGTAACTCAGCCGTCACCCTGACGAGGTCTCAGCCAGATTGCAGGCAGCCACGGTCGTGTTGTCAGTCGCCCTTCGCAGGATTCGGATCGGAGCGAGGAGATTGTCCTTCAGAGTGGGCCGGGACCGAGTTGCTTGACACAGCATGATCGTGGTATCGTCGCCTGTGAGGTTCTTGGGGTTCAGATCCCTGATTGAACGGATCAGCTCCGAAATGAACGCTTCAGGGTGCTGCATTTCGACGGACCGCACGACCTCGAGAAGACCATTGGTCATGAGTAAGCCACCCTCGGATTGAACTGATTCAATCAGCGCATCGGAGTAGCTGAGGATAGCGTCTCCCGGATCGAGGCGAACTGACTGCTGAGCGTATTCGGTATCGCCATCAATCCCGAAGGGGAAGTTAGGCGGCGGTTTCTCCTGGTTTCGGGTTATCAGGTCCAGAACCGACCATGCTCTTGTATGGGCACGATAAAGGAGCGGAGGCGGGTGACCGGCGTTACAGAATTCATAAGATCGCGTCGGGGAGAAGTAGGTCCCGACGATCGCGGTGGCGAATTTTCCGGCGTGGCCCGCGTCGGTGAACGCTCGATTGACGGCCTGAACAAATTTCGATTGACGAACCAGATTGATGTGATTACGCATCAGCTCGCGGAGACTGACGGCGATTTCTGAGACTTTTTCCCCGTGCCCGCTCACGTCGGCCAGCAGGATGCGCGTGATACGGCCGGAGGCGCACGACGACAGGTAGTAGACGTCGCCACCGCCGGACGACATTCCGTGGGGGCGGCTGAACACCCATGCGTTGAGACCCGGCATCTCGAACCACTTGTTGACGGCCGTATTGCCGCCCCAGACCTCCATGCACTGCATATGTTCGGGCTGGGGACGGACAAGGTCCGGGCTCTCTGCGGAGTCTGCTGACGATCCGGACATTTCAGCCGTTTCGGTCGAGGTATGGGGAAGCTGCTCGGGGGCCATCAGGATTCCGCCGTTTGAAGGGTTGCGTGCGTCCCGTCAGAATACGGGACATTCCCGGTCCGCTTGCACATGCACAGGGCGGCAGGGCCGCCAACCAATACGAGCTACCGCTCGAGCTGAAAACAGCCTGCTCCCGATGGTCGCGGATCTTTGTGATAAACTTCACGATCTTTGAGGTTAGTAGTACAGATGGGCCTGTCCCGACTTCTCGGCGGCAAATACGTGGGGCTTGAAACTGGTGCCGGAATGGGAGCCGTCGCAGAACGGCTGGTTTGCAGATCTGCCGCACGCGCAGAAGGCGTATTTCTTGCCCGCTACCAATTCGACGGCAAACGGGCTGCGGCCGGCGATTCTGGGTGTGTCGGACATTTGACTGCTCCGCTACGAGAAGGCAAGCCCATGACTCTGGGGGCCGGAGAGACCACTGGTTCGAAACGTCTACGAAATAGTAACGGTGTGGTTTCCCGCGGCAATGGCGCGCACACGGGAAGGCTCGGAGTGAACGGCATTTCCGAAGGTCGTCGAATCTGCCGCAGCGATTTCAGCGACCAGGTGTTGGACACGACGCAGGGGGGGCGGGCAGACGTGCTCGATCGCGAATCGTTGACCGGCGCATTGGAGGGGTGGACAACCGCCTCGTCGACAAAAGGGGCCCACTCGCATGGGTGGATATCTAGCAGCTCGAACGAGTATAGGAGTGATCGGAGTATACCGTTTGAACGGAGAATGAGGTATTTGCGAACGAACCGTGGAAAGTACGACCGAAGTTGAGAAAGAACGACGTAAGAACCACGTCCCCGGTTCCTAATGCGCTCGCCATCCCAGCCATTTCAGAGGGCAGATCATGAAGGCCTGCAGGTTCGCCGGCGTGTTTCTCCTGTGCCTGGGACATGTATTCCTCGCCGGCGCGGCAGTCCGCGGCGCCACGACCGAGGAAACGGGTGACGCTGCGGAGCACGAGAATCCGCAGGGCGAGAGCAGCCAGTCAACCGACAGTCTCGATCAGCTCCTCGACATAGCCGACAAGGACGTCGGACAGCTCTCTCAAGTCAGGGTAGCGGGACTGACCGGTTCGGAGTCTCTGGACATGCCGGTGTCCACGGTGTCGCGCCAGGAGAGTACGGTCGGCCAGTCGCCCGCGGCAATCTTCGTCATTACGAACGACATGATCCGCCGCTCCGGCGCCAAGGCGGTGCCGGAAGTCCTGCGGATGGTTCCCGGGCTCGAAGTCGCGAAGGTCAATTCGAGCACGTGGGCGGTCACGTCGAGGGGGTTCAACGGACGACTGGCCAACAAGCTTCTCGTGCAGATCGACGGGCGGACCGTCTACTCGCCCTCGTTTACAGGCGTCTTCTGGGACGTCCAGGATCTGCTCCTGGAGGACGTGGAGCGGATCGAGGTGATTCGTGGTCCGGGGGGGACCCTGTGGGGCGCCAATGCCGTCAACGGCATCATCAACGTCATCACCAAGAGTTCCAAAGACACTCAGGGCACGTACGTGGAGAGCGGCGTCGGGACGTATGAGCAGGGATTCGCGGCGGCGCGCTACGGCGGCCAGGTTGGAAGAGACCTTTCCTACCGAGTCTACGGCAAGTGGTTTGAGCGGGACGGCGGCTACCTTCCCGACGAGCCCGTCAACGATGCATGGCGTCAGGCGCGCGGCGGATTCAGGCTGGACTGGGATGCGTCGTCGGACGACCAGATCACGTTGCAGGGGGACTACTACAACGGCTACAGCGGCGACCAGTCGGTCTTCGCGGCATTCCAGGGGGGGCAAATCAACGCCGTTTCGCCCTACAATACGATCCAGAACGGCACCACCTACGTCACCGGGGAGAACATCAACCTCCAGTGGAAGCGAGACCTTGGGGAAGACTCCGATTGGGCCATCCGAGCCTACTACGACCGAACCCTGGACATTTGGCGTGACTACGGTTATCTCAACGAATGCAGGACCTTCGATTTCGACTTCCAGCACCGATTCCCCCTGGCACTGCGCCATCAATTCATCTGGGGGCTTGGCGTCCGAAACGCAAGAAGCATCGCGGCAAGCTCGTCGCCGCCGCTCCAAATCGATCCCACAGAGCGATCCGACAACATCCTCAGTTGCTTTGCGCAAGACCAGATCGCGCTCTCCGAGGACTTGTGGTATCTGACGCTCGGCACCAAGATGGAACACAACGACTACACCGGGCTCGAATTCGAACCCAGCGTGCGACTACTCTGGACGCCGGATGAGAAGCGTTCGATCTGGGGGGCCATCTCGCGGGCGGTCCGCACTCCGGCGCATGTCGAGGTAAGTTCCCTCTGCATACTTCCCGCCGTCTCGGTTCCTCCCGAGTCTGCCTTGCCGATCTACCCCTTCATGGATGCCCGTGCGGGGCTGCAGTCTGAAGAAGTGATCGCCTACGAATTGGGCTACCGTGAGCAGACGACCGAACAGTTCTCCTGGGATCTGGCCCTGTTCATCAACCGGTATGAGCGGCTCATCGGCACGGTGCCGGGCACTCCCTACCCCGTGGCCGCCTTGAATCCCTACCTTGTTCTGCCCCTGGCGTATACCAACGCGCAAAGCGGGAATGTGTACGGAGCCGAACTGGCCGCCACCTGCACCATCAGCCCCACATGGCGGTTGCGAGGCGCCTATACCTATTTGTTGATGGACCTGGATCCCATCACGGGACTGGGGACGGAAGCCCAAGCCAACGGAGACGTGCCCTGCAACCAACTCTACCTGCAGTCGGGTTGGGACTTGGGGAGGAACTGGGAACTGGACCTGATCGGCCGCTACGTCGATTCGCTTCGCACCCCTGGAGTTTCGAGCTACATCACGGGCGACGCGCGGCTCGCCTGGCGCTACACCGAGAACCTGGAGTTTTCCGTGGTCGGGAGAAATCTGCTCGCGGGAACACGTGCCGAATTCGGCAATGACCAGTTGCTTGGCATGCTCCACACCATGGTCGAACCCGAAGTCTACGGCCAGTTGAGCTGGCGGTATTAGTGCTCTGTGACAGCTTGATCCTGGGATCCGTGGCGTCGAATCATGCGACCATCGCCGAATCGTTCCGCAGACTCGATCCCAGTTCCTGGCTCTGACAGAGCACCGGACTCCGGGTTCGGGATTTCTGCGTTTGCGGTACAGACGTTTGGAGAAGCGGATTTTGGCTCTATTCCGCAAGAGATGTGGCAAACAGGAAACATGCTAGATTTTGTCATCCCTCCAGTTGCCCTGATTGAGACTGGGTGAAATTGGGCGTGTGCGCTCCCTTCGGCACCAACTTGCAGAGCATTCACCGACGGGTCTCGTGGTGCAAACCGCGAGTCGCGCCGCGGTGGTCTTCGTGGTGCGCGCCAGGCGCTCGCAACCTGCTCCGACGAGTGGTTCGCCTCCTGATCCTGGCAGGGCTCGTGCTTCGCGCGTCGTCTGCCATGGGGCAGCCGGCCCCGGCCGCAGCCACCCTGCCTGACGAATACACGGTGAAGGCCGTATTCCTCTACAGTTTCGGGCGCTATTGCCAATGGCCGCCCGGCGCGCTTCCCGGTGCCTCGGATTCCTTCGTGATCGGCATCCTGGGAAAAGACCCCTTCGGAGAGACGATCGACAAGATCGCCGCGAAGAAGACCGTTCAAAACCGACGAATCGTCGTGCGCCGGTTCGCCACCCCGGACGACTATGGCGGCCCCTGCCAGATCCTGTTCGTCAGTCGCTCCGTGCCTCCCGACCAGCAGGCGGCCGTGATCGAGAAGCTTGGAGGCGAGCCAGTGCTGGTGGTGGGCGAATCGCCGGGCTGTGCCGAACACGGAGCCACCGCCAATTTCGTCATCGACGGAGATCGTATCCGCTTCGAAATCAACATCGAAAACGCCCGGCGGGCGCAACTCCAGATGGATGCCAAGTTGCTGAGCCTGGGGATCCCTGTCAGTCCCCCCAGTGAGCCACCCCCTCAGGCCGCGACCTTGCAGTGACCGTCCCGCGGCGTCTCCAACCGAGACCGAGCCCCGGACGCAATTGCGTTTCACGAGAAATTGACATGCGTGCATTCCGAAACTGGTCGATCCGAACCAAGCTGATTGTGTTGTCGCTGGCTTCGGCGGCAATGGCGCTGGCCTTTTCCGCGGTGGGAGTCACCGTCAACGAATTCCGCACCATGATTTCCTTCAAGAGCGAGGCGCTCCAGACGCAGGCTCGAATGCTCGCCTTCAACTGCACCGGCGCCCTGAGCTTCGACGACGCCTTTGCGGCCCGGCAGCTCCTGGCCTCGCTCAAGGCCCAGCCGGCCGTCGAATTCGCCTGCCTCTACGACACCGAGGGCCACGTGCTGGCCACCTATCCGGCGGGCGCGAGCGCGGTTTCCGTGCCCCCCGCCTTGGACACCGACGACTGCCGGGTAAGCCGTACGGGAATCATCGAGATATTCCACCGCGTTCAAGATCGCGGCGACAACCTGGGAGGCCTTTACCTCCGCGCCAACACCAACGATCTCAGCCGACAACTGCTGGCCCACGGGAAGGTCCTCGCCGTCGTACTGCTCACCGGCCTTTTGCTGGCCGTGGCGATTGCCGCACGAATGCAGCGCGCTATCTCCGGACCCGTTCTCAGGCTCGGTGAAACCGCGTCGCGGATCACTTCCGAAGGAGACTACTCGATCCGCGTGGAAGAGCAGTCCCAAGATGAACTGGGAGTGCTGTGCACCCAGTTCAATCGCATGCTGGATCGCGTGGCCAGTTCCGAGGAAGCGCTGCGAAAGGCGCACGATGAACTGGAGCGGCGGGTCTACGAGCGGACGGCGGAGCTGCATGATAGTCAACGTTACTTGCAGACCATCCTGGATACGCTGCCGGTGGGCGTGTTCCTCATCGACGGAGACCATGAGCGGATCATCGAGGCCAACCCCGTCGCCTGCCGGATGATCGGAGCCGAAAAGGATTCGGTTGTGGGCGCCATGTCCGGCCGGTTCCTTGGCCCGGTTCCAAAAGAGCAAGACGCGGACTCCGATATGGGCCAGACCGTTGACGACACCGAGCGCGTGCTCATCAGAACCGATGGAGTCCGCGTTCCCATCCTCAGGACGGAGGTTCCCCTGGTCGCCAAGGGGCGACACCATCGGCTGGAGGCCTTCGTCGACATCACGGAACGAAAGCGCATCGAAAGCGAGATCCTCAGGGCCCGCGACGCCGCCGAGGCGGCGAGTGTGGCCAAGAGTCAATTCCTGGCGAACATGAGCCATGAAATCCGCACCCCTCTCAACGCGATCATCGGCTTCGCAGACCTTCTCCGCAAGAATGCGACCCCTGAGAGCAACGCGGAGTCGGCCGATTTTCTGGACACCATCCACGCCAGCGCCAGGCATCTGCTGGATTTGATCAACGACATTCTCGACCTTTCCAAGATCGAAGCGGACCGATTGGAAATCGAGACGGTTTCCTGTTCGCCACACCTGATCATCCAGGAAGTCCTTTCCGTGCTGCAGCTCCGGGCGCTGGAGGGAGGACTGTCGCTCGACTATCGTTGGCAAACGGGAGTGCCTGAGACCATCTCGACCGACCCGTCGCGACTTCGCCAACTCTTGATGAACCTTGTCGGCAATGCGATCAAGTTCACCAGGAGGGGCGGCGTCGAGGTCGTCGCGAGTCTCGACCAGGGGCCGCCGGCCCCCCGGCTGGTGATCCAGGTCATCGACTCGGGCGTTGGCATCCCGAAGGAAAAACACGAGGCGATCTTCGATCCCTTCGTCCAGGCGGATGCTTCGGTGACGAGGCAGTTTGGGGGCACCGGGCTGGGCCTGACCATCAGTCGCCGCATCGCCCAGGCCCTCGGCGGCGAAATCCGGGTTGCCAGCGAGCCCGGCAAGGGCAGCACCTTCACGGTGTGGCTGGCAACGGGGCCGCTGGATGGTGTTCCGATCCTCGCAGCTCCACCGCCAAGCTCGATGCGAGCCGCGACGCATGCGACCCAGGAACCACTGCCATCCCTGGACGGTTTGCGGGTCCTGCTCGTCGAAGACGGCACCACGAACCGGAAGCTCGTCAGTCTCGTGCTGCGACGGGCCGGGGCCACGGTGACCATGGCCGAAGACGGAAAGCTCGGCTCGGACCTGGCGTTGAGCGAGCCTTTTGACCTGATTCTCATGGACATGCAGATGCCGGTGATGGACGGCTATGAGGCCACCCGGCTCCTGCGCCAAGAGGGGCTGACATTGCCGATTCTCGCCCTGACGGCCCACGCCATGAAAGGCGACCAGGACAAGTGCAACGCGGCGGGATGTTCGGGCTACATCGCCAAGCCGATCGACGGCGATCACCTCGTGCGAACCATTGCCGAAACGATCCACGGCTCGCGGAGGCCCCTGGACGACGGCGAGGTTCCAGGCCTCGGCGGTTTGGCGCCCCCCTCTCCATCGCCTTCCACGCAAGGAGCGGACCGTGTTCCGCCGGCGGACGCGCCCACCGCCTCAGGGCCTCCCCTGTACTCCACTCTCGACACGGAAGATCCGGACTTTCGCGAGATCGTCCTGGAATTCGCCGATCGGCTCCAAGAGAAAGCCGACGCCATGCAAGACGCGTACATCCGCAACGACTACCAGGAGTTGGCCTGCCTTGCTCATTGGCTGAAAGGCGCCGGAGGAACGGCCGGCTTTCCCGGTTTCACCCAGTGTGGAGCGCGGCTCGAATGGCTCGCCCAAGACCGGCAGGCAAGCGAAATCGAGCTGGCCCTTGCGGAATTGAAGGAACATGCGGCCCGTATCGCCGTCGCGTCTCCCTCGTCTACCCCCGCGCGAGGGTAACCCCATAGACCGCCCGTGCGGCATTCTCCGGCAAACCGGCCGTTTCCCGGCCTCCTGGCTGCGGCAGCCTGAACGGCAACCTAGGGTTGAAGGCGGGTTCAAAGCAACGAACGTCCCCTGGAAATGCGGGCGTTCGTGGGGGCAGCGCCAGTCCGTGACCGCCGCCCGGCCAGCTCTGGCGGAAAAACGCCCCTGTTTCAACCGGCCTCCACCGGATCGCCGTTGAACAATCGAAGGGACAAACAGGAGATGAACGACTCATCAATCAGGGGCGACACCGCAGTCGACGGTCCGATCCCCATGCCGCCAGGCCTCTCTCAGACGCAGCCTGCCAGGCTTGGCATCGACCAGCCGAAGATCCTCATCGTGGATGACGAACCGACCACGCTCCGGGTCTTTCGCAAGTACCTGGCAGACGCCGACTATCACAACGTTCTGAGCGTTTCCGAGGGAGCACAAGCCCTGGAGATCATCCAGCGCGAGTTGCCCGACGTGGTTCTTCTCGACATCGTCATGCCCGGGATGGACGGCCTCGATGTCTTGACAGCGCTTCGGAAGGACACCGCCTTCGAACATACTCCCGTCATCATCCTCACCGCTTCCACCGACTCCCAGACGAAACGAAGGGCGCTCGAACTGGGGGCAACGGATTTTCTGCTCAAACCCATTGATCCTACGGAACTGCTTCCGCGAGTGCGCAGCGCAGTTCGCATCAAGGCCTTCCATGATTACTACTTCGCCTACATGAAATGTCTCGGCTCCAACGACCATGGCACAGCGAAGGATGTTCTGGCGGCGGAACACGAGGCGAGCGGCTCCCGCGAGAGCGAGCCGGGCAATCGCGCCGTCCTCCCCAAGCGTCCCTCCATGGAACTGCATTGGCCCGTGCTGCAGCCAACGTCGTTTCCCGAGGTGAAACGGACTTCCAAGGTGTTGATCGTCGATGATGAGCCCATCAATATCAAGCTCATCAGAAAGACCCTGGCCATGGAGGGGTACGAGAAGATCGTGGGCACTTCCGATACTTCGGACTGGCTGGCCCTGATTCGCCGCGAAATGCCCAGCGTCATCCTGCTTGATATCATGATGCCCGGGATCAGCGGGCTCGACATTCTCGAGCAGATCCGGGCGGACGAACACCTGGCAGACCTTCCGGTGGTGATCCTCACGGCATCGACCAACGTGGACACAAAACGTCGAGCTTTTGATCTCGGGGCGAGCGACTTCTTGACCAAGCCCCTCGATTCCGTGGAACTCCTGCCGCGTGTCAGGAATGTCCTGCTCGTGAAGGCCCACCAGGACCACATGCGCCGATATGCCGACGCGTTGGAACGCGAGATCGCCGGGCAATTGAAGGCAATCGAGAAATACGCCGTGGCATTGGAGACGGCCAACGAGATGCTCCGTCGTTCCCGGGAGGCCGCGCAGGTCGCCGACCGCGCCAAGAGCCGGTTTCTGGCAAACATGAGCCACGAAATCCGCACGCCGCTCACGTCGATCATCGGTTTTGGCGAAGTACTGCTCAATGAAATGCGGGATTCGGTGGAAAACGGGTCTCTGCTGCCGCACGTGGAGACCATGGTGAAGAACGGGAGGCACCTGCTCGACGTGGTCAACGACGTCTTGGATCTGTCCAAGATCGAAGCCGGCGGATTCTCCATCGAAATGGCTCGCTGGTCACCCCTGGAAATCTGCTCCGACGTGGTATGCGCTCTGCAGATCCAGGCCGATCGCAAGGGGCTGCAACTGGAACTCGAGTCCGACGGCCCCCTGCCGGCAACGATCCAGACGGACGCGGTCTGCCTGCGCCGCATTCTGCTCAATCTCGTGGGAAACGCGATCAAGTTCACCGAACGTGGATCTGTTCGACTGTCCCTGTGCCTGCTCCACGACCCTGCGGAACCACGGCTCGAGTTTCGGGTGATCGATACCGGAATCGGCATCCCGGCCGACGTCCTTCCACAACTCTTCAAACCGTTTGTCCAGGGTGACGTTTCGGTAGCCCGCCGCTTCGGCGGCACCGGTCTGGGCCTGACGGTAAGCAGGCATCTGGCGGACAAATTGAGTGGAACCATCACGGTGGAAAGCGAGCCCGGCCAGGGAAGCACGTTCTGCCTGCAACTGCCGACCGCTTCTCTTGAGGGCGTGACACTTCTTGACGCGTCCGCCACCGCGGCATCCCGAACTGGCCAGGCCCCGGCCGGAGCCTCTCCGCCAATCGATCTTTCCCCTCTGCACTTCCGTATCCTGCTTGCCGAGGACTCCCAGGACAACCAGCGATTGATCTCCCTGATCCTGCGCAAGGCAGGCATCGATGTGGAACTGGCGGAAAACGGCCAGATCGCCTGCGACAAGGCACTTGCGGCCGCGCTGGCCGGCAGCCCGTTCGACGTGATCCTGATGGATATGGAAATGCCCATCCTGGACGGGTATTCCGCAACCAGGCGACTGCGAGAAAGTGGATACACCTGCCCGATCGTCGCCCTGACGGCGCACGCCATGGAAAGCGAACGAAAGGACTGCCTGCTGGCCGGATGCGACGATCATGCCACAAAACCGATCCAGCGCGACGCCCTGCTCGCCACGATCAGCCGGCACGGAATGGCAACGCGCCGGACGAAGGAACCGTGAAAACGGCGGATAGCTCGCTGGTTCTGGCGTGTCGCCATTCTGCGCCGGTCACATCGACCTCAACAACGGCGGGACCGTTGACCGTGGCTTGGGCTACTCGGTCGCCGTTGAGCAGCAGCCCATTCAGGCCTCAACAGCGTTGGTCCTGCTCCTATCGGCCCCGGCCCGGGAGCGTGAGGTTCACCGGCTTGCCTCCTTGTTCAGGTTCGGATACCGTATACTGGCGATTCAGATATAGAGGAGGAGCGGCAATGGTGATCACCCTCGGACCCGACCTGGAGGCCGCCTTGAGTGACGCAGCACGCAAGGAGGGCGTTTCGCCCGAGGTACTGGCTTTGAACGCCCTGCGCGAGCGTTTTCTCGGCCATGCGGAACTGCAGCCCCGAGATGATTGGGAGCGGGGCCTGCTCGAGGCGGCGCGGGAGTGTGGCGTGTCCCTTCCCGACTGGGCCCTGAGCAGCGAGGGACTGTACGACTAATGTCCTACCTGATCGACACCAGTGTCCTTGGGCGGCTGGCGAATGCGAGCGACGTTCAGCACTCTGTTGCCACGCGCGCCGTGCTGGAACTGCATCGGCGCGGAGAGTCTTCCTAGGAGCAGAACGCCGCCGTTGAACCTCGGCGAGCTTACGAGCCGTAAGTTCCGACGGCTTGTTCGCTGCAATCTGTTTTCTTCTTTATTTTGACAAGCCAAGTGATTCCTGCAATCAGCAATGCTATTCCGAATGGTGCGGCGATGATTCCGGCAACTGTTGCCCACAGCGACACGCCAATGCCGGTGGCAAGTTGCTCGGAATTGGCGGAACCGGATTGCTGGAGACTTGTGAATGTCCGGACCATGCTCAAGACGGTTCCAATTGTGCCCCAGAGCGGACCAAGCATCAGAAAACCGCCGACCACGATGAGGGCGATTGGTTTTCTTCTCGATTTCATCTCATCTTCTCATCGAACTTGACGCCAGAAAGCTTCTGCCTATCACCTGTAGGCCGCCGATTTACGGCCTCTACCGCCAAAGGCCTTTCTCCGCCAGACCAATTGTAGCCAGGGGTTTGTGCGCCCGCCATTCGGTTTCCGGCGTTATAGGCAGTTCTTGTCTGTTCTTCGGACGGCCGACGGCGCGACCGCCCCGGTTGAGCACGCGTGTGTGAATCATAGTAGTTGTCACATCACTGTGGCCAGGCGATTCCTGGACCGTCCGACTGTCGTACCCGTCGGCCAGCAGGTGCGTGGCAAAGGAATGCCAAGCCGCGCAAAGAGGTCGAGACGCGCAAGGGGGGTCGGAAGTCATTTTGACTGACATGCGGGACCATCGATCTTGCCGAAGACGACCCCTTTGTGACTCACCTTCTGGGAGGGTGGCGATCCTGCAGGCTGTTTTGGATCGTCCAAGGTTTTCAACTGGGCTTCCAAGGCAACACGGAGCCGTGCCGCGTGGTCGGCAATGGATTGGGCGTACTGCAGATCTTCTTTCGCCTCCTTGTCGTTGCCCCGCTTGGTCTGGATCTCGGCACTCATGCGGAGGATACGTTCCATGGTCAGGCCCTTGTTGAGATCGCGGTGGCCGTACTCGATCGTGCCGACGCGCGCCTGGAGGATCTTCTCATAAGCGCCGTCCCAATCGCCCTTTTCCACGAGTTGACGCGCTTCGTGCCGATCGCACCAGGACTTGCACCAGCCGGGGACGCTATTGTCGATCTTGTCAGGAAGTTCCCCATCCGGGAGTGGATTGCCGGCAAGCCGCGCCACAGGGGAGTTGTCTGCTGCCCGCTTCCCTTTCCGCTCCCCCTGGTCTCCAAACAATCGATACCTGACATTATGATAACGCCGTGCTCATGCCGGCCGGTTACCTTGAGGGTGGCCGAAGAACCGCCAGAAGGCCTTCCACGAGGTGAGCCATGCCCGAACCGTCGATTCTTGTGGTGGAAGACGAAGACGACATCCGCGAACTGGTCGAGTACAACCTTCGCAAGGAGGGCTAT
>CAZLWV010000151.1:17429-19384 GCA_964563135.1 uncultured Planctomycetaceae bacterium
CGGATCCCGATCATCATGCTGACCGCCAAGGGGGAAGAAACCGACATCATCGCCGGCCTGAACCTGGGCGCCGACGACTACATCACCAAGCCCTTCAGCCCCCGCGTGCTCCTGGCTCGGGTCAAGGCCGTTCTCCGCCGCGGCCAGCTCGAGAGGACTACCCCTGCCGACGGGCACAGCGAACCGATCCGGATCCACGGGCTCGTGATCGACCTCAATCGCCATGAAGTCCATGTCGGCGACAAGGCGTGCGAGCTGACGGCCACCGAGTTCCGCCTTCTGGCCTTTCTGGCCTGCCGGCCGGGTTGGGTTTTCACCCGCAGCCAGATCATCGACGCCGTCCGGGGCGAGAACTACCCGATCACCGACCGCGCCATCGACGTGCAGATCGTGGGCCTGCGAAAGAAGCTCCAGGACGCAGGCAGCAACATTGAAACGGTTCGCGGCGTCGGCTATCGATTCAAGGAATAGGTCACCGGTCCATGCGAAAAAGACGCCTCGCTGTCAAACTGTTCCTTTCCTATTTCTGGGTTGCGCTGGCGGCCATCGTACTGGCCGCCTGGCTCGGTTCCGACGCCGTCCGCGAGTTCTATCTGCAGCACACCGAGGAGTCCCTCGTGATCAGGGGGAGAATCCTGGCCCCCGAGGTGGCAGACCTTCTGGCCGCCGCCCAGCCGGCGGAGCCGCACGGCGATGGCCAGCCCGACTACGGCCGCCTCAACCGGCTCCTCCAGCAGGTCGGCACCGCGGTGGGCACGCGATTGACCGTTGTCCTTCCCGACGGCCAGGTCGTGGCCGATAGCGACGAGGATTGGCGCACGATGGAGTCGCATGCCGATCGCCCCGAGATTGTCGCCGCCCTGGAGACCGGCAGGTTCGGCCGGCAGATGCGCTGGAGCGCAACCTTGAAACAGGAACTCATGTACGTGGCGGTGCCCGTCTTTGCCGGCGGGCAGCCCGAGTCCCGGTCGCCGCTGGCCGTCGTGCGAACCTCGATCCCCACGGCCACGATCCGGCAGTCGCTCGAGTGGCTCCGGACCCGGCTGGTCGTCGGCGCCCTGCTGACCATCGGCATGATCGCCCTGGTGAGTGTGTGGACCTCGTTGCGGATCCATCGCCTCATTCAGCCCATGGCCGAAGGGGCGGAACGGTTCGCCCAGGGGCATCTCAGGCACCGCCTCGCGCAGACCGGCCTGGTCGAGATCGACGTGCTGGCCGAGTCGATGAACCGCATGGCCGGCCAGCTCAACGACCGCATCCAGACCATTCTCCGCCAGCAGAACGAGCTGGAATCCGTGCTGGCGAGCATGCAGGAGGGGGTGCTGGCTGTCGACAACGATCGCGCGGTCATCAATCTGAACCAGACCGGCGCCGAAATGCTCGGCACCTCCCTGGGCGAAGTCCGCGGCCGCCTGATCCACGAGGCGATTCGCAAGAGCGATCTGCTCGACTTCGTCGAGGCCACCCTCACACGCGGCGAACCGATCGAGAAAGACATCCGCATCCGCAGCCATCGGGACCTCTGGCTCAGCGCCCACGGCGCCCGGCTCCACGACGCCCAGGGCAAACAGATCGGGGCGCTGGTCATTCTTCACGACGTCACCCGCCTGCGCCGGCTGGAAAACGTGCGGCGAGACTTCGTGGCCAACGTTTCCCACGAGCTCAAGACGCCCATCACGTCGATCAAAGGCTTCGTCGAAACGCTCCTGGACGGCGCCATGAAAGACCCGGAAAGCCTCGCCCGCTTTCTGGGCATCGTCTCCCGCCAGGCGAGCCGGCTCGAGGCGATCATCGACGACCTCCTCATGCTCTCGTGCCTGGAACGAGGGGCCGATGACCAGACGGCGCGGCTCGAGCGGGGCCAGGTTGCCGGCGTCGTCAGGGCCGCCGCGGAAATGTGCGAAATGAAGGCCCGCGACAAACAGATCGAGATCGCCGTGGAGTGCGATCCGGCC
>CAZLWV010000152.1:0-19331 GCA_964563135.1 uncultured Planctomycetaceae bacterium
CCCCAGCCCGGCCCCATCCGGCTCGCGGGTGGCAGCGGTTCTTGGACCGGCGTGACACAGCCACAGGAGGTCTTCCGCCGATGCCACGAGCCAGTGTGACAACTGCATTTCCGTGAATGGCACGTGGCATAGCCCGCAGTGCGAAGCAGCGTGGCGATCGTGATCTCGGTTTCCGGCACATGCATGGGAACCGCCAAATCGCCGGTCGACATTGCCCCCCCCGAATAGCGTCACCGGGGTTCTGCAGCAGAGCTTTCCGTCAGCATACCCACGGCGCTGCCACCGGCACGAGGGCTCCTCACGCCGTCAAATCGCTTCAGTGCCCACTGGCGTCCGTCAGCGTTTATCAGCGGTTCCGCTGGCCGGCCCAATCACAATCTCCACCCCCTCGATCGTCTCGCCCCGTTTCGTATCAAGACCGGTCTGGAGCACATTCTTGGCCTTGTATCGAATCTCCAGAACCGCCTGGCCCTCCTTCCGTGGAGAGAACTGCAGTTGGGTGTGGCCGGGGATCATCCCGTGAATGGCAAAGGTGCTCTTCGTTGGGAAGATCATCGTGCCGCTGCGGTAACCGCCTTCCCCGGTTGAAATCGGGCTGCCTGTGTACGCACCGACATTCACAGGCCCATATTTGTTGGAGGCGGTTCTGCCGAACGCCGGGTCTTCCTCTGCCTGATCGCCAACCGTGGCCGTACCGAAGCTCTTGCCGATTTCCCAATCGTTCCCGGCCTTGTCGACGAGCTTTCCGGAGATCAGAACTCCCTTCGTCAAGATGAAGTCGCGAGTCGTCTGCTTGCTTGCGTCGTCGAGAGCGACGGTCGTTCGCGTTCGCACATAACCCCGGTGGGCCGCGTCGACATGAACCAGATAGCCGCCCTGCCCCAATCCACGGACTTGGTACCGGCCATTTTCATCGGTGTAGGTGGTCGAGTGCGCGAACACCATTTCGCTCGGGTGTACCAGCACAAGCGCCTCCGGTACCGGGTCACCCGCTTCATCGACGACCTTTCCTTCCAGGATCAGTCCCACTTCTGCTGTGAGCGAAATGTCGATGTTCTCGATCGAACGATCCGAGCCGAAGCTGATCTGGGTGGCCTTGCTTTGCGAGAACGTGCCTGGATAGTAAACCGGGGGAAAGTGTCTCCCCTCCTTTGCTGCTTGCAGGTCGATGACCATGACATACACGGGCCGGCCGTCGAGGCCGTCGATCGTATACGAGCCACTACTTGTCGGTCTGGCCAATCCCAGATTGCACTGGTAACTACCGTCCTTCTGAAACCAGGCCAGCACGCTCAAGCTCCCTGCCTCCTTGGGCACATTGCCGTCTGCATCAAGTATCTTTCCGGATATCCGGCAGGCTTGTTCGGCCTTGAGCACGAGGTCCAGTCTCTGCTCGCCCTCGTTGAGGGTGAACGTCGGGAACTGATCGGACGAGCCCTCAGGATTGTAGATGACATTCTGATAACCAGTGGTAGTGATTGTCATCAGCAAATACGGGCCTTGGGCTATGTCTTTGAATACGAACGTTCCATCCTGGGCCACATCGATGAGAATGGGGGCCTGAGTATTCATGTCGTACAATTGGACCTTCGCATGGCTGATCGGCTGCCCCGTCGCCGCCGACACGACCCGGCCGCCGATCGAACAATCCCCATGACGCCGCTCCCCGAGAACTGTCTCCTCTTGGCCCAAGGCATCCTCCAGGGGCTCAAGCGGGAAGATGCTCCCTCGCAGTCCTGACGACGTCTTGCCTCGAAAGCACACAATCACGTTGTCGTCGTCATTCCCGTGCACACCGTCCTTTCCGCAACCGCTGAGAATGTACCGGCTGTGCTGCGGTTGGTAATGATAGCCTTCGCCCGTGGGACTGTAGACGTCCTTGGGCAACTCCTGATTCAGCGCTTTCAGGTTCTCGGGATATCGGCCGGTGTCCAGTTGATACTCCGCAATCAGGCGGGCAATCTTGTGGATATCTGCCGACTGTCTGCCTTGTTTTCCCGGCATCAACGGACGGGCTTCCAGTTCCTCCGGGCTGCGCATCGGCGAGAAGGCAACCTTCACTTCGACGTCCACAAAGTCGTCGCCGCGCCGTTTGGGAGTCAGCATGGCGACCGCCAGAATCTGCCGGCCCTCGACGGGGAACGGGCTGCCGAGATTGATGGCAAAGGTGCGTCCATCGTGAGCGTCGCGCGTCGTGACCTTTGTATCGTCGATTGGCCGGCCCTTCGCATCCACCGCTTCCAGTTCGAGACTCGTGCGCCCGTCGTCGAAACGGGGCGTGATCGAAATCTCGGCCACCGGCGTAACGTTCTCGGCCACCTTTATCCGCCCGGTTTCTCCGTCCTTCAAGGTCAACACATTGGACGCGGTTGCGGGAGCCTCTCCCGGCTTCCTCTTTCCGATCACGATGACCACATCCTTGATCGTCTCGCCGGGGGAGGTCGATAATTGCGAGACCAGCAGATTCTGTCCCTGATAGCGGATGTCCAAGACCTGCTGATCTTCCTTTTTCGGCAAGAAGCCCAGCCGAACGGCCCCGGGCTTCATGCCATGGATGGCAAAGGTGCTCTTTGTCGGAAATGTCATGTACCCCGTGCTATACTCGCCTTCACCTGCCGTGAAGGGGCTGCCGCGGTTCTCAGCGGCATTCTCCGGCCCATACTTGTTGAACAGGCCGCTGCTGCTGAAGATTGGACCTTCGTCTCCGCTGCGAAGAACATGCGCATAGCCGTGGCTGCTGCCGATTTGCCAGTCGCCGCCCTCTTCGTCGACGAACCTCCCTGAAATCAGAACACCTTTGCTCAGCGTGAAGTCGCGACTGACCCGTTTCCGGGCGTCGTCGATCTCAAGGGGGCTGCGCAGGCGCACGTATCCGCGATGGGCCGCGTCGACGTGTACCAGGAACTCCCCTTCGCCCAGTCCTTGGATTCGGTATCGGCCCTGCTCGTCGGTGTAGGCGGTGAGGTTGCCGCCGAACATGTCGCGCCGGTGCACGACCACAAATGCCTCCGGTATCGGATCGCCGCTCTCGTTGACGACTTTCCCCTGGAAGACCGCGCCGCCCCGGGTGCGCAGCGTGATGTCAACGCCTTCGGCCGTACGGTCTTCATCGAAAACTACGAGTTTGGCCTTGCTTCGAGAAAACGTGCGCGGATAGTACACGGGGGGCCGGTTGTTCCCCTCGCTTTCCGCACTCGGATTGGTCACGATCACGTACACGGGCTGGCCGTCCAGGCCGTCGATCAAGTAGGAGCCGTCGTCCTGCTTCACGCTGGAACTATGTGACTCGCGATAATACTCTCCGGACTTCTCAATAGCCGACACGGACAGATCGTCAACGTCCTCCGGAATGGCCCCTTGGGCGTCGCGGATTTTGCCCGAGATTCGGTAGGCTCGTTTGGCTTTCAACGACACCCCCGACCTGTGTTCCCCGGCTTTGAGCGAGAAATATGCGAGTTGGCCCGACTCGCCCTCGGGACGATACACCACCGACTGATAACCGGGCGTGTTCAGCGTGCAAAGGGTATGGGGGCCGGAAGGAATATTCTCGATCTCGAACGAACCATCGCTCGCGACATCAACGAATATCGGGCTATGCGAGACTGTGTAGAACAGGTAGACCCTGGCACCACGAATCGGATCGCCCGTCTCCGCAGATACGACCTTCCCGCTGATCGAGCAGTTCCCACGAGGGCGCGTCCCCGTATTCTGCTCCCCTTTCGCCGCACTTTCCGACGTCGCGGCTGCTTCAGTTTTGCCCGTCGCCGTTTCGCTGGGTGCCTTCTCTTCCTGGCCGCGCACCGGTATGCACGCCAAGGCGGTTCCCAAGACCAGCAAACCCAATATCCCCCACCGCGACATTCGATAGGAAAGCTCGTGATCACCGATCATCTCGAATCTCCTCAAAATGGTACCCCTCGAACCCATTCCCAGAGCCAATCGGCTCGACACCACCGGCGGGCGGAGGAAGTCCAACGCCATGAGCAACGTTGCCGCGTAGCTGCTGCGTTTCACCCCGCATCGGTCGATGGCGATGGCGTCGCAGCACATCTCCTGCGCCACACGCAACTCACGATCGGCCCACCAGACCACCGGATTCCACCACATCAGGGCCTTGACGACGCATGCAAACGCGTTGGCCCAATGATCTCGCCGCACCAGGTGGGCAAGTTCGTGGGCCAGAATGCTCCGCAGTTGTTCCGGCCGGAACTCGTCCAGGAGTTGGCGAGGAACCGCCACGATCGGACGGAACCACCCCCACAGTAAGGGCGTCATGCGTATCTCGACCAGGCAACTACGCAACTCGCCGCCAACGCCCATGCTCGCTGCGACCTCACGGCAGCACTGCGCAAGAACCGGACTGTCCGTTCCGGCCCGCTCCAGCCAGCGATGAAATCTCACGGCGCGAAGTCCATAGATCGTCGCGAGCAGGCAGGTGCCGACAAAGGACAAGGCCAGCAGTGCGCCCGACCAGGCGATAGACCTCGCCGGTTGAGGGCCGGCTCGCGGAATGACCGGCTCCTGCGCCGCAACGGCTTTGCCGTCGAGAGTGGACGATGAGCCAACGTCTGCGGGAACAGGTCTTGGAGGCTCAACTGCCAGCTCCGGCCCCTCCTCCGCCGACAGTTCCCAAACCTGAGGCGGGGCGGCCGGCAGGACGGTCGGCGATTCTGTTGACGCAGTCGGCCTTCGCGGCGCGAGTGCCGCAGCAACCGTCTTCTCATTCTCGTCGACGGCCGGCAGGAGCGGCACCTCGATCAGCGGCGGAGTCACCAGCTTCGCCAGCAACAGCAACCAGAGCCAATGCGTCAAGGCCGGCCGCCGCCGCAACCAGGGCAGATGGCAGAATGCTCCCAGCAGAATGGCCAGGCCGGCCGTCAAGAGCAGATTCCACACCAGTGCGTTCAACATCGCCCAATCCACCTTTCACTGCGACCAAGCTGCCGGTACCCCTTGCGACATCAATCCATCTTCTCGATAATCCTGCGAATGGCATCGCGATCCTTGCGCGAGAGCTTCACATGATCGATCAAGGTCATCAAGAGCGGCGTCAACGAACCGCCGAAGTTGCTGTCGGCCAGCACCTGAAGTTGGTCGGCCACAAACGACGCTCGATCCACACTGGCCGAGAACAGGTGGACAGCGCCCGGCCGCTGGCAGCCGACAAAACCCTTCTCGGCAAGTCGCTCCAACAAGCTCTTCACGCTGGCGTGCAGCGAATGGGTGTGCTTCCCGTAAACCGCCTCGACGATCTCCCGGACCGTCGTCGGGCCCCGTTCCCACAACACGTTGAGAATCGCGAATTCCGTCTCTGTCACCGTTCTTGCCGGATTCATCATGGTACTCACCGCTCCTAAGGCAACTTGCCTTGATTGTAAGGCAACATGCCTTAATGTCAACGGCAGTTCGCGGAGAATCCGGAAAGAGTCCCCCTCCCCCAAGAGAGGCCTGCAGAAAGCTTCTGTGTTGCGGAAGAGCAACACCCTCCGTTGACCATGGACCCCTGCCACGTTAGGCTCAGACGCCGGGAGACCGTGCCTATGGCGATTGCGCGTCTGTTACTCTTCAAACTGTCGACAGGAGTCTCCTCCGTGATCCGAATAGCGACACTGGCTTGGCTATTGTGCCTGACGGCGTTTCTTCCAGTGGGACGGTCGGCCGAGTTCTACGTCGACCCGGTTCACGGCGACGCGAACAACGACGGCAGCGCCCAGAAGCCCTGGAAGAGCCTCCAGGCCGTTTTCGACAAGGGCCTCGTCGAAAGCCGCCAGTGGGAGAAGCTTCCCTACAAGGACGGCACGTCGCTCGTCCCCAAGAACCCGGGTGCACCGGCCCGGGCGGGCGACACGATCTATCTCCGGTCCGGCGATTACGGCGAACTGGAGATCCGCGGGTACTGCAACCCCGATTGGATCACGATCGCCGCCGAAAAAGGGCACACCCCCAAGTTCACCAAGATCCTCATCCGCTCCGGCGCCTACTGGAAGCTCCAAGGGATCTTCGTAAGCGCCGAATCTGCCGCTGCTACGAAGGCCGACACGCTGATCGATCTGGAGTCGCACGGATTTCACGGGCCCATTCACGACGTTGTCGTCGAAGATTGCCGCGCCGAATCGATCCAGGATTCCTCCGGGTGGACGATCGCGGACTGGAACACGCGGGCCTGGAACGGCATCCAGGTGGACGGCAAGAACATGACCGTCCGCGGTTGTACCTTTCACAACGTCAACTTCGGCATCTCGGTGACGGCTTCCGATTCGATGATCGAACGCAATACGGTCGAGAACTTCGCGGGCGACGGTCTCCGCGGCCTGGGCGACCATACCACGTTCCAATACAACACGGTTAAGAACTGCTACGACGTCAACCAGAACCACGACGACGGCTTTCAGTCCTGGTCGCGAGGCCCCGACCGGCGCGTCGGCGGGGGTGAGGTCCGCGGCATCGTGCTTCGCGGCAACACGATCATCAACTTCGTCGATCCCCAGCAGCCTTTCCGCGGCACATTGCAGGGCATCGGCTGTTTCGACGGCATGTTCGTCGACTGGATCGTGGAGAACAACGTGATCATCACCGATCACTACCACGGCATCACCCTGGCCGGGGCCCGAAACTGCCGGATCGTGAACAACACGGTCCTCGAACTCCGGGAAGGCCGCCCCGGCCCCCCCTGGATCGGCATCGGCAACCACAAGAACGGCACGCCCTCTGCCGGCTGCACCGTCCGCAACAACCTGACCTCGGCCCTGAGCGTGGGCGAAGGTGTGACGGCCGATCACAACCTGATCATCAAGGACCCGGCAGCCTATTTCGTGAACGCGGCGGCCTTCGATCTTCGCCTGAAGGCCGGTGCCCCGGCCATCGACGCCGGGAGCCCGGAACTAGCCCCCAAGCAAGATGCCGACGGAACGGCAAGACCTCAAGGCAAAGGCTTTGACGTAGGCGCTTACGAATACGCCGCCAGGCGGTAGCGGTCTTTTGGAATGCGTGCGACTTGTCGCCGCTTTTCGTTAACACCCGCGTTGTGTTGAGAATGCGATTCCTTTCGCAGAGCCGGTCACCTGACACCATGCGCCGGGGTGGAGTGCGCGTGTTAAGAGAAAGCGGCGACAAGTCGCACGCACTCCAAAATGACGCGCGTCCGCAGAAGGGTCCTTCAGCGATGCCACGATACCCAAGAGTCGAATTGCGATTGTTAGGGTCACCCCTTCGGGGTTTTGGGGGTTGGGGGTCACCGGTTCCCAGGGTTGCGCGGCGACGGGCTGCTCGCGTCGCTCCACCCTGGGCTGATTTAGGGGTGTCCCTTCGGGACGGGGTTGGTGGTGTTCGGGTCCGCGGGTGGCAGCGGTTCTTGAACGGGTGTGACACGGCCACGGGAGGTCTTCCGCCGATACCACGAGCCGGTGTGACAACTGGATTTCCGAACTGCGGGAGTGCGTCAGGGCAGTACGCCGGGGCCCCAACTCGACCTGGTGGATCTCGGCGGTTGGGAGTTTCTGTTCCGCCGGGAGGCCGGCAGTCAGCCAGACAGGAGGCTGGGGGGCCGAGGTCCGGCGGCTTGACATGGGTGTGTTCTAGCCTACTCCGGGCCAGGGATGGAACCTCCTCGGACGGGAGTCTCCCAGGTTCAAGAACCTGAGCCAGTGCACCTTCTTGCGGAGGAAGGTGACGGGCCTGGAGACCCGTCCTACGAAGAAAGGTGACGGGCGTGGAGAGTCGCCTGCGCACCTCTGCTGCGCGAAAGCGACTTTTTTCTGCGCTTTATTCGCTTGAAATGGCCGGGGGACGGTTCTATCGTGGGGATTCTGGACGGCAGGGACAAGAGCGATTGTCCCTCCCCGATCGAGTTTCGCTCCACAGCGAACGCTGGTTCCCGCAGCCAATAAGAAAATTGCGTGATTCTCCACCGCAAGACCTGGAGATGCCGATGAAAGCTGTTGCTCTTTGCCTCGCCTGTCTGGCGACGATCTCTCTGGCCGTGCCGGGCCTCCTGGCCCAGGAGGTCAGCCTGACGATCCATCCGGACCAGGTTCTGAACCGGGTCGACGAAAAGGTCTATGGGCACTTTCTGGAACACATCTACCACTCCTGCAACGGCGGGCTGTGGGGAGAACTGGTCTGGGACCGGAGTTTTGAAGGGGGAGGAGCCGGGGTTGCCTGGAGTCTTCTGGACGATTCGATCGCCCAGGAGGGCGCCGCGGCAGATGTGAGGCTCCTCTTCGGCTCACCCCGGTGGAAAGACTATGAATTCACCCTGGACGCGAGGAAGACGGGGGGTGAAGAAGGATTCCTGATTCTCCTGCGGGCCCGCAACCACCAGGAGTTCTACTGGGCCAACCTCGGCGGCTGGGGAAACAGGGGGCATGCGCTGGAACGCGGCATCCAGGGAGGCGGCCGTTGGGGCGTCGTCTCGAGACGTCGCGAGGGGCGGATCGAGTCCGATCGCTGGTACCACATCCGCGCCCGTTGCGAAGGGCCGCGGATCCAGGTCTGGCTCGGCGACGAGGTGGTGATCGACTACGTCGACGACGGCAAGGGGCCCGCCGATGGCAGGGCGGGCGTGGGCACGTGGGCCACCCAGGCCAGGTTCAAGAACTTCAAGGTCACCTCGCTCGACGGCAAAGTCCTCCATGAGGGGTTGCCGCCGATTCCCGCCGCTGAGGCTGGGGTCGCTCCCGGCTGGTCGACCATGGGCGAGGCCACCGTCTCCACCTCGAAGGAAAATCCGCTGAACGGGACTGCGTGCAGGCGGATTGAGGCAAAAGCCCCGTTGGGCGGGATCCGGCAGCAGCCGCTGCGGATTGTGGCCGGGGAGGTCTACCGCGGTTCGCTCTGGGCACGGGGCGAAGCCGCAGAAGGGCTGAAGGTCCGCTTGACCGACGGCAAGAACCTCCTGGCCGAGCAGACCCTCGCCGCACCGGCAACCGACTGGAAGGAACTGCCGATCGAGCTGACAGCGGCCGGTTCATCCGACTCGGCAGCGCTCGAGATTGCCGTGCTGGGGACGGGCACAGTCTGGCTCGATCAGGTGAGCCTGATGCCCGAGTCCTGGCGCAAGGCAGGGGGCTGCCGGCCGGATCTCGAGGCGGCCATCGGCGCCCTGCGCCCGCCGGTGATCCGCTGGCCGGGTGGTTGCTTTGCCTCCCCCTACCGTTGGAAGGACGGGATCGGCCCCCAGCACAAGAGAGGCCCCCATCCGCAGAACATGTGGGACGACAAGGAGGTCAATTCCTTCGGCACCGACGAGTTTGTCGCCATGTGCCGCCGTGTGGGCGCGGAACCTCTGATCGTGGTCAACATCGGCACGCCCCAGTGGAACCGTGACGTGCTCGACAACGACTTTCTCCAGGAGGTTCTGGACTGGATCGAGTACTGCAACGGCCCGGCCGACTCGAAATGGGGCAAAGTCCGCGCCGCCGCCGGGCATCCGGAACCCTATGGGGTGAAGTACTGGGAGATCGACAACGAGACCTGGCACATGGGCGCCGAGACGTACGCCCAGTGGGTCAATCGGTTCGCGCCGGCGATGCGGAAGGCGGATCCGTCGATCAAGCTGGCCGCCTGCGGCAGCGCCGGCTACGGTGAAGGGGGCAACGGGCTGGCCTGGAACCGGGTGCTCATCGAACGCTGCTGCGACAAGATCGACTATCTCAGCATCCACCACTACGAGAACCCGGACCGGTTTGCCGACGGGCCGCTGGCCTACGAGAAGTTCTTCCTGACGACGGCGGAACTGATCCGGGCCTCGAAGAACCCGGAGCTCAAGATCTATGTTTCCGAGTGGAACGCCCAATCGACCGACTGGCGGACGGGACTCTATTGCGGCGGCCTCCTCAACGCCTTCGAACGCTGCGGCGACGTGGTCGAAATCGGCGGGCCGGCCCTGTTCCTCCGCCATGTTTCGGCCAGCGGCTGGGACAACGCCTTCGTGAACTTCGACCTTCGCACGTGGTTCCCGGCGCCGAACTACGTGGTGATGAAGCTCTGGCACGACCACTTCGCACCCGAGCGGATCGCCCTGGAGGGCGCGCCGGGCGGGCTCAACGCCGTGGCCACCCGCTCAACCGACGGCAAGAGAGTGGTCTTCAAGGCGGTCAATCCGACCGACCAGGCCGTGGCTGTTGCACTCGAGCTGGGCAGCGGCAAGATCGGTGAGGCCTCGCTCCAGATGGTGGCTCCCGGCCAACTCGAGGCCCGCAACTCGCTCGTCGAGCCTGGCGCGGTGCAGCCGAAGGCGGTGCCGCTGGAGCGGCAAGGCCAAACGCTCCGGTTCACGCTGCCGCCGATCTCGTGCGGCGTGATCGAAATCGGGTGCCGGTAGAAGCGTGTCGCCCAAGGGGCGCAGGAGCACGTCCTGTCGCCAGGCGTGCGCTTTGCGTCCGGGAAATGCCTTCAACCGCTGCAACGAATTCCGTAAACGGCGGGCCAAGTGCCGCAGCCGTCCATCGAGGTGCGGCCTGGGCAATCAGCCGCTTCGGAATCCGACCCGCCATGGACGTCAGTTCTTGCGGAGAATGTAGACGACGTCCTCGGTTTCCTTGTCGACGGTGACGGGCGAGTCGATCTGGTAGGCGAAGTCGTAGGTTTCCAGAAGACCGAACTGCGGCACCTTGCTGAGGAGGTCCTGGAACTGGCCGCGGGTGTAGGTGCGGAAGGTAAACACGTCGGCCAGGCGGAACTGGCGGGTGGGTGTATAGACATCGAAGGTAAAACGGACCCGTTCGGTCCGGTGGCGGCGATCGATTTCGAGGGTCTCCATCTCCGAGTTGATGCACAGGTTGCCGCGTTGAGCAGTCCAGGACTCGTGTTCGCACTGGGGCGCCGGCGGAGTCAGGTGCAGGCCGAGGACATAGAGGCCCCCTTTGGCCAGGGCGTTTGCCATGCACTGCAGATGTTCGACGGCCTGCTTCTCGGTCTTGAGGTGGCGGAAGCTGTTGATCGTGTTGAAGGCCGCATCGACCTTCTTCTTGACCCGGAAATCGCACATATCCCCCACCACGGCCGTTTCGGGAAAACCACCCCGCCGGAGACGGGCGTTGCAGTACTTGACGGCCTTGGGGTTGAGATCGTTGCCGGCCACCTCGTAGCCCGCCCGCGCGAACTTGATCAGCAACCGGCCCGTGCCGCAGGCCGGCTCGAAGAGGCGATGGACTGTGCCCTTCCCGTATCTGGCAAAACAGGCGCGGAGAAAATCATACTCCGCTTTCCAGTCGGAGTTGAACAGGACGTCGTAGTACTTGGGGTAATCGTAAACGTTGGCCTGGATCGTTTCCATGAAGAACTCCGTCGTTTTGCCGGGACGTCTGAGTATACCGCCGGTCGGTCGCCGCAGCCACCCGGCCCGGCGGCCTGTGAGCCGCGACTGTTTCGACAAACCCTTGATCCGCTTCCGCTGAACGGCTATGGTGGCCTGCGCCACTCCGGCATTCCGAGGTAGCGAGCCTTGAAGGGGAAAACATGCAAAGGGTCCGTGTCGGGCTGGTCGGCACACAATTCGTTTCCACGATCCATGCCGAGGCACTCAGGCTGGTGCCGGAGGCCGAACTGTTCGCCGTGGCGTCGCCCACGCCGTCTCATTCGGAACAGTTCGCCCGCAAGTACGGCATCCGCCACCATTTTGCCGACTACCGGCGGATGCTGGAGCTGGAAGAGCTCGACATGGTGGTGCTCGGACTGCCCAACGATCTGCACTGCGAGGCAACCGTCGCTGCTGCGGCCGCGGGAAAGCACGTCGTCTGCGAGAAACCGCTGTGCCTCAACCTCCGCGAGGCCGACCAGATGATCGACGCCTGCCGGAAGGCCCAGGTCAAGCTGATGTATGCGGAGGAGCTTTGTTTTGCCCCGAAGTATGTGCGGCTCAAGAGGCTGCTCGACGACGGTGCCCTCGGCAGGCCCACGCTCGTCAAGCAGTCGGAAAAGCACAGCGGGCCCCATGCTGCCCATTTCTGGGATGTCGAGCGGTCGGGAGGCGGTGTGGCCATGGATATGGGCTGCCACGCCATCGAGTTCTTTCGCTGGATGCTGGGCAAGCCCGCGATCAACTCCGTCTACGCCCAGATGGCCACCCAGGTTCACAACGACAAGACCCGGGGAGACGACAATGCCCTGCTGATCCTGGAGTTCGACGGCGGCTGCGTGGGACTGGCCGAGGAGAGCTGGACAAAACTCGGTGGCATGGACGATCGGGCCGAGGTGCACGGTTCCGGCGGCGTGGCCTATGCGGACCTGCTCCACGGAAATGCCATCGAGACCTTCAGCGCCGGCGGCTACGACTACGCGGTCGAGAAGGCGGGCGGAACGGTCGGCTGGAGCTTCACGATGTATGAGGAGCTCTGGAACTACGGGTTCCCGCAGGAATTCGCCCATTTCGTCGACTGCGTCAAGCACGACCGACCTCCGCTGGAGACCGGCGAGGACGGGCGGGCTGTCCTGGAGGCGGTCTTTGCCGCGTACGAATCGGCCGGCACCGGCAGCAAAGTCGCGATTCCATTTGCGACCGATGCCGACAGGCCCTGGGATCTGTGGAGGCTACAGACTGTTGTCGCCGTCGTAGGGGGTGAGGGCCCAGGTATCGGGCTGGAGAAGCGAGGGCGCCAGGTCGGAGTTCTTCACCCAGTAAAGACACTGGAGACCGCCTGGACGGCGGTGGGGGTTGAGCTGGGTGATCACGGACCGTTTGAAGGCGTCATACCCCATGCTCTCCAGAAGATGGGCACCGGTCCGGCGGGCGGTGGCAATGGCTGCCGCGATGAGCGACTCGACGTGGAACGGGTTGTCTTCGAGCGTTTGCAGGTCGCAGATGCGGAGCCGCCTCAAACCGAGGGAAGGGCGATCCTTGCGGATGAGAACGGCATAGCCCAGAAGTTGGCGGTTCTCGATCAGAGCCAGGATTTCCCGGCCCCGCGCATGGGCCTTGGAGAAGTGCCACTCGAGGGTCGCCCGATCGCGGACGGCAAGGAGACCCTGGCGCTCGCCCGCCAGGCTGGTCCAGAAGGTATCGAAACGGTCGTCGAACTCGTCGAGCGGTTCGACGTTCTCCGGGCAGCGGCCGACTCGGCCCCGGCCCCGCAGGACATCGATGGTCCACAGGGCGGGCCCGGCCAGACAGCCGAGCCCCTCGGCCAGGCAGCCGGCTTTGCGGCGGAGCATGGCCGCAGTGAATCGCCGGTAGTCGGTGATCCAGGTGGAGATGCCCGTGTCTTTGGGATAGGGGGCCTGCAGGGCACGGAAGAGCCTCTGGAGAAGCTCCGCAACCATCGTGGCGGGAGTGCTGCTCAGCAGAAGGTCGGGACGGGTCTGATGGCAGAATTGGGTGACGACCTGGAGGGATCGTTTTCGGCCTTCAGGCAGGACGGCATAAGAATTGCCCACGCCCGCGATCAACCGGCGACCGCCCAACTGGTAGGCCACCGGAATCGTGCTGAAGGTGCCGAGGATCGTGCCTTCCCGGTTCTCGATGACCCAGCCGATCGGGTCTCCCGCCCGCCAATGGGGATTGCCGGTCCAGTGGTGCTCCCAGGAGGCGCGATCGCGCTGGCTGAGCCCACAGGTGCGCCGCACCGCCATAATGCCTTCATGATCGTTGAACGTGGCCTTGCGAACAAGCATCGGTCGGTCTTCGGAAATCGGTCAACTCCGGATTGGGCAAAACTCCGCGGCGCTACTGCCCCGGAACCGGGCTCCCGCTGGTCCCCCTGCCGCCATCACCTGACTGGCAGGCGATGGCTCGGGACGTTGCGAGTCCAGAAGTAACGGAGCAGCCAGGTTCCCTCCGCGGCGCGGGTTTCTTCACGGCGAATCATGTACGGACTTGCCCCCGAGAGGTTGGGGCCTCGGCAGGTTGTCAGCAGTGAGCGGTATCCGATCTTCCGCAGACACTCTGCGTGCTGGTCTGGATCGAAATCGCGTCCCGGGGCTCCCCAGGGGCAGGCAAAGTGGACACAGGGCATGCCGACACGCTCTTCGATGACGGCTTTCGAATTGCGGAGCTGCCGCTGGAGCTGGTCCGGCGCAAGCCCCGCGAGCCGCACGTGACCACAGGTGTGGGAGCCGATCGTCATGCCCGCCGCGGCCATGGCCCGGCAATCATCCCAGTCGAGGAAATCCATGAGCACGCCGTACTTCTTCGCACCGGCAAAGAAGTGCCTGAGCACCTCCCAGTCCCGGTCGAGTTGCCGGCCGATATAGTCGGTGGGAACGAAAAAGGCCGCTGGACAGCCATGGTCGACGAGGATCGGGGTGGCGTTGGTCGCGCAGTTCTTGAACCCGTCGTCAAAAGTCACGCAGAAGTAGCGCCCGCCAATCCCTGCCGGATTCTGCATGGCGTCGACCGCGTCGTCGAGAGAGAGAAACTCGCCGAATCGCCGCATGAACTTCAGATGGCGATCGAAGCCCTGCCGTTCGTCGTCGAGCACGTGGTGGTAGTAGGGAAAGAGTATCCAGTCGCGGTCGGTGGAAATGCGGGCGCGGCAGGAGAACAAGTAGGCAACGCCGCTCCTGGCCATGGAGCGGGCGCGGCGAAAAACGGAATGGCGACGAGTCAGTTCCGAATAGCGTTGGATGCCGCGCCGGACGGGCGCGGACAGGTAGCCGTCCACTGCTGGCCTCACATGCGAATGGGTCCGTGTCGGTCCTTCCCCATGGGGACAAATCGGATCCAGACCGAGCCAAAACTCTACCGCCTGATGTGGTTTGCCACAAGATCAGCTTGGCACAACCCCCGAGTCTGCGGGGCTGAAGGTCTGACCGGGGAGAGGTGGCGGCGGTGCGAAGGAGCGCTGCGAAGGAACCGAGTTGTGGGGAACGGGGCCTTGCACTTCAGCGATCCGGTGCAGTCACGAGCCCCCGCGGTGCGGGACTCTTCCTTGGCGGTCTGGAACAGGCCCTTGAGAAAATCGCGAAAATCCAAGAGATCGAAATCGCGAAACGGAGACGAAGGGCGGAGAACCTCGGCGTTTTCTCCCTTTGGCGACTTGGCGATGGAGAAGCGACCTGCCTGGAGACCCGACCAGCGAAGGATGTTGCGTCCACGCTGGCCGCCACGGTGGTCGGAAAACGTGTTGCCTTGCCTGGAATTGGCTCCCCAACCGAAGCCGGCAGAAAATCGCAATCTCTTGGCAGAACACGGGTTATGCGTCGCGATCAGACTCCGGCGGGCAGGCGGGGGTTCGACTTGTGTAAAAAGCCGTTTTCCGCGACACTATGCCGCCCGTTGTTTCCATGTCCCCCTTCGTCCATCCCATCGAGGCGTTGCACCGTGCTCTGCCCACGTCCAGTTGCTGCCGCGGCTGTCCTGCTGGGGCTTGGGAGCCTTGTCGGCTGCAGCAATGAGATCGTGTGGAAAGACCCGGCCGTGGCGCCGGCAAACTCCGTGCCGGGCCAGGTGGCCGCGATACCACCCCCTGCGGCACCGTACTGCCAGAACCCGGTTCTGATTCCCGCCGGAGACCACGAGTTTCTGTGGGAAACGATTGCCGACGTGATCGACGACTACTTCAAGATCGACGAGGAACAACCGGTCAAGCTGGTCGGACAGGTGGCGACCGAAGGGCGGCTGACAACGTTCCCGGAGGTTGGTTCGACGATTCTGGAGCCGTGGCGGCACGATTCGGTCAGCCCTCGCGATCGGCTCGAGAGCACGCTCCAGTCGATTCGCCGGCAGGCTGAAGTACGCGTTGTTCCGGAGCAGAACGGGTACCTGGTGGAGGTGATCGTCTACAAGCAGCTCGAGGACGTCCGCAATGCCGATCACGCCTCGGCGGGCGAGGCAACCTTCCGCTACGATGCCTCGCTTACTCGAGTGGTTGACTCGCTGGCCGAGCGGGATCGGACCGAGGGCTGGATCGACAAGGGGCGGGATCCCAATCTGGAGCAGCGGATTCTCTCCGAAATTCTCGCGCGGGTGGGTGTGGTTGCCTATCGGTGAGATTGGCTTGCGGGGGTGAGAGGCAGCAGGCGATGGTGCCAGCCTGACAGGCTGCTGTGGCAGCGGTCATGGAAGTGAACGCGATTGGCAAACTCGCGTGAGCTGAAAACCGCGCTTCCGGCAGGCAGGCTCGCGCCCGGACTTAACCAAGGGTTATTCTCTTGCCTGTTGGGCGATCATGGACTGGAGGGCATGCCAGCCTTGGAACTGGGAGGGGGTGAGGGTCGGCTGGGCGCGACGACCGTAGTGGAAGGGCTGGTAGCCGGCGTCCAGAATCGGCCTCTGAGCCTGATCCATGCGGTGGGCGACGGCACGGAGCCGGCGCCGGATTTCGCGGGGAAGGTTGACCTTTTCGTTCACAACCAACAGTAAATGCGCCGCGATCGGGTCGACGGGAAGAAGTCGACCAGATCCATGCGGATCACTACTTCCTGACCGCAGTGGACGCGGGCATTGGTGACGATCGATCGAGCGCGCTCGAAGCCGTGGGCCGCACCATGAGCCCGCAGTCGCTTGAGGAGCCGGCGGAGGATCCGGTGCTGGATGCGTCTTAGCTCATCTGCCGGCGCCGAGATCTGGCGGACGCCACCGGATCGCTTGGGGATACTGAACTGCCGATACTCGGGCCTGATCTGCTTGAGCCGGCGAGGATCAACATCCAGATGCGAGGCAAGGTCCTTGACCCCTTTGCCGCTGCCCCAGAGAAGCCAACTGAAGAAGCCCATCATGGTTCCCCCTACCTATGGTCGTAGCTTGGCAAGGGCAGACCATCCACTGACACTTGCCGCCACAACCAGTGTCCAAAACACGATCTGCACCGATCGAGATATCCAAGTAGGCCAACGTTCCGCCGCGAGGTCGTAATGGCGTCCTCGGATACGCCAGCCGACAAGCCACGCGCCTATACCGATCACAAATCCAAGTGCCGAGACAATCTGTCCGTTGACGCGAAAGAGCAGAGTGTCTCCTTGGAAAGGATCGGACGACGCGACCCAAGAAGCAAACACGGCCTCCCAAAGCGGAATCGCGAGGGCAAGCAGCCAGGCCAGGAAATGAGCGCGCCGTGACCGCCGCAATCCAAGAGAGAATGTTATTCCAGCGAGAACCATCCACCCCGGGAAACGAACAAGTGCCTGAGACAGGTAATCCACAACGAACCATACCGGAACTTCCGCGCCGATGAGCCAAGACTGAAACTTGCTGCACCAGCCAATGCCGAACAACCGACAGGATGAGAGATACGCATAGTCATCAATCACCGTTACCAACCCGACGAAGACAATGAAAATGAGCGGAACGAGCAGAATCGTCCGTATGCCGAACTGCAACCGGCGTGTTTCGGTTGACGGCCCGGGCTGGGCTTCCGGCGAGTCTGCAGTACTCTCCTCACTCATTTCCCCGCCTCATAGGCTATCGTCACATCGGCCCGTTCCGTCGGCGCCGCCGACTCCCGCACCGCCGCCGGCTCCAGCGACTTCCACCACTGGGCGGCCATCTCGGCCGTCCATTGGCCTGCGCACGCGCAGCTCGCCAGGGCCTGCTGCAAGGCTGTCGCATCGGCATACCGATCCTTAGGGTCCTTTGACAGACATCGCAGGACCACCTGGTCGAGGTCCTGGGGCACGTTGGGGTTCAGAGCCGAAGGGGGGCTCACCTCGCTTCGAGCGTGGGCGGTGAGTAGATCGACGAGATTGTTGCCGGAGAAGGGGGGGCTGCCGGTGAGGAGGTGGTAGGCGACCGCTCCGAGGGAATAGAGGTCAGCCCGCCCGTCCACTTCGTCGTACGACGACGCCTGTTCGGGCGACATGTAGAGGGGTGTGCCGCTGAAGGAACCCTGCCTTGCGAGTTTCTGGCCGTGAACGGATGTTTCGACCGCATCCTTGACGAGTCCGAAGTCGAGCAGCTTGGCCACGTCGTAGACACCGCCGCGCTGGGCCGCGAAGATGTTGGCCGGTTTGATGTCGCGATGGATCAGGCCGACCCGGTGGGCTTCCTGAAGGGCGCCGCAGACCTGGCGGAGGAGGTGGACCACTCGCGGCGGCGGCAGGGGGCCGTGATCGCGGACGATTTCCTCCAGGCTCATACCCGGCAGCAGTTCCATCACATAGTAAAAGGTTCCGTCGTCGGTGTGCCCGTAGTCGTAGATCTCGACCGTGTTCCAATGGGTCAGCCGGGCGGTGATTGTGACCTCTTTCTCGAAGTGGGCGATGGCCGACACATCCGCCTCGTTCTCCGCCTTGATCAACTTGATCGCGCAAGGTCGCTTGAGCAGGACGTGTTCGGCCTTGTAGACCACGCCCATTCCGCCACCGCCGAGTCGTTCCATCAGCCGGTACTGGCCGAGTTGCCGAGTCTTGAAGGCTTCGCGGCGGACGGTGTTGATCATGTGTGTGCCGTAAGTTGCCACCACGGCGGCGACGAGCGGCAAGGAGATGGGAACGCCCGCCCGGTCGGCATCGAGCAGGGTCGCCAGTTCCGGAAGCCACCAGCGCTGAACCGCGATTGCCAGGTAGGGAACCAACGCGATGGACCCCATGACGATTCCGCCCCGCCGCCAGTTGTTCGGCATGAAGATTCCGTAGACGGTGATCAGCACGCACCAGGCGGCCAGGAACGTCTTCTCAACGGAAATGGCCGAGGCGGCGTCGTGCTGGGCTGCGAATCCGGCCAGTCGCGAGGTCATCATGGCCGTCATCTGAACGACCACCATTCCATGGATGACCAGTTCCAGGACCCGCAGACGGTGCAGCGAGAATTCCCGGCCGCTCTGCAGCATCAGGGAGCACGCCAGCAAGGCGGCGAGTACCAGGACCCGGAGCCACCACATCGCCAGGACACCTTGCAGGAGATTTCCGACGAAGGCGAGCCCGAGAACCGCCGTCAGGGCGATGGCCGCGGCCGTCAGTCGCCGGCGCAGCAAGTTGGCGGTTTCGTCATTGAACTTGGGACGTTCTCCGGCGACAACCCCGACTTTGGCCTTTGATGCATCGATCGAGCTACAGTCGTCGCGGGAAGCCGAGGGACCTGACGGGTGGACGATTGTGGGTTGGATGTCGTCGTGGGCCATGGACGCCATTCTAGCCAAGGCTTCGTTTCCAGAACATCCTCGCTACCCAGCTTTTGGAGTGCGGTGACTTGTCACCGCTTTCCTTCAACGCTGGCGTCCCACCCGAACAAGTCTCAAACCGAGCGATAAGGCGTTCCACCTCGTCCAGTTGAAGTTGATTCAGCTTTCCCAGGCGGCTTGCCAAACGCGCGACGAATTCTTCGTGGTTGTGCATGTACCCACCGAGTCTGGCGTGTATTCATTCGTAAGGAGTGGCGCTCCCGCTAGAGAGCAGGATGTTCTTACGGGGAGAGTCCTGTGGGGTAACAGCCGAGTGTTGATCGGGATAGGGGGGAGCCT
>CAZLWV010000153.1:0-19015 GCA_964563135.1 uncultured Planctomycetaceae bacterium
GACCGAGGCATCGGCCGCCCGGCGGCAAGCCCGCCAGTAGCGGTCGTATCCGGGGACCGGGTCGCCGACGACCACCACCGGCACGCCGGTGCCCCGCATGGCCCGCAGCAGTCCGAGCTGGTTCTTGCGGGGCTCGATCCGTCCGGCGGAAAGGACGAAGCGGCCCTGGCCCATGCTGGTTCGCACCTCCGCCGGGGTGTGGTCGGGCAATTGGCGATCAAGCAGGCGCAGGAACGGTTCGGCCTTGGCCTCGCCGAAACGGGGATCGGCGGCATTGGGCACGATGTGGATCCTCGACGGCGGGATCTGGAAATAGCGGGTCAGTTGGGCCGCTTCGGCATTCGAGTTTGGCAGCAGCATGTCGACCGAATGGTAGAGCAGCCTCCGCCAGGAAGGCAGCTTCGGGCAGACCGCCCGTGCGGCAAACCCGGCGACCGCCCTGAGCCGGCGCAGCAAGCTGCCCGGCTCGCGCCAGTAGCAGCGCCAGTCGAACCACGCGATCGTCGAGAGTACGACCGGCAGTTTCGCCCGCCGGGCCGCTTCGACCAGCGGAAGATGCTCGGGGAGGCTGCCGAAAAGGTGAAGGCATTTTGCTTCGGCAAGCGACTCCTCCCACGGCCGCCACAACCGGGCCGACACTCCCAGATCCCGCAGGCCGCGGGCGGTTCCGAACATCTGGATCTCGCCGCCGCCGGGTGCATCCAGGGCCGTCAACTTGCCGGCCAGGAAGGCGTCGCACTGGGGTGCCGGCGTGAGAGGAAACAGCTCGAAGGCTTGAGGCAGATCGTGGGGCCACATGTCGGCATCGCTCCCGTCAGCGCCAGAGGGATCTCAATGTTCGTTTCGCCAGGTTTCGCCAACTCGTCGGCGCGATTTCCTCCACGGGTGTTTCCCGTTCCCAGTCGATCAGGCGACGGACGTGGGCCCGCAGATCGTGAGACCGGTCGATGCGGACCGGCCGGAAGGCCACCGTTTCCGGGCGTGGTTCGTAGGGGATTGCATCGGGCGAGATGCACAGGCGAAGTCCGTCGAGGGGGATGCGGGCCAGTTGGCGGTCACGGCAGTATTCCAGTCCAATGCGGAACTGCGCAGGCTTCTGATCGATGCGGACAACCAGCCCGTCGCCTTCCCTCATGGCGGTCAGCCGCAGTCGGCTGCGCACTCGCCACCACGCGGCCCACTGGGTCATGGTGACGCGCCAGATATCGCTTCGCTGGTCGATCTCGTCAAACACGCTTTCCACCACCTCCGGATAGCGTCCGAGGCGCTCGTTGGGATGCCCGTAGAGAAAGACCGGTTCCCCGCCGGCGTGTTTGGCTTCGATCACCGACCGGAAGTGGCGGATCGTTGCGGCCACGGCGCGCCGGTCGGCCCCCGCTTCGGCGCGAGCGGTTTCCAGGACGATTCCCAGGCAGACCGGGTGCACGGGGATCTGCAACACGCTGGAACCGAAGGGGAGGAACGGCAGCTCGTCGTAGGCAACGGCGAACTCGGAGCTGTGGCTGATTTCGAGCTTTTCCATCGCCGCCAGCAGCGATCGATTGAACCGCCCGTGGGGAGCCGTGAAGCCCACCGGCGTCAGCCTGGCCTCTTGGAGGACCTGGATTCCCCGCTCGATGTTGCGCAGGTTCTCCTCGAACGACCGGTAGGTGTGGTGCCGGTAGCCATGGCTTCCGACATCCAGCCCCTCGAGTTGTGCCAGCGCATCGCCATACGGCTGGTAGGCCGCCCCGTTGACGAAATGGCTCACGGCGTCCTGACGTCCCCGCAGCGATTTCTGGAGGCGATCGAAATCGTCGGGATCGTACTGGTCGTGGTCGAGCCGGAGATTGAAGGCGCAGCGATAGGGGAACGGATAGGGGGAAACTGCCAGCCAGACACCCCCTTGGCGTTCGATGATCCGTCGCAGGCGGGCCATGATCCGCAGCCGAAGGCTGCGCTTGTCGACGCGGCAGATCTCTTCGGAAGGATGCAGCCCTTCCAGGCTCCACTGGAATCGCGATGTGCGATGATCGCCCCATTGCTCGAACGGATCGCTGTCGAACCCCGCCCGGAGCCAATCGACATCGACGGGGATCTGTGCGGGCAGAGGGCGCCGGCACGGTCCGTTGCGCGAGTCGAAAAGGAGGAAACTGCCTCGCCCGCCCCGCTGATCGCGGCTGACAACCGGAATTCCTTCCTGCGCAAGCATCTGGCGCAGCCCCCAGGGGACGTCGTCGAGCACCAGCGGCAGGAGGGGAAGTCTGTTAAAGAACATGGTGGGTCCGAAGCAAGGAAGACTGGAAGTCAGGCAGAGGCTTCCGGGCCGCCCAGAGCCGGCGGTGCCGCCGCGCCAGCATCCATTCGCTGTAGCCGCTGAGCAAGGCAAATTGCCATCCGGTGGGGCCGTCAAGCAGTCCGAGTTTGTAGATCAGGCGTCGAAAGACTTCGCGCGGGGGAGCGATCGCAGCATCAAGCAGCCGCGGGGCCTGCCCGATGCGGACACGTTCGGCGGCCTGCAGGGCCGTGTAGCGGTCGATCTTCTCCAGGAAAGCCGCGTAATCCGAAAGGGTCCGATGGCTGAGCCAGCCGCTCAATCGGCCCACCCGACCCTTGACTTCCAGCACTTCATGAACGTCGCCGCACCAACGGGCGGCTGCCCGCCGGAACAGTCGGATGGGGCGATCGTCCTGGGTACCGCCGCGACGCACCGGGCGGCCGAGGATTTCGCTCCGGATCGGGATGCGGTAGGCTGCGTAGCGACTGCGGGCCAGTGCGCGATGGATTTCTTCCACAAGGCGGGGAGTCGGGCGTTCGTCGGCGTCGAGCGACAGAATCCAGTCGCTCCGGGAAAGATCGATTGCCCGATTGCGCTGCCGGGCAAAGGTGTCGAACCCATGGACGGCGAGGCAGCAGCCGCAGGTTCGCGCCACCTCCACGGTGTCGTCGCTGGAACCGCCGTCGACCACCACAATCTGGTCGGCCCAACCCAGTTGCGGCAGCAACTGGCGCAGGTTGGGCGCCTCGTTCCTGGTGATCAGGGCGACGGTGATCGTGGGGTGGGCGGTCATCGGCAGCCCTCCAGGCGCCGGGCCGTCAGCCCGTATCGCGCCATCCAGCGGAGGTTGTAGTAGACCGCCACGAACGTCAATTCCGCGGTCATGAAGCCAAACGCCAGGGCAGCCACCAGCAGGTGGAGCCGCAGGTCGGCATTGCCGGGCAGATGGTAGGCCGCCCGGAGCCAACCGCCGCGATCCTCCGAGGCCCGTTTGGCCGGATCGGAAGCGGCGGGTGCCAGGCCGCGTTCCTCTGCCAGCCCCGTCATGAAGAGGTATTTTCCGACGAGGAAGGCGATCAGGAGAAACCAGGGCAGTTGGCTGCCGCTCCGGGCCGCTGCGGCCGAGGCCGCCGCCGTGTGCCAGGCAACTTCGTGCAGTTCGTCGATATTGGCATCAAGCCAGGCCCCAAAAGGAGACGCGGTGTTCTGGGCTCGGGCCAGAAGCCCGTCGGTACGGTCCATGAGCCAGGCCGCCAGAACGAGCACCGCCGCCGCCGTGCCGGCGGTGGGATACATGAACAACAGGCCGGCCGCGGACAGGCCGAGACCGAGCCCGGCCAGCGTGACGTGGGTGGGACGGACTCTTGTCGGCTGCAGCCACGCGGCGATCTGCCGGGCAACCGGAACGACATACCACTGCGAAAGCGGGAAGGTCCGCGATCGAACAGATGCCGGATCGGTCTTCTCAGGTCCGCCGGAAGTCAACGGAATACCTCCTGGAGCTGCCGTGCTGCGGGCTGACGCTGATCGGAGGGTCCACAGACGGGAACATCGATCCGGCAGTATTGCAGCGCAGCGGTTTCCGGTGCCGGTGTGCCGGCCAGCAGAGTGGCGGGGTGAAAACGTCGGAAGAACTCGATCTCCCGTGCCAGACTGCCGCGGCCGGCGCGCCGGAGCTTGCCCTTGTGCCACAAGGCCGATGCGGCCAGGAAGGCCCGCAGGAACGCCCAGCGGCGACGGCGACCCACGACCGGAGCACGAAGCAGGTCCCATCCGAGGCGCAGCGGGAGCCCGAACCACTGCCGCAAGCGATTCCGCGGATGCCGCAGGTTCTTCCACTGGAACAGAAGCGTGTTGCGCAGGGCCAGGTGATCGTTGCCCGAATGGCCGAAGGCCGGACCGAACGACGCCATACCGTGATGGTAAACCACCGAGCGGGGAACGTACTGGGCATGGTAGCCCGCCAGAAACCCGCGGTAGCAGAAGTCGAGATCCTCGATTCGGCCCGGCAGGCAGATCGGATCGAACCCGCCGAGCTCCGCGAAGACCCGGCAGTCGATGGCCATGGCGGCTCCCGCCGAGGCGGTGAGATCAGCCTGGTAGACGGCCGCTTCGTGGCCTGGGAATCGTCCCGTGGCCTGCACGACTCCCCAGCGCCACCGCACGGATGTTTTCAATCCTTCGCAGGTGCGGCCATCCATCTGCCAGCAGAGGGGAGCCGTCAGGAAGCAGTTGGGATCGTGCGCGGGCGAGTCTCGAAGCAGGGGCTCGACGAGCGGGTCGATCGCGTCGGGGGCCAGCCGCACGTCGTTGTTCAGGAGGACGGCCACATCGCAGCCGAGTGAAGGAACCACCTGGTTGAACGAACAGAGGGCCCGGTTCTCGCAGCGAATCACCCGGACCTCGGGGTGCTTCTGCGCGAGCCACTCCACCGAATCGTCGGTTGAGGTGTTGTCGACAACGATCACCTCGCACGGATGGCGAGACTGCTCGGCAGCCCTCAGGACCGTGGGCAGGTATTCGGCCAGGAGCGACCGGCCGTTGTAGTTCAGAATGAGTATCGGTATGGGCATGTGGGGGCAGTGCCGTCCCTTCCTTGGTAGCCTTGTTGACGTCCGTGCCAAACCCAACACGATAGGTGTTTTGCGGTGCGTCGGTCAAGGTGAATGTGGGCAAATCGAGTCGCGCTGCGGAGGGTATCCGTAGTGCGGTCCGGCGGGCCGAACTGGCTGGAAAGCAGGACGAAACGTCTGATTGACGCCTGCGCAGTCCGTGCACGGGGGCGCGCAGCGGAAGGCCGACTGTTTGCGGTCTCCCACGGGGTGGCCATGAGTATTCTCCATGCAAACCCCAGCAGGGCCGCAACCATAACCACCGATGGCCCCCAATCGGACCGCCAGAGAGTGCGACGGATTCCTCGGGGCACCTCAGGTTCGAACCGAAAACGGCAGGCCAATCATGTCTCCGAGTTTTCCTGAAGGGCTTTCGATCCGTGGAAAACCACGTGTTCATTGCGGAGGTCAGGATCGCTGGACTCCGCTATCTGCGCATCTTCACAAACCCACCAACCATTTTGACAGACCAAAACACGTCCGTCAGGAACCTGGTACCAGGCTGCGAATTCGCGTTCGGCCGACTGCCGGCGATTGGAGCGGACGATGGTCCAGACGGCCGTCAGCAGCGCGATCGGGGTGGCGAGAGCGACGTAGAACCGGCCCAAGGCCAGTGAGGTGTCGTGGAACACCGGCGCGGCAGCAGCCACCAGGGTGAGCAGGTTCATGAGCACGTGCATTTCGGAAGACTTCCTGGCGATCCAGGCTGCTCGGCGAATCCAGCCCCGCGGAATGGGAGGCTGGGCTGCGGGGCGTCCTCCGCTTCCACCCTCGACCCGAACCGTGCCGCGAACCCGCTTGAGCCGCTGGTTGAACGCCTTGTAACGGGCGTCGTGGTGAACCGACAGCAGCAGCAGGGCCGTGCTCCAGACCACTCCGCACAGCATCCAGATCGAGCTGTTGCCGGCGGCAAACAGCCCCCACCCGATCCCAAGGGGCACAAGCACGTTGACGGTGTGGTGCATCAGGTAGTCGAGTTGTACGCCGTCGAGCGACGCGGTGCCGCGATATCGAGCGAGCTGCCCGTCGACATGATCGAGCAGGTACCAGGCCTGGAGAAGCAGAGCTGCCAGAATCCAGCCTGTAATACTGCCGATGGCAAACGAGAGCGAGGCCCCGATGCCGCAGGCCCAGGCCGACAGCGTGGCTGCATTGGCTGACATACCCCAAGGGGCCACGACCCAGGTGACGCGGAGCGCAGCCGGTCGAATCAGCCGGCGAGCCATCCAGTTCCCGACTCTTCGGTAGTCGGGCTTCTGGCAGCGCTGTTCGAGTTCGGCCAGCGAGATCCGTTTCATGGCAGAGTGCGTCTTGTGCTGTCCCTGCGTCATATCGGTCTTGTCCGCAGGTGGTTCCAGCCTCCGGAAAGCCAGCTTGCACCGCAGGTGGCGCCCCAGACCGCCGTGACCAGCACAGCCTTGCCCACGGTGGTGGCAAGGTCGGCGTCGATGCCCGGGTATTGCCGTTCCAGGATAATGGAGACGATGAGCGTCGGCATGACAATCAAGGTTGTCAGGAGCAGGCTGCGGCGGCGCTGCCGGCCAGTGAGTTCCCGCCAGAAGGAGATGCCGATCACCAGCAGCATGTAGGCCGTGTAGGCCAGCGCCGTGGAGGCGGCGACCCCCGTCAGGCCGAACCCGCCGCGGAGGGCAAGGTGATTTCCCAGGGCGGCAAGGCCGATCGCCGGCAGGATGGCCAGAAGGGCTCGCTGCTGACGCCCGACGGCGACCAGGTATTGGGTGGCGGGAATCGAGAGAACAAGGGCCACTGTGCCCGGCACGAGCCACACCAAGGCCGGCAGGCCGGTTTGATAGTCGGGGAGAAGATCCCGCAAGACCGGCACCGCGAGGACAACCGCCAGGGCTGCAGGCAAGGCCATGGCGGCAGCGTGGAGCTCGCTTGAAGCCGCCGCCAGACGGGCCACGTCGCGGCGATCGCCCGTCTGGCCGTACTTCTCGGCATAGCGCGGATTCATCACGATGGAAAGCATGTTGCCAAGGCCGTAGATCTGGGTCGATGCCATGAGGGCCACCGAATAGCATCCCAACTGGAACTCGCAATCGCTCATGTAGCCGAGAATCATCAGTTTGTCGAGGGACCGGAACACGGTGACCATGGTGCCGGCCAGCAGGATGGGGCTGCCAACCGAGACAAGCCGGCGGACTTCGGCCGCATCGAACGCCCAGCGGAGATCGACCGTGCGGTATCGCTGGATGTAGAGAAACGATCCCAGCAGCACAACGAGCGTGCCGAGCAGCAGGCCGTAGAGCCCCCACAACCAGGTCGTCAGGCTGCAGACCGCCAACGTCAGGACCGCCTCCAGAACCGAGAGTTTCGCGGTCAGGTCGAACGCCTTGTGAGCGCGGAGGATCGTGACCTGGAAGGTGACGTAGCGGGAAAGCACGGCCAACCCGCCGATCACAGCCAGACCGGTCGTCCACGGTCCCGCGGAGAAACCGCTCTGCGAGCTTCCCAGCCAGATGGCGGCACCGAGCAGGATCGCCGCATAGACCAGACTTGTCACCGAATTGAACGTGAAGGCCAGGTCGAGACCGCGTCGGGCCTGGGCCGTGTCGCGGCGCCCGAGTGCCACGGTGTAATCGCGCAGGGCGCCCTTGCTGATTCCGAGGTTGGCGTAGTTGCCATAGGTCAAGAACATCTTGAGGCCCTGCCAGATGCCCATCTGGGCCGGGTCAAGGAAGATCTTCAAGAGGAGGCTGCTGACCATCCCCAACCCATGGCAGACGGCAGCCGCCCCGCTGACCGTGAGGCAGTCGAGGGCCACGCGGCGCCACCCGCCGGCTGGGGCCGCGGGAGTGTGAAGAACGGTGGAGTCGAATGTACGCAAACGTGCTGCCACGCAGTGGGTCTCCTTCCTCAGCAATTGGCGAATGCCGGCGAGCTTCCTTGCTCTTCATTACTACGCGGCGCAGTGGTGTCTGGTTTTGCCTGGTCGAGCAGGATGTCGGCAATCCGCGCTGCCGAATCGGGGGCTTGCGACGATCCTCGCACCGAGAAGGAGGCGTCTGCAAAGACTGCCCGCCGCGCGGTGCTGCCGGACGGACGTTGGCCAGACAGAGCCTTCTGGAGGAGCGGAAGCAGCTCCGCGGCACTCGCCGCCGAACCGTCGAGGCCCCACCGATCGAACGGCAGGATCTGGCCGGCCCCGCGCGGCACCAACTGAATGACCGGTATGTCCGCCAGAGTCGCCTCGATGCCGGCGCTCGAGAGGCAACTGAGCACGCAATCGATTCCGCGCAACGATTCCTCCAGCGACCGCGACCGGACTACCTCGACCGGGAGGTTCGGATGGCGCAACATGGCCTCGTCGATCGTCTGATCGGTCCTGGTTCGCGGGTGGGGCTTGATGACGAGCGTGGCGCCGTCGAGCGCCCCGGCAGCGGCGAAGGCCGCTTCGATCATCTCGGCATACGAACGGCTGTTGAGGTTCAACTCGACAAGGTCGGGGCGGCAATCCCGCGGCGGAACGGTTGCCAGGAGCAGAATGCGGGGGGAACGGTGAACCTGGACCCGGCGCGACACGCTGCGGCGGAGCGACTGGCCAAGCGCGCTGTGGCAGGGCGAGCCGGTCACGAAGACCTTCTCCTTGGGAACACCCCAGCGCTCGAGCTGCTCGAGTGTCGAGAGTCCCCAGACGAAAATCCCATCTGCGGCCAACGGGGCGAAGCCGAACCGGGCAATCGGCGCTCCGTGCTGGATCACGAACGACTTGCCGCCATAGCGCCGGGCGACCGCCAGGGCGATCCGTTTCATGGGGGTGGCGTCTTCATCCATCACCAGCAGGTCGGGCCTGATCCTGCGGAAATGGCGGTCGATCTGCTCATGCCATCGCCGCTGATCGCGGCGTCTGGCGGCCAGACGCCCGCCGAGCCAGTTGAGCACGAACGGCCGCAGATCGATTCCCTGAAATGGAAGCGGCGGCAGGTCGATCCGGTCATCCTCCGGTTCGCCTTCCCGATGCGGGGCGTCCTGACAGGTCAGTTGCGGTACCCCCTTTATGTGCCAGCGGAAGAAGGGCTTCACCGCGAAACGGTCATAGAGCCACCAGATGCGGCACCTCCGCTCATGCAGCACCTGGCAGACGGGATCGAGAAAACGGGGATTCCCGCAGAGGACGACCCGGGGCCCAGCACGGAACGTGCGGCCCGGCAACGACAGCCCGTCGGCAAGCCGGCGCATGGATCGTCGCCACCACTCCTCCGGCTCGGTGATGGACAGTTCTTCCTGCGGCTTGTCGCCGCGCCAACGCACCAGGCATTCAGCTCCCGCTCGACGGCACATGGCCGTGATGATGGCAACATCGTCAGCATCCGTCCGATCGGCCATCAGACACAAGCGCTCGCCCCTTTCCGGCGGCTGAACGCTCGAAAAGTACTCAATCACGCGAAGCAGTCTGACCAGGTGGTAGCGCAGGCCAAGACAATTGACCCAGGCCGAGGGTAGTGCGCTGCGGCAATCCAGCGGCTCGCGTCCGGCGCGCTGGGACAGGCATTCCGCCTGGCGATCGAGCCGGGCGAATCGGCAATCCAGTGTGCTGTCGAGTTCGACCACGTGTTGCGAAGAGTCGTAGGGCCATGCTCCCGTGAGCAAGACCACCGGCCTGCGGACGAGGGCGGGGTGGGCGAATTCCGGCCGGGTAAGGACGTACCGGTCCAGCGCAGCGTCGTCTTCCGGAAGACCGTCTCCGGAATGCCGCATGGGAGACGACGGGGGGTCGGGCAGCGCGGCCGAACGAGGCGCGACGGACCGGCGTTCCGCTCGGCAGCTGCCGCGAAGACCGGTGATTCGGAGGAGCGAATTCATCCGGCCATGCTCCTCTGGCAACTGGGCAGGTCGATGACGTCGAGGAGTTCCTCGAAGCGGGTCAGCAGGATGTCGGCCTCAACGTCCTGGGTGGGGTTGAAGGCAATCGTCTGCATGCCGAGGCGGGCGGCACCGGCCAGCTCGTCCGCATCGTGTCCCACGAACGCAGCCTGCCGCGTGTGCAGATGCAGGGCCTTCAGGGCGGTCTCGTAGCAGACCGGATCCGGCTTGACGCGTCCCAGGTCGCGAGAGGTGACGACGGCGGTCAGGAGACCGTCCAGCCCCATCTTCTCCAGGTGGCCCAGGAGCTGCTGGCCCGACTGATCCGTATCGCTGACGACGGCCATCGGGATACCTGCCGCAGCGATCCGGCGAAGCGCGTTCTTGACGCCAGGCAGGAGCCTCGCCTCGGCCTCCCAGCGCAGTCGCCGCGTCTGGCAGGTTGCGGCCAGTTCGCCGATCTGGCCGCGGGTCAAGCCGAGGGCTTGCAGGAACAGGTACAGCGCAGCGGATTGATCGCACTGGCCACGATGAACCGCGCGAAGGTAGTCTTTTTCCCAGACGTGAAAGAGACAGCCGCATTGCGTGTGCAGCCCCAGATGCCGCAGGACCTGGATCAGCCAGCGGTGCCAGCCTGTGGCATCGTAGAGGATGTTGCAGCTATCCAGGAGCAATCCCTCGACCGGCCTTTTCAGGCGGGAGATGGCAGGCGACGGGAGGGATACGGAAAAATTGAGGCAGCGCATGACAGTGTCCTTGTGGCCACAATCGCAACGAACATGCGGGGATCATCGGGTGCGGGAGTCGTCTTCGCAGAAGCGAAGAAAGTTGCGGTTGGCAAAGGATCGCCGTCGGCGGGCGAAATCGGCATGTCCCGACGGAAGGGGAGACTACCCGAGCGCGCGACAGAGGGCTGCCGGCGGAGCCGCCAGCCTGGTGCAGGTCGCATCATGCTCGAATCCTTTCGCAAACGTGCCTGCCAGGTCGACGTCAATTGGAGGCATAGACCCGATTGAGCGCCGCCATTCGCCGGCGCATGGCCGGCTGATGGTCCAGGAGGTGGGCAATCCGTTGCCAATCCAGTTCCTCCGGTCCCAAGGCTTCAAAGATCGTCAACGCGTTCTCCCAGTCTTCCTCGATATCGACGGTCAAACGGACGTCTTCACGATCGATTGCGGCCGGGGCCGGCAGCAGACGAATCCGAAATCTTTCGGGATGGGAAAGCACAAACTGCGTCGGATTGTCGCGGTCGGCCGGGGCCTTCGCCTTGCGGGCAGCCAGGCGAATCGATTCGGTACGAAACCATTCGGCAAACAGACCGATGGGCGACAGCACGGCCGGACGACCGTTGCGCGACGCATAGCTGACATAGTCGCAGCCCGGAGCGGTCCGGGCCGACAAGACGAGGCGATCGACCAGATACGGGTCGACGAATGGACGTTCAATCGACATGCGGACGATCGAATCGCACTGATACTCCTCCAGTGCAGCCGCAAGGCTGCCCAGAGTATCGGGTCGCCGCGAGACGAAAACCGGAACGTCCAAGGGCGTCAGTTCCTGGACGATGCGGTTTTCCGGGGTATCGTTGGTGAGCACGATCACGCCGTCAAGCTGTTCGCAGTCGGTCATGCGGCGGATAATCCATTCCAGAACCGACTTGGTTCCGAGCTTTCGCGCGGCCTTGATGCGGGCACGGGGCGTGGTGAAGCACGCCTCCACGATTCCCAAGGTCTCAAGCATCCAGCTACCCTCGACATCCTTGACTGTGGACTCCGGTGCGCGGAGTCGGCCACCAACGTGCGAAAGTCTATCATCTGCTATGGTGAATGGTCAAGGCGAAAATAGAGCAGCCAGGCAAGCTGGTAAAACAAGCGAGATCAGCAAAACCTGCGGTCAAATGCCCAAGGCAGCATGAGGCGATGGATTGGATGGCCGCCCTTGCTGCGAATGCTGTTGGGCAAGAAGCGGTTGCTGTGTTATAAACGGAGCTCCCGCATTCTACCAAGGAACAATCCGCAGCCTGCTCTCAGGCGCGCGGAGCAGCCGATTCGGAGCCGGACCATGGACGGTTGGCAGACCCAGGTTGTCACGGCATCGGCCACGGAAGTGGCTTCCGCGTACGAGTTGACCGTGCTCCTACCCACATACAACGAAGAGCTGGCAATCGAACCGGTTCTCGATGAGATCGTGGCCGCACTCTCGCAGTCGGCGATCCGCTACGAGATTCTCATCGTCGATGACGCCTCGACGGATGCGACCGCCGATCTGGCGGAACGCTACGCAGCCGATTGCTGGCAGTGCCCGATCCGCGTGATCCGCTGTCCCGAGAACCGCGGCGCCGGCGCCGCCCGCAAGGTCGGGATCCGCCACGCTCAAGGCGATGTGGTTGTGATGCTCGATGCCGACGGCACCTATCCGGCGGAGAGCATCCCCGATCTGCTCAAGTATTTTCCAGCCTACGACCAGGTCAACGGCGCCCGCACCAGCGAGCAAGGGACCATGCCCTGGTTGCGGGTTCCGGCCAAATGGTTCATCCGCAAGCTGGCATGCTACCTGACCGGCACGAAGATTCCCGACCTCAACACGGGCCTGAAGGCGTTCAAACGCGACGCCATGCTCCCCTGGTTGTGGGTTGTACCGAACGGTTTCAGTTGCGTCACCACCATGACGCTTGCCTTCCTCACCAACGGCTACGCGGTGAAATACGTGCCGATCTCCTATCGTGCCCGGATCGGCAAGAGCAAGTTCCACCCGATCCGCGACACGGCGGCTTACCTGAGCACGGTGCTGCGGATGGTGCTCTACTTCCGGCCGCTCAAGGTGTTTTTGCCGCTATCGGCCGTGGTCAACGGGCTGGGCACACTGATGAGCGTGCTCAGTTTCGTGTTCACAGGGAGCATGCAAGAGTCGGACATAGTAGTGCTTACGGCCGGCTTCATGACCTGCATGCTGGGATTGCTTGCCGAGATCATCGTGGCTCACCACCGACGGTAGCCAGGTCCACCAACCATGCGACCGACTGACTGCCGGCACCATCGTGCCGGTGCTGCAGGACCGCGCTTGCAGAAGATACCACAATTCCTGCCCACGGAGAGCGAGACTGCCGCTGGCCGAACCGAGCCAGCGCCCGGCTACCGTGGAGTGCTCCCATGGCTTGCGAGTCCCTCTGAAGGACTTATCGATCTTGGGGACCGGTCGTACAGGGGTACGAGACGATGCCAATCCCGAACACATCCAGCCCGAACGATTGCGACTGCGGCGCAGAGGCTCCTACCGAGAGAGAGAACCACCCCGGCTCAGCCCGACACGGGAAGGGTCTGGCGGCACGCGACGAGCGAAGACGGCTTGGCTACCTGGATGGAGTGTACGATGACGTGGCGAGGCTGCTGGGGGCCATCGATCGGAATCCGTTCCGCCGCACCTACGGCTGCCTCGACCGCCAGTACTGGCATTACCGCACCGCCTGCTTCCCCTCCGAGATGTACCAGGAGGGCGTGCTGCCCCTGGCCCTTGTCTACAGCCACAATCTGCCGGGCAATCGCTGGCACGGCAATCCGCGGGTCCGCGAACTGGCCCTTGCCGCCATCCGCTTCTCCGCCCGCTCGTGCCACCGCGACGGCTCGTGCGATGACTACTATCCCTTCGAACGAGCCCTCGGAGCGGCGGTTTTCTCGCTCCAGGCGGCCGCCAGGGCGTGCCAGTTGCTCGGCCTGGACGACCGGGAAATCCGGGGCTGGCTGATCCGCCGGGCTGATTGGATCACGAACAGTGGAGAGTCGGGTCGCCTGGCGAACCATCATGCGATGGCGGCCCTGGGACTGTGGCGTGTCGCCGAGATTACCGGCGAGCAGCGATTCCGGCAGGCCGCCCTCCAACGTATCGAGGAGGTGCTCGCCTGGCAGGACGAGGAAGGCTGGTTCGAAGAATACGGCGGCGCCGACCCCGGTTACCAGACGGTGACGATCGATTGCCTCGCCAAACTGCGGCAGGCGATCGGCGATCGGCAGCTCGACGCCCCGATCCGCCGCGCCGTAGCATTTTCCCACCATTTTCTGCGGCCGGACGGCAGCTATGGCGGCGAGTACGGCAGCCGGGGAACGCTGCATTTCTATCCCCACGGCTTCGAGCTGCTGGCTGCCGAATTGCCGGAGGCCGCCGACCTGGCCGATGGATTCCTGCGGTCCGTCGAGAAGGGTACCCTGGCCCACTTCAGCGATGACCGACTGTTTGCCCACCGCTTGGGCAACCGCATCGAGGCCTATCTGGACTGGTCCCCGACGCGGCCGGCTGCCGGGGAAGCTCCCGCGGAGCAGAAGTGCCATTTTCCGCATGCCGGCCTGTTCGTCCTCCGCGACGGCTGTCGCCACACGGTCGTTTCCACCGCACGGGGAGGAATCGTCAAACACTTCGACGGCGACCGCACGGCGACTGACGCGGGACTGGTGGTCGAAAGCCAGAGCGGGAGCATTGCGGTTTCCCAGTTGCACGATCGCCAACGGAGCGTCGACCTGGCCGTGGAAAGCGACGGGAGCCTGCGGATCACCGTTTCCGGCCCTCTCCACACCGCCCGTTTCGAGACGGCCACACCGCTCAAGCAGTCGATCCTGCACACGGGCATGTGGACCGTCGGCCGCTGGTGCCGAACGGCGGTGCGCCGACTGCTGCAGCGTCGATTGATCACCGGCCGGAACCGATTCCCGATGCGGATGCTGCGTACGATCCACTTGCAGCGCGGAAACCCGGCCGTGCGAGTGACCGACGAACTGGAGCTGACGAGCCCAGCGATCCAAGTGCGACGGATGGCGATTGGCACCGACCATCAGGCGGCCTACGTGGCGGCATGCGGAGTGTATCAGGACTCGGTGTTGCAGCCTTGGACGGAGCTGGCCGAACACGTCGAAACGCTCAATCGACGGCGACGGGTGGTCATCGTGCGAACTCTGTGAGGCGGGGAGCGGCCATCCTCTGCTGCTGCGGGCAGCGAGGGACTGCACAACGCCGATACGGGCGAGTCGCTACCCGCTGCGCTCGTCGATCAGCCGATCCAGCTCCGTCTTCAGGCGAGGCAGGATCTCCTGGTAGGAAAACGCCCCCAGCCGCTCGCCCCTCCGTTTGAGATTCACATGGTGGGGCCCGCACCACAGGCCGAGATCGGCGTCGTCGGTTTCGCCCGGACCATTCACCCGGCACCCCATCACGGCTATGGTAATCGCCTGGTCGGAAGCGTAGGCCGTCATTTCTTTCACCCTGGCCGCCAGCTCCACAAAGGCCTCGTTCTCTACGCGAGAACAGCTCGGGCAACTGATGATGTTCAGGCCGACGAGGCCGCTGTCGACCTCCGGGGCACGCCCGGCGGCCACGTCGTCGAGAATCATGCGGCCGGCCCGGATCTCTTCGTGTTTCCGGTCGTTGGGAACGGTCAGCGAGACGCGGATCGTGTCGCCAATCCCTTCACGAAGCAGCGTGTGGAGGGCGAGTTGAGTCTTCTGGATTCCGCGGGGAGGCATTCCGGCCTCGGTAACTCCCAGGTGCAGCGGAACCTCGGGGCGCCGGGCGGCAAACCGCCGGTTGACCTCGATCACCTTGGCCGGGTCGGAGTCCTTGAGAGAGACGCAGTAACGCGTGAAACCGAGGGAGTCGAGAAACTCGCAATGGTCCAAAGCGCTTTCGAGCATGGGGCTGATCGAATCGTTGGCCGCATATTTCTCCCGTTTGGCCGGGTCGACCGATCCGCAATTGACTCCGACTCGCAGCGCACAGTCGTGCTGGCCCGCCACGTCGACCAGAAATCGGACCTTGTCTTGCCAGGGCCGCTCCCGCTCGTGGTGGTAGAGGTGGCCCGGGTTGTAGCGGATCTTGTCGACCCAGGGGGCCACGTCGAGGGCCAAGCGGTAGTTCTCCTGCAGGTCGACTGACAGGTTGGCTCTGGTCCGCTCGCGAATCGGCCGGAGCGCCTCCGCTTCCCGCCGGCTGTCGACCGCAAGGCGAACCACGCCGGCGCCGGCGGCGGCCAGAGCGTTGGCCTGATGAACGGTGGCATCCACATCGGCGGTTTTCGTCGCGCACATGCTCTGGACGGCGATCGGGTGCCCGGAGCCGATCGTGATCGAGCCGATACGGACAGGCCGGGTGGGATGCCGTGCAGCGGACGTGGTTGTCATAGGCGATTCCAGGGAGGAAGACAGGACAGATAGGCAACATAGCGGAGCCAGGCAAGGCGAGCCGTGTTGCCGCAAGGCGGGGGGTCGTCTGCTGGATCATCCGGGCCAGATGCCAGGCTGTCCAGGCCGAAGTGCGCCCCGTTTGGCATTGTCAGGCCCTGGGACGTGCGATTCAAGGGCACCGATTCCGGGAAAACGCCAGGTTTTGGCTGGAGAGCCTGCTGCGACCTTGCCGATAAAGCCGACCGTATTGAATAGACCGGCTGGGCAGTCCTTGCGGACACTCGCCTGCCGGCGGGTTAAGAAGGGGGGAAGCCTTCTACCCAAGATCTCGTCTCCATGCCATCACCGGCCAGACTCCAGCAAAGCTTTGCAGCGACCGCCCGGGACGCAACGAAGTCTCGCTGCGCGGGGCGCGGCGACGGCTGGCGGCTGCGGCTGGCCCTGGGATTGCTGCTTCTCGCGGCGTTCGCCTCCTCGGGATGCAGTCTTCTGCCGGAGATCGCCCACCAGCCCACGCTCCACAACCCGTTTCCGCAGCTATCGACGATTGCCATCGTTCCCTTCATCAACCTCAGCGAGGAAGCGACACTGGACGGCCGCCGGTTTGCCGAAGCCTACTTCAACGAGCTTCAGCTTGTACCGGGGTTTGAAGTGATTCCGGTGGGGGTGGTGGAACAAGCCATTCTTCGGCACCGCATCCAGTTCACGCCCGAGAATGCTCCCGCGGAAGCTCGCCGGCTGGCCCAGTCGCTGGGGGCCGACGCGGTCGTGGTGGGGGCGGTGACGGACTACTCGCCCTATTACCCGCCGCGATGCTCCCTCCAGGTCGAATGGTACGCGGCGAACCCATGCTTCCATCCGATACCGCCTGGCTATGGTTTGCCCTGGGGCACGCCTGAAGAAGAGCACATCCCGGCTCCTTTGGTGTACGAGACGGAGTTTTCGCTGGCCAAGGCGCAAATGGACACCCAGACGCCGAAGCACGATTACACGATCCTGGGCGCCACGGCCGCGCCGGCACCCAAGCCTTCGGCCAAGCCGCCGGCTGAGGAGGGCAGGGAGAACCGCCCCGCAGCCCCGGGAGAAGACGGGCTCCCGGCCAAGACCGAATCGGGCTTGTGGATCGAGGAGACCAGCCACGAACAACCGTCAGCGGCGCCAGTGGGGTCAGCGGCGCCAGTGGCAGCAGCGCCCGTGGCAGCAGCGCCCGTGGCGGCAGCAGCGCCGGCGGCGCCTGAGAAAACCGCCGACAACTCCGAATTCGGCTTTCCGCCCGACTGGCCCGATCCAAGCGGACTGATTCCGCCGCCACCGCGAGTGGCGCCGCAATCGTGCTGCCCATCGGACATGCCGGTGTTGCGACACACCCAGGCCTACAACGGGCACGATCCGGAATTCACGGAGGCTTTGTCCAGCTACTACTTCTTCCGCGACGACGCCCGATTCGGCGGCTGGCAAACCTACCTGGAACGAAGCGACGACTTCATCCGTTTCTGTTGTCACATGCACCTGTGGGAGATGCTTTCCGCCCGCGGTGGAGCAGGGGAAACGCGAGTGGTGTGGAGATGGCCCGAAATCCGATAACACTTGCAGAACGGACCGCATGCGCAACCGAAACCCTAGAGCCGGACGGTTGTAACGATTGTGCGGCGAGTTTCCCGGCGCGATCGGATGCCCCGGTCCGGGACCACGGATTTGGACGCAGACCGCCGCACCACCCTGACGAGCCCAGCCGAGGCGGGTGAGTCTCTTACGGGCGCCGGTCGATGAAACCGGCGGCCGAATCAACGGCCCAGAGAAGATCCTTTGACGGTTAGTTGGAGATATCCCCGATGAGTCAAGACATCAATGTTCTCGCGTTGATCAAGGGCGGCGAGCGGTACGTCTTCCTTTACGACGATTCGAGCCGCGCCGAGACACTGCGAACTCTGGGGCGCTATGCCTCCAACCCGGAGTTGAGCTTTACCTGGTACGACGCGGCGGTGCTCAGCCAGAAGATCCGCCAGGAGAGCCAGAAGCAGACCGTCAATCGCCGCTTCAACGTGCCCCTGCCGACCGATCCGGACGAGCTCATCTGACCGGGCTGCAATGCGAGACGAAATCGATCGTTTTCTCAACTACCAACGCACCGAGCGGAATGCGTCGGAACTGACGATCAAGAGTTATCGCGAGGATCTGACCGCACTGGCCGACTACCTGGAAGAGGCCCACGAGGGGACCTGTCCGGGACCCTCCCAGGTTTCGTCGCTCGAGCTGCGAGGCTACGTGGGGGCACTCCATGAAGCGGAGTATGCCAAGTCGACCATCGCCCGTCGCCTGGCCAGTCTGCGGAGCTTCTATCGGTTCGGGCAGCGAGAAGGCTGGGTGGACAACAACCCGGCGAAGGCTCTGAGGAATCCGCGGCAGGGGCGGACGTTGCCCCATTTCCTGTCTGCCGAGGACATCGGGCGGTTGCTTCGCACCCCGTCGGGCAGATCGGTTGCGGGCAAGCGCGACCGCGCCATTCTCGAAACGATGTACTCCGCCGGGCTCCGCGTCAGCGAGACGGTGGGGCTGAACGATAGCGACCTCGACTTTCGTGCGGGAATCACCCGAGTGCGGGGCAAGGGGAAACGGGAGCGTTTCGCGCCGATCGGCTCCTACGCGGCCGAAGCGCTGCAGACCTGGCTCGGGGTCCGCAAGCTGCACCCCAGCCAGGCGAAGGGAGCCGAATCGCCCGTCTTCGTCAACAAGTTCGGACGCCGGATCACGACCCGCAGTGTGGCGAGGATGCTGGAGAAGTATCTGAAGGAGGCCGGCCTGGACGGCCGCACCAGCCCCCATTCGCTTCGCCACAGCTTCGCCACCCACCTCCTCGACCGGGGTGCCGACATCCGCAGCGTGCAGGAACTCTTGGGCCACAAGAGCCTCGTGACCACGCAGATCTACACCCACGTGAGTACGGCCGGCCTGCGGGAGATCTACGAAAAGGCCCACCCGCGGGCGAATTGAAGCCCGATCTTGCGGCAACCCTCTTCAGGTTGCCCCTCTCGGTCGGCAGAAAGTTGCACGGTCCCGTCGTCTCGAATAGGATGTGCCGTTGTGCAGGCGAAGTGCTTCTGCGCGCCGTGCCTGTGCCGAATTCTGTGCTCGTGATGCTGCGGGAAGGGGACAGTCCC
>CAZLWV010000154.1:0-18768 GCA_964563135.1 uncultured Planctomycetaceae bacterium
GCCCGGCTTGGGAACGGTCAGGCCGACGGCGGCGGGGCCCTGGTGCTCGATGGCTGGGGATTGGGGGCGGATGAAATAGGAGTACACGTATCCCTCAAACTCGGCCGGCACGCCCGCGTCGTTCCTGCCGAAGTTCAGAAAGGTGGGGATGGTGAGCTCTTCCGACTGGTGGAACTTCCACGGGGCCTTGGTCCAAGTCGCGCCGCGATCGTTGGACCGGGCCAGTTCGACGTACTGGTAATGGTTGCGATAGGGTTTTCCTTCGGGCACATCGGGTACGACCCACATGAAGAGCGTGCCGCCCGAGCAGATCATGCCCCAGCTCTTGCCGTCGAACTGGGCGGGATTCTCCGGCTGGTGTCCGCCCCAGACGTTGAAGCCGCGGTAGCTGGTGGCCGGGCCCTCGATGCGGGCGATCCCCAGTCCGGCGCGGCCGACGGAATTGGTGCCGCCGAAGCCACCGCCGTCGCCCCAGGCTCCGTAGAGGTGGCCGTCGTCGGCCCAGGTGAGCTGGAAGTTGTCGCTACCCTGGGCGTGACGTTGGTGGGTCGACCAATCGAGCTCAAGGTCGGCGATGGCTTCGCTGGGCGGGTAGGGGGGAGCGCCGGATGCCGCCTGCAGCATGACGGCCAGGAAGAAAGCCGCGGGGAATGTGGAATGAACGGGCATTGGGTGGGTGGAACCGGAGTGAGGACTCGTGTTGGGCCTGTCGGGCGAGGCGAAGCAGCCCCTTGTGGCAGGGCGACTGATGCCGTTGTCGGTGTCAGCGCTCGGTTGCCCGAGATCAGCGCCATCATGGCATGGCGAGAGGGCCTCATCAACCGTCACCTCGTTCACCAGTGGATGAACCACCTTGCGACGTCGAGGATCGGTCAATACACATTCATGGAACGAATACTCCGAAACGAAGCCGGACCCGTTTCTCTCGGCTTCTCGCCACCCCATGCTGGAAGTACTGCTCGGACAGTGAGTTACGGTGTACTCGCCCTGCCCACCGACAGGCAGGCTATCGGGGCTACCCGCTGTGCCACCCGCCTGGGCCGTTTGCGGAATTTTCCGGTCTTCTCTGAAACAGCCAACGGACCTTCAACGTTGAGACCAGCAGGTGGAAGGTTCACGGCAATCGGCCGGGGTCGAGTTGCCTGCGACCTACTTGCGTAAGGAGAGCAAGAATGAGGATTCAAGCGACTTTGGGCGTTCTGGGCACGGCACTCGTTACCTGCGCACTGGTTCTGGCGATTGCCGGCACGAGAAACGTCGGTGCCGTCGATGCTTCCGATAGCACGATCGCCGCGGTCGGGGTGAAAGGCGAGGCGCCGGCGATCCCGCACATGGAGATGGATACGGCCGGATGCCGCATCGAAGTGTCGACCGACAAGACGGAGTACCAGCCGGGGGATTCGCCGATTCTGACGATAACCGCAAAGAATCCTGGCAGCCAGCCCGTCGAGACAAGCATTCAACTACAGATCCTGGCCGCCTCGATTCCCTCGCCGTTTGCGCGAGTGATGCCGCAGGCGCAGTCGGTATGGGCCGGAGACTGCCTGGTCCAACTGGGTCCCGGCGAAACCAGGTCGTTTGTGGTGAAGTCAGATGCCCAATTGGCGGCAGGGCAGCTTCTGACCATGGCCATGACGTCGGGCGACCAGAAGGCCCAGGCAGGCGGGGTGAAGGTTGCCGGTGGCGAGCAGCCATCCGACGGCATGCCTCAACCCACGACAACTCAGGCCGCGAGCCGAACGTGAGCGGGAAAGGCCGTGCAGAGACTCTTGGCCAGAAAGGCCGCGATGGACGCCTGCGCCGTCACGGCGCAAGGGCGACCCACGGAGGCCCGGCCTTGTGCGGCCTCCGGCTGGTCGGCCTCGGTCGTTTCCCATGCAGAGATCAACAAGCCCGGTAACGCCAGCGATCGGAGCAGGGCGGCAGAATGAAACCACCCATCCTCAGCCTCAGCCAACGGGCACTCGGTATCGTGCTTGGCTGTGCCCTGGCGGCCGGCGTTCTCGCCCTCTGCGGGCGTGAAAAGGGGCTGGCGCCAGGATCGCAGCAACCCCAGCAGTTGATGGCGGAGTGCGAAGGAAGCCTCCAGCGGCTTGTGATCCACTACACGGTCGACGCGGATGAGACCGTGCTGCCCGTCTACCGGAGCTTCCTTTCCCAGTTGCCGGGCGAGGTGACGGTCTGTGCCGTATGCCCGGATAAAGCCAGCTTCCGTCATCTGCTGGTCCGCCTCGGCCGCGTACCGTGCCGCCTTGTGCCCCTGGTGGTCGATCACCCGATCACGTGCTGGTCGCGCGACCGTTGGCTGGCCCTGGTCGGCGACCAATCGACGACCACGTTGTTGTGTCCGCGGAGCGAAATGGGCACGGAAGTCTGGCCGGCCCGGGCGGGAGACCAACGGGTGGCGGAGGACCTGGCAGGCCGGCTCGACGCGGTCGCTGCCCTTCGCAGCGGTCTCTATTTTGACGCCGGCGACTTCGTGACCGACTCGGATACGGTCCTGGCGACTCCGGCGGTCGTCGATCGCAACCTGCACCGCACGGTCGATTCGGAAAGCCAGTTGCAGCAACAACTGGAGCTGCAATTCGGGCGGCCTGTGGTCCTTCTCAAAGACGTCCCCAATCACCACGGCGGCATGTACATGATGCCTGTCGGAAACCGAACGATGCTGGTTGGAGACCCGCTTCAGGGCAAGCGTCTGTGGGACGAAATGGATGACGCGGCGCGCCGCAGAATCGGCCTCCCCGGAGAGCCCGATTTCAGCCAGACCACGGTCTGCCAGTTCGAAAACGTCGTCCAGAGTTGCCGTGAGGCGGGGTATCGTGTGCGCCGCGTGCCCACCGTCGTATCGGACGACGGGCGGACGTATCTGACCTATGTGAACGCGATTCTCGATCACCGGGAGGAGGGGCGAATCGTTTACATGCCGGTGTACTCTGGAGCCGACTTGCTCAACGAGGAGGCGGCAAGGGTGTGGGCCGATCTGGGCTACGAAGTCCGGCCCGTCGACTGTACGAGCTGCTACCGCCAGTTTGGTACGCTGCATTGCCTGGTGAACGTGCTCGAGCGCGGTCGCTACGCGCCTGTCCATGACAGGAGCCGGCCGAATCAGGTCGCTCGAGGCTTGTGAAACCCAAATCGAGAGGAAGAGGTCTCAACGGGCCGAGTATCGGGTGTTGAATTCTGCGATCCGCCGCAGAAGGGCGGGGTGGTTTTCGGCGTCGTGGACCGGGTCAAGGCGCAGGTGCCAAGCCCGGATGGCGGTCAGCGAGACGCGTTCCGTTTCGATCACGTTCAGGTGGTGGGTGGTTGAGGAGATTCGCATGACGCTGATCCCTCTTCGTCTACGGGCGAAGTGTTCGTGGCTCGGCTGGCGGTCGGCACCGCAGGACGACTCATTCTGGTGAGAATGAACCCGACGATCCAGCCCGTTCCTGCGTACAGCGGGCAGTACAGGACCGCCATGACCAAAAGGAACAGAAGAGCGGAACCTGAGAAGCTGAGCAAGATGAAAATCGGAAAGAGGGGGGTATCAAGGTACACGCTGATGGTGACAGGCAACGCCCATAGCGGCCCTGAAAGGGGAAAGAAGATGGCTTGTATGGCGAGAAGTCCTGAAAGAAGCAGTCGCGTGAACAAGACATTCCTGGCAACTCCCCACGCGGACAGGACGTGCTTGGCTTCCTGACGCAATCGAGGTCGCCTACCAAGCACACGCGACAGACGACTTCTCAATCGCTCGATCGTATACCCGAGTATTCGGGACAGGACCAGGATAAGGCTAAATAGAATCCCCCAGCCAAAGGCCATCGGCACGGTCACGCCAGCAACGTAAAACGGGCTGATACCACCAATCGCACCGAACACGAAGGTCAGACTCCAGCAGGTGGCCGAAACCATCGTCCCGACAGGCAGAGCGACCAGCGGGCCAGCCGCTCCCAGCGTCCAATACAGCCCAGCAAAAGTCACCCAGACCAGCAGTGCAATCGCGGTGAGTTTAGCCTCTTCCGTGAGCAGGGCTGAGGCAGCGCCAAACAGGCTGATAAGAAACGCCGCACCGATCAAGGTGCGCACCGTGAATTGCACGCGGCGGCGTGGAGGATCTATGCTCGGAAGATGGTTGGCCACTGGAGTTCCTTACGGGCGTGACAGGCGTGGATCGAAGGTGTCCGGAGGGGAGTTGGCCAAAAGGAGTCTCTTGGGAGAGGAAAGGAATATGGGGGAAAAGAAGATGGAACACGGATCGGGGACGGAGAGAACACTAATCGTCACTAATCTCGAGGGGACCAGTTGGTCAATAGGGGATCCATCAACGTACCGAGTACCGGGTGTTGAATTCTGCGATCCGCCGCAGAAGGGCGGGGTGGTTCTCGGCGTCGTGGACCGGGTCAAGCCGCAGGTACCAGGCCCAGATGGCGGTCAGCGAGACGCCTTCCGTTTCGATCACATCCAGCGCCGCCCGTGCGTATTCAGCTTCGGGGTCGTCTCGAAGTGACGGCCGGGTGTTGCCCAGTTCGCCGATGAGCACCGGGCTGCGTGCGGCATGGATGCAGCGGATGCGGCAGCGCAGCGCCTCCAGGCTGCTGGCGGCGCCCAGGTTCTCCCGCTGGTCGTGTTCTGTCAGGCTGCCGTAGTGATGGAGGGAGACCAGATCGAGGGGTTCCGGCTGCGACGCGAGCAGGCTGGCGAGGTTCTGCCGCAGCGTGTCCTGGGTCCAGACGGCCGTGGGGAAGTTCTCGCGGAGGCTGACGCTGGTGGTGCGCGGGCCGGCATCGCCGCTGGTCACCAGGTGATTGGGATCGACCTGTTGGATGAAGGCGGTCATGTCGCGGTAGAAGGTCAGGATCATTGCCGTCGTCAGGCTGTCGCCCACGGTCAGCTTCGTCTTGGCGGCGGGCGAGAGCATCACGCCGGATGCCGGGGCGTCGCGTCCGGCCATGTTCACGTCGGCAGCCAGGAAGACCTCGTTGCTGAGTTCCCAGGCCAGGATGTTGGTATCGTCTTTGTAACGCGACACCAACTCGGTGGCGTAGCGATGCATGGCCTGGTATGTCCTGGACTTCGGATCGGCGATGGCCTGGTAGTCCTCGCCGCAGATCAGCGGCCAGAGGTAGATGTGGAAAAAGATGCTGGGGATCAGCTTGACGCGATGCTGCCGGCAGAGGGCCGTCAACTCGTCCATTCTTGCCCAGTACTTGTCGGGGGCGTCGAAGTAGAGCTTCATGTCCTTGGGCCAGAAGCCGGAGGCATAGAAGCGAAGAAAGGCGATTTGGTGTTTCTCGGCTTCCTCGACGGCGGTGACCATGTGCTGCCGCGCCGCTTCCTCGGTTCCAAAGCATTCGGGAAGGTGATAGAAGATGCCGGCGTAGGTGGCGAAGAGATCGGGGCAATTCATGCCGACCGCCCGGTATTCCCGCCCCTGGAGAGTGAGTTTTGCCCCATCTCGGCGAACAAAGCCGTCTCGGGCCTGAGAGCCGGTACCGAGGGCTACCAGCACGATCCCGGCCAGCCAGATCCACCTGCACTGCATCGATGGCCAAAGGCGCGGGATGAGAAAGGGCGTGGTCTGCCTGTAGCGAGAATATTCCTGGCCGAATCGTTGCTCCATTTCCTTCTCTTCGATGAGCTTGATGTAGAGAAGCAGGCAAACTGTGAAAAGGGCGACCGCCAGCAGGGGCTTCAGCGACGAGGTGACGATGGCGATGCAGAAATAGAAGACCAGCGTTCCCAGGGCCATCGGATTGCGGCAGAAGGAGTACGGCCCGTCGGTGAGCAGTTTCTGGGTGGCCATGATCGGCACGGGCGTGCCGCGGGCATAGTGGAACTGGGCCCAGACGGTCCAGAATGCAAACCCGAGTCCGAGGGCGGCCAGGAGCAAACAGAGAGCCAGGAGTACCGGCGATGGCGTAAACCGCCAGCGCTGGCCGCTGCCGGCGGCGAGCCAGAACAGGGCGGCGGGGATGGCCAGCACGAAGACCAGGCCTTCAACAGCCATGGCCGCGAGGCGTGCGCGGGGGGAATACTCCTTCCGGGTCTGTCGGGAAAAGCGTTGCCAGATGGTCATGGGTTGAAGCCTGACGACTCATCGTGGTTGCCGGGGCCAGCGGAGGGACTTTGGGGCGCGGAAGTCAGCTCAGCGGCGGGCTCGGCTTCTTCACGCCCAGCGGCACATCCGGAGGCCCAGGCAACTCGGGTAGGGATCAGCACGGGGAAAATAACAGCCAGGAACGAGACTGCCGAAGCGGCAACCGGTTGGTGCTCCGCAATTGCTCCCGCCCCAGCCCCTGAGGCGTACCGGTAGGATAGAGCCGTAATACGTGCGAAGTCAAGTCCGAGCGGGAGCGTTTCGATACGATTCCATGCGTGCGACGGATTGCTGGGCGCTTGCGTACCATTGGTTGTGGGGTCGACGATTGATGTTTGCATGGCAAATGATCCCAGGCGCTCCACAAAGGGACGGAGGAACCGGGCTCCCGTTAGTCGCCCTCGCGCGTTGACTATGCAAAGGTCAGCAATAGCTTAGGACTTGGCCATCAATCGTGGCTTCCACTGGGCGGGCCGAGTGGCGGCCTTGTGCTGGAATCGTGCGGCCATGCTTGTGCCTGCGGTTTAACGGGTGAATATGGCCGTTGGCCAAAAGTACTATGTTTACCCCAATTCCTGGGGCGTTGCCCCAGGCTACGGTGAGAGTAGGCCTTCGGCCAAAGGATCTCGGTGCGGGGCGGGCGGTGCCTCAGGCTACGGTGAAAAAAAGTCTTCGGCCAAACGAACTTTTTTGGCGGGCGTTGCCCGAGGCTACGGTGAGTGGAGGCCGTCGGCAAGCAGGCACACCGACGTGTGTCGCGGCCGAAGGGCCACCGGTCACGGAGACACGATTCCTATGCGGTTTCTCAAGCACTGCCAACAGGTAGGCAGTGACACACCGCGTGTGTTACGGACAGTCGGGGCTACCGGTGCCGGGCTCCCGGGGTGCCGATCACAATCTGCTACTGGTTTGCGATCACGATCGTGATGTCGTTGATCTCCTGACCGGGCTCGGTGTCGATGCCCGAATCCAGGATGTCCTGCCCGGCATGGAGGACTTTCGCGATCTTCAGCGGCGGGTACTCGAGCCGGAACGTGGTATGTCCCGGCATCATCCCCTGGATAATGAAGCTGCTGCTGGTGGGAAAAATCAGCTCGCCGTCGGGGTACTCGCCCTTTCCAAAGTAGAGCCAGCCGCGGGCCATTCCATCGCTATTGCCGGGCCGGTATTTGTTACGGAAGTCGACATTCGTCAGACCGAATCCGTCCCGGTCGCTGGTGCCGACGATGGCGCGACCAACAAGGTTGCGAGCGACATTCCAGTCGCGGCCATTCTCGTGGACGAGTCTGCCGGAGATCGTCATTCCCCGATGCAGTGTGAAGCTGAGTTCGGTCTTCCGGGTTGTTTTGTCAAGACGGACAGGCATACGGGTTCGCACGAGCCCGCGATGGACGGCGTCGACGTGCACCTGGAACTCACCTTCTCCCAGGCCCTGGATCTGATAGTGCCCTTGGGGATCGGTATAGGCGGTTGCGAGGCCCCCAGACATATCGCGAGGGTGGACGACGACAAAGGCTTCCGGCACCGGGTTGCCGGCCTCGTCGCGCACCGAGCCGGCGATCGCCAGCCCGCCTTCTTTTCGACGGGTAATGTTGATGTTCTCGACGTCTCGCCCGCTCTCGAAGGTTACCAGGCTGGCGTCGCTGCGGGAGAACGTGCCTGGATAATAGATGGGCGGCGGGCTATCGCCTTCCTTCGCCGCCTTCTGGTTTTCGACCATCACGTAAGCGGGCTTGTCGCTCAGACCGTCGATCACGTAGGAGCAATCGGAGCTGTTGACCGCCCCATACTTGTTCTGATATCCCTCGCGGTCGCCTGCCCTGAACCAGGCGGTTACGAACAGTTGACCGGCATCTTCCGGCACCGTCCCGTTTTCGTCGACGACTTTACCCGAAATGCGGCAAGCCGGTTTCAGCTTCAGGACGATCTCGCGGCGGCTTTCGCCCTCCTTTAGCGAAAACATCGCCCACGGATGGCCCTGGCCTTCGGGGTCATAGTGGGCATCCTGGCATCCGGCCGTATCGATGGTTTGCAGCGAGTACGGGCCTGGGCTCATATTCTCGAAGATATGGGTTCCGTCGTTATCGGTGCTGACGAACATTGCGTGAGAGGTGGGAGGATAGAACAAGTAGACACGCGCATCGGGGACGGGAATGCCGGTCGCTTCGGCGACCACTTTGACGGCGATCGTGCAGTCGCCCTGCGGCCGACCGGGCTCCGGCAGTGCAACGGGCATGCTCGGGGGGGCGTCGGCATCGCGGACCGAAAGATCGGCGTAAACGACCCGGTAGGTCTTGTCGTTGGGGCGGTACCAGAAGATCGGTCTGTCGGCCATGCCCAGTCGAACGTGTTTGCCCGCGTATTGCCAGTCGGCGTCCTTCGGCAGCAGGCCGATGAATATCGCTCCCCGCTGCAGCTTCACGCGAGCTTCCATGAGTTGCTGCTGCTGCTCTGCACTCAGCTCCGTCGGGGGATACTGTAAACACTTCCGAGCGAAGTCCGGAAATTGCAGAGTATCCGGGAAACGGTCGCCCTTTGATTCGGCGTGCTGGCGGAACATCTCGATCAGATCCTTCTCCATCTGTGCGACAGACACGACGGGCACGACGGGAGGCGTGTCGGCCTCCTGAACCGAGAAATCGGCGTAAATCACCCGGTACTTCGTTGCATCCTTCGGGCGGTACCAGAAGACGGGTGCGTCGGCCGCGCCGATCGAAATGCCCTTTCCCGCGTAGTGCCAGTCCGAGTCCTTTGGCAGATGGAGCATAAACATCATGGCCCGCTGAAGCTTCTGAGAACGTTCGTCGAACTGCTTCTCCTGCTCAGCCTGCGGCTTGTCGGTCAGGTCGTCGTCCAGCCGCCGCGCTTCCGACAGGACTTCTTCGATCCACAGCCAGTCCAGCAGGTCCGGAAAACGTCCCCCGCTCCACCGGCCGTAGTAACGGAATATCTCGGTCAGGTCTTTTTCCGTCTCGGGGGTGTCGTCGCGCGGCTGGCGACCTTTGGCGGTGACTTGATAACCGGCCGGCGGCTCCAGGCTGAAGAGCGACTCGTCCATCGGCACATTGAATTCGAAGTCGCTTTGGGTCATCTTGAGATTGGGCACTATCGCCATGGTGGTTTCGATGCGGACCGGCAAGCGGGTCTTGGGATCGCCCCACACATCGATCACTATACCGCCGGCGCTTAGGCGGAATCCGACGACTCGGCGTCCGTCGATCTCCTTCTCACCGAGCGAATCTCGTTGGGCGCCCGGTTTTTGCACCGTATCGAGCAGGAGCGAGCGAAACAGGGCCACGGACCCCGGTTCCTCTGGACGCGGTGGCGATGCCGAATCTTGATCCTCTTTCCCAACTGTCTCGTCTTCCGGCTCGTCGTTGCAGTCGTAGAGCAGGGCTTTCTTTGCCGCGGGGAACAGCAGGAGCTGCTTTCGCTCAGTTCCATCCCAGATCTCCACCCTTCTTCCCGCTACCTTCCGGTCGCTCCACTCGTTCCACTCCATGCGGCGGCGATTCAAACCCAATTCCATGACCTCGTAGGTGCAAGGATTCATAAACTCCTTTTGCTCTTCTGCCGACAGCGACCCCGTTCCTGCGGGAGGGCTCGTGGTTTCCATGATCATCTTGTACTTGACAGTCTTCGCATCGAGCAGAGGCTGGAGATAGTCGGCCAGGGCGGGCGTTGCGCCGCCGGAGAACCACAGGGCGATCCCTACGATGGCAAGAACAAAAACAGACGCCGCGACCGCGCTGGAAACGGGATGACGCATAATCCACCTCTGGTTGCCGAAGAAAGGGGTGGCCGCAAGGGACGCGGCTGGCGTGTGGGCACTGTCCGTTGTGACCGCGGCGAGGTCCGCCAGCAGCCGATGCCTAGCCTCGTCGCTCAGTCCTGGCAGTCGAAGTGCCCGTAATTGGGCTTCGAGTTGTTCGTCACCGTTGGTCATGTGCTTATCTTCCCGTCAAGTTCGAGACGAAGCCTCTTGAGACCAGACCGGTATCGAGTGTCGGCGGTGCTGGAGGAAATCGACAGGACTTCGCCGATCTGGGGAAAGGTCAACTCTCCCCAAATCCGCATGACAACGACCTCGCGCTGCTGATCGGAGAGTCTGAGTAGTGCTTCCTCGATCGCCTCGTCCGCCTCGGCCTTCGCCAAAAGGTCCTGGTCCGTCGCGAACAGCGGTTCGGGATGGAGGGCGCGTTCATGCTTCTCTCGCCGGCCCGCTGGCGGCACCAATTCATTGCCGCCCTCCGCACGCACGTGTAAAGGAAGGGGATCGGATCGCGCACACGATCCCTCTGCCGCCAGAACCGGACGAAAGCCGTGTGAAACACATCTTCGGCGTCGGCGTGGCAGGGAACCCATTGGCGAGCGAACAGAATCAGCCTAGGAGCCTGTTCACTGAGCCATCGTGTCTGATCGTTGATCGCTTCCAAATCGTTGCTTCCTCAACATGTAGACACCGCTGACCACGCAATCGGCTGGCGCCGTCAAGAAACATTCTCGTCACGCACACCGGGATACCACAAGTGCGGCGGGCGTGGGCACAGAAGGTTTGGCTTTCGCACTTGGCTGTCAATCGTGGCTTCCACTGGGCGAGCCGAGTGGCGGCCTTGTGCTGGAATCGTGCAGGGGCAGATTTGCCTCTCCGGTTTCATGGGTGAGTATGGCCGTTGGCCAAAAGCGGCGTTTGACCCCAAGTCCTGGGGCGTTGCCCCAGGCTACGGTGAGAGTAGGCCTTCGGCCAAAAGATCTGGCTGCGAGGGGCGTTGCCCCAGGCTACGGTGAAAACAGCCTTCGGCCAGACGATCTGGCTGCGGGGGGCGGTGCCTCAGGTTACGGTGACAAGGGGGCTGCCGATTGTCGCGCGTACACTGCCCTTTCGACGCTCGGGGTACCTCCGAGGAGCACCGGCGGGCAAGTGAGCCCGTGGCAGGCGTGGAGCGCGGCGGTGGGCTGCGGTTGGTCCGCCTGGCAGCGCCGCACAGCCACCGGACTGGGCTAACGGTCCCCCTGCACGCCCGCGGAAGGGTTCAAAAAATGCCGACTGCTGCCTTTTCTTCGCCCCTGTCATTGGAATCGATGGGGGTGGGAGCTAAACTATTGCCAACGCGTCAAGGCCCAAAGGGGCTCCTTGACATGCCTGAATAGGCTTGCACGATTCCAGGAGATCCACATCGGCGCCTTTCCGTTCAAAGATCCCCGCCTGCTGCGGTGGCTGTTTGATCAATCCTTGAAACGACGTCCGTAGGAACGCCGAATCACCCAAGTTGCAGGAAAGCCATGACACTCATGTACGCAAAACCTCTTTCTGGTCCTTTGAGACCTTGGATGCTGTTGTTCGTTCTTCTCGGAGCACAAGTCGTTCCGACGGTTGCCCGGGCAGAATTTCCCCGGCTGGATAGCTGCTGGCCCGCTTTTGACTACGACGGGAAAGCGGCGCAGACGGACGACTCCTATTCAACAGCGGCTGTGACGGGCTCGCAACGCGAGACCGTGCACTATACGGCCGAGTCGAGAACGATGACCGCTGCCGACGGAAAGATGCAGATCCGGCTGGACGGCAAGAAGTACAAGAGTTTTCCCGCAGAGGAATATGCCGTCGTGTTGACGAACCTGTCCAAGACGGAACCGACGGGGGTGATCGGCGACTTCCGGTCGCTCAAGTTCTCCGTGGACAAGCCGGATGCGGCAAATGGCGTCACGCTGAATGTCCTGCGCGGTTCAACCTGCCAGGCGACGGACTTCATTCCGGAAGTCTTCACCATCGAAGCCGGAAAAGAGCAGGTTCTCACCACGACCTGCGGGCGGTCGTCGAACGATTTCATTCCGTTCCTGGAACTGAATCTCGACGACAAGAACGGCTATCTGTTTGCGGTCGGCTGGACGGGATCGTGGAAGGCGCGGTTTGCGAATGCAGGCAAGGCGGTGGACGTGGAAATCGGCGCCGAGCGGACTGGCTTCCGGCTCATGCCGGGGGAAACGATCCGTCAGCCGTCGGTCGTCGTTCTTGTCCGCAAGAACCAGACGCGGTCGGAATTCAAGACCCTGGTCCACCGATTCATGCTGGATAACAAGGTTCCGCGCGATTCCGCGGGCAAGATCATCCCGCCGATCCTGGCGGTAGCGTCGGGAGGCGGGAACAAGACGCCGCAGATGATGGCCGACATCCTGCAATACTGCGTCGACAACAAGATGCCGTTCGATACCTATTGGGTGGATGCGGGCTGGTACGGGGCACCGCATGAGGACGAGCTGTATTCCAACTGCGGGCCGAACTGGTGGAAGTACGTCGGCGACTGGCGGGTCAACACGACCACGCATCCGACCGGCGACCTGCTGCCGATCGCCAACGCGGTCCACAAGGCCGGGATGAAATTCCTGCTCTGGTTTGAACCGGAGCGGATGACCGATTCCGCGCCGATTCTGGAGACGCATCCGGAGTACCGGCACGGGCAACTGGTCGACTACGGCAATCCCGAGACGCTCCGATGGATCCAGGATACGGTTTACGGGATCATCGGGAAGCACAAGATCGATGTCTACCGCCAGGATTTCAATATGGACCCCGGCCCCGTCTGGCGCGACATGGACACGGCGGACCGCGTTGGAATCGCCGAAGCGAAGCACATCGCCGGGATGTACCAATTCCTGGATGAGATGCGATCGCGATTCCCGGATATTCTGCAGGAGAACTGCGCGTCTGGAGGGCGGCGCATCGATATCGAGATGATTTCGCGGGCCCACACCTACTGCCGCAGCGACTACTACATCGGACGCAAGCCGGGCGATACCGCGTTTATCCTGGGGCAGAATGCGACGCTCAACCTGATACCCTATTTGCCGTTCCAGGGCTGCGAGTTCAACTGCGTGCCGGTCGGCGACGATTACGCGGCGCTGAGCATCATTTCGTCGGGAACCGTGATCACGCCGTCCGACTTTGACGGCGGCATTCTTCGACGCAAGATCACCGACGACGAGACGGCCTGGTTCAAGAAGGTCTTCGACGCGGCGATCCGCATGCGGCCGTTCTACATGGGCGACTTCTACCAGTTGACCGACGAAACCGGCGCCGGTGACGACGTCTGGTGTGCGTGGCAATGCGACCGTCCGGATTTGAAAGCGGGATTCGCGATTTTCTTCCGGCGGGGCGCTGCGGCGGAGGAATCCCGGACGTTCAAACTCGGCGGGATCGAGTCCGACGCAGAGTACCAAACGGAATTCTTCAGCGGCCCCAACAAGACCGTGGAAGGGTCGGAATTGGAGAAGTGGACCGTCAAGCTTGCGCCGCGGTCGTTCCAATTGGTTTTCTACAGCAAACAGTAAGCGCACTTGGGCATTGGCTCCGGAGGAATTCGACATGAAGATCGCCACCATCGTCAGGCAGACTGCCGTCTGGCTTGCTTTGGCCACCCCGTGCTTCGTTGGAGTGCCCGGACTGGCCGGTGTCACGACCTATTCGGCGCCGCCGGGCGAGGCGGTCAGCGGCGATTACGCGGTTGAAGTGAACGGCAAGCCGGTGGACGTTTACGCCGCGCAGAGCGAGTTCTTCGAGGGCGACTACTTCTTTGCATCCTTCGATTTCTCCGGCAGGGCGGAAATCCACGTGACCTCGGCTGCGGCACTGGATAACGTCGTCGTTCAGCCCACGAGTTCCGCTGTCCGCGTGGAACGGAGAGACTCCAAGGAGATTACGCTGGCGGCCGACGCGCCGCTTCGGATCTCGATCGAACGCAACGGCCGGATCAAGCCCCTGCTCCTGTTCGGGAATGCGGAGGAGACCGATGCGCCGCGGCCCGACGATCCCAACGTGGTCTACTTCCCTCCGGGCGTGCACCGTGCGGGGAAGATCGCCCTGACCGACAACCAGACGCTGTATCTGGCAGGCGGCGCCGTCGTCAAAGGATGCGTGCATGCCAAGGGTGCGAACATCACGATCCGTGGACGGGGCATTCTCGCAGGCGAGGAGTCTCCCCGTTTCCAGGGCCCGGGCCGTTATCTGCTGGATTGCCAGGACTGCCAGAACGTGACGGTGCGCGACATCACACTTCGCAATCCCTGGAGTTGGACCTTCGTGACGTGGAACTGCGACGGCGTGGTGATCGACAACGTCAAGATCTGCGGTTCGCGGATGATCAACGACGACGCGCTCGATCTGGTCAACACCCAGAACGCCGTCGTCCGGAACTGTTTCTTTCGCACGCAGGATGATTCGATCGCCGTCAAGGGATTGGCAAACATGTCTCGGCCCTGCGAGAACATTCTCATCGAAGACTGCGAGTTCTGGACCGACGTGGCCAACATCTTTCGAATCGGCTACGAGTGCGAAACGGCCGGCATGCGGAACATCACCGCCCGCAATATCGAGGTGCTGCATTACAGCAAGAACTACCGAGACCCCACGAATTACTGGGCCAATGCGATCATTTGGCTTCAACCCAACCAGGACATGCTGATGGAGGACTGCCACTTCGAGAACATCCGCGTCCGCTGCAGCGGAGACGATATTCTGATGTTGATGGCCAAGCCGATGCGTTGCGTCTACGGATCCTATAAGAACCCGGAACCCGGGACGCTGCGGAACTGCTCGTTCAAGAACATCGAAGTCCACGGCGAGCAGGGCAGTTTTCGCGGATTGCTCCATATGCTGGGCGACAGCCAGGAGCACGGTGTCAGCGGACTGTTGTTCGAGCACCTTACCTACTTTGGCCGCCCCATCACGCAAGACTCTCCCTGCGTGCAGATCGGCCCGCACGTTGCCGAAGTCAGCTTCCGGAATTGACCTGGAGCGGCCGGGTGCTCGATGGACTGGGAGGGACCGCCAGGAGCCGGACAGACCAGGAGTGGCACCCGGCGAGGGAGCGCGGTGCACGGCGATGGAGTAAGTCAAGAGCGACGGAGTCATCCGCGGCACTTCCCGGCCCGCCCCCCAAAATTGGACACGACAGTTGACTTCCGGCCTCATGGAGGTTCCAGTAGGCGTAATTTGCATCGTGATAGGCGCATGTAGCAGTGGTCTGGCCGAACTCACTGGCGAGCCCGGCAGACCCGCGGGTGCAGGGCGAGCGGTCGTGACACTGCTTATTGCCGGACGACGGAAATGAGTGGCGCAGGCTTCAGACAGACGCGGGGAGGGGAGGTTGTGACCGGTTGGGGCGTGATTACAGGGCAAAACGACAACACAATGAGTCGTACTAGTTTGATTGCTTTGTTATTGGTGGTGCCGCTCACTTGTCCGAGACCGGCGGACGGAGCGTTATTGCTGAACTCTTCGGACCCTGCCTTGGCTGGCTCGAAATTGCTTGACTTCAATTCGGAGTCACACGGAACATTCACGTGTCGAACGTTTGGGGAAGTCACGTTCACGGTTCTTGACGATGGCAGAATGGCAGTGACGGATGCCTGGAAGGACAATCTCTTCGGATACGGCATGCAGCAGTCTCATTTGACCACCTGTGAGTATCCATTTCAGGAAGGAGATTTGTCTACTGGACTGTTCCAAATTGACTTCGCAACACCTGTGTCCGCTTTCGGTTTCATGTTAGGGGCGGCTGACTTAACTTGGTATCCGATGTTGGGTGAGCCGTGGACATTCCAGGTATATGACGGAATGCGACTGGCAGAGACTCTTACTCTTCCGCGTCTCTATACTACTAATATTGGGACTGGATTCGTTGGAGCGACGGGCACGCGCATTACCCGAGTCGAGGTGCGAGTTGGGAGATACACCTTCAACAATCGCAATGACAATGACCTTGCTCTAATCGACAATCTCCACTATGTGGCGAGCCCAGTACCGGAGCCGAGCTCGCTCGCCTTTTGGTCAGTGCTGGGAATGATGGGGATTATTGCGGCAAGACGAAGAGCGGGAAGGGCGGTGAGATGATTCGGATTTGTGTGGGATCAGCGGCATTGCTGGTGACTACGATTGCCCTGCGTCAGACAAAGGGCGGTTGTGTTCGTCGGCCCCGCCGTCGACAAGTTCGGGGACACTACTGCGCTATGCTGGAGTGAGCGCCCACCACCGCCAACCCTGACGTCGGCGGTGTGCTGACAGGCATTTGACCGAACGGTTCGCGTTGGCTATTGCTGGAGGAGCTTGTGGCGGAGGAAGTCGAGGGCGAGCTTGGCGCAGAAGGTTTTCAGGATGGCGGGGTGGGCGGCGTAGGGGAGGGTTTTGGCCGCGAGGCCGTCGGGGGCGGCAAGGGCGAGGTGGAAAGAACTGGGGGTGGCGGCCTGGGGATCGTGTTGGGGGAAGGGGCCGACGGCCAGGGCGTAGTGGGTGCCGAAGCGGGCGCGGCAGGCATGGGCGAGGGCGGCGGCGACGGGTTGGCTGACGGCCTGGTGGCGGGCGAAGAGGTCGGCCGTGAGGTCGAGACTGCGCTGGGCCGAGAGCGGGCTGGTGACGACGAGCCCGCCGGCGTAGACCTGGCCGGCCTCGGGCACGGCGGCGAGCCAGTCGGCGACCTGGCCGGCAGATCCCCACTCGACGGTGGAGAGGGTCTTTTCCTGCGATTTCAGCAGGCGGCAGACGGCATGCTGGAGTTCGTCGTCGCCCTCGCCGAAGACGAGGTTGCCGAGGCACTGGCGGATGGTGGCCACGGTGGGCTCCATGGCGGCACAGCACTCCTCGTCGCTGGCGCCTTCGGCAGTGATCCGGAGGATGATCGTGGCGCCGCTGGCATTGATGCCGACCCGGGGCTGACGGCCGCGGCGGATGAGGTCGGGGAGCATGGCTTCCAGCTGGCTCTCGCCGACGCCAAAGCACTTCAGTTTTCGGTGGAGGACCACGCGCCGGCCGCCGCCGATTTGCCGAAGGGCCGATTCGAGCGAGCCGAACCACATTTCGCGCATTTCGGCCGGGACGCCGGGGAGGGCATAGACGTGGCAGCAATCGGCGGGATCAACCGGCAAGCCATTCTTCGGCTGCCCCTTGGGGATCTGGATCTCGATGCCGGGGGCGGTGCCGTGGGGGTTGTGGATCATGCGGGAGCCCTGGGGGAGGAGGCCCTGAACCTCGTTGGAGGCCGGCATGGGGCGGTTGCGGCGGGCGAAGATGCCGCGGACGTGGGCCAGGGCCGCCTCGTCGACAACGAGGGGACGGCCGGCGGCCTGGGCGATGGCCTGGCGGGTGAGGTCGTCGGCGGTGGGGCCGAGGCCGCCGGTGGCGATGATCACGTCGGCCCGCTGGACTGCGCGTCGAAAGACGTCGCAGATGGGTTCGAGCTCATCGCCCACGGTGGTGTGATAGAGGACCCGGATGCCGAGATCCTCCAAGCGCTGGCTGAGCCACTGGGAGTTGGTGTCGAGAAGCTGGCCGGAGGTGATTTCGTCGCCGATGGCAATGATTTCTGCGTGCATGGGGGAGAGGGGTTGAGGGAGAGAGGCGAAGGTGCTGGCCCGGATGGTCTGGCCGGCGCCTTCGGCTGGGCGTCAAACGAGTTTGGATGGATGGGTCGAGAGGGAGCGTGCAGGGGCGAAAATGGGAGGATGAGTAAGATTATGATCAAGATCAAGAGTAAGATTATGATTAAGATTATAAGAGAGTAGTGGTTCAGGGTCAGGAGCCGATGTACCTGGCGTGGAGGGTGCGGGCGACGGCAACGTCGTCGGTTCCGGCGACGATGGCGCGGCCGTCGCGAAAGACGGTGATTTCGTAGCTGTCGACCCGCAGTCGCAGGAGGAAGGCATTGCGGTTGACGTGGCCGACGCCTACGAGCTGCTGGGCCAGGTCGTCAAGGTCGACCGAACCGCCCGTGTGGCTGAGTTGGACGGCGTTGCGGCCGCAGAGGACGGCCGAGTGGCCCGCCTGGCGGCCGTCGAGCCAGGGAAACTGGCCATGGCGGCAGGCAGGGCAGTCGGCCTGGTCGCGGAGGCCACTGGTGTCGATGCGGCGGAACTGGCCGGTCCAGAGGTTGATCACCGCCAGGCCCGGCGAAACCGCGTCGAGGTTGCCGCTGAGGATCTTGATGGCCTCCATGGCTTCGATCGAGGCGATCACGCCGACGATGGGGGCGAGGATGCCGGCGGTGTCGCAGGTGGGGGTCGAGCCGGGCGGAGGGCAGTCCTCAAACAGGCAGCGCAGGCAGGGGGTGCGGCCGGGCAGAATGGTCATCGTCTGCCCTTCGGCGCCGAGGCATCCGCCGAAGACCCAGGGAACCTGGTGCTTGATTGCGTAGTCGTTCAGAAGGAACCGGATCTGGAAATTGTCGGTGCCGTCGACGATCAGATCGACTCCTGCGGCCAGCCGATGCAGGTTGGTGTGGTCGACATCGGCCACGATGGGCTGGATTTCGACCTGGGAATTGACGAGGCGGAGCTTTTCGGCCGCGGCGACGGCCTTGGGGAGCTGCCGCTGGACATCTTCTTCATCGAAGAGCACTTGGCGCTGGAGGTTCGTGGTCTCAACGAAGTCGCGATCGGCGATGCGAACCTCCCCGACGCCGGCGCGGACCAGGGTGCCGGCCAGTACGCTGCCGAGGGCCCCGCAGCCGCAGACCAGGACCCGGCTCTGGGCGAGTCGCCGCTGCCCAGCTTCGCCGAAGGGGGCAAATCGCATCTGGCGGACGTAACGGGCAAGATCGGTCATGTCAGGGAGCGGGGGGAGAAGAGGACAGACGACAGAGGTCAGAGGTGAATGGCACTGATATTTTCTTAACGCTTTTTGGCTTCTTGTTTTCGGG
>CAZLWV010000155.1:0-1189 GCA_964563135.1 uncultured Planctomycetaceae bacterium
AGATTCGCCAAATTCACCAATTCATGCAATATCAATCTTGCGCAGTAGAACTAAGTCCTTATTCTTCGTCGTCTCGTCGACCGAGAAATAAGGACTTAAGTCGAGCCCGGGCACTTTCTCAGCAGTCTACTGGTGTGGGTGGAAGCGACGATTGTCGGCCAGTGTATCCGGCCGCTGGCGATTGAACTACCCGTCCGGTCACCCGCCGCGCTGCAGGTGAGGGGACGGGCAGTTTCCAGTGGCTGCCTTCTCCTGGAATCGTGCAAGACTATCTGGGTGGAACGTCCAATCTTCGGCCAACCCCTTCCATATGGAGCTCAATCCCATGGTCAAGACCGCCAGCACGATGCTCCCGCTCGGAGCAGTTGCCCCTGACTTCTCCCTACCCAACATCGACGGAACGACCGTGTCACTCGGCGACTTCCAAGACTCGCCTGCTCTCCTGGTGATGTTCATGTGCAACCACTGCCCGTTCGTCAAGCATGTGGCGGCCGAGCTGGCCAGGCTCGGTCGGGACTATGCCGACCGGGGCGTTGCCATTGTGGGGATCAACGCCAACGACGTGGAGAACTACGCGGCCGACTCTCCTGAGAAGATGCGAGAGGAGGCTAAGCAGCAAGGCTACACGTTCCCGTACCTTTATGACGAAACCCAGGAAGTCGCCAAGGCCTACCATGCCGCCTGCACCCCCGACTTCTTCCTGTTCGACGGCAACCGCCGCCTCGTCTATCGCGGTCAGCTCGACTCGAGCCGTCCCGGGTCCGGCATTCCGGTGACAGGTGCGGATCTCCGTGCCGCGATCGACGCCGTCCTTGCAGGACAGCCCGTTGCCGCCCAACAGCGGGCCAGCATCGGGTGCAACATCAAGTGGAAGCCGGGCAATGAACCGGACTACTTCCGATCCGCGACCCAGGTATGACGGTCAAGATCCCGCCGGGTAGCGCGTGCCGTACGCACGGGGCAGGGGCGAGTTGCAGGTTGATTTGACCATGATGTGGTGGGGCGAGTTGCGGGTTGATTTGACCATGATGTGGTGGGGCGAGTTGCGGGTTGATTTGACCGATCGATGTGGTGGGCCGCGCTCGTCATGTGGCGATTCGGGGCGTTATGGCTGTTGCAGAGGAGGCTGGATGGGCGGAGTTTCGTGGGCGTGGTTCGCTTTGGCACCACCCTACGGGATGCGAGATTC
>CAZLWV010000155.1:1289-18682 GCA_964563135.1 uncultured Planctomycetaceae bacterium
GGCGTGGTTCGCTTTGGCACCACCCTACGGGATGCGAGATTCAGGGCGTTGCGGGTTGACTTGACCGATCGATATGGTGGGCCGCGCTCGTCATGTGGCAGTTCGGGGCGTTATGGCTGTTGCAGGGGGTGCTGGCTGGGCGGGGTTTCGTGGGCGTGGTTCGCTTTGGCACCACCCTACGGGATGCTGGATGCTGGATCTTTTCTTGACCTTGACGGAAAATGGCGTCGAGCCGTGAAAGATCCGCGCTGCGGGCGTGTGTTTACCGATAGGGAGACGATGCTTGCCCGTGATACCCCAGCCCCCTGAAACCCGACCAAGCCTCATCCTTCGCCTCTGCGACAGCCGCGATGCTGAAGCGTGGCAGGAGTTTACGGCCGTTTACCAGCCGCTGGTCTGCCGGCTTGCGCGGATGAAGGGGCTCCAGGACGCCGACGCCCAGGAGCTGGTCCAGGATGTGATGGTGGCCGTATCGCGGGCGGTGGAGAATTGGGTCCCCGACCCGGCTCGAGGGAAGTTCCGTCACTGGCTGTTCCACATTGCCCGAAACCTGATTGTCAACTTCCTCAGCCGCAAGAGGTTCCGCCCCCTGGGGACCGGCGACAGCCGTATCGCCAGGCTCCTGGAGGAACAGTGCGACCCGGCCTGCGAGGAGTCGGCCGTTTTTGATCTCGAACTGCGACGGGAGATCTTCCGCTGGGCCGCCGAGCAGGTCCGCCCGCAGGTGCGGGAAACCACGTGGAATGCCTTCTGGCAAACCACCGTCGGCGACCGCCCCATCGAAACGGTGGCCGCTGAGCTCAACATGACCATCGGCAGCGTCTACATCGCCCGCAGCCGTGTAATGGCCCGGCTGCGAGAAGTGATCCTGCGGCTCGACGACGACTCCCGTTGACGCAAGTGCCTTATGACCATCCAAAAACACCCATGCGACGACACCCGCCTCCAGGTTCTCCTGTTTGGCGACGAACAGAGCCCCGAGTTTCTCGACTCGGCCTCCCACGTCGAGTCCTGCCCACGCTGCCGTGATCGACTGACCGAACTGGCAGCCGAAGACCAATTGTGGTCCGAAGCCTGTCTGTTCCTTGGCCAGACAAATGGCTCGGCCGCTTCCACCGACCCCTCCGGGCAGAACGACCAGGGGTCCCTGGCTATGGAGAGGGAGCTCGAATTCCTTTCTCCTCCCAGCCATCCGGAAATGCTGGGGCGGCTCGGCCGTTACGACGTCGAACGGGTGATCGGAACCGGGGGCATGGGCGTGGTTCTCAAGGGCTTTGACACGGAACTGAACCGCCCCGTGGCGATCAAGCTCCTCGCTCCCCACCTGGCCCACAGCGGTGCGGCGCGGCAGCGTTTTACTCGCGAGGCGAAGGCAGCGGCAGCCATTGTTCATGAGCACGTGGTGGCGATTCACAACGTCGAGTCGGACGGCCGGACACCCTTTCTCGTCATGCAGTACGTGGCGGGCGAGTCGCTTCAGACACGGGTCGATCGGGAGGGCCCGCTGGAGACGGTCGACATTCTCCGTATCGGGGCCCAGGCGGCCGCGGGCCTGGCCGCTGCTCACGAACAAGGGGTCGTGCATCGCGACGTCAAGCCGGCCAACATCCTCCTGGAAGAGGGTATTGAAAGGGTACTGCTGACCGACTTTGGCCTCGCCCGAACCGTCGACGACGCCAGTCTCACGCACACGGGCGTGGTGGCCGGCACACCCCACTACATGTCGCCCGAACAGGCCAGCGGCGAGCCGATTGACCATCGGACCGACCTGTTCAGTCTCGGCGCGGTCCTCTACTTCATGGCCACGGGGAGACCGCCGTTCCGGGCTGACCAGGCGATGGGGGTGCTCCATCGCGTCTGCCACGATCGCCACCGGCCGGTCTGGCAGGTCAATCCGGATATTCCCGACGAGCTTTCGGACATCATCGATCGGCTCCTCGAAAAGCGGCCCGGACGCCGTTTCACCTGCGCCGCGCAGGTTCGCCAGGCCCTTCTCCAGACGCTCAACCGCTCCCAGCAGCGTGGTCCGCTTGCTCGTTGCCGCCGGCTCATCCGCCGCCACCCATGGCTCCTGGCCAGCGCTGCGGCGGCCGGCTGCGGATCCCTGACGCTGGCGTTTGCTTTACTGGCCGGACGGGCAGGACCGGCAGACAAAGCCGCCCCAGCCAGCCAGCCCATCCAGCCGTCCCTTGCGCCCACCTGGCAGGAACTTGCGGCCTACGCCGCCGTGCTGGGCGAAGCGCAAAACGAGCTGGATGAGATCGAACAGGTGAGGTGTTCTGCCTATCTTCACCTCGCCGACACGGATTGGAGTATCGAGCTCGACTCCCTGCACTCGCAGCTCGACCAGATCGAGCGAGCCCCCTAGTCGTTGTCTGCTCCGCAAACAAGCACGCTCGCTGTTTGGCGGAGCGAGAAGTGGTCAAATGATCGACTCCAGAACTTGAAAGGAAACGGGTATGCTCCGCAAGACGGTCTCTTTCAGCGCCATCATCGCCGGACTGGTTTGTACGGCACTACTCCTGGTCAACTACGTCGAGCCGGGTCGGGCACAGGACGAGCCATCCCTGTCGACAAGTGCATTGGCCGTGTCGTCGCCAGCCCCGAAAAACCCGCCAGACGCTCAAGCTCTAGCGACTGTGGAAGAGGCGCCGGCCGCATCCGCCGGGGCGGCAACTGCGGTGCCGGCTCGTGCATTGGCCGACAGGGCCGACCAGGCGCCCGCCGCCACCGAGACCTCCCCGGTGCCCCCCGGCCCCTCCCTGCCGACTGCCACAAGCACACGCCTCGGTCCCCCAGCCACGTCGAACAGGAGCGAGTCGCCCGCTGGTGGTGTCTTGGTCCCTGGACCCACACCGGCCGCCGGTACCGCCCCCCGATTGTCTGCCGTTGTCCGCTCCTCTGGCGCATCCGAGGCCACTCCCACAATCGTCGGCGAGCGGCTGGGAACTGGTCGCCAACCCGCAGTGCAGGCTGCTTCGGGCCCGACGGGTGGCACGATGGGCAGCGATATGATGGGCAGCGGAATGATGGGCAGCGGCGGAATGATGGGCAGCGATATGATGGGCGGCGGCATGATGGGTGCAGTGATGGGCGAGGTGGTCCAGGGCCCATTGGGCCCCCAGTTCCAGCAGCGGTTGGCGGAGGAGACCCGGAAGCTCCGCCAGGCCGCCACGCCCGAAGAGAAACAGCAGGCCACCGAGGCCCTCGGAAAGCTCCTTGGCGAGTATTTTGACAGCGACATGCAGCGCCGCCAGGCCAATCTCGAGAAGGTCAAGCAGCGTGTGGCCAAGCTCGAGGAACTCCTCAGCAAGCGCCAGGCGGCCAAGCAGGAGATCGTCGATCTACAACTGAAGACCATGGTCAACGAATCGGAAGGCCTCGGCTTCTCCAGCCCCCCGGCGCCGGGCCAACCGGGAGCCATCAACGATCCACTCAACCCTCAGTTCCCCATGGGCACCCCCGTGCCTGGAAGCGGCATGATGCCCGGCATGCCTGGGATGTGGCCGGCGCCGCAAGCGGTACGCTGAGTGGGCAGTACTGCCTCGCCTGGTGGCGGCATCTTCTATCGGCCGTTGGCGGTCGCGCTGAATTCCATCAGGTACCGCCAGATGATCTCCCGTTGGGTGAAACCGTCACCACCGGCAATCGACGGGGCCGGCTTGTCGAAGGTGGGCATGGGGGTGGCGGGCAGGATGCGACTTGGGCCCGACAGCCAGCGGTGATACCACTGGCGACTGACACGCCCGGTTGCCATGGAGAGAATGGGGCCCGGCTTGCCGGGCGTGTACTCTTCTTCTCGGAGGCAGTGGCAGTTGACGCAGTTGAAGCCGCGCTGGCTGATCAGCTCCGGTCCGACCGCGGGAAGATTCCGAGGGAGCGACTGGTCAGCGATCCGATCCAGGTCCGGGATGAAGTCCTCCACGGCCAGCCGGTCGGCAATCGCGGTTCGCTCCGCTTCGCTGAGTCCAAAGCTGGGCATCTTCACCGTCAGCCAGGGGCGATTGCTCTTGGCCTTTCCGTCCAGGACCTGCAGAATCCAGGGCCGAAGGAGGCGGCTGCCGACGCCGCTCAGGTCGGGGGGCGTGGTTGCCGCCAATTCCGCCTTGGAGTTGGCACTGAGCCAGGCCGGCAGCGTCGCCGTCAACGGTTCCCCCCCCGCTCCGTTGCGGCGGTGGCAGCCAAGACAGTTCAGCCTTTCTTCCATGGTTCTTCGCGCCAGTTCGCAGGAGGCGACCGGAGACGGCTCAAGGATGGGACGGGACAGGAATTCGATCACCGCGGCCCGGTCCTCCGCCGGCAGATGATACTGGGGCGCCCAACTCGCCGAGCGATCGGCTCTCAGGCATCCCTTTTCCGATTCGGACAGGGGCGGGGCCAGAACCGGCCCGTCCACAAGCGTTCCTTCGGGCGAGTGACAGGCGTGGCAGGATCTGCCGAGGAAAGGAGCTTTCACATCAGGCAGCACTTTTGGGTCGAGGAGCATCTGGCCGGGCGATAGCTTCAGGACGGTTTTCGTGGGCACGGCGGGCGAATTCTTGTCGGTCTCGCCTGACTTTGGAAGTTCAAAGGTCGACATGTAGGCAACGAGCCGGTCGACGTCGTCCGCCACCAGCTCATATCTGGGGCAGCCGCCGGTCGGATGCCGGCCCACCGGGTCGAGCATGAGCTGTCGCAGGTAGGCCCTGGGCCACTTGGAACCGACATCCGCCAGGCTGGGTCCGCGAGTTGGATCGATCAGCTCGGGAGTCTCCGGAGCGTGGCAGGCAGAACAACCCAATTCGTAGAACCGCTGCCTGCCTTCCGGAACCAGTACCTGGGCAGCATCACCCTGGTCGAGCGGGTCGGGCCGGCCGCCGCAATGCCACTTGGCATCGATCCTTTCGCGCACCGGCGGCTGTTCCACCAGCGCCAGGAGATTGGAGATGAGCACCTCCATTTCCTGCGGAGTCCCGCCGGGGGATCCCATCCGGGTCCCCGGCCTGACGGCCTGCGGGTCCCGCAGCCATGCGGCGACCCACTCGGGCTTCATCTCCAGGACATGCGGCATCGCCAGTCCCGGACGGCCCGATCGGTCGATGCCCGGGATCGGGTGGCAGCGACCACAACCATAGCGCTGGACGAGCAGGCGGCCCCGCCGCCATGCCAGATCCCGGGCGACCGAGTCCTCCGCCTGCACCAGGTGCAGGAGATAGCGCGAATTGACGACCTCCGCCGGAAAGGAATCGCTGCTCCAGATCAGGCGGACTTGTGTTCCATCCGCAGGCACATCGCAGCAGACACGGATCGGACAGGCGGCTCCGGCCAGCGATACGGCAGGTTGGGATTCTCCAGCCGCAGCCGGAAACACCTGGCGTCCGTCGAGGAACACCCTTGCCCGGCTGCTTCCGGCAACCTGGAACCGGTAGGTTCCCGGGTATTCGACACGGACGAGTCCCTCCCAGGTGACACTGAAGCCATCGCGAGGAAGGCGGGCGTCGGGCGTGCCGTCGGTCCAATCGAAGGCGACCGAGGGGTCGATCCGCGTGAGCGCCGCCTGGCTGCCAGGTTTCGTGCTTCGATAGTGGCCGATCAAGCCCGGGGCGGTGGCGGCCGGCAGTGCCGGTTCGCCTGCCGCGACAGCGGCGCTTGTCAGTAGGACCATGAACACGCTGAAGACTGCCTGTGATCGCCTGGAATACGTCATCATGCTCTCGCATTGCTCTAGAGTCAGGTGTGACCTTTACGAAACTGCGTCGATTACTTGCTGGTCAGTTCGAACACGAATTCGTTCTCCTGCCTGCGTTTGACCTCGGCGGTGAGCGTGCTCTCCTTGTTGTAACGGGAAGGGAGTATCTGCCCCTCGGCACTGCGCCGCTGGCCGCTACCGTCGACCGTCTTGCGCCCCGTCTGGCCCTTGGCGGTGATCTCGACTCGGTAGACTCCATCGAGCGGCTTGAGGGACTTGCCGATCACGAACCTTCCGGCCTGGATGGGAGCCCCCGCCCCCGGGCCTGCCGTGTTATTCTGGGGCAGAAAAGCGATGTAGCCGTCCTGGAGCGGCTGTCCGTCGAGAGTGACCGTCCCCTGGACCGATTGCCCCCCGCATCCGGCCAGGCAGAGCGGGAGAAGGACCAGAACGGCCATCCCCAGGAAGCGACAACGGGCCGGTCGCGCACAAATGGTCCGAAAATCCGACTTCATGGTCGATACCCTTTTCGCCTTGACTGAGATTGGCGGATGCCCCGGATTCGGACAGTCCGACGGTGTACTTCCGAAGAACGGTCTGACATGCCGGTTCGGCGCACTGGACCTACATGGGCAAGTTGACGGGCTGGCCGTCGTCGCGCGCTCCGAGGCAGCGCCATGTATGCAGATCGATCACATCGCTGATGAAGGTGATGTGTCCGTCGCCAAACAGCACGTTGACTCCGCCCGGATGGCGGCTGCGGGCCGCCGCATGGAAGGCGTCCCAGTCTCCGCCCACGGAGAAATCGCATGGGGCCTGGTCCTGATCCACGCAGAAACTCATCCCCCAGGCGGCAAAACCAGCATCGCCAACGGGCGCGTTAGGGGCGTTTCGGTGGGTGTAGTTCGAGGCTCCGCTCATCTGCATCATCCACAGCCCCCGCACATCGTACTGCGTGTCGCCGGCACCGGGATCGATCCGATCGTCTTTTCCCGAGAGAACCTCGCTGGCCAGCGCCGTACTGGAGGTTCCGTCAAGGAAATCCGCCAGGCTGCGGGAACCGTCGAGGCGAAAGGCGCCGTCGTTTTCGACGTCCACCCCCTGGCGGTTCGGGTCGAAGGCTATATTTCGGCCCATCGACTCGCGAAGATACGTATCGGAACCGAAGCAGACGACCAGGTTCGAGCGAGCCAGTTCCGTTTCCGGCCCTGCGCGGAAGAGAGCGGTCCGGCCGGCGGCATTGTCGCTGGGACATTGATAGGCGGGAATTCCCACCGAGGTAGCCGGCCGATTCGCGGGGTCGGTGTTGCGGAGAGAGAAGTTGTAGAGGTCATGAACGGCGCCTTGTTCATGAAAGGGGAGGAGCATCGCCAGGGCCGTGTGTCCCGGCTGCCCGCCGGCTGGAACCGCCAGAGGCCAACCGACCACCCCCACCGGCAGCTTCCTGTGCACGTCGACATAGTTGTGAGCCGCGATGCCAAGTTGCCGAAGATTGTTGCAGCACTGGGCCCGTCTTGCGGCCTCCCGTGCTGCCTGCACCGCCGGAAGAAGAAGGGCGATCAGAATTCCGATGATCGCAATCACCACAAGCAGCTCGACCAGCGTGAATCCTCGGGCGGGAAAATGGCCCCGAGCGGCGCTGGTGTCGAGCCTGGTTTCTACGTGGCGGAGCCCGGAGACACTCCGGACCGCGGACATTGTCCGCTTCTGCCCGCGGATCACAAGCGATTGATAGGCCATGTCCAGATTTCCCCCATGTCTTAGTCCTTTCGTCCTATAGAACGGCCGGCGACAGTACCGACCACTTATCCCCGTGATTTTGTGAAGGCGCCCACATAACGCCACTGGCCGTCCCGAGTATCCACCACCGGACTGCCACAGAACAGAAGACTGGAAGCCAGACCCCGAAGTCGATCGCTTGCGGCAAAAAAGCAAATCGCCCGCATCATAGCCCAGACGGTCGAAAGCAGCAACACCCCGCCAACCGGTGGGCGATCTGGCGGTTTTCAGCAACGGCATTCAACAGTAGAAACCACAGTCCCGATCAGGTTCAGCGTCCGGTTCCAGCGAGTGGCATGCCGGCGCAGGCGTTCCTTCTGCACGGCAGACCGTCTTGCGCCGGCACAACCCACACCTCGAACCCGTCTTTCCGGGATATCCTTCGGCCGAAGAATGCCTGCTGGAATCGCCCGTCCCTTGGCGGCTGCCTGTTGAGTCTACTTCTGGGCATTGCCCGCCGCTGGCTGCTGGCTGCTCGGTGGCTGCTGCTTGAGGCGATCCACGCTTAAGGCAGAGCGAAAAAATAACTCTGACAATTCGTGATTTGGTAGCGGCACGGCCAACAAGTAGGCCGTGGCACACCTGTTGGCCTCGTGTGAGGCACTGCTTGCTCGCAAGCAGTGCGATGAACTGTAAAGGTTATTCTTTCGCTCTGCCTAAGAGCCAAATTTTTCGCATTTCGAACTCATCCGTGGTTTGCCACAGCCCCATTCGACGGCGTTGGCATCCCTCGCCATTTGCATGCTTCTGGTCAGCCAGACTCGCGCCGCCGAGACTCTCAAGGTGACGCCCAAGTCCGGCACGATCGAATTGGTCGGCGTTGAACCGGACAGTGCCCACAAAGGCGGATTCAAGAGGTTCTCTGGCACGGTCAAGGTGGATACGGAGAATCCGGCCGCCCGCCAAGTCGTGATCGAGAACGATGACATTTGACGCTCCCTTCTCCCTGCAATTATCATTGCAGCAGGTTCATCATGACAAGAAAGCAGGACCGGTCTGTGCGTCCAGTGAGAAGTCATCTTTTGCTCATCGGGCTTCTGGCATGCCTTGCCGTCAGCCGCACCGGCGCAGCCGACGCGCAGCCGTCGCCCCGTGTCATCCGGGTTGCCGTCTACGACGACATCGGAGTGAGCGACAGCCTCCAGCAGGTGCTCGACGTGCTTGGGAAGTACCCCGACATCGCCTGCAGTCGGGTCAAAGCGAAGGACATCCGTGACGGCAAGCTTTCCGACTTCGCAGTTCTAATCCACCCCGGTGGCAGCGGAAGCAAGCAGGCCGAGGGACTGGAAGAGGCCGGACTGGGCCGGGTTCGCGAGTTTGTGGAACGCGGCGGCGGCTTGATCGGCATCTGTGCCGGCGTCTACCTGGCCAGCAGCGAGTACTCCTGGTCGCTCCACATCCTTGATGCCAAGGTGGTGGACCGTGCCCACTGGGCACGCGGGCACGGCAACGTACGGATTCGCCTCACCGAGGAGGGCAAGAGGATCCTCGAGTGCGACCAGGACCTGCAGACCATTCTCTACTACCAGGGTCCGCTGCTGGCTCCGGCCGATGACCCCGACGTGCCTGACTACCAGACTTTGGCCACCTATGAAACAGAGATCGCCGAAAACGGTGCGCCCGAAGGGGTCATGAAGGGCACGACGGCGATTGCGGCGGCTACTTTCGGGAAGGGCCGGGTGGTGTGCTTCAGTCCGCACCCGGAGAAGACCGCAGGCTTGGGCCGGTTCGTGCGACTGGCGGTTCGGTGGGCGGCCGCGGGTGTTGACGAGCCTGTGAAGACAGGCCAGCGCGATTGACGGATCGCTTTGCGGTCGTCTTTGCAGCAGGGTGCTCAACAATTGCGGCGTGCGCTGCCCAACGGCAAGATCCGCTATTGGCCGCGAAAGAGGAAGCCTGCCGGCTGAAGCCTGGCCTCCAACTCTACCCGTACCAAGGCCGCGAGCGCTGCTGGGTCCGCTGGGCCAGACGATTGAAGATGTCGCAGTTCTCCGCGATCTGGAAGTCGAACATCCCCACTCCCAGGAAGTCTGCACCGCTCTGGAGGGCATGGGCGAACCCGTTGCGAGGCAGGATTGCCCCGGCGGCGAGGACCTTGAAGGCGATCCACGGCTTCTTGACCTTGGCCATGTACTCGACGGTCTCCTCCGGATTGATGCACCACATGCTGTCGTCCCAGCCCCCGCCGCCGTCGAGCCAGATGTACTCTTTCCGCAAGGGCTGGGGCGTGGCGGTGAAGTAGTTGTCCTGATGGAGCGTTTTGACGTAGAAATCGCAGGGAATCCCTTGCTCCTCGCAGGCCTTGACCACTTCCAGCGAGTGGCAGCCCACACCGATTGGGATGTTGTGCTTCTTGGTCAGTTCGACCGCCTCGGCGATCAGGTCGACGCGTTTGAGCTGGGTGAGCTTGTCGCCGGCAACGCCCCACACGTAGAGGGCGGCGCAGCCGTTGTCGACATTCTGGGCAATCTCGGCTTTCAATTTGCCTGCCACCTGGCCAATCTCGGGATGGATGCTGGGGATGATCTGCATCTTCCCGCCGCGCTCCTTGTTGTATTTGTAGATCAGGTTCGCCCCGCTCTCGAGCACCGTGTTGATGCCGTTTTCCTCGGCCAACCGGAAGGTTTCAAAGATCTTTTCTTCCGTCACGTAGGCGCGGAACAGACGGTTGACGTATTTCAGATCGCGGGCGTGCATGTAGCCCGAAACCAGGTTTCCCCCGAGCATCAGCCGGCTGATCTTGGCCTCGCCCAGCTTGCCGCAGAGCATCCCGCCCGCCGCGGCTTCCTCGCTCTCGGCCGCGGCAGCCTCCATTGCCTTGCCCAGCGCATATGCCGATCCGGCCGCCGCCACACAACGTCCCATCGCCGTACGTCGATTCACTCGGTTCGGATCGGCCATGCTTGATTCCCCTTCCAAGGTTCTTGAGTTCGAGATTTCGCCACACGCAGACACTTCTGACGGATTTCGACTGGCGCGAGGGATTGACCGACCGCATGCAACGGGCAAGCAAGGCGATGGCATATCGTCTGTCCTCGCTCACGCGTCGAGTTGAGGCCGGGGCACGCACCGGTAGATTACCCGGTCACGGCACCTTTTTCAACACGACTCCCCGCACGTCCATGACCTGGCTTCCAGGAATGTTCAAGGCTCGCAGCGTCAATGTGCTGCGTCCTCTTGCGAGCCCCATCGTGCCCGCCAGAAGGGGGCAAAAATCCTTCACGTACGACTCGGTTCCCCGGTCGGCCCGGTCCGCCTCCGCCCCGTGAAGCGGCGGATCGTGAGCCTCGGAAACCCGCCCCTGGAGCACCGCATCGCCCAGCGACACCTCCAAGGTGGATCCCACATCGGCGGCCGGGCAGGTGTAGTAGATGCTTACCTCATACCGGCCCGCCTGGAGCACTTCCACGTCCCAGGTGATGCGGTCGTTGGTGCTCGACCAGTTCGTAAAATACGAACAGTTGGGCGCCTTGGCGCTCCGCTGCACGTTTCCCTCGGGCACACCGTCCCGAGCCGGCAGGATCGTGAGGTGGTCGTCGAAACCGATCGGGAAGGGCCGATCGTCAACGGCAATCGACGGCAGGACCTCGCCCTTCCAGTCGGCCACCGCCCTGCGCAGGTGGGCTGCGATGTCCGCTTTCTCATTGGAGACGTCGCGCTGCTGCGCCGGATCGGCCACCATGTCGTACAGGGCCCCCTTCGTGTCGAGACGATACTGCTGGGTTCGAACGCTGACCCGGTTGTTCCAGTGGGAGAAGATCATCCGCTCGGGCCAGACCCCGCCGCTGCCGAGGAGCAGCGGCTTGACGCTCCGCCCGTCCAGCGGTTTTGACCCGACACGCTCGATGCCGGCCATGTCGGCGAGTGTGGGCAAGAGGTCGATGGCCCCGGCAATCTCAGGGATGACGGTGCCGGGCTTAATGTGCCCCGGCCAGCGGACGAGGCAGGGAACGCGTACGCCCCCCTCGTCGGTGGATCCCTTTCTGCCTTTCATTCCGCCGTTGAACCGCCAGGTGTTCGGCCCGTTGTCGGTGAAGACCACGACGATTGTGTTCTCGGCCAGCTTCAGTTCGTCGAGCTTCTCGAGCAGCCGTCCCACGTTCCAGTCGAGGTTCTCGACCATCGCCAGCACGCATCGCGTTTCGTCCAGGTTCTCCTGCTCCCCATGGCTGCTCCGCAAGCGGATGCGGCTCTCGGGAAACCGCTCATAGAACCGGTCGGGCACCTGGAAGGGCGAGTGGGGCGTGTTGTAGGGCACGTAGCAGAAGAAGGGGTGCTGGCGGTTCTCTTCCAGAAACTTGATCGCATGATCGGTCAGGTCGTCGATCATGAACCCCTTTCCCTTGACGATTCGGCCGTTGTGGTCCATTGGCGTATCGAAATAATGCCCCCAGTGGCCGGAGGTGAACCCGTAGTACTCGTCGAACCCACGGGCGAGCGGGTGGTAGGGGAACTGGGTGCCGTTGTGCCACTTGCCAAAAGCGCCGGTCGCATAGCCGGCCGCCTTGAAGGCATCGGCGATCGTCTTCTCGTCAAGGTTCAATCGCTCTGCCCCGGTGGTGACGCCGTGGACCCCGCCCCGCGGATGGTAGCGTCCGGTGAGAAACTCGGCTCGGGTGGGCGCACAGACCGGTGAGACATAGAACCGCTCAAACAGGGCCCCGTCGTGCCCCAGCGAGTCCATGTGGGGCGTTTCCAGGTTCGTATTTCCGTGGATGCCAAGGTCCCCCCAGCCCTGATCGTCGGTCAGGATCACCAGCACGTTGGGCCGCCCGGCCGCCTGAACGGAACGGCCGATCAGGCCGGATGCGGCGCAAACCACCAGGAGCAGAACAGCGCGTCGGTATACGGAACTGGGGTTCATGGGGAATCTCGCAGAGAGACTGTGTGGACTTTCGGAACAGGGTCTACCTCATCTGGACCAGAGAGGCGCTCTGGATCTCGACGCCATGAGGCAACCGGGCGCGATCGCCGTAGAGCCAGGCGCCAAAACAGAAATTAACGGCCGAAAGGTTATCGAGCCGGAGTCGGTCCTGGTCTCCGCCGCGCCCCTGCGGATGCGCCCAATGGCCGAAATACCTGAGGCGATCCAGCGGCACCACGATCGGTTGCCACTCTTGGGTGATCGGAACGATGGTCCCCCATGCTGCTGAATCACGTTCGACCAGGGCGATTTCCAACTGGTCGGTTTGGGGCTGTGTTGCCCGTACAACGATCTCCAGCCCGTCGTAGCGCGCTGATCCGCCGAGGAAGAGCGACAGGTTCTCCGAAACCGTCTGGCGGTAGGAGATGCTGCTCGGCGGTGGCCCAAACCCGTTCGTCCAGATCCGCTCCGCCTGGCGGCCCGGCCGCTGCCCAAGCACGAGCTGCTGGTGCCGATCGTCCTGTCCGCTGGTTGACACGGGACGCTCGCCCGCGGCGAACAGCAGGAGCGGCCCATCCGCTGCCGATATCTCGATCTTCCACCCGGGCCGGCTGGCCTCCAGCCATACCCGTTCCAGCTCGTATCCATGCGACTGTTGGCTGTTCTCGCCATAGAGCCACGCGCCGAACACGAAGCTGAGCTTGTCCAAAGCCTTCAAATCGGGCTTTCCGCCGGCAGTACTCCACAGGGGCCGCAGCTTTTGGAGGGGAACGCGAATGTCGTTCCACTCCGGCCAGAGCGGAATGTCCGTTCCATAGGCCTTGCCGTCCCGCTCGACAAGACCGATCTCCACCCGGTCGGTAGCCTCCTGGGTAGCCCTGGCTCGAACCACCAGCGTGTCGTACGGCTGGCCGGTCGCCTGGGCCGGCAGCCGAAAGCCGCCCGCCCCAGTATCAGTGAACCCCGGCGAGGTCACTCGCAACCGCTTTCCGTCGACGACCTCCGCCCGGCAGCCCGTCGGATCGTGCATCTCGGCCATCGTGTCGGCGCGGATCGTGCATAGGGTGAATGGCTCCGGCAGTTGCGCTGCAGTTTCGGCACCGTGAGACATCCACTTCGTTCCATCGGCCTTGTCCACCACGAGGCGAGCCGTGAGTGTTCCCGATCCGATTCTGTCGCCGGGCACGTCCGTTCCGTAGACATAGGGAGCGATTCTGGGCAGCGGAATGCCATCCTGCCCGTCGAGATGCAGGCAGACCTGCCTGATTCCGGTCGCCGCCACGTTCACGCGGACGGGCATCGCCACGCCCTCTCGCCAGCGACTGGCCGCCTGCCACCAGACGGCCGGCTCGCTGTAGTCCGGCCGCGGGGCCCAGAAATCGTGGGCCACATGGTCGGGAATCGGATCCCCTTGACGGACAAGAGCATACACGCCCGGCTCAACCGAGAAGCTCCCGCCGGCGTCGGCCTGGATTGGTCCGGCCGCATGCGGGGCGGACTGTTGAATCTGGAACCGCTCCCCCAGGTCCGGTAGTCGAACGCAGATCGTATGACGATCCCACAGCACGCGCGACACTTCGCGCTCAAGGCTCGTGGGCGCAAAAGGATCGTCGACCCAAACGGCGTCCGGATAGACGGTCAACAGCCATTGCCCCGCCGCCAACTTATTGAGGAAATAGGCCCCCGTACCTTCGTAGTGAACGACGGGCGAACTTCCGCAACCGGCCACGCGCTGGAGTTGGCTTGGAGACGGGGGCGCGAGGTCCGTGTGGTTGGCATAGAGAAACGTCGTCTCCGTCCGCATCACGCTCAGGTCGCGCTCGTAGTCGAGATCGAAGGGGCCGAAGGTGGTGTTGGCCGGATACTTGCCCGGCGGCGCCAGCCGCGGGGTCTGGCGAAAGGCCTCGGCCGCGATCGCAAAGCTGAGTGCCTTGCCCGGCGCATAGATCAAGTTGAGGTAGTGGGTGCACCAGCCATAGTTGTAGGCGGCCAATGGCGCGGGGTCGTACTGGAACTGCGTCGCGATCTGTGCCCCGCCGCTTCGGAAGGCCCTGGCCATGGCCGGATACATCACGCGTCCGGGAACGTCTGCCGCGTCGAACTCGTATACGATTTTCGCCTTGCCTTCCAGGCAGGGCAGCCGCATCTGCGGATAGTCGTCGACGGCGGGAAGGTAATTGGCTCTCAGGCAGCCTCCGGAAACCAGGCCCGTCGGGTACCAGCCGAATGTGCAGCCTTCAATCGATGATTTGCCAACCGCTTCTTCGCGGTTCGACCAGCCGTTGTAGAAGATCGGCTGCCGGGCTCCGGTGCCCCGGACGGCTGCGGCCAGATCTTCGATATAGAGCCGCACGTCGTCGACGGTGGTTGCGTCGTCGTAGAGCGGTTCGTTGATCAGCTCGATCGCGACGATCGCCGGTTCGTCCTTGTACGCCCTCTTCGTGTACGGATTGACGTGCTCCATGAATTGCCGCAGATATCTCTGCTGGGCCTGACGAGCCTCCGGTTTGGTGAGCATCTCGGGCTTGGTGTAGAGGGAGGAAAATCCGCCGTCGGGCGAATGATAATGCCACCAGGCGATCGGCGTGAGCACCGTGCAGATATCGCGCTGCTTGCACACGGCTACCAGATAGTCGAACAGATCGAGATGCTCATTTTCGAGCAGGTTGCCCTCCCGGTCGCTGATCTGCCGGTCAAAGACGTGAAGCCTGACGACATCGAGTCCCAACTGATCGAAGTGGGCCACGTCGCGATCGATCGAGCGGCGATGATCTTCGCCGAGCCGTGCAAGCCCCTCATAGTCGACCGTGAACGGCGTGTAGTAGTTGACGCCGAACAGGGCAATCTCGCTCTGGTCATCTCGCCAGCGAAGCACTCCGTTTTCATCGACGCAAGACCAGCGCTGCGCCGCTGCTGCGAAATCGCAGATCGAAGCGGCAAGACTGATGCCCAAGAATATCAGGGCCCGGCGAAGAGAACAGGGATCACGAAACATGGAGACCTCGAATCAGCAGAACCGGAGGCTTGTTGCCCGCCATTGTCTTCGGGCGTAAGCCGCATCGCAAGCCGGCGGGATCGAATCACCCGCTGCGGGGGCTTGCCATCCGAGCCAATCCGCCGCAAAATGGCCGCCTTGCCGAACATGGAACCTGTGGAACAAAGGAAGAGATGTGTCATGAGTGGAATTCCGGTCCTCACCGCTGGCGGTCGGAGCATTGCCGAAGCCTGGGAGAATTCGCTTCTCGAACTCCACCGATCGGGCTGCAACATCAAGACGCAGTACGACAGGCCCGACGATCCCCCCAGCAAGGACGCCACGATGCTCCTGACGGTCGAAGATCCGGGCGCCGAGCCGAGGATCCATCGCGATTTCCCGGGCGGCTTCGAGGAACTCCAGGAATATGTCATGGAGGTCTGCGACGGGATCAAGGACCACCTCGTCCGCAACCCGGACGACGAAACGGATACCCGTTGGGAATACACCTATCACCAGCGTCTGTTTGCCTACCAAGCCCCCACGCTCGAGCCGTTCGACCAGATCGAAAGCATTGCCGCCCAGTTGGCCAAGACCCCGTACACTCGCCGGGCCCAGGCGATCACCTGGAAGGTCCGGGAAGACTGCTCCTGCTACGATCCGGCGTGCCTGCAGAGCATCTGGTGCCGTATCACGGAGGAGGAAGGCCGGTCGTTTCTGAGCATGAACGTGCGATTCCGGTCCAACGACGCCTACAAGGCTGCATTCATGAACATCTTCGCGCTGACTCACCTCCAGCAGCGGATCGCCGCACGCGTCACAGAAATCTCGGGGCGTCCGGTGGCGCTGGGCCGTTATGTCCACCTGGCCGACAGCTACCACATCTACGGCAGCAATCTTGCCGAATTCGAAGGGCGATTCCTGGGCGCGATTCAGAAGCGGACCTTCGAGCAGCGGACGATGCGGTATGAGGACGTCCGCGAAATCATGGAAGGGGCCCGTCCCGCCATTCTCGAGAAAGCCGCGAAGATGGGGCGTTGAGACGTCATCCTTTCGGGCTCAAGCGCGGGAGTCGGACTCGCGGGAGCTGCCCCGCTCCGGTCGCCTGGCAATGATCCTGTTCCCCTTTCGAGCCCACGGGGCAGAACGGAGCGAAACGGAGGATCTCTCGACTGCAATTGTGGCATCGCAGGGAGACGAGAAACCAACGGGCGAAGAAGGGCAACGCGGCGTTGCCTCTCTTGCTGCGGTAGACACTGTGGGAACGGCACCTGGGACATTCCATACTCTCAGCCCCGATGTTCAAGGTCGCCAGGAAGGGAGTTCTGCCAACTCTTTCATCGTCTCTCTCAGGCCGGGTACCGCGGCTGGTTTCGGAGGGACGAAACAATCAAGAACATCGACAGGACCGCGGGATTCCCTCCGTCCGGCACCGTGAGCCGGCACGCCCGCAGCACGGAAGTCTCACCCGGGAAATCGTTTAACGAGATTCCGGCCGCGGCCGCGGTCGTTCGGCGGCAGGCCGGCCGGCACCCGATCCGCCGGGTGGACTCTTGACCCATCGGCCGGCGGCATCCACCTGGACAGATCAGGCAAAGTCTGAGGGCCCTGGGCAATCCACCCGTGGCGCCGACTGGCGACGTTTTTCCTCGCGCGACACCGGCTCCGGCGCATGTTCCTTTGGATCGCGCGAGGGGTGGATCGAACGTGGAGCTGCCCCGTGCCGGCCCGTGTCCACTCCTTGTGGCAGGGCTGCCCGTCACGCTATCCTGGACCCTGCCGTTCGGGTGCGGATCTGGCGGCACGGATGGACTGGCCGCAAACTCGACGATCGGCACTTTCCCGCCTCCAGGAAACGGATGGGATCATGATCAAACGAATTCTTCCGATTCTCATCGGCGGCGCGGTTCTCGCCGCCCTCCTGCTGGCCCACAAGTGGCGCCGGGAACCGGTGAAGGTCTCCGGGTTCATCGAGGCCCACGAAATCCGTCTCGGCTCACGGGTGGGCGGGCGAGTCGCTAAGGTCCATGTCGAGGAAGGTCAGGCGGTCGAGGCCGGCCAGGTCCTGGTCGAACTCGAACCGTTTGATCTCCTGGCCCGCCAGGCCG
>CAZLWV010000156.1:0-4858 GCA_964563135.1 uncultured Planctomycetaceae bacterium
ACGAGGCGATCGTCGAGGTGACGCGGCTGCTGAAGGAGAGTATTCAGTTCGGGCTGGATCACCGCGGAGAGGCCCTGGACTATGCCCTCTCATTCGGCCGAGGGCTCGATCGTGGCAAGGCCGACAGGTTCGTCGGCATGTACGTGAATGACTGGACGCTCGACTTCGGCGATCGCGGCCGCCAGGCCGTCAGGCAGCTGCTTGCCCGGGGGCATGCGGCGGGAGTGATTCCAGGGCTCGTCGAGCCGGAATTTGTGGGAGTGTGAGCCGAAAGCATCCTGAACGTCCCAGGGGCGTCCGGCCAAGTGGTTATCGCCCTCTTGGGTTCGCCGAGCATCGGCCGCTGCACCGGGTGACTCTGTCCAAGTCCTACTGGCCCGCCGAGGAACGCAGCCAGAACGTTTCACTATCGCCTCCGTATTCGACCATTTGGAGGAACGGAAGCCCAACCAAACCGGCAAAACTCGGATCGCTTCGCTTGACAACATCCACAACCGAATCGTTTGCGTACCCAAGTACCTTCGAATCAAATGCAAGTCCTGGGATCATGACTCGCAACCATCCGCCTACAAGACGGCCGAAGTTCGATTCAGTACTGATAGAATCTCGCCAATGCATTGATTCCATGGTCGACGTGTCAAGAACGATGGCACAAGGATTCCCGGTGTCGACAAGGAACGCCAATTCACGGACGCGGTCGTGAGGAGACAGCAACGTGAGGCGTGCCCATGCTCGTGCGGGTCTGCCTCTGTAAGCGTTCCGTTGTTCGAGCGGTGCTTCCGACATGGCAGCTATAGCAGGATGAAGACCTCATCGGGATAGTCCACGCCGACCTGCACAACGAACACGTCGGGTTCATCTTTGCCGACCCTGACGAGAGCTGCCGTGAGCTCATCAAAGCTGGACGCATCAGCCACGATCTTCCCATCGTCGAAAGCAACATAATGCCCCAGCGGAAACTGGTTGCTCAATTCCAGCTTAGCGCTCCCGTATGCAGCCTGATTCTCTTCTCGCTTGAGACTCATGGCGATTCCCTTGGAGTCTGCTATCGACAACTCGCATTTCGCGTTGTCGGCGTGTCGGCAGAACTCGGACAATTCAGGTGCCACCAACGCTATTATAGCACTTGAAGCGCAATACACAACCGCGCTGGCACCCTCACGTGGGGACGGGCATTGAGGCCGACAGGACGTCAGAGCTATTGTCCGGAGGCCGGTTATACCCGGAATAACACCTTCGCGTTTGCCGCGGTTTGCGTTTCGATCTGCGTGACAGCCACGCCCCGCAACTCGGCAAGACATTCGGCCGTGTGACGCAGCAGCGCCGGTTCATTTCGCTTCTGCCTGCCGCGAAGGGGATGAGGTACAAGATAGGGGCTGTCGGTTTCGATCAGCAGCCGGTCCGGGGGCACGATTTTCGCGGCCTCCCGCAACGGCTCGAATTTCTTGTTCGTATAGGTGACCGGCCCGGCAAAGCTGATGTGCATGCCCAGATCCAGGCAGGCCTCGGCAAAGTCCCGGTCGCCGCTGAAGGCATGGATCACTCCCCTGAGCAGACCGCGGACGACCGCCTGCCGTAGCATGGCGAGCGTGTCCGCTTCCGCCTCCCGGCAATGCACGATCACCGGCAGATCCCGCTCCTGCGCCAGTTGCAGGTGGCGGTCAAAGTAGTCCTGCTGCACCTCCATCGGCGTGAAATCCCAGTACCGATCCAGGCCGGTCTCGCCCACCGCCACGACGGCCCCCTTCTCGGCCAGGGCCACGATTCGATCCCAGTCCTGCGGAGCCGCTTCCGCACTGTAATTCGGCTGGATTCCGGCTGCCGCTCGCAGCATCCCGTGTTTCCCGGCGAGCTCCACCGCCGCCTCCGACGACCCTGCCCCAATGCCCGGGCAGATGATCGCCTCGATGCCGGCACGGGCTGCCCGCTCCAGGACTGCCGGGAGATCCGCCGCGAATTGTCCATCGTCGAGATGGGCGTGGGTGTCGATCATGGCTCAGACCGCGCCGGCATGCGTTGCCAGGATTGCCTTCAGTTGTGCCAGATGGCGCTCGGTCAGATGGACCACCTCCTTGGCAAAATGGAACGCCGGTGCCGGCGGCTCCCCTTCGGCAATCGCGGAGGCTTCCGCTGCGGTCTGTTCCAGCAGTTCGATGGCACGCTCCACAACCCGAGGCAGCGCCACGTCGTTCCACGCCGTGAACTCGATGGGGAACTGCCCCGGATCCGCAACTTGCCGCAGGTCGCGGATCGCTTCCCCGATCCGTTCGGCCAGCTTCTCCTGCTCCTGGGCTGCCTGCCGGAGCAGGTCGAGCATCGCCTCGGGCCCGCAGTACGATGTCGAGCGTGCCTTCACCGAATAGGCTGCAAACGATCGCAGTATCAGGTGGTTCAGGCGGTTGAGCAACGATGTGATGTCGGTCGGCGGCATGGCTACGGCAACAGCAAGGAGGCGGCGTTGCTGGCTCTGACGAACAGGGGATCCCAGAATACTCCCAGCACCACCAGAAGCAGCGCGATCAGCGAGCAGTAGAAGCCGGGGTTCGACCACAGCGGTATCGTGGGCGCCGGTCGCTCCTCGGGCTCAGGATCGAGGACCATCGTCTTCACGACCCGCAGGTAGTAGAACAGGCTGAACACCGTGTTGAGCACTCCGATCACGACCAGAAGCAGGAGTCCGGCCCGGTAGGTCTGGGCGAAGATCGCAAACTTGGCCGCAAATCCGCCCAGCGGTGGCAGTCCCACCAGGCTGAACATGATGATCGCCGCAGCGATCACCAGCCCCGGCGACCGACGCGCAAGTCCGGCATAGTCGGGAAGCTGCTCGCTGCCCAGCGGCCCGCGCAGAAACGCCACGATCCCGAACGCGCCCAGGTTCATGAACAGGTACACGAAGATGTAGAAGGCGATGGCCGCCACGGTCTGGCGCGCCGCGTCCGGCGCCTCTTCCGCCAGCAGGATTGCCGCAGCCACGGGCATCATCATGTATCCGGCATGAGCGATCGTCGAATAGGCCAGGAGCCGCTTCATGTTGTCCTGGCCATACGCCGCCAGGTTGCCGAACGTGCACGTCAGGGCCGCCAGGAAGGCGATCAGCCCCGCCATGTATTGCCGGACCGGTTCGAGGGCGGCCGTGCCCGCCGCCGCGCCGGGTGCGCCGGCTGCCAGGCCCGGGGTCTGCCCGTCGGCCTGGTCGGCTGCCCGCAGCACTGCGGGTGTCGCCGGCGGGCCTTCCAGGCTCGACGGCACATGCCCCAGTCCCAGTGTGACCCGCAGCAACAAGGCCAGTGCCGCCGCCTTGGAGGCCACCGAAAGAAACGCCGCCACCTCGGCCGTGGCTCCTTCGAACGCGTCGGGAGTCCAGAAGTGGAAGGGGACGGCCGACAGCTTGAAAGCGAACCCGACCATGATCATCAGCCCCGCCAGCACCAGCACCAACTGATGGTCGTACCCCGCCGTCGAGCCCATCAGGGCGGCCAGTTGCACACTCATGGTTGGCAGGTGGGCCGTGCCCAACGCGCCCACGAGCAGGCTGATCCCGTAGAGCATCACACCTGCGGCCCCGCCGCCGAACACGGCATATTTCAGCGCCGCCTCGGCGCTCAGCCGGCGGTTCTTCATCACGCCCACCAGCGCGTAGGACGGCACGCTGGCCATCTCGATGCCCAGGAACACCATCAGCATGTGGTTGGCCGATACCATCAGGCACATCCCGACCACCGAGCCCAGAATCAGCGTGTAGAATTCCGTCGCATCCTCGCGGCCCGGCATCCCGCTCAATTGCGTCAGCGATACGAACAGCAGCACGAACAGCAGGAGCAGCCGCCGCATGAACAGCGAAAACGTGTCGTGAACGAGCATGCCCGTGAAGATCTCCGCCGGCCTGTCCGGTGCCGCGGTCTGCAGGGCCACCACCAGTGCGGCCAGGGTGCCGATCATCACCACGCGGTAGGCCGCACGGCTGTGGGTGCTGGAAAACATCTGCGCCAGCAGCATCGCCACGATCGTGCCGCACAGGACCAGCTCCGGCGCAAAGACCGGAATCGACGTCCCCAGGCTGTCCTGCAGCGAACTCTGGACCAGGTCGAAGAAGGTCACGGTTGTTCGGCCTCCTCTCGCGGGGCTCGCGATTCGAGCCAGGCCAGGCCGGGCCGCAATCGTTCCCCAGGATCGAGCCGGGCGGTCGTCGTATAGGCGGTGTAGTGCGGCTGGGTGGCGCCGATATCATCGACCACCTTGTTGACGCTGGGCGCCATGTAATTGAAAACCAGCTTTGGATACACGCCCAGCAGGATCGCAAAGGCCAGCAGCGGTGCGCCGATCGCCAGTTCGCGCCGGCTCATCGGCGTGATGCCCTCGCCATGGGGCCCCCTGTATTCCGGGCCCAGATAGACCCGCTGCAACGTCCACAGGATGTACCCGGCCGTGAGCACGACCACCGACGCGGCAACCACCGCCAGCACCTGGCTGTAGTTCCACACCGAGAGAACCACGAGAATCTCGCCGATGAACCCGCACAGGCCGGGGAGCCCGAGCGCGGCGAAGAAGATCCCCATCGAGATGCCCGTGTAAACCGGCATCCTCCCGAACAGGCCTCCGAATTCGTCGAGGTTCCGATGGTGGACCCGCTCGTAAATCACGCCGACCAGGAAGAACATGCCGGCCGAACTGATGCCGTGGGCGATCATCTGGAACATGGCCCCGTTCATGCCCATCTTCCAGTAGTCGCCGGTCATGCCCGTCGCGCCGCTGATCGGAACCGCCTGCGCGCGGCAGAGCTTAAAGCCGTTCCACTCGGCCGGGTTGTGCGACGCGGTGATCATCACGCCCGCGTCCGCGTCCAGCGTGCCGTTGGCGA
>CAZLWV010000156.1:4868-18225 GCA_964563135.1 uncultured Planctomycetaceae bacterium
ATGCCCGTCGCGCCGCTGATCGACCACACCCCCAGTCCCAGCACCACGTAGCCCATGTGCGATACCGAACTGTAGGCCACCAGGCGCTTGAAATCGGTCTGGGCCATGGCGGCCAGCGCGCCGTACACCATGCTGACCGCGCCCAGCGTGCAGACCAGCCAGGCCAGGTCGTAGGCCGCCTGCGGGCAGATCGGGTAGCAGATGCGGATGATCCCGTAGCCCCCCATCTTCAGCAGCACTCCGGCCAGGATCATGGAGATCGGCGTCGGAGCCTCCACGTGCGCATCGGGGAGCCACGTGTGGATCGGCACCGACGGCACCTTGACCAGGAAACCGATCAGCAGCAGGAGAAAGACCCACCACTGCACCGAGATGCCCGGTGTCAGATCCTCAGAGAAAGGCGACCCGCTCGCCTGCCCCTGCCGGGCCAGGGCCAGGAGGTTGAAGGTGTGCAGCGGCTGCTCGGATCCCGGGGCGTGCCGATCCAGCACGTTCTGGTGGACGTGTGAATTTCTCAGCTCCACCTCGCTCAACAGGTTCAGGTCGCTGCTGAAATACAGGGCCAGCAAGGCCACCAGCATCAGCACGCTGCCGACCATGGTGAACAGGAAGAACTTGATCGCCGCATACTCCTTCCGCGGACCGCCCCAGACGCCGATCAAGAAGTACATCGGCAGGAGCATCACCTCCCAGAACACGTAGAACAAAAAGAAATCGAGCGCCATGAACACGCCCAGCATGCCCGTCTCCAGCAGCAGGAACAGGATGCAGTAGGCCTTCACGTGCTTGGCGATCGTCCAGCTCGCCCCCATGGCCAGCACGCTCAGACCCGAGGTGAGCAGCACGAGCGGCAGGCTGATCCCGTCGATCCCCAGGGCGTAGTAAATGTTGAACGACTCGATCCAGGGCACGCTGAAAGCGTACTGCATCTGTGCCTTGCCCACCTCGAAACCCACCGAGGCGCCGCTGCCGGGAGCCGCGGGCAGCGCCACCCAAACCGTCAGAACCGCCACGACGATCGTGGTCGCAAGCGAAACCTGCTTGAACAGGTCGTCGCGTCCCCTGGGCAACAGGCCGATCACCAGGGCTCCCAACGCGGGGAGGAATATGATCAGGCTCAGAAGGATGGGGGGGCTGGCTAGTGTCATAGTCGTGTGAACCCTTGTCGCAGCAGCGGGCGTTCTTCCTGTTTGCCGGACCTGCCCTGCGGCTCGTCCGGCAGGCTGCAACGCCTGTCCGGCGGTGAAACGTATCCTGCAACCGTTGGTGGCTTGGTCCCTATCGGAACAGAGTCAAGTTTCGGTAAACGAAAATCAGCATGAACAGTGCCACGGTCGAAACCGCGATCATCACCACGTACTGCCGCAACTGTCCGGTCTGCACCCGCTTGAGCTGCAGCCCCAGCCGGTACGTCACCCATGCCAGCCCGTTGACGCAGCGATCGACCACCAGCCGGTCCACCAGGTCGTCGAACCGGGCCATGGCAACGCACAACCTCGCCGAACCGTCGGCCAGCCGGTCGATCACGAGTCGATCGATCTCGGCGGCCGCCAGCGAAACGAGCAGCACCGGTTTGACCAGCGCCAGATCGTAGAGCTCGTCGAAGAACCACTTGTGCAGCAGGAAACCGTGCACCGGCAGCAGCAGCCTGCGCACCGTCTCCGGATTGAAAACCCGCACCAGGTAGAACAGCACCGCAACCGTAAAACCGGCCAGGGCCGTGCCGAAGGCGATCCACGACACGGTCTGGTGCAGCGCCCTGGCGTGCGACAGGACCTCCGGCGGCACGACGAGTCCCGAGGCCCCTGCGGCTGCCGCAAAACCCTCTGCGGTTCCCAGTGGCCGGGCCTGTTCCAGCAGTCCCGGCAGATTCAGCCCCGGCACGGGCCAGCCCGCAACCACGGCGAAAAAGGCCAGGATCACCAGCGGCACATACATCGACGCCGGCGACTCGTGGGCGTGCTCGTACACATGGCCGTTGCGGGGCTGGCCGGCGAAGGTCATGAACCACAGGCGGAACATGTAGAACGCCGTGATCGCCGCGCCCCCCGCGGCTACGTAGAACAGCCAGGCTTGTGCCGGGACCTGCTGTCCGTACGAAAACGCCTGGGCCAGAATCGCGTCCTTGGAGTGGTAGCCGCTCAAGCCGATCAGCAGCGGAATCCCCGCTCCCGAAATCGCCAGGCAGCCGACCAGCATCGTCCAGGCCGTCCAGGGCATCTTCTTCCGCAGCCCGCCCATCTCGGGCATCTCGTTGGTGTGGCAGGCGTGGATCACCGAACCCGAGCAGAGGAACAACAGGGCCTTGAAAAACGCGTGCGTGAACAGGTGGAATAGCCCCGCCGCCCAGCCGCCGACCCCCAAAGAAAACATCATGTATCCCAACTGGCTGACCGTGGAATAGGCCAGCACCCGCTTGATGTCGGTGGCCGTGATCGCAATCGTTGCCGCCATGAACAGAGTGATGCAGCCCACATAGGCGATGACCAGCAGCACTTCCGGCGCAAACACGGGATAGAAACGCCCGACCAGGTACACGCCGGCGGCCACCATCGTCGCCGCATGAATCAACGCGCTCACCGGCGTGGGGCCTTCCATCGCGTCGGGAAGCCACACGTGGAGCGGAAACTGGGCGCTCTTGCCCACGCAGCCGCAGAAGATTCCCAGGCCGGCCACGATCAACAGCCAGTACCCGGTGCCCGCCTTCCGCAGGGCTGCAATCCGCTCCGCCGCCAGCTCGTCGACCGTTTCCCGGGCCGCATTGGGCATCGAGCTGTAAATCGAGTCGATCTGATCCGCCGCCGCCATGCGGATCAGCCCGTCGGGCACGGTCAGCTTGTGGCCGCCGGCCGCCGGCCGAACCTGGCTGAAGATCCCCGGCCGCACGGTTCCGTCCGCTTCCGCCAGGTCCCCAAACGCGAAAGTCCCCAGGCCCCCGAACAGGACCATCAGGCCGATGATCATGCCGAAATCGCCCACGCGGTTGACAATGAAGGCCTTGTTGGCCGCCGTCGAGGCCGATTTCCGCTCGATGTAGAAGCCGATCAGCAGATAGGAGCAGATGCCGACCAGTTCCCAGAACACGAACACCATGGCAACGTTGCCGGCCACGACCAGACCCAGCATGCTGAAGCAGAACAGCGAGAGATACTGGTAGAAGCGGTGGAAACGCCCGGGACGGACCAGCGGCTTCCCGCTGGCGGTCGAGGCCAGCCGATCGGTCACGTCCTCCAGCTCTTCATGCATGTAACCGAAGGAGTAGACGTGGATGCAGGTGGCAATCAACGTCACCATCACAAACATCCCGATCGTCAGGGCGTCGATGTAGTAGCCGATCGTGATCCGCAGCGAGCCGAATTCGGCCAGCGTGTACCAGTCGCCGGCCAGGGGGGGCACCGGCGCAGACTCTCCGTGCCGTCCTTCCTGCCTGCCGGCCGGCTCCGCCGGACCCTCTCCAGTCGCGCCCGCCTCGGCGGCAACATGCCCGCCCGCCTCGCCGTGCGATGCCGCGATCGGGTGCTGCCAGAGCCACGAGCCCAAGGCCAGGAGCGACAGGAGCAGCGACGTGCCGATCGCGCCCGTGGCAATGTAGCCCGCGTTGATCCCGGCGCGGCCCAGTCGCGGCCCGGCCAGCACGATCAGTGCGAACGACACCAGCGGCAGCAGCCAGGCCAACAGAAGCAGCAGCGGTAGAAACGTGGCGAGTTCCATCAGCCTTTCAGGTCGTCCCCTTCGTCGACGTCGATTGTGGCATGCGTGTTGTAGTAACAGAGGGCAATGGCCAGCGCCACCGCCGCCTCCGCCGCGGCCAGCACGATGATGAACAAGGTGATCAACTGCCCGTCGAGCCCCAGCGCCAGTTGTCCGTCGGCTCGAAGAAACGGGCAGGAGAACGCCACGAAATTGACCGCCGCGCCGTTCAGCACCAGCTCCACACCCATCAACACCCCGATCGCATTCCGCTTCGTCGCCATGCACACGATCCCGCTCACGAACAGGACCGCTCCTACGATCAGATAGTGCGACAGGCTGACGGGCTGGCTCAGAAGAGACATGGAACTTGTCCGCGGTCCGGGGGTCAGGGGTGGGGTGCGTCTTGCCGCACCAGGTATCTCCATGCGGCCCAGCCAGGTGCGTCGAAACACACCCCGCTCAGCTCGCAACGTGTACACAGGTTGGTTGGGTCTCAGGGTTCAAGACGGAAGCTGTGAATCTCCTTCGCAATGCCGCTCCAGGCTGCCCTCTCGATGCCCGGGGGGCGCTTCCTTCTTCTTCCGGGCGCGGGCCAGGTGGGCTGCCCCGATCAATACCACGAGCAGATGAACGGAAATGATCTCAAACGGAAGGAAGTAGCCCGACATGCCGGCCCGCAACGTCGGACTGTCCTGGCCGAGCCGGTCCACTCGGATTCCGAGCAGAGCCATCCCCAGGGGCGCCACGGTGTGCCCCGCCTGGACCGCCGGCGACGCCTCGGCCACGGCCGCAGGCGTCCAGGCGTCGACACTGACGGCCGCCCCGCACAGCAGGAACAAGAAGGCGCCGCCTCCCAGGATCGCCATCAGCCAGTTGGCCGATGTGATCTTCAGCACAACGCCTGGTCCTTGCATGGTCAACATCACGCCGAAGATCAGCAGCACCAGCGTGCCGCCCACATAGATCATCAGTTGCATGGCGCCCACGAAATCCGCCCCGGCCAGAAAGTACAGGCCCGCAACGGCCGCAAGCGATGCGATCAGGCAAACCGCCATCCGCACCACGTTGGTCGACACGACGACCGCCACCGCAAACACGCAGGTCAACCCGGCGAACAGCAGGAACAGCAGCGTATGCCAGTTGATCATGGCCTGTCATCTCCCGCGGTTGCGGTGGCCCGCCAGGCCGGGGCTTCGGCAACCGCGCCCAAGGGCGTCTGACGCGGCAGGAGACCGCCCGGCAGCACATAGCTCCACAGCAGCACGCCCACAAACATGGCTGCAGCCAGCGGCACGCAGTACTTCAAACACGTGGTCATCACCTGGTCGATCCGCAACCGTGGCAACGTCCATCGCAGCCACATCATCACGGTCACTCCGAGAAAGGCCTTCAGAAGAAAGTTGCAGGCCCCCAGCAGGTCCCCCAGCCAGCCCAGTACCGCATGCTGCTCGTAGGTCAAACCCAGCAGGCCGGCGATCGGGATCGGGCCGTGCCATCCGCCCAGAAACAGGATCGCCCCCAGGCCGCTCATCATCACCATCGAGCCGTATTCCGCCATGAAAAACACGCTCCAGCGAAACCCGGAATACTCCGTCAGGAATCCGGCGACCAGCTCGCTCTCCGCCTCCGCCAGGTCGAAGGGGGCGCGGTTCGTGCTCGCCACCGCGCACGTCAGGTAGATGAAGAACGTCACGAACATGAACGGGCTGTGGAAGATCATCCAGTTCCATACCCAGCCCCGCTGCATGTCGCCGATCACCACCGGGTCGAGCGTACCGGCCACCATCACCGGCAGCAACGCGCACAATGCCAGCGGCACCTCGTAGCTCACCACCTGGGCCGCTTCTCGCATGCATCCGTAAAGCGACCATTTCGACCCCGACGAGTAGCCGCCCAGGATCACGCCGTAGACCTCCAGGCCTGCAACCGCCAGGATGAAACACACGCCCATGTTCAGTTGCTGCGCCACCCATCCGCTGGCCAGTGGCAAAGCCAGAAAAACCGAGAAGGAGACCGTGAAACTGATGTACGGAGCCAGCCGGAACAGGATCGGGTCCGCATCCTGCGGAATCAAGTCCTCCTTGCACAGCAGCTTCAAACCGTCGGCCGGGGACTGCAGCCAGCCAAAACGGCCCCCCACGCGGGTCGGCCCCAGCCGGTCCTGGATGCGGCCGGACACCTTTCGCTCCATCCAGGTGAAGGTCGCCGCGGCCACCATCATGATCGTCAGCAGCGCCAGGCACTGCGCGATCGCGATGCCGCTGTAGGCCAGCCACACGGGGATGCCCGATTCGACAAGGTACTCTGCCATCAGCGGTCAATCTCTCCCAGCACGATATCCAAAGAGCCAAGGATGGCCGGTATGTCGGCAATCAGCGAACCGCGGCAGATCTCGGAGGTCACGGAGAGATTGCAGAAGCTGCTGCTCCGCGCGCGGACCCGCCAGGGAATCGCCGTCCCGTCTCCAACGACCATGAACCCCATCTGCCCTTTCGGCGCCTCGGTCTCCAGGTAGGCCTCTCCCTTGGGCAGTTTCTGGTTCGTCTTCATCGGCTCGCCCACAGGACCCGCACACCGTCGGTACTTCTCCATCCCCTGGCCGACGAGTTGCATCGACTGCACGCATTCGATCATGCGCACATAGAACCGGTGCCACGAATCGCCCAGCACGGCCTCCGGCGGCACCGCGGGATAATCGTCGCGGTCCTGCGGATAACGCCCGCCTGCCGACGCGATCACCTCGAACTGATAGTCGTCATACATCCTCGTTACCCGCTCTTCCCCGTCGCGGCGCAGATCCCAGTTCACCCCGCTCCCGCGAAGCACCGGTCCCGAACAGCCGTAGCTGACCGCCATCTCCGGGCTGAGCACCCCCACGCCGGCCGTCCGGCGGATGAAGATCTCGTTGCTCGTCAACACCGCGTGCAACTCCGGAACCACCTCCTCGAACTCCGCGAGAAACTTCTCGCAGCGCTCCAGCCAGCCCGGAGGCAGATCGGCCACCACGCCGCCGGGTACGATGTAGCTGTAGGTCAATCGTGCTCCGCACACCTCCTCGAACAGGTCGAGAATCTTCTCCCGCTCTCGGAACGTGTAAAGAAACGGGGTGAAGCTGCCAAGGTCCAGCCCGTAAGTCCCCGCCGCGACCAGGTGGCTGGCGATTCGATTCAGCTCGCAGACGATCACGCGCAGGTGCCGGGCTCGCTCCGAAATCTCGAGATTCAGCAGCTTCTCCACGGCCATCGACCAGCCGAGATTCATGTTCATTCCGGCCAGGTAGTCCATCCGGTCGGTGTACGGCACCCACTGCCGGGGACTGAGCTTCTCGCCGATCTTCTCGGCACAGCGGTGCAGGTAGCCGATGTGGGGAACGACGCCGGAGACCACCTCGCCGTCGGTGCGCAGCACCAGCCGCAGCACGCCGTGAGTGCTCGGATGCTGCGGGCCCATATTGATCAGCATCTCGTCCGTGCGGACGTCGAATTCGACCAGGTCTGGATCGACTCGTTCAATCGGCATGTCTCGGTACTTCTGCGTGATCCACGCTTCCGGCGGCCGGGCCGGCAGCCCGGCAGCCCGGGTTACTTGACTCTTATTCCGTGGTATTCCTCGGGCGTCTGGTAGTCTTTTCGCAGCGGGTGGCCCACCCAGTCCTCCGGGCAGAGAATCCGCCGCAAGTCGGGATGGCCCTTGAACGTCACTCCGCTGAGGTCGTACACCTCGCGCTCGTGCCAGTCGGCCGTACGCCACAGGTCGGCAACCGAGTCGACCTCGGGCAATTGACCTGCCTGGTCGCCGCGCCAACGGGGCAGCACGACTCGAAGCACGATCCGATGCCGGTGCTGCAAGCTCGAAACATGATACAGCAACTCCAGGTGTGGCTCCCACCCGACCTTCTGGGCCTTCTTGGGATCCGGCTCGAAATAGTCGACCGCCGAGATGCAGTGCAGATAATCGAACCGCAGCTCCGGCGCGTCCCGCAGAAAGGACAGGATCGCGTGCAGCCCCGCCGCCTCCACTTCGACCCAGGGATCCACGCACTCCAGTTCGGCCCGCACGATCTGCGGGCCGAATTGCTGCTTCAATCGCTCGACAATATCCGTGACGTTCATGGAATCCAGTCTCTTCCCTGTCGGTCTCTCCCGGCCAAGGCGATCGCGGCCCGATCGTCGATCCTCCTCCCGTCACCCCTGACCGGGTCCCGGGAAAACCCGTTCCGCCGGAACCGCCCGCATCGTGCGAACCCAGTCCAGGTCACCCCGACGCCAGACATAGGCAAAACCAACCATCAACACGACGAAGAAAACAGCGATGTCGATCATCGCCGCCAGGGCCAGTCGGGCGGCCGGGGCCGCATCAACCACGCCCCGGGCTTCCGACGCCGGCACCCCCAGTTCTTCCAGCTTCTGCCCGACCGGGTTCACCCCGGCGGTTGCGGCAACCCTCTCCAAGCCGGGGTCTCTTAACTGGGTCGCTTTGCCGAAAACGGCCGCCCAGGGAAAGAAGAAGGCCACCTCCACATCGAAAATGATGAACAACAACGCCACAACGTAGAAACGCACATGGAACTGAATGTAGGCCGACCCAACCGGTGGTTCCCCACATTCATAGGCTTCCAGCTTCTCAGGGGTGCGGTTCTTCGGCCGCAAGAACCGGCCCAGCACAAGTGCTGCGAAGATCGTGGCCGATCCCACCAAGGCAAATAGCGTCAGGTACGCGGCGATCAGGGTGGGCGAAGCGCTCATCGGGTGGATGCCAGACTCGGGACGCCTTGACTCGAACGCAGCCTGCGTCCCCTGGAAGAGGGTCTTGGGGGCGGCAGCCCGAACCCGTGCCAGGGGGATGCTGTGTCGCGCAAGGCTCTAAAAATGGCATATTCTAGGGCATGGTGGTTTGTTTGCAAGGCTACATGCGTCCGAATGCCCTCCTCGCCCTTGCTGCAAGGCCCCCGTGTTTCCTGGATAGCCTAGCCTCGCGCCGCTGGGCCAAATCGTCCCGCGAAATCCTGGCTGCAGGCCTCTCCGTACCCAATCTGCAGTGAGTCGCTGATCCTTCCCGCGAGACGATCTGAACAAGAATCAGGACTCCGCTGCAAGGATCGCGTGCCGGACCACACGACGCCCGTGGTGGTTGTCGTCGAGTTCAACCACTGGGAACCCGATAAACAGTTATGGATCTGCGATTGCATCCTGTGGGAGACGCTGGTTTGCGACGGGGTGGTTTGGGGTCGGCTGAGTCGTCGTCCCTCCCATCTTGCCGGCATCTTGGGGTTCCGGTCTGCGGTGGCCATGATCCACAGAGCCCGTCATCGGGTCCTCGTTTCTGGTAGCCCCGCACTTCGAATCCTCGGATGGGCCGTCCCCCGGCACACACCTCCCAGTCCCCAGAAGAGGCCATCGCGCCCCCTTGGCGAAGTCTCGCCAAGACACAGAGAACACGCAGCAGGGGTTCCTCGAACGCCCCCCCCTCAGGGTCGGGACTCCCCCTGTGCCCATGCAATAGAATAGCGGTCTGCAATGTCCAATCGCCCCTCTCTGCCCAACTCGACCTGGTGTGCGGCCAGCGACTGGAGCCGGCTGCATTTCTTGCTTGTCGAGGACAACGAAGACCATCAGTGGTTGATGGCCTCCGTCCTCCGGCCGACGGGCGTCAAGGTGGCCGTTGTCGACCGGGGGGAAGAGGCGGTCCGATTGGTGAAGTCGCCGTTCCATACCGATCATCCGTTCGACCTGATCCTCATGGACATTCGGTTGCCCACCATCGACGGCTATGAGACGACTCGCCAGTTGCGCGCGGCGGGATTCTCGGGGCCTGTCGTGGCCATCACCGCCAGGGCCATGGAAGACGAGATCGAGAGGTGTCGTCAGTGCGGCTGCGATGCCTGCGTGAGCAAGCCCTTCGACCGGGCCACTCTCTGCGACACGATTGCCTGCCTGCTCCCCAAAACCGTCTTGTCGTAGGGGTCGGCCGTTTCTCGGTGGTCGGCTCAATCTGGCGCAACCCTGCGCCGGCTGTCGGCGGCCAGTCCGCTCTTGCCCGTCCATCCTCCTCGGCCGGGGAGACAAAAAAGCGGGCCCGCCGGCAGTGCTGCCCGCGGACCCGCTCAATTGGCAATCCTTCATTCGCAGTACCAAACCACGTTGCGCGATTCCCGCAATCAGCCATCTCCTTGAAGCCGCCTCCCCAAGGGTGGCGGCGGAGTCTGGATCGCCTGGAATCGTGCAAGTCGGTCTAGATCGCTTCGCCCACGAACGACGTGAGGGCCTTCATGTAATTGCCCCGTTCGAAGGCAGCCGGATCGGGGCAGTTCTCCTGGCTCATGCTTCCCTTGAGCTGCTCGACGGACTGGTACTCGTTCTCTTGCATCCAGTCGGTCATGTTCGACAGGATCGAGCTGACCCTCTCGAAGCCCTTCTGGTAGAGAACCGAGGCCACCATGCCCACGTCGGCTCCGGCCAGCAGGGCCTTGAGCAGGCACTTCGAGCCGTGGATGCCGCTCGTCAGGGCCAGCGAGGCGTTGACGCGGCCGTGCAGCAGGGCCACCCACCGCAGCGGCAGCAGCAGTTCGTTGGTGGTGCTCAGGATCAGCTTCGGCGAGATCTTCAGATCATCCAGATCGATGTCGGGCTGGAGGAACCGGTTGAAGATCACCAGGCCGTCCGCGCCCGCGTCCGCAATCCGCCTGGCCATGTGGCCGGGCGAACTGAAGTACGGCCCGATCTTGACCGCCAGCGGAATCGAGATCGATTCCTTGACCGCCGCGACCAGCTCCAGATACTTCTCCTCGATCTGCGCCCCCGACACGTTCATGTCCGCGGCGATCAGATAGATGTTGAGCTCCAGCGCGTCGGCGCCCGCATCCTGGATCCGCTTGGCGTACTTGACCCAGCCGCCCCGGGATATGCCGTTGAGGCTGCCGATGATCGGCATCTTGACGGCCTTCTTCGCCGCGGCGATCGCATCCAGATACACGTCAGGTGCCGCGCGGTATTCATCCGGCTCCGGAAAATAGCTCAGCGCTTCCGCAAAGCTCTCCGTGCCGAAATCCTGCGCTGCCGAGAGCGCCACCTCCTCGTGGGTGATCTGCTCTTCAAATAGCGACGGCAGTACCGCTGCCGCGGCCCCCGCCTCCTCGAGCTTCTTGAGGTTGTCGATCGACTGGGTCAGCGGGCACGCCGCCACCACCAGCGGATTCTTCAGCTCCAGACCAAGATACTTCGTGCGAAGATCGACACTCATGCTTGCACCTCCTTTTCGCCGCCGTCGCGGGTCGTGGCTGCCAGTTGCTCGTAGTAGTTCCACCGGCTGTTGATATCCTCTTGCCCAAGCTTGAGCAGACGCTCCGAATCTTCCGGTTTCGAGCGAGCCAGCATGGCGAACCGTGCCTGTTGCATGGCGAAGTCCTTGAATGCACCCTTGGGCGCTTTGCTGTCGAGGGTGAACGGCTTGGATTTCTCGTTCGGATCGAAACGGTACAGCGGCCAGTATCCGCAGGCCACCGCCTCCTTCTGCAGCGACATGCCCGTGGTCATGTTGATGCCGTGGGCGATGCAGTGGGCGTAGGCGATGATCAGCGACGTGCCGCGGTAAGCCTCGGCGGCCCGGATGGCCTTGATGGCCTGGTTCGGGTTGGCGCCCAGCGAAATCTGCGCCACGTACACGTTGCCGTAGCTCATGGCCATCATCCCCAGGTCCTTCTTGCTCCCCGGCTTTCCGCCGGCGGCAAACTTCGCCACCCCGCCTCGCGGCGTGGCCTTCGACGCCTGACCGCCCGTGTTGGAGTACACCTCGGTGTCCAGCACCAGGATGTTGACGTCCATGTTCTGGGCGATCACGTGGTCCAGCCCGCCGTAGCCGATGTCATAGGCCCAGCCGTCGCCGCCGATGATCCAGACGGACTTCTTGACCAGCTGGTCCTTGTCCTCAAGGATCTCCCCGACCAGCGGATCGTCCTTTTTGGCCTCCATCAGGTCGATCAGCTTCGCGGCCGCGGCCTTGGAGGCCTCGCCCTCGTCCCTGGCGTCCAGCCAGGCCTGGCAGGCGGCGGCGCCATCGGGATAGGCGGCCCATGCGCCGTCCATCAGCGCCTTGACGCTTTCGGCCAGCTTCTCACGGCGCTGCACGCTGGCGAGGTTCATGCCGAAGCCGAACTCGGCGTTGTCCTCAAAGAGGCTGTTGGCCCAGGCCGGGCCGCAGCCCTCGTCGTTCACGGTATAGGGGCAGGTGGGCGCGGAGCCGCCGTAGATGGACGAGCAGCCGGTGGCGTTGGCCACCACCATGCGGTCGCCGAAGAGCTGGGTGACCAGCTTCACATAGGGCGTCTCGCCGCAGCCGGCGCAGGCGCCGGAGAACTCAAACAGCGGCTTTTTGAACTGCGAGCCCTTGATGGAGCGGGTGTTCAGCGCGCCCTTGAATTCGGGCTGGCGGACGGCGAACTCCCAGTTGGCCTCCTGCTCCTTCTGGGTGGCCAGCGGCTTCATCACCAGCGCCTTCTGCTTCGCGGGGCAGATGTTGGCGCAGTTTTCGCAGCCGGTGCAATCCATCGGGGAGATCTGGATGCGGTACTGGTAGCCCTCGTACTCCTTGCCGATGGGTTTCTTGGTCTTGAAGGTTTCGGGGGCGTCCTTCATGGCCTCGTCCTTGATGAGGAACGGGCGGATGACCGCGTGGGGGCACACCAGCGAGCACTGGCCGCACTGGATGCAGTTGTCAATCTGCCATTCGGGCACGTTGACCGCGATGCCGCGCTTTTCGTACTTGGTGGTGCCGGTGGGCACCACGCCGTCGGGCGAGAAGGCGGAAACGGGCAGCTTGTCGCCCTCCTGGGCCAGGATGGGCAGCACCACGGAGTCAAAGTACTCGTTGGCCTCCACCTTGATGGGGGTGGCGCCGGTGGCGGCGTTGGCCCAATCGGCGGGCACCGAAATCTCCTTGAGGCCGGTGATGGCGATGTCGATGGCGTCCTGGTTCATCTTGACCACGGCGTCGCCCTTCTTGCCGTAGCTCTTCTTGACGTATTCCTTCATGTAGCGGTCGGCGTCCGCGTAGGGGATGACGTCGGCCAGCTTGAAAAACGCCGCCTGCATGATGGTGTTGATGCGGCCGCCCATGCCGATCTTCTGCGCCAGGTCGATGGCGTCCACGTTGTAGAACTTGGCCTTCTTCCTGGCCAGCGCCTGCTTCATGGCGGCGGGCAGCATGTCGTTCATTTCCTCGGCGGACCAGGGGCTGTTGAGCAGGAACACGCCGCCTTCCTTGAGGGCGGAGAGCATGTCGTAGCGGGTGACGTAGGCGGGGTTATGGCAGGCCACAAAGTCCGCCGAGTCGATGAGGTAGGTGGACTTGATGGGCTTCTTGCCAAAGCGCAGGTGGCTCACCGTGATGCCGCCGGACTTCTTGGAGTCGTAGGCGAAGTAGGCCTGGGCGTAGAGGCTGGTATGGTCGCCGATGATCTTGATGGAGTTTTTGTTGGCGCCCACGGTGCCGTCGGAGCCGAAGCCGTAGAACAGGCAGCTCTTGGCGCCCTCGGCGCTGGCGTCGATCTTCTCGCCCAGGGGCAGGCTGGTGCCGGAAACGTCGTCCACAATGCCCACGGTGAAGTGGTTCTTGGGCGCGTCGGCCGCCAGGTTGTCAAACACGGCCTTGACCATGGTGGGGTTGAACT
>CAZLWV010000156.1:18235-18625 GCA_964563135.1 uncultured Planctomycetaceae bacterium
AGGCCGTAGCGGCCGCCCACCACCTGAACGTCGGCGCGGCCGGCCTCGGCCAGGGCGGAGCGCACGTCCAGGTACAGCGGCTCGCCCAGGGAGCCGGATTCCTTGGTGCGGTCCAGGGTGGCGATCTTCTTGCAGCTGGCGGGGATGGCCGCCAGGAAGTGCTTCATGGAGAAGGGGCGGTACAGGTGCACCTTGATGAGGCCCACCTTTTCGCCGCGCTTGTTGAGGTAGTCCACGGTCTCCTCGATGGCGTCGCAGCCGGAGCCCATGGCCATGATGACGCGGTCGGCATCGGGCGCGCCGTAGTAGTCAAACAGCTTGTAGGGGCGGCCGGTCAACTTGCCCACTTCTTCCATCACCGCTTCCACGATGTCCGGGGTGGCCTCGTAG
>CAZLWV010000157.1:0-18601 GCA_964563135.1 uncultured Planctomycetaceae bacterium
GCCTTGCCGGCTTCCACCTCGATCGGATATCCCTCAATGAGTCTCGAGCCCTCGATATCCAGGGATTTGTTGCCGATCCTCACCCGGTACTTGCCGCCCGCGGTCACCGTGAACCACTCGGGGAACTGGTTGATCCGGGGATAATCCAGGGGCATGTTCATGAACGTCTTGTGGCGGGGCTGATCGAACACCAGCTTGCCGGTCCACGCCTCGTCGGCCGCCAGGTAGAGCCGGCACGTGTGGTCTTTGTCGAGCTGCGCCCCCAGCCGAACGTCCTTGCGCCACGGCCGGATCGTCACCCCCTGCTGTTTCCAGAGGGCGTACATGATGGCCGTACGGGCGAAATTGCCGTCGCCGTGCCAGCCGCCGATGATCCCGTCGGGCTGCTGCATGGCCAGCATGATCCGCATCTGGCTGTCGATCCAGTCGGCCGCCTCGGGGATCGGCTCGCGATTGTAGAGATTGATGGCACACTCGATCGAGTCGGCGTAGCCGTCGTGGCTGCGGCCTTCCCAGGCGTAGCCGCGGTAGTGGCCCAGGTTCTCGAGGGCGTGGCGGACGGCCTGGCAGTAACGCTCGACGCCGTCGAGCAGATAGACCGTGTAGAAGCCGTTGTAGTTGTAGCCCCAGTTGTCCGAAAGCCGCTCGTCGGTCGGCTTGCCTTCGATCGGATTGATGGAGTTGAACATCATGCCGTACTGGTCGACGCCGACCTCCAGAATACGGTCGAGAACCGCGTAGAGCGGCTCGCGGTACTGCTGGGCCTTCGGCTTGTCGGCGAAATGGCAGGCGAAATAGACCTCGGTGAGCCCCGAGACGAGTTCGCAGCCGTGGTCGCGGAGGCGGAGCGACGTGGCGTTGCGGGTGGGGTGGCGATCGCCGAGCAGGTACCAGTCGGCGATCCGCGTGGCGTCGTTGAGGTACCTCTTGTCTCCGGTGATCCAGTAGTAGCGCGAGGTGAGCTGCATCATCTCGCCGTTTACCTCGTCGTTGGTCGACGGGATGTTGCCGCCGGGCGTTTCGACGGGCGCGTGTTTCCAGATGTCGTCGACGATGCCCGCCATCCGCTCTGACCAGGGCGTGGGGCCGAGCCATTCGGTGATCGGCATGAGGCCGTCCTTGACGTACTCGGCGTTGTCGAAGATCAGCCGGTGGATGTCGACTTCGGGGTACTCGAAGGCCTGGGTGGAGAACTTGTAGTAGTCGCCGAGCCGATCGACGCGGTTGGTGAGCCGCTGTTCCGCCTGGAGCATTTCCAGCATCTTGCCGCCAAACAGCTGCCGATCGGTGAGGGCGGCGGTGAGGACCATGAACGGGTAGTTGTCGGCCCCGTTGTTGCGCCCGTTCCAATGATCGATGCCCTTGGCCAGGTTCTCGGGGATGAGCCCCGACTTGGGATCGGCCTTGGCCAGCCAGCCGCGCACAAACAGGTCGCTCTGGGCCAGGGCCCGGCGGGCCTCAAGGGCGTTGCGTTCCAGCGGCGGCAGGTTTTCATAGCTCTCGACCGCGGGCCAGCCGTCCTGGGTGATCGGTTCGGCAGCCTTGAGCGGCGTCGCGCCCAGTGCGATGCAGACGGAGATTGCGACGACAAGAAACACGCGGAGCGTGCGGATTGGGCGTCCGGCGGCAGGCATGAGAAGAGCTCCCTGGGGTGACAGCCATCGTGTGTGCTTGCAGGCAATTGTGGCAGATGGGGCGGCGATTTCAAGAGTCCGGTGGCCGGGAGCTTCTCAGGAGGCCAAACGCGCTGTCAGGAATCCCACCGAAGCATTCAACTCCAGCCCTGGCGATACGCGGGCCGAAGGGCCTCGTTGGCCTCTGCGTTGTCGACGACCGTGCAGGTTGTGGGGTCAAAATGGAAGGGCTCGTCGATCAGAGCGGCCACGTTGCCCAACAGGAGCAGTTCGACGGCGGGGCCGGAGTATTCGAAGTTCGACATGGGGGCGGGATCACCCTTGCAGGCGACGGCCCATTCGCGTTCGTGGCTGCCGGAGTGGGGGAGCCGCTGGGGCGGGCCTTCGGCAGTGGGGAAGTCTTTTTCCGGGAGAAGCTTGCAGACCGAGTTGTGGAAGTTGGTCAGGGCCCGGCCCTTGGTTCCTACAACCAGCAGGAAGGAGTGGGGGGACCAGCTTCCCTGGGGCCACACAAGAGGCTCTCCGCCAAGCTGCTCCAGGTGCTCAAGAATGCCGCGGCGTTTGATCTCGTTGTCCCAGGCATTGCACCAGTAAATCTCGGCCGGGGGAAGCGTCCCTCGGGCAGGGATCTTGTAGCGAACGATCTGGCAAAGAGGGAAATTCTCGGGGCACTGTTCCGAGATCTCCGTTTCAACGCGGATGGTCTTGGAGCCGGGATCGTTCCAGAACTCTTCCAGCCGGAGGGCTTTGAAGGCCAGGTTGATCGAATGGGCGCCGGCGCCGCCCAGGGCACCGGCCCCGAAGTCGCGCCAGCGGTTCCAGCCCAGAAGGCTCGGATCGTAGGCCTTTCCTCCGGCTCCCGGGAAGTCGGGGTTGAGATAACCGGAGTGATAAGGGCGTGCCGGAGCCGGGCCGATCCACAGGTCCCAGTCGAGCGTTTCGGGCACGGGGGGCTGATCCTTGGGTCGCGCCATGGGGCCCGTACCTCCCGACTCGAAAAGGACATGTGCCTCCCGGATCTGGCCGATGGCTCCGTCCTCGATCAACTCCAAGGTACGGCGGAAGGAGTCGGTTGCCATTCCCTGGTTTCCCATCTGGGTAACCACCCGGCAGCGGCGCGCGGTCTCTCGCATCAGGCGAGCCTCGCCGACCTTGTGAGCGATGGGTTTCTCCACATAGACATGCTTTCCCCGCTCCATGGCCGCAATGGCGATCACCGCGTGGGTATGCACCGGCGTGGCGACGACGACCGCGTCGATCTGGCGGTCCATTTCGTCGAGCATCTTACGATAATCGCGGTAGGGTCTGGCTTCGGGCAGAACCTTCCTCGCCGCCTCGGTCCGCAGTTGGTTTGGGTCGCAGAGGGCGACGAGATTCTCCCCGATACGGGGAATCGCGGACAGGAAATGCTGCCCTCGCGAGCCGACACCCGCCAGGGCGATGTTCAGTTTCTCGTTGGCCTGGTACGCTCGAGCCGAGGCATTGCCGGTGAGGATGAGCAGCCCGGCCCCGCCGGCGGCGCGGGCGAGGAAACGGCGACGGTGGATACGGCTCTTCATGATCTCCTACTCCAGTTGGCGGGCTATGGGGAGTGGTAAGGGGCCAGGGGTGTTGGCCGGCCGGTCCTCGCTCACGGCGTTTCAGGCTGCAAATCGGGGCGTTTCTCGCCGATCATGGGGACCTTGGGATTCCGGGATTTGGCAATGGGGGTCATGCCGCGCTGGATGAAGGCATAGAGCCCGCCACGACCGGCAACGACAACGTCGGGCTGGCCATCGCCGCTCACGTCTCCGACCACGATCTTCATGCCGGTGCCGCAGGCAAACTGCGGCGGCGGGTTGATGTTCTTCTGGCCCGGATAGTACTGGAGGTAGTTGAACGAGATCACGTGCCGCTCGAACCTGCCCCCTTGGATGTCGTACCAGAACAGGAACAGGGGGTCCCATTCGCCTTCGTCGCGGCCATCGTGGCCGAAGAGCCGCTTGCCGGTGAGGAGGTCCAGCCGGCCGTCGCGGTTCATGTCGGCAAGCACGAGGGTGTGAAAGTTGCCAAAATGCTCCTCGATCGGGCGCCGTTCAAAGCTGCGCCGACCCTGGCGGTCCAGTTGCTGCCGGCACCAAAAGAGCCCGTATCCGTGGCCGTCGCCGGCAATGATGTCGGCCAGCCCGTCCGCGTCGACATCGGTCACCGCCATCGGCAGCGACGCCCGGAAAGGAATCTGGTAATCCGGGTGCAATGGCCAGGGGGAGGCCGCCGGATCGGCGGGCGCCTCGTACCAGCCGTGCTTCGAGAGCACATCCACGCGGCCATCGCCGTTCAGATCGGCAACCGCCGCCCCGTGGTCGTCGGCTTCAGGGGCGATCACATGTTCCACGAGCCATGGCTCCCGCTCGATCGATTCGAGCCAGACGATGGCCTCGACACGGGCTGCCGAACCTTCCCCCTCGACGCCGCCATACCGGCGAAAATGGTTCAGAAGCAGATCCGGATGGCCGTCGCGGTTGATGTCGGCTGCGATCATGCCTTCGATGAACGGGGAGGCATGGGCCCTGGTCACCTTCCATTTGCCGCCGGCGGGGCCGGGGTTCTCGTACCAGAGCACTCCGGCGATGTCGGGCTGGTATCCCGAGTTGACCACGTCGACGCGCCCGTCGCGGTTCACGTCCATCGCCAGTTCATGGCAATGGCCGTGGAGGAAATTCCGCCGATCCGCACCATCGAAGTAGCAGGCGTGCTTCGTCCAGTCCGGCGCTTCGTACCAGTTGACGCCGCAGGTGATGTCGAGCTGCCCGTCGCCGTTGACGTCGACCAGCGAGCAGGATTCGTTGAACGGGCCGTACCAGTAGCTGCCCATGGCCGGATCGTGGACCGGACCGTCGACCTTGATCGGCAGGAAGACGGGCTCGGGCGGCGTTGTCACCGGCGCCGGCAGCGACGAGATCACGCCGTCGGTCGGCACCGGTTTGTGGGCCGTCCAGAGGATGGCGTTGAGCATCGCCTTGCGAAGGTCTTCGATTTCCCAGATGGCGTGCTTGTGCCCGCCGATGAAGCCAAAACCCCGCCCACCGTTCTCCCGCTCCCAGGCCCAGGCCCAGAGCGGGTCGCCCGGCTTGCCTGCAAACGGGAGGATGGGTACGAAATGCGGATCGTCCGACAGAAGTCGCTCGGGCGTCTTGTATTCATCCAGGGGCATCTCAAAAGGTTTCAGGCCGCGGCAAATCGGATGCGCCGCCTGGGCTGACCAGTCGTGCACCCGCAGCGGCTCGCCGATCGCCCGCGGCGGATTCTCGTAGTCCTTGAAGCCGCCGATCCACTTGAGAAAGGTCTCGCTACCGACCTGCGAGGAGAGATTCAGGCTCCAGTGGATGACGACCAGCCCGCAACCCCGCTCCATCTGACGCGCAAGGACTTCCATGTGGCCGGCGGCCAGGAGCGGGTGCTGGTTGGTCGAACTGCCGCCGTCGCCAAACAACACGATCGTGTCGGCATCGTCGAGCGTCTTCTCGTCTTCCGGCCAGCCATCGGTGTGAACCTCGACCAGAACGTGGCGAACGTTGAGCGAGGTGTCGAGACAGTAGCGGAAGAGGTTCAGGCTCTTCTCGTACTCATGCTCGCCGGGGCCATGGCTCTTCTTGCCGGCCAGCAGCACGACCTTCGTATCGTCGGCGGCCCATGCAACCGGCCCCAGCGCGGTGAGAGCCAGGAGCGCGACGGCCCCCAGAATGGCAACTCGTTGGTTCATCAGGCGTTTCTCCATGTTGCTCCGATCCGGCGAAACATGCCAAGGGCCAGGAAACGGATTGACAGGCGGCCCATCCTCAGAGCACTGGCCTGCCAAAGAAAGTACAGCGGAGCCGATGCAGGCTGTCAAGTTGCCCGCAGGTGCCGCCTCGATCGGAGAGCCTTCGAGCGGGCAGATGCTGCCGCGCGGGAGCCGACCGCAGAACAGTTTTTCCGTGGCCTCCGGCCGTCCGGATTCGTCGTCGAGGCCAACGTGTCTCGGCATCGGGCCTGCCACGGAAAGCGGAGATGGTGCTCCGCTGGCCTTATCGTGCCGCCTCGCACTCGGCCACCTTGGCGCTGTAGAACTCATCGGTCAGCAGCCACTCTTCGAACAGCCGCTTCAACTCGCGCAGACGCCCGGCAACCTGCCGTTGGGTGAATTTTGGCGGTTCCTGACCGTTCTTCGAAACCGCTAGGGGGGGCTTGGGGGGGCCGGCCTCTGCCGTGGCCGGCTTGGGCACACGTGTGGACGGCGGTGTGTAGGAAGGATCGAACACCAGGGCTACGAAATCCTCGGCGGGCAGAAGGTGCCGCCAGAGAAATGCCTGCATGCGGTCCTCGGCCGGCACGACCTGGTGGACGACTTCCCGGTCGCCCATCTTCGCGGTACCTTCCAGCGTCAGGCACACCGGCTTGTTGGTCGCCGACAGGTTGGCCTTGATGCTGAAACGGGCGGTCTCCGCCCCGGCCTTGAGGATGACAGGAAAAGCCTGGAAGCCCCGCGGCGGGTCCCTGAGCGTGAGCTTGATGTCGCCGTCGAAGCCGTCTTTGCGAATCGCGTAGACCGTTACCGCGGAGGGATTCCGGCCGCGAAGGGCGACGGCTGAAGGGACACTCCTGAGCGCGAAATCGGGCCGAGGCTCACTGAGCCGGAGACGATAGGCGTAGGACTTTCCCCCCTGGCGAGCCGTGTCGCGCAGATGAACGTAGTAGGTGCCGTCGGCAGGCAGTTTGACCATCAGATAAGAATCGGCGTGGTGCGTGTTCAGCCCCGTGCCCGGATCCTCGCAGTCGTCGTTCAGGGCCAGTACCTTGCCCCGGGAATCGGTCAGCGTGAGCATCGAGTCGAGCGGCGAGTCGAGCCGACGGGCGACGACCTCGGCCACAATGGTCTGGCCCGCCTTTCCCTCCCATCGGAACACGTCCTGATCATCGCCCTGGTCGATCCGCCCGTTGATGATTACCGGAAGCTGGACCTTCTGGGCCTGGGCCGCATCGTTGTTGGCTTCCTGATCGAGCGACTCGGGGAGCGTATCGAGGGCGAAGGGGACCCGATTGCTGACGATTCCATTCTTTCGGGCGGTCACCCAGTGGATCCCGGCCTCCGCATCCTTGCCCGGCGCGGCCGCCTGGGCCTTGCCCAGATTCCAGCCATCCAGCTCGAGCCTTGCCGGCTCGCCCACCCTGCCCCCCAGCGGAAAGACGTTCGTCAGATAGGGCATTTCGCCAAGAGTAATGCGGTAGACAAAATCCTCGCGTCCGCGGAAGAGGGCATCGGTGATCGTGAGCACATACTCGCCGTCCTTCGGCACCTCGAAGTAGACTGCCGGATCAGGCTTGAAGCGGAAGTCATCGCCGTAGGCAACCTCGACTCCGTCGGCATCGCACACATGGATCACCGGCTGGAACCAGCCGGGCACGGCATCGGCAATGTAAGGAACAAGGCTCCGGGCGTCGACCGCAGCCACCAGCCGCTGCCCCTTCCTGGCCTCGAAGCGATATCGATTCAGCTCGCCGGAGGCGATCTGGCCGTTCATGGTGCAGGGGATGCCAATGCGGACCTCTTCTTCTTCGGGGGGCCGCTTCCGTTGGGCGAGCGATTCCTTGCCAAGCACCTGGAGATTGGCGGTCATCATCGGTTTTCTCGCCACCTCGGGAACCTGGCCGATGTGGAAGGGCATGGGATTCGATACCCCCTGGGCGGTGACCAGTCGGATCTGGCGTGGCCCTGGCGCCGCATCGGGAGCGATGGTCACTTCGATCACCGCAATGCTGGAAATCGCTGCGCAGGCCGGGCGCTGGACCCACTGGCGGACCCGGGTCTCGAGCCTCTCGATCATGGCCTGGGTTTCCGGGTCGGCCGCGGCAGGCCTGGACCGGGCTGCCCACTCCAACTTGGCCCTGGGACGAACATCCGCCTTCGGGTCGACCTTCGCCTTGCGCCGGTTCCAGGTCCGGTCGTTTGCCCCCGTCTGCTGCTTCAGCTCCCGGAGCTGCTCGCGAATGAGGGTCATTTCCTGATTGGTCAGGCGGCGATAGTAGTGGACGAGTTTGGCCGAGACGCCCTCGCCGTTGACCACGGCCCCGGTGATGCCGTCGATCCGCTGCCCGCCCAGCCTGACCTGGACGGTCGTGCCCTGCTGTCCACCCGCGGGATAGACGTAGCCGATGTACTGGCCGCGTGCCGACGAAGCCGTGGCCAGCCACGTAACCAGAGCAAGAACGCGGAACCACTGAGTTCTACCCATGAGTCGCTCCATGCCTGTCGATCACTCTCGGTGTGCAGACGATCGCGGTTACATAATCTCTGTCAGCAGTCCGCCGGACTTCACGGTTTCCGACGGCGGGGGGAGAACATGGGCCTCTTCGCCCATCGGATGCGGAAGTTTTGCGCTGGCGTCGATGCCCGCCAGTTGGTAGATGCTCCCCAGCAGGTCCACCGGATAGACGGGACGGTCCTTGACCTCCTCGCCCTTGTCGTCGGAGGTGCCCACGACCTGCCCTCCCTTGAATCCGCCGCCTGCCACCAGCACGGTGAATACGTTGCCGTAGTGGTTGCGGCCGCCGTTCCAGGGCGGCTGCCAGTCGACCTTGGGCCCCCGGCCAAACTCGCCGCAGCACCAGACGATCGTCGTTTCAAGCAGCCCGCGGTCGTGAAGGTCCAGCAGCAGGCTGGCCAGGCCCTGGTCGAGCTGCGGGGCCTGCCGGCGCATGGTGGGGAAGTGATCCTTGTGGGTGTCCCAGCCGCCCGGGTAGTTGATGGTGATGTAGGGAACGCCCGTTTCCACCATCCGACGGGCAACCAGGCACTCCTGCCCGAAGGTGTGGCGCCCATAGCGGTCTCGCAGTTCGGGCTTCTCCAGGGAAAGATCAAACACGTTCTTTCCCTCCCCAAGGATCAGTTCGTAGGCCTGCTGCCTGGCTTCCTTGGCCGAGGCCAGGGCTGGGTGGACGGCCATGCTGGCCCCCATCGTGTCCATCTGCTCGCGAAGCTCGCGGCGGGCCTTCTGGCGGTCGTCGGTAATTCCCCGGGCGACAACGCCTTCCACCTCGAACCGCGCCGCGTTCGGATCGCCCCCGGTGGCAAAGGGTTTGAAACCGGGGCCCAGGAATCCTTCCTCGGAGAACCGTCCGGCCGCTTTGGTGAGGACCACGTAAGGCGGAATCATGCCCCGGTACTCGGGGCCCTTGAAAAGCGCGAAAACGGCTCCCACGCTCGGATACGCCACCCGTTCCCCCGGCGCATGTCCCGTCTGCATCAGGTAGGCCGCTGTCTCGTGGCCGTTGTTCCTGTGGGTCATACTGCGGATGAGCGAGTACTTGTCGGCCTGCCTGGCCAGTTCCGGAAACAGGCCGCCGAGGCGGATCCCGTCGACGTTCGTGGGAATCACTTCCATGAACTCACCCATGTACTCGCGGCCGGCCTCCGGCTTGGGATCCCAGGTGTCGTTGTGCGACATGCCGCCCCAAAGGAAGATCTGGATCACCGACCTGGCCGTCGCCTTGGCGGGCGTCTTGCTGCTTTCAGCCTTGGCAGCCAGGGCACCGGCCGCAGCCGCGTCGGCCAGCAGCACGCCCCCGGCGCCGCAGAGCCCGCGGCGGATTGCCTCGCGACGAGTGATCAGCCTGCGGTTGTCCGAGTTCGGGTTCGAGTTCATCGTGTCGGGTTCCTTTCATGATGGTTCGAACAGGCCGCGCATCTTGGATTCGGAAAGAAGGCCGCTCCGTCCTTCTCGCGTCGCAGCGGGCAGGGAAGAAACGTCTTTCAGTTGTCAGTGGCGATAGAGGAACTCCGTATTGTTCAACAGCGACCACGCGATATCGATCGCCCCTCCGCCCCTCGACGAGTTGGCCTTGATGTAGTCGGCCACCGTGCTCAACTCGTCCTTCGTTGGCCGGCGGGAAAGGATCGTCAAGTAGAGCTCCTCGGCCACAGCGGCTGGCTTCCGGCCGGAACCGAACATCGCCTTCAGCTTGGGGCTCTGTTCGAGCTTCTGCTGGATGTGGCTCGAATTGAGCATGTGAAGCCACTGGGCGGCAACCGGATTGTTGTTGCGCTCGTTTTCCATTCCGGTTGCCCGGGCCGAACGGCCAAAGAGGGCCAGAAACGGGCTGGTGATGCTGCCGTCGGCGATCGAGATCGCCGTCTGATCCCGGGGAATGTACGTGAAGGGCTCGGGAATGGCGCTGGTGTACAGGTCGGTCGCGCCGGTGATCTGGTTGACCGCATCGATCAGCACCTCCGCGTCGAGCCGGCGAAGCGGGTAGACAGCGAAATTCGCAATCGCCTCAGCCGACTCGTAACGAGGCATCGACGAGAGCTGGTAAGTCTGCGATGTCAGGATGATCCGGTAAAGGTGCCTGAGATCGTAGCCGCTGGCAACCAGTTCCTTCTGCAGGCAGGCGAGCAGCTCGGGATTGCTGGGCGGGTTGTCGTCGCGAATGTCGTCGGGCTCATGGACGATGCCGCGGCCAAGCAGCCACGCCCAGACCCGGTTGACGATGCTCTTGGTGAACCACGGGTTCTCGGCCGTGATCAGCCAGTCGGCAAACACCTCGCGAGGATCCCTGTCGCGGGGGAGCTCGATCCGCGTGCCGTCGGGAAAGACGGCCCAGAGCGGCCCGTCGTTGCCGGGAAAAGCTTTGGCGGCGGCCGGATCGACCGTCGCCGGCTGGATCGCGGTCGTCGCCTTGTCGTGGCCGGGAGCGACGCTCCCGGCCAGATGTGCCGACTTGAGCGGATCCCAGAAGACGCATTCCTCTTTCCATTCGCTCGTCGGTTTGTAGCCCACCTGCGAGAAAAACACGGCCGTGCCGTCCAGACGCCCTTCCGGCCAGCGGTCGGCTCGCGACCCCATGAAGGTCAGGGCGACCGCGGACGCAAGGCCTTCCGCTGTCTTGTTCTGGACCGCTCGGTAGAAGTTGACCGGACCGACGCGGAAATTGCTGCCGCTGGAGGTCAGCATCTCACGGGCGAACTGGTCGTACGGTTTGTTCTCCATCAGTGATGCCCGCACCCAGCGATGGTAGGCCTGGGCCGCGTTGGGCCAGAGATTGATGGGAAACTCGGCCTTGATCCGCAGAACGTCGCCCCATTTCATCGCCCAGTAGTCGGCCAGCTCCGGCCGCTCCAGGAGCCGCTCGACCAGTGCGACCCGCTTGTTCTTGTCCCCATCCTCCAGAAACGATCGCACCTCGCCGGCCGTCGGCAGGGTTCCCAGGATGTCGAGATAGGCTCGACGGACAAACACGGCGTCGGAACAGAGCACCGGCTTGATGTGAAGCGACTCGAGCTTGGCGAACACGATCCTGTCGATCTCGCATTCGGCGGTCGCGGCAGCGGGGCTCTCGTAGATGCTGTGAATTTCTTCGGCAATCGCAGGGCCTGCCGCAACGATGGAAGTCACGACCGTGAGGACCAGCAGTCTTCTCTTCATGCCTTTGCAGCTCCGTGCTGGGTGACGTGATGGGGGCAGGGAAGGATGGATACGGCCGTGAAAACGCCCGGGCAAGTTCGCATTTCTGGTCCTCTCTCCCCGATCGGCCTCTCGCCCACCCCGCATGCATCCCTCCAGCACGGTACTGGAAGCTCCATGGAACTGGCGGGAGCCACTGGACACGCTGAGGCCCCTGGGAGCCGGGGGCAGGCGGGAGGTCCCTGCAACTTCAACAGTCTAACCGGCGAGAAGTTTCGGCCGCACGCACTCCAACAGCCGATCCAACGACCATCGCCGCCCCCCCTCGCCTTCCCCCCAGCCCCAAATCGCCGCCAACGGCCAATCCCGAGGCGCAAATTCGAGGCGGCCCGAGGAGCTCACCTGGCAGCCAAGAAGCTTCCGCGCAGAAAGACAGCGCAAAATACTAGGAACCTCTCGGCCAAACCGGGACGCCGCTCTCTGCGATTTCGCCCCCCTGCCGCACAGTCCCAACGCCCGCCGCTTTCCCCTCAGGCCGCCAGGAAGCCGTCCCTCAGCCCCCATGGACCAGGTTTCCGCCCACGGACGCCTGGCCGACCGATCTGCCCAGCGGATCCAGGAGGGTCGCGTTATTGACAACCACCCCCGTGACAATTAGCCTAACAACAGATGAATTTTGAATCTTGAATAGATATTCATACATCCCTCTTAAATTCCTGCCACTGGCACTGATCGGGTCTGGGGGTCGCGATGACCGAGGACAACTGTTCCGACGAATTGCTTCTGCAGATCGCGAATCTGTACTACGTCGATGGGTTGCCGCAGACCAACGTGGCCAGGCTCGCGAATGTCTCGCAGGCCAAGGTATCGCGCCTCCTGGCCAGGGCCCGCGAAAAGGGACTGGTGCGGATCACGGTGGCGGAGTACGACCCTCGCGACCACGAACTCGAAGACCGGCTGGCCACTCGCCTCGGCCTTCGCCAGGCCATCGTGGTGAAGACGGCCAAGGGCCTCAACGCACTCGAACTCCGACAGAGCCTCACCCATTTTGCGGCCCCCTGGGTTGCGCGTTGGATCCCCCCTCACGGCATGCTGGCGATCGCCGGCGGCCGCACGATGCAGTGGTTGGTCCACAACATGACGGCCCCGCCCGGCGTGGAAGGCGTGACGGTGGTCCAATCGATGGGGAATATCGATGCCAGCGTGGGTCCCTACGATGCCCTGGAACTCGGCCGGATCCTCGCCAAACGCTGGTGCGGGCGATTCTTCATTCTCAACACGCCGGCAATCCTTCCCGACGCCAGAACTCGCAAGACCCTGCTCGGCCTGGAGTCGGTCCGCACCGTGATGGCCCAGTTGCGGGAAGTCCATGCGGCGCTGGTGGGCGTGGGCACCCTGCACAACTCCGTGTTTGTCGAACGCGGGGTGCTGACCAACAAGGACACGGCACAACTGGCCAGGGCGGGCGCCGTGGGAGCGATCTGCGGCCGCTTCTACGACCGCAACGGAAACGAATGCGAATCCTCCTACCGCGATCGCGTGATCAGCATGGAGTTTGCCGATCTGCGGCGGGTGGAGCAGTCGATTGCCGTGGTGGCGGGCAGTGACCGCACCGAGGCGATCCTGGGAGCGATGCGGGGCGGACTATTCAAGTACCTGGTGATCGATCGCGCCGGTGCGGTGGCACTCCTGGAGGCATGTTCCTCATGAGGGCCTGGCCAGACCGGGAAACAACCCTCTGACTCTTGCGGAGAGAGAGGCATCCAATGAACGACAACTTTCCTCGACAGACTGCCGTTTCACGGTTTCTGGCCCTGGTGGCCATCTCGCTGCCGGCCATGGCTGCGGGCGCCGAGACGGCCGCAACGGCGCCGCCAGTCAAGAGCCCGTGGAATGTTCGCGACCACATTCCTCTGGACCAGATCACCGTGCAGAGCCACCGCGGGGCGGGGGAACTGGCTCCGGAGAATACGGTCGAGGCCTTTGAGTTGGCGTGGAAGCTGGGTACAGTCCCCGAGGCCGACCTGCGGATGACCAGGGACGGCGTGATCGTGGCCTTCCACGATTCCAATCTCAAGCGGCTGGTCAAAGACGCCTCGCCCGAACTGCAGGCCAAGGGAATCGCCGACCTCGAGTGGGCCGAGGTCAGGCGTCTCGACGTGGGGGCGTGGAAGGGAGAGAAGTTCGCAGGCTGCCGCGTGCCGACGATCGACGATATTCTCAAGCTCCTCGCCGGTCACCCGAAGCGGCGGCTCTATCTCGACATCAAGAACGTCGACCTGGTCCGCCTGGCCGGCCTGGCCCGTGAGGCGGGAGTTGAAGCGCAGGTGATCCTTGCCAGCACCGATTACGAGCTCATCCGCCGATGGAAAGAGCTCGCGCCTGCGGCCGGCACGCTTCACTGGATGGGAGGAACCGAGCAGGAATTGGCCGAGCGGCTCCGCAAACTTGGCGCAGCAGACTTCGCCGGCGTCACGCAGCTTCAGATCCACGTCAGAACGCAGGAGACCGCGGCGGGCAAGGTCCTCAGTCCTTCGGACACGTTTCTGGTCGAAACCGGACGCGAGCTCCGCAAGCACGGCATTCTGTTTCAGGCCCTCCCCTGGGGGCGGTCCGACGCGCCCGTCTATTGGCAATTGATGGACCTCGGCGTAGCCAGTTTCGCCACCGACTACCCGGACACCACGATGGCGGCGATCCAAGACTACTACGCCAGGAAGGACTGAGGCCCGCGATGTCCGTGAAAAGACTATCCGACGAAGAATCGCTGCTCCAGCGCGCTCTGACTGCCGCCGATCGCACCCGCCTGGTGCAAGTTGAACACGGTACCCGCCATCAGGCGGCGGCGGTGTTCCAGCAGTTGTTCGGCCGGCGTCCGGCCGCGATTGTGGCTGATGTGAACACGTTCGCCGCAGCGGGCAGAGACGTTGTCGACAGCTTTCGACAGGCAGGCCATCCCTGCCTGGAGCCGTTCGTTTTCGACCATCCCGACCTCCACGCCGAGTATCCTCATGTCGAGCAGCTCGACCGGTTCCTGGGTTCCCAGGATGCGATCGCCGTGGCGGTCGGCTCGGGCACGATCAACGACATGACGAAACTCGCCTCGCACCACTGCGGCCGGCCCTACCTGTGCGTGGCCACGGCGGCTTCGATGGACGGCTACACCGCCTTCGGGGCTTCCATCACCCGCGATGGTTCCAAGCAGACCTTCGATTGCCCGGCCCCGGTCGGTGTGCTCGCCGACCTCGAAGTCATCCAGGGAGCCCCGCTCGGAATGAATGCGTCGGGCTACGCCGACCTGCTGGCCAAGATCGTCGCCGGGGCCGACTGGCTGGTGGCCGAGGCCCTCGACGTGGAGCCCATCGACCAGACCGCCTGGGAGATGATGCACGGCCGGCTGCGCACCTGGATCGGCAGTCCCGCCGGAATCCGGCAGGGCGACGGCCAGGCCATCCATTGCCTGATCCTCGGACTGCTCGTGTCGGGCCTGGCGATGCAGTGGACCAAGACGAGCCGCGTGGCTTCCGGGGCCGACCACCAGTTCAGCCACCTGTGGGACATGCAGAACCATGTCCACAACGGCCGGTTCCCCTCCCACGGCTTCAAGGTCGGAATCGGGACGCTTTCCTCCTCGGCCCTCTACGAACACCTCCTCCGCCAGCCGCTGGAAGAACTCGACGCCGACCGCCTGGCCGCCCAGTGGGGTGAGATTTCCTCCGTCCAGGCCGATATCGACCGTCGCTTCGAACTGCCTGAACTCAAGGCCAAGGCCCTGCTCGAGACACGGGCGAAATACGTCGACCAGGCCGCCGTCCGCCAGCAGCTCCTGCGGCTCAAGGCCGTCTGGCCGGAACTCCGCGCCCGCCTTCAGGCACACCTGCTTTCGTTCGATGAACTGGCCGATCACTTGTCCACAGCAGGCTGCCCGGTCGCGCCGGACGAAATCGGCATCTCCCCGGACCGGCTCCGGGAGAGCTACCGCCTGGCCTACTACATTCGCCGACGGTTCACCGTCCTCGATCTGGCCGCTCGCACCCAGGCCTTTGAACCGGCGCTGGCCGAGATCTTCGGCCCCTCGGGACGCTGGCCGATCCAGCCGGGCGGAGACTGCAGACACGGTGCGATGGCTTGAACCGCGATCGCCGAAACACGAATTGGAAGACCAACCTCCCAGATACAGAACCTCCGCAGACGCAGTAGCCGGCTCCTACCCCGGTTTCCCCGCTAACCCGATGGAACAAACGAGATGAACAGACCGATCGGCTCGCTGGAACCGGTATCGCCCTCCGCCGAATCGATGGCCGATCCCGAGGAGGTCCGCGCCCGTTTCCGGGCCTGGCAGAACCGGATCCTGATCTCGACGATCATCGGCTACGCCCTGTTCTACTTCGTCCGGAAGAACTTGAGCGTGGCCATGCCGATCATGGAAGATTCGCTCGGCATCAGCAAGAAGGACCTGGGGCTGTTTCTCACGTTGCACGGCCTGCTGTACGGCGTGTCGCGGTTCATCAACGGCATGCTCTGCGACCGCACCAACGCGCGCTGGTTCATGGCGATCGGACTGGCTGCGTCGGCGATCGTCAATTTCTTCTTCGGGCTCAGTTCGGCCGTGATCACTTTCGGCCTGTTCTGGATGCTCAACGGCTGGGTCCAGGGAATGGGATTTCCCCCTTGCTGCCGCCTGATGACGCATTGGTTCCCGCCCAGGATCCTGGCCACCAAGATGTCGATCTGGAACAGCTCCCATTCGATCGGTGCCGCGCTGGTCTTCGTGCTCTGCGGATACCTGATCCGCTGGGGTTTCGATTGGCGCTACTGTTTCTTCGTGCCCTCGGCGCTGGCCCTGTGCGGGGCCGTCTTCCTCGCCACCATGCTTCGCGATACGCCCGAAACGCTCGGCCTGCCGGAAGTGGAAGGGACCGAAGCGGCTCCCACGGACCCCCAGAACCCCCGCCAGGGTTTCGGCAAAGCCCTGGTCGAACTTGTCTTCACCAACCCCTATATCTGGTTGATCTCCCTGGCAAATTTCTTCGTCTACGTGGTTCGCTACGGCATCGTCGACTGGGGTCCTACCTTCCTCACGCAGGCCAAGCACGTCGATATCGCCCAGGGAAGCTCCATGGTCGCAGCCTTCGAGATCACCGGAATTATCGGCATGCTCGTCAGCGGATGGGTAACCGACAAGTTCTTTGGCGGCCGGGGCACCCGGACCTGCCTCGTTTACATGATCCTGTGCTTCGTCGCCCTGCTGATATTCTGGCAGCTTGAGTCGAACTCGATCCTCGTCAACACGGTGCTCCTCTGCACTGCAGGGTTTTTCATCTATGGTCCCCAGTGCCTGATCGGAATTGCCGCCGCCAACATGGCTACCAAGCGGGCCGCCGCCTCCGCGGCCGGACTGACCGGAATCTTCGGCTACGCCAGCACTGCCCTGTCGGGGGTCGGTATGGGGATGGTTGTGGAAAGATACGACTGGAATGCCGGGTTCATGATGCTCGTGGGCGCCGCGGCGATGGGAATCGTGCTCTTCGCCTTGTGCTGGCCCGCCCATGCCGACGGATACAAGAACCCTCAGCGAACCTCGTGACCGGTGCAGATCGCCTTCAACTCATGCAACAAATGAACTGTCCACTCTCCCATATCCGGCACCTCGTCCTCGACATGGACGGAACCATCTACAGCGGCTCCACGCTGTTCGACTGCACGTTGCCGTTCCTCCAGCGGATCGGGGAACTGGGGATCGGCCACACGTTCATCACCAACAACTCCTCCCGGGGCATCCAGGACTACGTCGACAAGCTCGCGCGGCTGGGAATTCCCGCCTCTCGCGACGAAATCTACACCTCGACGGATGCGGTGATCGAGTATCTCCGGACCCACTTGCCGGACGTGCAGAAGCTCTGGCTTCTGGGCACTCCGAGCATGGCCCGGCACCTGCAGGATGCCGGGTTCATTGTCGGCAACGGCAGTCCGGAAGCGGTCGTGGTCGGCTACGACACGGGCCTGAACTACGAGAACCTGTGCCGCACGGCCTGGTGGATCAGCCGGGGCCTGCCGTTCATTGCCAGTCATCCGGATCGTGCCTGCCCGACGGATCAGCCTACCTTGCTGGTCGACTGCGGGGCATTCTGCGCCTGCCTGGCCGCGGCCACGGGGCGTTCGCCCACCGTTCTGGGCAAGCCCGATCCACGGATGCTCGATGGGGTCTGCCGGCGCCACGGCCTGCGTCCGGACCAGATAGCGGTGGTGGGCGACCGGCTCTACACCGACATGGCGATGGCCCAGCGGGCTGGCGCCACGAGTGTGCTCGTCCTGACAGGCGAGGCTACGGCCGACCAGGCGGCTGCTTTTAATCCACCGCCCGACCTGGTGGTGGCAAATATCGGCGTTCTTGGTGAGCTTTTGCTGGCTAGTTGCAGTGAGAAAGAGACTGGATGATGAGTGAAACAAGTGGTTCTTCCGCCAACGAGATACAGCGTCTGGGAGAAGGTGACTGGGACCTGCTCGTCGCCGGCGGCGGTATTGTCGGATCGGGCGTTGCCCGGGATGCCGCCATGCGCGGACTCCGTGTCGCCCTGATCGATCGTCACGATTTCGCCTTCGGAACGAGCAGCCGTTCCTCGCGGCTCCTGCACGGCGGGCTCCGTTACCTGGCCCAGGGACGCGTTGGGTTGGTGCATGAAGCGAGCGTGGAGAAGGTGACCCTCCACCATATCGCCCCCCACCTGGCCTCGCCGCTTCCCTTCCTGTTTCCCACCTATCGCGGCACCCCCTGGATCCGCTGGCAACTTTCGATCGGCGTGAAAATCTACGACCTCCTCTGCGGGCGGCGGAATCTCGGCCCCAGCAGCACCCTCTCCCCGGCCCAAATGGCGGAGAAGCTCCCTGCCATCAACCGCGAGCGCCTCACCGGCGGAGTCCGCTACTACGATGGGCTCACCAGCGATTCGCGGCTCACGATCGACACCCTCCGCTCGGCGGTCCTGCGGGGCGCATGCATCCGCAACTACACCTCCCTCGCCGGCGCCCAGCGGACCCCTTCAGGCTGGACCTGCCGCATCCGCGACGAACAGGACGGACAGGAACTGGACGTCAAGGCCCGGGCGGTCGTCAACGCCACCGGCTGCTGGGCCGACAAAATGCCCCACAGCCGCGTGCGACTGCGGCTGACCAAGGGAATCCACCTCGTGGTGGACCAGGAGCGGTTTCCCGCCAGCGAGGCGGTGGTCATGGCCGAGGGAAAGCGGATCCTGTTCGTGATTCCGTGGGGAAAGCGGGTCATCCTGGGAACGACCGACACGGACTACGACGGTTCGCTCGAAGACGTGCCGACCGATGAACAAGACATCGCCTACGTCCTGGGCGTCACCAACCAGACCTTCCCGCCGGCCAAACTGCAGCCGAGCGACGTGATCGCCCACTGGGCCGGCGTGCGTCCGCTCATCGCCTCGGGACTCGACCGGAAGGGAACCCCGTCGAACACCTCGCGGCAGCACCAGATCCGCATGCCCGAACCGGGCTGGATCGATGTGGCCGGCGGCAAGCTGA
>CAZLWV010000158.1:0-17999 GCA_964563135.1 uncultured Planctomycetaceae bacterium
TAAACCTCCTTATCGCGCCAGCCCATTTTACCCAGAGTGCGCGCTGGCCCTGGCCGGCCTCCGCGGTAAGCTCTGGGGAGCCGCGTTCCTCCCCACCACGGGCGGCGGCGGACGCGGCGACGATTCTTGGGATCGGCTCCAGACTCTTCTCAAGGTGGCAGGATTCTCTATGGCACTCAGGAAGTTGACAATCGACGAGCAGGAACGGACCATCACGATCGTCATGGATCTCGAGGAACCGACACCTTCCTCGTCCGGCAAGACCCTGGTGGTGGCCTCGACCCGAGGCAACACGACGACCGATGCCAAGCTGGAGGGTAAGCCGGTCATCGTCGGGGTAAACGCCTATATCAAGCGGTGACTTCCAACTGCCCTCGCCGTCTTGGGCACCCCGGGCGGTCGTCTCGCTCGGCCAGTTCCACGGAGATGGGTGCTGGCGGGATCGTGGTTGTGATTGCCTGCAAGGTCGGCGGATCCCGCGCGGCTCGTGTCCTCCAGGCCGATCGGCAACTGCCTTCCCTCGATAGATGTTGATCCGTCGCCACACGGTGGTGGATCCGTGCGCGGTCACGTGGTATGCTATGGGCAGACTACTTCCCAGCCTGAAACCTGAACACGCGAGGTAGAGGAGCCATGAGTCACGCAAACCGGCGCACTTTCGTGAAAGCATCAGCTTTGGCAGCAGGCGGAGCGGCGGTGATCGGCCTGCCCACGCTCGTGCTGGGGCAACCCGGTGCGAACGAGCGGATTCGCGTCGCGCTGGTCGGACTGGGAGGCCGCATGCATTCCCACGCCGGCAGCCTCGCCGCCATGGCTCAGACCGACAATGTCGAGATCGCCGCCATCTGCGACTGCGACCAGAGCAAGCTGGACTCGGCGGCCACCGCCTACCCGGAACTGGCCGGGCTGAAACTCAAGACCTATACCGACCAGCGCAAACTCTTCGACGACCAGTCGATTGATGCGGTCAGTTTCAGCACCCAGGACCACTGGCACGCGCTGCAGACGATCTGGGCCTGCCAGGCGGGTAAAGACGTCTACGTCGAGAAACCGCCCACGTGGTGCATCTGGGAAGGACGCAAGATGGTCGAGGCGGCCCGCAAGTACGGCCGCATGGTCCAGGTGGGCACCCAGAATCGCTCGAGCCCCAACATCCGCGAAGGGATCCAGAAACTGAAGGAAGGAATCATCGGCAAACTCTACATGGCCCGGGCGATCTCCTACAAGATGCGCGGCAATCTGGGCAAACACGATCCTAAGCCCGTCCCCCAAGGACTCGACTGGGACACCTGGGTCGGACCGGCCAAAATGGTCGAGTACAGCAGCTTCCACCACCGCCGTTGGTACTGGATCGACAACTTCGCCAGCGGGGATACGGCCAACCAGTTGGTCCACGACGTCGACAAGGTCCGCTGGGGCCTGGGGCTCAATTCCCACCCGATCACCGTCATGTGCATGGGCGACCGCTACGTGCCGGGCGATACCGACGACGCCGACACGCCGAACACCCTGGCGTTTCTCTGCAAGTGGCCGGACAACAACGCCCTGGTGACCGTCGAGAACCGCCACGGCTGCACCAACAGCGAAGCGCAGATGCGCGACAAGTATCCCTTCATGGCCGAGAACCAGTGCGTCGGCGAGATCTTCTTCGGCAGCGAAGGGTATATGATCATGCCCGACTACGTCAGCTACTACACCTTCCTGGGGCCGAAGAACGAGCCCGGCCCCTTCAAGACGGCCAGCGCCGACTTCAACTGGGCCAACGAAAGCGTCCCCCACTTCCGCAACTGGATCCAGGCCATCCGCAGCCGCAAACACGAGGACCTCAACGCCGATATCGAAGAAGGTCACAAATCCGTCACCGTCTGTCATCTGGCCAGAATATCGCAGAAGCTCGGCCGCAGCGTGCACTTCGATCCCCAAACGGAGCAGTTCGTCAACGATCCGGAAGCCGACAAGTTCCTCAAACGCGACTACCGTGCCCCCTTTGTCATCCCCAACGAGGTCTAACCGCAAGAACCAATCCGTGCCGTCGTTCGCTCCGGGAACCACCGTATTTTCCCGGAGCGAACCATAGTCCTGTGCCGGCCCCCAGCGCGCAAGCCGCTCTGCAACTGCCTGGTCCGGGCACGGGCCCCGTACTGCCGAAACATGGAATTTCGAGCTTTTCGTGCTGCAGGGACCGCGGGGCCTGCACGGCCGATGCTGCCCTCGGATTTGTCTTCACTCTGAGGGTTGCCTCCCGGCCCCCCGGAAAAAGTGGAGTGGATCCGGCCAATAATCCGAAAGACTATTCAGGGGACCGGCAAAACGCGATTCGGCCGCGCCCGAGACTCGCCGACCGGAACGCTCCGTCGGTGATGCGGATTGGACAACCGAACAGCGAGCCACCGGATGATCTTGGAAATCGCGTCGGAAATACCGGTCGTCCTCATCTACGACATCGATCCGTCGTGGACCTCGCAGGAACAAGAGGATGCCCATCGTGACAGCCGCCGTCTAGGCCTCGCCTTGCGAAGGCGCGGGCATTCCGTGAGTTTCCTGCCGGTGTGCGATCCCGATTTCTCCGCCCCCCTCTCCGCGTACGATCCGCAGGATATCATAGTTTTCAACTGGTGCGAAAACCTTGTCGGAATCGAGTACAGCGAGGTGGCCGTCGCAGAGATCCTTGAGCGGCTCTGCTTCACCTACACCGGAGCGCCTCCGGATGTGCTGGAGTTGAGCTACGACAAGCCCCGGGTCAAGGAAATCCTCCAGTCGTACGGCGTTCCCACGCCACGGTGGAAGGTTCTTGAGTCGCCCCGAGCGATGGGCTGGAGCTGTTTTCCGGCAATCGTCAAGCCGGCCCGCGAGCATTGCAGCAATGGCGTGGATCCTGGGGCCGTCGTCACCAGTCTCTCAGAACTCCGCAATCGCGTGGCCTACGTCTTGGACATGTTCCAGCAGCCGGCTCTGGTGGAAGATTTCATCGACGGGCGCGAGTTTCACGTCCCCCTCTGGGGCAACCAGCACGTGGAGATGCTCCCCCCGGTCGAGATGGATTTCTCTGCCTTTGACGACATCCACAAACGGCTTTGTTCCCATGATTCCAAGTTCGCACCTCAGTCCGAAGCCTACCGAAAAATTACCAGTGTTGTGCCGGCTCGATTGACCGACGAGGAATCGGCCGAAATCGAGACGATCTCGAAGATCGCCTACGAAACGATCGGCTGCCGCGACTACGGCCGGATCGACATCCGGCTCCGGGACGGCGTGTTCTACGTGCTCGACGTCAATCCGAACGCCGATATCAGTCCCGATGCCAGCCTGGCATTGGCGGCGTCGAAGGCCGGCTACTCCTATGGGGCGATGGTCAGCCGCATCCTCGGACTAGCGGCCCGGCGGCACTGTCAGAATCTGGCTCCCCACCAGTAGCTGCACAGAACGGCCGTGAGCTGCGAAACCAGCGTAAGCTGGTCGGCGTCCGGCGAAATCCGGATGCCGGTGGAACTCGCCACCGTCGTGTAATCCCGATAGAAGGCCCGCAGCTCTACACGCGTCAATTTGCCGCTTCCGCTTGCCCAGCGGGTGATGCTGTCCAGAATCAGATCCTCGTTCTCCGCAAGCACCTCGGCAAGGTAGGGCCCCTCCTCCACCAGTTGCTCGTCCGGACTGGCCACCGCAGCCATCTCTCCAAGATCCTTGGCCATCCCCTCGGCCGTATCCCCCGAACCTCGCTCGCAGAGCCGCAGCCAGGCCTCAGATACCTGCCATTTCGCCGGCTGTCCGTCGCGGCGGCTGAGCAGAATGGCGAAGTACTGATCCGGCTCGTAGCAGCTCTCCTCCGTCGAGGCATTCCAGGCATTCCTGAGCAGGCTCGCCTCCGACCAGCGGAAAAAAACGGCGTTCTTCTCCTTGGGATCCACGATGATGAACTTGCGCTGCGACGCCAGGTATCCAATGACCGCCACCCAGTGATCGAATTGCCTGGTAAGGAGGATGGCCGGATTCGACTGGCGCAGATGGGCTCGAAGCCGGCGGACGAATTCCTTCCCCCGGCTCCGGTCATCGAGCAGTACGAATTCCGATTTCACTCCAAAGGCACGGGCCGCCCGGCGCAGTCCGACCTCGTCCAGGCCGTGAATGAACACGCTGACAGGTCTGCCGGCCGCCGCCGCCAGCCGCCTCTGCGTGGCCGATATCCCCAGAATGAAAAGACATGCCGAAAGGCTGCACGGGCCACAGTGGCTCGGCAACTGAAGCTCGCACAAGGGCGCAAACAGTCGTTTTCTTCTGACTTTCATCCGGGTCTTCAGCCTTCGTCGCTTCGGCAGGTCTGGTGCTTCGCACGATCGTGGGTTCCTTCGGCCTGGCGGCAGGCTGCCCATTCTAGCGTCGGCGAGGATCGGCGGACAGGTTGTCTTGTCGTCTTGGAGGTGAATCGGCTTGGCCGGAAACCGCCACCCCTCAGGTGTGCCTTGAACCCGGCGCCGCGGGCCCCGAAAACCGTCCCGTCGCCGGCCCCGCGGCGCCCGACGCCTTCAGTCCGTCTGATCCTCGCCGGCCATTCCCAGGAGTTGATCCGGCCCCCCCTTCACCAGGGTCACGGACGCCCCGGGACGCCCCTTCCCCCGCAGGGTCGTCCTGGAAGTCCAACTGCCCTTGTGATACGATGCATGGTTCGGCTGCCTGGAGCGCAGGCGAACCTGCAAGACCCAAGGAATGTCCTTTCCGGCAGCCGGTCCCTGCCTGTTGGTGAACTGTAATCGGAGACTTTTGCGCCATGTTGCGTGTAGGTATTGTCGGATGGCGCGGAATGGTCGGTTCCGTCTTGATGGAACGCATGGCCGCAGAAAACGACTTCGCCCAGTTTGAAGCGGTCTACTTCTCGACTTCGCAGGTCGGGCAGGAAGGGCCGAACGGCGCAAGACTGCTCCCGGCCGACTCGATCGACGAACTGAAGAGGCTGGATTGCGTTCTCACCACGCAGGGGGGCGACTACACGGCTGCTGTGTACCCCAAACTCCGCAGCGCCGGCTGGAATGGCTACTGGATCGACGCCGCTTCCACCCTCCGCATGGCCGACGACAGCCTCATCATCCTCGACCCGGTCAATCTCGACGTCATCCGCAAGGGACTCCGAGAAGGCATCAAGACCTACGTCGGCGGCAACTGCACCGTGAGCCTGATGCTGATGGCCATCTCCGGCCTGATCCGCGCCAACCTGGTTGAGTGGATCAGCTCCATGACCTACCAGGCCGCCTCCGGCGCCGGCGCCAAGAACATGCGCGAGCTGATCGAGCAGATGGCGGTCATTACCGGCAAGGCCGGCCAGTACCTCAACAACCCGGCCTCCGCCATTCTGGACCTCGATCGCAACGTCACCGCCACCATTCGGGCCGCCGACTTCCCCACCCAGAACTTCCTGCCCCCCTTGCGGCCAGCCTCATCCCCTGGATCGACAAGCCCGTGGCTGACGGCCAGACCCGCGAGGAATGGAAAGGAATGGTCGAGGCCAACAAGATCCTCGGCTGCCAGCCTCCGATCCCCGTCGACGGCATCTGCGTCCGCGTCAGTTCCATGCGCTGCCACTCGCAGGGCCTCACCATCAAGCTCCACAAGGATGTTCCGCTCGACGAAATCGAGGCCTTGATCGCTGCCGATCATCCCTGGGCCCGGGTGGTCCCGAACGACAAGGAGTCGACCCTCTCCCAGTTGACTCCCGCCGCCGTGAGCGGCACGTTGATCACGCCCATCGGACGACTGCGCAAGATGAAGCTCGGCCCCGATTTCCTCACCGGCTTCACCGTCGGCGACCAGCTCCTCTGGGGCGCCGCCGAACCCCTGCGCCGCATGCTCCGAATCCTGGAAGAAACCTGATCCGGCAGGGCCGCTGCCCCGATCTCGCACGGCACGGTGGCTGCCCGTGGGGTATAATGGCATTGTCGCCGGCGAGCGCCGTTCCTGCGTCCTGGAGCGGGGCACAGCCGCCGCCACACAGCCGCTGAACCCCGAGTCGGCGCCCCCCTTTCTGCCGGCGTTCCCGGCCGGGCGTTCCGCGAATTCTCCGCTTGGACCGAAATCGGCTGGATCGCAGGGGCGAGGAACGTTCTCCATGAGTCGAACTGTCAACTGGACCCGGGCCCTCTCCCTCGCCGCCCTCGCGCTGTGCATCGCAGAACCCGCCGCCGGGCTCGATCACATGGCCATCGAGCGGAACGGAGAAACGCTGAGACTCGACGGACGGAACATGATCCTGGCCCAGGACGGAAGCTGCATGTTCCAGACCCGCGATGGAGTGGTCTGGCTGGTCAAATCCGAGGAGGTCGTGGAGCTGTCGTCCGACGACGCCCCCTTCACCCCCTACACCGCCGACGAACTGGCCGGACGGCTGCTGGCCGAACTGCCCGCCGGCTTCGACGTGCACCAGACGGCCAACTACGTCATCTGCCACAACACGTCCGGCGGGTATGCCCACTGGTGCGGTTCCCTCCTGGAAAGGCTCCACAGGGCGTTCACCAATTTCTGGAGCCGAAGGGGATTCGATCTCAAGAAGCCCGAGTTCCCGCTGGCCGCCTGCGTCTTCGCCGACAGACGATCCTATTCCCGCTTCGCCACGCCCGAACTCGGCGAAGGGGTTGATGCGATCGTCGCCTACTACAGCCTGCGGACAAATCGTGTCACCATGTACGATCTGTCGGGAATCGAGTCGGGAGGCGGGCCGCCGTCGCGCATGAACACCGCCGCCCAGATCAATCAGATCCTCTCCCGACCCAGCGCCGCCCCCATGGTGGCGACCATCGTCCATGAAGCCACGCACCAGATCGCTTTCAATTGCGGCCTGCATCAGCGCTACAGCGATTGCCCCTTGTGGTTCGGCGAGGGAATCGCCATGTACTTCGAAACGCCCGACCTCAGCAGCTCCCGGGGCTGGCAGAGCATCGGCCAGGTCAATAAGCTGCGGCTCAGCCAGTTCCGCAAATACCAGAGCCGCCGCCCCCCCGACTCCCTCCAGAAACTCGTCACCGACGATGGCTGGCGCCGCAGCGCCGATACGGCCATCGATGCCTACGCCGAGGCCTGGGCCCTGACCTACTTCCTTCTCCAGAAAAAATCGGGCCCTTACGTGGAGTACCTCCGCACCCTCTCGCAAAAGGCCCCGCAAAACTGGGACACTCCCGAAACTCGCTGGGCCGACTTCCGCCATGCCTTCGGCCCCGATCTGGACCGCCTGGAAGAGGAATTCCAGCGCTACATGGCCACCGTCCGCTGAATGGCCCCCAGAGACCGGATTCTCTGCCGATCTGTTGCTCCGCCCCTGTGCCACGGCTATCATAAGGTTGAGATAGTTATTAACCTGGTCGTTAATTATTGACGCCTGCCTGGAAGATGCTTGGGGCCGCCCGGCGGGAGACCCCGCACAGCCGGGCTCCCGCCCCTCCCCTGGTGCTTTGTCTCCGCTGAAAATTGGGATCCAGACTGCGGAACGACTCGGCGATTGTCGCATGATTCGACGCCACTGATCCCAAAGATTAAGCTGTCACAGAGCACTCGTGCCTGGGCTGCCGAGACGTCAAGATCCGCGACCAGGCCAGCCTCCCGGCCCCACCGCACATTCCCACCTACTTCAGAGGAGCAAGTGACATGTCGTACCCATTCCAGCATCCATCCGCGGGGACCAATCGACGCGGCTTCCTCAAGACCGCCAGTGCGATTGCCGGAGGAGCCGCCCTGGCCGGGCTCTCGATCCAGCGCGGCGCCCACGCCGCCGAAAACAACCAGCTCAAGATCGGCCTGATCGGTTGCGGCGGTCGAGGAACCGGTGCGGCCGCCAACGCGCTGGCTGCCGACCCGAACACGGTCCTGACCGCCATGGCCGACGCGTTCGAAGACCGCATGGAAGACTCTTACAAGAACCTGATCAAGCAGTACAGCGATCGGGTCAACGTCCCCAAGGAAAAACGCTTCTCCGGCTTCGACGGCTACAAGCAAGTCATCAACGACGTGGACGTGGTCCTCCTCTGCACGCCGCCCCAATTCCGACCCATGCAGCTCAAGGCGGCCATCGAGGCCGGCAAGCACGTCTTCTGCGAAAAACCGGTGGCCGTCGATGCCCCCGGCATCCGCTCGGTTCTCCAGTCCACCAAAATGGCCCAGGAGAAAGGCCTGAACCTGGTCTCCGGCCTCTGCTGGCGCTACCACCACGCCGTCAAGGAAACCATGCAGCGGATCCTCGATGGTGCCATCGGCGACGTTCTCTCCGTCCAGTCGAACTACCTGACCGGCACCCTCTGGCATCGCGGACCGCAGGAAACCGAAATGGCCTACCAGATGCGCCACTGGTACTATTTCACTTGGCTCTCCGGCGATTTCAACGTCGAGCAGCATGTCCACAGCCTCGACAAGGCCATCTGGGCCTTCGGCGACGTCCCGCCGATCAAGGCCTACGGCCTCGGTGGCCGCCAGGTCCGCGTCGAACAGCCCACCTACGGCGATATCTATGACCACATGGCCGTCGTCTTCGAGTATCCCGACGGCAAAAAGGTCCATTCCTACTGCCGCCAGCAAGCCGGATGCTACAGCATCACCTCCGACGAAATCCTCGGAACCAAGGGCCGAGCCGTGGTCACCCCAAAACACTCCATCGATGGCGAGAACCCCTGGCAGTTCCGCGGCGAAGGAGGCAACATGTACGTGCTCGAACATGAGGCCCTGTTCAAGGCCATTCGCTCCGGCGAGCCGATCAACAACGGCCTCTACATGGCCAACAGCACCATGATGGGAATCCTCGGACGTATGGTCTGCTACACCGGCAAGGAAATCTCCTGGGAAGACGCCATGGCCAGCACGCAAGACCTCTCCCCCGCTTCCTACGCCTGGGACGCCGATCCGCCGACCCTCCCGGACGCCGATGGCAAGTACAAGGTCGCAACCCCCGGTCAAACCCCGTTCATCTGAGAACGGCCTGAGAAGTGGGTCCCTGACAAAACCGACTTCATCGCTGCCGGCGCGGTTTCGACCAGAACCGCGCCGGCAGCTCGTGTTTTCGCTCCTTTTGTCCTCATAAAGGGGGGTGACGCCCATGTCACCTGGCCGATTGAACCGATTCTGCATCGGCCCCCAAGGATCAACACCCCCCCAGCGAGTTGCTTGACGTGCAATTCACCCGGGTATCAGGGTATATTTTGGGATTCAAGAACCTCGTAGTATGAAGGTTCCGCCGTCGACCCCGGCATGGGTCGCCGGTCAACTTCCTGGAGGAACTGGTTCGAAGTGAAGTCCTGGTCGCCGCCCGTCAGTGCCCTGTGGTTGCTTGCTGCCATGCTATCGTGTGCAGCGGCCGACGATCTTGGCCTGGCGCGACAACACGATTCCTGGGGGCGCTATGAGCCCGGCGCGTGGACCCTCGTGCGCGTGCGGACGGAGGCCTTCAACGATGATGGTACCCTGGAAAGCGTGACCGAGACCAAGACCACCTTGGCCGCCGTCGACGAGAAGGGCGTCACGCTCAAGATGGAGGTCGCCGTCAAGATTGGTGGCAAGGAGATCGAAACGGATCCTCAGACCGTCAGCCAGGGATTCCATGGGGATCTGAGCACAAATACCCCCGCGGTTACCGATCTCGGTGTCGGCGAGGTCGTGATCGAGAACCGCAAGATCCCCTGCCATATCCGCAAACTCGAATTCCCTCGTCCTGTCGGCCGCAAAGTCACCACCGTCTACTATTCCGAAACCGTGGAGCCCTACATTCTCAAGCAGGAAACGGCCCTCTATGCCGACAGCGGGGAATCGCCCACCAGCGAGACGACTGTGCAGGTGGTCTCTCTGGCGGCCCCCTGCCGGATCTGGAAAAATTTCCGCAGCGCCTCGCGGGTCAAGACGGTCCACAAGGACGCCTCTGGCACGACCACGACCTGGACCTGGACCTCTTCCCTCGTTCCCGGCGGAGTCATCTGCTACAGCTCGCAGCAGGTCGACAACGAAGGGCGGCTGGTCTGCTCGCGAGAACTCCAACTGCTCGACTACGGCCTGCAGCAATCGCCCGAACGGAGCGGCCTCTTCCGGCGCATGCGTTCCCGCCGCAGCAAGGATTGATCCGGGACCGTCATAATCTCAAGGGACCCGAAGCGTGGGCAAGGAGGGTAACACCTTGCCTTGCTTACGTTTCGGGTTACGAAGATGTGACAGCAGTTGGCAAGGTCACGATCAAGGCCCCACCTGCACCAGTCTCCCGCCGGCTGCCCACCTCTTCTTGCACCAGGCGGGAACCACAAGGTCCGCGTTGCCGTAAATACGGAATGAGGCTACAATCGCTCCTCTCACTCTTCGGCGGAACCCGCCGGAGGTGGTAGGAATCGGAAGTGGGCCCCGGCTGCGGAGGTAGGTGGCCGGCGACAGACTCGGGTATCTCTGTACCCGGTCCTGATCCTCGTCAAGGATGACGAACGAATGAGCCTGACTAGTGCCAGACAAATCGACGAGTTCTCCCCATTCGAACAACTCCGTTTTGGGCGGGAAGTCCTGCTGCAAGAGAGCCAGGCCATCCAGTCGGTCGCAAGCACCCTGGGCCGGGACTTCTGCCGCGCTGCGGATCTGATCTTCCATTGCCAGGGAAGCCTCATCGTCAGCGGCATGGGAAAGGCCGGCCTTGTCGGCCAGAAGCTGATGGCCACCTTTGCCTCCACCGGCACCCCCTCCCATTTTCTCCACCCGGCCGAGGCGGTGCATGGCGATCTGGGACGGCTCCGCCGCGACGATGTCGTGCTCATCCTGTCGCAGAGCGGTGAGACCGAAGAGATCGTACGCCTCCTTCCCTCGCTCGTGGAGATCGGAACGGCCATCATCGCCCTGACCGCCCGCAGCCAGAGCAGCCTGGGCCGCTCCGCCGCGATCGTCCTCGAACTGGGCGCCCTCCAGGAGGCCGGATCCCTGCGGCTGGCGCCGAGCACCAGCACCACGACCATGCTCGCTCTCGGCGACGCCCTGGCACTGGTCGTCAGCCGGATGCGGGGGTTTGCTCGTGAGGATTTCGCCCGCTTCCATCCCGCAGGCTCCCTGGGCCGGAAACTCAGCCGCGTGGGCCAGTATTGCCGCCCCCTGCGGATGTGCCGCGTGGCCGAGGATTCCCTGACGGTCCGCGAAGTCTTCGCCAACCGCAGCCTGCCCGGCCGCCGCACCGGCGCCATCATGCTCATCGATGTCGACGGACGCCTTACCGGCTTGTTCACCGACAGCGACCTGGCACGCCTGTTCGAACACCACCGCGAGGAAACGCTCGACCAGCCGATCCGCTGTGTCATGACCCGCAGTCCGATCACCATCGGCGACGGTGCCATGATGACCGACGCCGTGGCGCTCATGGCCGATCGCAAGATCAGCGAGCTCCCGGTCGTCGACGAAGACGGACGCCCCACCGGACTGATCGACGTGACCGATGTGGTCAGCCTGTTTCCCCAGCTCGACCAGAGACCCGCCTGCGACGACATCAGCCGGCCGCTGCGGGTTGTGCGCGGCGACGACCAGCGCCGCGCCTAGTGCTTTGTCTCAACTGAAAACAGGGATCGAGACTACGGAACAACTCGGCGATTGTCGCATGATTCGACGCCATTGCCCCCAGAATCAAGCTGTGACAGAGCACTGGCTGCCCCCCGCCCCGGAAGAACTCAGCTACGGATAACCACGTGACCGACCTTGCCGCCAAATGCCGTGCCATCGAACTGCTCGTGTCCGACGTCGACGGAGTGATGACCGACGGGCGGATCATCTATGACAACCAGGGAATCGAAACCAAGCAGTTTCATGTTCGCGACGGTGTCGGAGTCAAGCTCTGGCAGCGCAGCGGCAATCGCTTCGGAATCGTCACCCAGCGAAGCTCGCACGCGGTGAGGATTCGCGCCGGCGAGCTCGACGTCAGTTTCATCCGCCAGGCGGCCGCCGACAAGATGGTGGCTATCCACGAGATCGTCGACGAGTTGGGCCTGACGTTCAACCAGGTGGGCTATATTGGCGACGATCTGCCCGACCTGCCCGTCCTGCGTGCCGTGGGGCTCGGCGTGGCGGTTGCCGATGCCGCGCCCGAGGTCCGCGAGGCGGCCGATTTCGTCACCGCGCTCCCTGGAGGCCGCGGCGCCGTGCGCGAGGCGGTGGAAATGATCCTCCGCAACCAGCAGCGATGGGAAGACCTCGTGCGGTCCTTTGAGGGGTGATCCAAGGCGGCAGTACCCATGCCCAGACTGACCCGGTTCATCACGAGCTTTGCCGCCGTGCTGGGAGCCTACTGGCTCTATGTGCTCGTGGCGGTGCCGTTGATCGAGCCGGCGGCCGCAGGCCACCACGACGCCGCGGACGGACATCGCGGTGCCGCCCGCCGAATCGACAACCGCCTGGGAGAACTCCAGCAGCTCGTCCCCCCTGAGGCTCGGGCACAGCTCCAGACGCCCTGGATCATCGAGAGCGACGACTTCAAGCTCCTGATGCAGAAATACACCAACCGCGACGACGGGCGCGTGATGATCGAGCCCTGCGTCCTGATCTACACCCCCGGCTCGTCCAAAGAAAACGCTGCCCCCAAACCGCCCATCGTGCTCTACGCTCCCGCTGGAGCGATGATGGTCTTCGCTCGGCCCCTCAATCTCCGTGCCGGACCTGTCGATTGCCCCACGTCGGGCCGACTCCTGGGCGAGATCACCATCACCAGCCCCGGCCAGTCTCCCGGCCCCGAAGACGATCTCCGCATCGTCACCCGCGACGTCCAGCTCCTGGCCGATCAGATCTCCACCACCAACACCGTCGATTTCCGCTACGGAGCATCTGTCGGCAAGGGGCGCAACCTGGTGATCAAGCTTCGGCACAACGAAGAAAGCAGCCGTTCGTCGGGCAATCCCCCCGACGTCCAGGGCATCGAATCGTTCGAACTGCTGGAACTCGACCGTCTGCACCTCGAACTCCAGTCGCTCGAGAAGAACAAACCCGCTCCCCCTGCGGCCGCGGAGACTCCTGCTGCCCCGGGGGCTCCTGCTGCTCCGGAGACTCCCGCTGCCCCCGGCCAGGCCGACGACGGCTCGGCCGAACTCGACATGAAGCGCCCCCTCGAGATCACCTGCCGCGGCCCGTTCCGCTTCGACCTGGTCCGCCAGTTCGCCCGGTTCCAGGACCAGGTCAACGTGCTCCAGTTGAATCCCGACGGACCGGCCGACCAGCTCAACTGCGAGCTGCTGACCCTCTCCTTCTCGCGTTCGCGCGACGGGCTGGTCAAGCTCGACGGCAAACAGGCCCCGCCCGATCCGCTCGAAATGGACAACATGGAGCTGGAACTCCGCAAGATCGAGGCCAAGGGCAACCCCGTCATCGTCCGCGCCTTCAGCCGCGACGCCGAGGCCCGCGGCGACTGGCTGACCTACGACATCGAGCAGAACTCCGTTGCCCTCGGAGGCGACAACGAGGCGTTTCTCCGCCAGGCCACCAACGAGATCCACGCCCGCAGCATCAGCTACCGATCGAAAGGCAAGGGGCGGCTGGGCGAAATCTTCTCCCAGGGGCCGGGCTGGATGAAGGGAACAATGCGCGACGGCCAGAACCAGCAGATCTTCATGGAATGGGGAGACCGGCTGCAACTGGAACCCTATGACGATCAACACCTGGCGACCCTCAGCGGAGGCGTCAAGCTGGAATACGCCGGCGCCGGACTGGGCACCCTGACCGCCGAACGCATCGATCTGTGGCTCTTCGAACTGCCTGCCGGCCCCCAGCGCAAGAAGGTGGAGATCCAGCCTGACCGCATGCTCGTCCAGAAGCAGGTGGTGATCCATTCGCCCGAGGTCGACGGAAAGACCGACGTGCTGAAGGTCTGGTTCAAACAACTCGCCGAGGCTTCGCCCGCCTCTGCTCCTCGAGAAACCGCCGCCCCCACCGCGCAGAGCCCGACGCCGTCCGCACAGCCTGCCCCCAGCCCCCTGGCCGGACCGCTCCAGCCGCAGCCCGCCGACAAGCCGATCGAGCGGCGATTCCAAGTCGCCGGCGCCGAGACCCAGGCTTGCTTCCTGCTCAGCGGAAATCAGGGGAAGCTGACTGGGCTGATGCTCGACGGCAACGTCCAGCTCGACGAGATTCCCCTCGTCCCCACCAGCGGACGACCCATGCACCTCCAGGGCGACCGGCTCCAGGTGTTCGATGCCCACGACATGGCCAGGACCAGGCTCTCGGTGATCGGGCGCCTCGCCGAGTTCCACGGCCAGGGAGTGATGCTCAGCGGCACCAATATCAACGTCGACGCCGGAACGAATCATCTGGGAATCAACGGCTCCGGCACCATGAAGCTGCCCGTCGAGCGCGATCTCAACGGCCAGCCGCTCCAAACCCCCGGCGAAATCACCATCACCTGGCAGAAGGAGATGGATTTCGACGGCCAGACGGCCCGCTTCGAAGAGAAAGTCGTCGCCTGCACCGAAGACCAGGTCCTCCAGACCGAGGTGCTCGAAGCCCGCTTCGCCGACCGCATCGATTTCCGCAACCTCCGCTCGAAATCGCGTCCCAAGGCCGAGCTGGCGCAGCTTGCCTGCCGCGGCGGTGTGTTCATGGAGGGACGCACTTTCCAGGAACAACCCGCCCCTCCGGCTGCCGGCCCTCAAATGTATCCGGCAAGCCTGCCGGCAGACACGGCTTCCCGCCAGCCGCTCCAGGAGTCGTGGGAACAGTTCCAGGCCGTCGAACTCTCCATCGATCGCACCAGCGGCGCCGTCTTCGCCCGCGGCCCGGGACGGATCACCACCATCCGGACAAAACGGGCCAATCCGCTGGACGCCCGCGGCCTCGCCGCTCAACCGGTACCCGCGGCCTTTCCGGCCGGCGGCAAGCAGCTGGTCTATCTCGATATCGAGTTCCCGCTGATGATGACGGGCAATCTCACCGTGGGAGAAGCCACGTTCTCCCAGCGCATCCGCTGCGTCTATGAAGAGGTCGATTCCTGGCAGCCACGTATCGACCTGCGCAACCCCGATCTCCTCAGCCAGCGCGGCATGCTCCTGACCGCCGATCGCCTGACCGTGGCCAAAGCCCCGGCCATGGACAGCAACAAGACCGTCGAATTGGAGGCCCAGGGAAACGTGACCGCGGAAAATGCCACCTTCACCGGCCGGGCGGACCGCATGACCTACAGCCAGGACAAAGACTGGCTGATCCTCGAAGGAAACGGATACGCGCCGGCGGAACTCTCTTACCAGGAGTACCCGGGGGCCCCTTCCAAGAGCTATCCGGCGGGAAAAATCCGCTACTCGCTGACCACCAAGGACGTTCGGGTCGTCGACGGCGGTTCGATGCAGATGGATGCCCTGCCCATGCCCTGAGGCTGGGGTGCCGCCTGCCCCCGGATGCCGCCGAGGATCTTCCGCTCAATTGGCCCCCACTGCCCAGCGCGAGTTCGGAAAACCGTCGGTATTGCCCAGCTTTCAATGTGGCGCTGTCCAACTAAAATGACTGTCAGTTCCCCTCAGCATGGTTCGGAAGCGGGGACAGGCAGCCCTCGTCTTCTGCGAGCGGCGAACATGGTACCCGCCACCTGGCAGCCTGCCCCTTTTGTCGGCAGGCTCTCGTGTCGGTCTGGAGGAGTGTAGGGAGTGTCGCAACTGCGTCTGGTGATCGTAACTCGGCGGTTCTGGCCCGTGGCGGGCGCGGCGGAACGCGCGATCGCCAACCTGGCGGCGGAACTCGTGGCGCGGGGCGTCGAGGTTACCGTCGTTACCCTCCAGTGGGAAGAGAGCTGGCCCGGCCGCATCGACTACCGGGGCGTGTCGGTGGTGCGATTGCCAAGAACCGGCAACGGCTTCCTCGGCCTGCGCCGCTGGCTGAGGAATCTCTCCCGCTACCTGCGCGACACGGCCCAGCATTACGACGGCCTATGTGTGCGGGCTGCGCCACGATTGCCCCGTGACCCTCAAGGTCATGCAGCGTCGGCGGGCGGCCGTGGTCCTCCGGGCCGAGAGTTCCGGGCGGACCGGCGACTGTCTCTGGCAGCTCGAGTCAGGCACCGGGCGGCGGATCAAACGCCACGCGATGAAGGCCGACGCCTTCGTCGGGTCCACGGAGATCACCCATCGCGAGTTGATTGCCGCCGGCTATCCCCGCGATCGAATCCATCGCATCGTGGGCGGGGTTCCCGTTCCCTCCCCCGTCGATCCGGCCGCCCGGCTGGCGGCCCGGCGGGCCCTCGAAAGCGTCAATACCCTGCTCTATTGCCCCACCGGCGCCCCGCTGGCCGTGTATACTGGAAGGCTCGATGAGCCTGGCGGACCGACCAGCGCCATCGATGCCTGGCGGCTCGTCGTCCAGCACTGGCCCAATGCCCGGCTCTGGCTGGTCGGGGCCAACGCGAACCAGTCCGCCCTGAATCGGTACATCGACGCAGCCGGCCTGCTTGGCCGGGTCGTCATCCCCGGCGTGTTTGCCGACGTGAGCGAGCTACTCGCCGCCGCCGACGCGGCCGTGGTCGACTCCGACAACGGCCAGTCGCACTCGCTCCTTCTGGAAGCCATGGCCGCGGGACTCCCGGTTGCCGTAACGGACACGCCCGAACACCGCACCGTTGTCGAGAACCCGCCGTGCGCACGCCTCTTTCCGTCTGGAGACGGCCTGCTGCTGGGTGAAACCCTCGTTGAAGTGTTCCGCCACAAGGAAGAAGCTGTGCGGCTGGGAGAGTCTGCCCGGGCATGCGTCCAGAGCCACTACGAGATCGGCCGCGCTGCCGACGACCACCTGGCGCTACTGGAAAACCTGGTCCGCAGGAAAGGAAGTTCGAATCAGCCGTGAAGAAACGGATCCTCCAGATCATTCCCACGCTCGACCGCGCCGGGGCCGAGAAGCAACTGACCCTGCTCGCCGCAGGACTGCCGGCCGACCAGTTCGAAGTCCACGTGTGTGCTCTGACTCGCGCAGGGCCTCTGCTGGAAGACCTCGACAAGGCCGGCGTGCCCGCCACGGTGATCGGCAAGCGCTGGAAGATCGACCCGCAGGCGTTCTTGCGGCTCAAACGGTTCGTTGCCGACTGGAAACCCGACCTCATCCACACCTGGATCTTCGCCGCCAATGCCTACGGCCGTGCGGCCGGCATCGGGTGTCGGGTTAAATGCCTAGTGGCCGGCGAACGCTGCGTCGATCCGTGGAAGAGCGCCCACGAGCTGGCCATCGACCGTTACCTCGCGCGCCGGACGGCCCGCATCGTTGCCAACAGCTCTGCCGTCAAGGATTTCTACACCAGCCGCGGGCTGCCGGCGGAGAAGTTCGTGATCATCCCCAACGGCATCCGCCCGCCGAAACCGAGCACCACGCCCCGCGAACTGCTGCTCGACGAGTTGGGGCTTCCCTCCGGCAGCCGGCTCATCGGGATGGTCGGGCGCCTGTGGGCCCAGAAACGCGTGGAAGACGCCATTTGGGCGGCCGACCTCCTCAAACGCATCCGCGAAGATTCGCACCTGATCATCCTTGGAGACGGCCCCCTGCGCGACCGGTTGCGCAGGTTCCGCGACAGGGTCGAGATCCGCGACCGCGTCCATTTCCTCGGCCACCGCGACGATGCCTGGCGGATCATTCCTCATTTCGATGTCTTCTGGTCGACCAGCGTCTACGAAGGGCAGTCCAACGCGATCATGGAGGCCATGGCCCACGGCATCCCCGTCGTGGCCACCGACATTCCCGGCACCCGCGACCTGGTCGTCCCCGAGGTGACCGGCCGCCTGGTCGCGGCAACGAAGGCCGATGCCGAGCGCCGGCGGGCAGCCTTCGCCAAGCACACTCAGCAACTCTTCGAAGACCCCGCCCTGGCCGCCCGCATGGGTGCCGCCGCCAGGACCCGCATCGCCACCGAGTTCACCGTCGAGAAAATGGTCTCGGCCCACGTCCACCTCTATCAGGAACTGCTCGGCTGACCCGCATCCGTGCACCCGTCTCGACGGCCCCGAATGACGAAGGTTGCGGTGGTGCGGCGGCCAATTGGGTGTGGACATTGGTCAACGGGGGTTTTTGCAACGCCT
>CAZLWV010000159.1:0-17973 GCA_964563135.1 uncultured Planctomycetaceae bacterium
ATAGAGCCAGGCATCGAGCGGATCGCCGATGCCGACCGAGGCCCCCTGGTTGGCCCAGGACGAGCACTCAACCTGGTAGTAGAACCCAAGTTCATCGGCCGCTTCGAAAGCCGACTCGGGCGGGCACCAGGAGTGGAAGCGGATGCTGTTGAGGCCGTGGGCTTTCGAGATCCGGACAATCCGTTTCCAGGCCTCCACGTCGGTGGGCGGGTAACCGGTGAGCGGATAGATGCAGCAGTCGAGCGTGCCGCGGATCGCGATCGGCCGCCCGTTGAGCACCAGTTGCGTCCCCTCCGTGGCGATGGTGCGCATACCGAAGGCCACGCTGCGCTCGTCGTGGAACCGCCCGGCTTCAAGCCGCGCTGTGAGCCGGTAGAGCGACGGTCGAAATTCGTCCCAGCACTGCACCTGTTCGCCCATGGCGAGCTTTGCGGTTGCCACCGTGGTCTTGTCCGGCGCCTCGAAATCGACCGCGATCGGCCCGGTGCGGTGATCCGTGCCGGCGGCCGAGAGCCAAAGGGTTCCTGCAACCGGCTTGCCGGTCGCGTTGCCGATTTCGACCGCCACTCGGACCGTCTTCCGCTCGGCATCGGGATAGACCTGCACGTCCTCGATCCAGACACGCTCGGTGGCCGCCAGTTCCAGCCTGCCCGTCAGCCCGTTCCAGTTGGACTGGGTGTGGTCGCTGACGCTGTGCGAGTTGGGCCCCACGTTGACAATCATGCGATTGTCTACCCGCACCGTGAGCTGGTGCTCGCCGGGCGCGAGCCCCTGGGGCAACTGGTAGACGTGCGGGACTGCCAGGGCATTGCAGGAGCCGATTTCCTGCTCGTCGACCCACAGGGTCGTTTGCCAGTGCGCCCGCTGCAACGATACCACCAGCCGCTTTTCCGCCCATTGGGCCGGCACCTCGATCGACCGCCGATACCAGGCCGCTCCCGCGTAGTACCTGTCGGGCTGCAGCCAGCAGGGATACTTGATGTTGCCCGGTTGGCGGTAAGGGGCGTAGCGCGGGGACTCGAAATAGGAGCGATCCACGATATCGCCGATCCACGGCGTCTGGAGTGAGACCTCGTCGCCAAATCCCTTTTCTTGAAGCGAGGCGGGCAGCTCGATGCGGTCGCTCAGCTGACGGGCGTACCATCTTTCCGCGGTGCCGCGGTCGGCCGGATCGAGTTGGAACTGCCAGCAGCCCGCCAGGTCGATCGGCGGCGCGGCGGCCACGGCCGCCGTCGAAGCAGGAACGGCAAGAAGGAGAAATACGGCAAACACGTGCGGTAACCTGATGTGGGCCATCGGCGAGCTCCCGATTTCGTGGAAGGGGTCGGTTCCTGTGGACTTGAGTCTACCGGCTGGGGAAGGCGGCTTCCACAATACCCCGCCGCCACCGTTCGGGAGGCGGCCTGAAGGAGATGGCCCATTCTGGGAATCACGCAGCTCGATTCAGCATCCCGATCCCGGATTCCCTTGGGGGGATGCTTGACTCGGCCTCGTCCGACCACAAGACTTGGTGTTTTCCGGCCTGCACCCGGTTTATTTCCGCAGGCTGGTAGCGGGCCGGCGATGGCCACTGGTGCTGAAGAACAGTTCGTGCTGATCGGCGGCTGTGCCGCCAAGAGGTTTGACGATGATCGAACGACGCAAGCTGTGGACGGTGTGGGTCGTGCTGGCGGCGATGGGCATCGCGGGGACGCTCCGGGCTTCCGACCAGCCGGCTGAGCCCCCCTTTTACGCCGACAAGATGAATCTGCTCGTGTGGCTCGATGCGGAGGGCAAGGCCCACACGGTTGAAAACCTCCAGGACTGGCAGCGGCGGCGCGAGCATATTCTGGCCAACATGCAGCGGGTCATGGGGCCCTTGCCGGGAGACGACCGGCGCGTACCGCTGGACGTGAAGGCAGTCGAGCGCGAGACGCTGCCCGGCCTGGTGCGCAAAAAGATCACCTATGCTGCCACCAACGACTACCGTGTTCCGGCCTATCTGCTGATCCCCGCCGGACTCAAGGGCCCGGCGCCGGCCATGCTCTGCCTGCACGGCACCGGGGGACCCTGCGGCCGTATCGCCGGCCTGGGAGCCGACTATCCGCGCTACGCGCTGGAACTTGCCCAGCGGGGCTATGTGACCATTTCGCCCGACTACACGCTGTTGGGCGAGAACCAGGTGGATCCCGAGACGGTGGGCTTCCAGAGCGGCACGATGATGGGCATCTGGAGCCACATCCGGGCCGTCGACCTGCTGGCGTCGCTGCCGGAGGTCGACCCCGAGCGGATTGGCGTCGTGGGGGTCTCGCTTGGCGGACACAACTCGCTGTTCGTGGCGGCGTTCGATCCCCGGCTGAAGGTGATCGTCACCAGTTCCGGATTCGACTCGTTCCTCGACTACAAGGGGGGGAATCTGAGCGGCTGGTGCCAGCCCCGCTATATGATGCGGATCCAGAACGTGTTTGAAAAAGACCCCCGGAAGATGCCTTTCGATTTCCCCGAAGTGCTCGCCGCGATCGCGCCGCGGCACCTCTATATCCACGCCCCGCTTGACGACGACAATTTTCGCGTGGCCAGTGTGAAGCGGTGCGTGGCCGCCGCCGATGCCGTTTATCGCCTCCACGGCGCCGGCGACCGCGTCGTGGCCGCCTATCCGCCCGGCGGACACGGCTTTCCGCTGGAGGCCCGCCAGGCTGCCTATGAGTTCATCGATTGCGCCCTGGGCGTGACGCCCGGACGGCATTGATGTCTCCGCGGAGAACCCGCGGTCTCTGCGGGAATCGCGCGATGTCTCTGCGGGAAACACGCGATGTCTCCGCGGGAAACCCGCGTCTCTTGGCGGAGGTACTGCGTGCGGCCGGATTGGCTGTTGGGATATGTCCCCGGACGCCGGTGCGTGGAGATGGAGAGATCTCCGCTGCCCTCGCCCTCTGCGGCCCCATTTCCCCCGAAGGTTCGGCCGGGTTCAGGTCGATAAACTTGGAAGGTGGGAACGATCTCTCTTGACCGGATCGGGCGCCTTGCTGTATGGATTGGCTGGCGAAGTATCTTGGAGATCGTTGGCTTTGCGCAAAGCATTTCTGCCGAGCGGCAACTCGTACTGGCTGGCGGCTTTGCCGCCCAGGAAAGGTGTGATGCGAGGATTCTGGCCGCGACTGATCGAGGTGGCGGTGGTGGCACTGGTCGCTACTTCCGCTCTTGCGCAGATCCCCACCGACGGTTTGCCGACCCCTCCGCAACCGTTGCCGCCGGTCGCGATGCCCCCCGTCCAGGGAGAGAACCTTCGCTATTTCTCCGCCGACAGGATGGCCGCCGGTCCGACCGTCGCGGCGTCTGCGGACCGCCCTCTGACACCGGACCCATCGACGATGGGCCTGAATCCCACCCTGCCGGAGGGGGTGCTCGACCGAACGGTCGCACTCGATTCGGCGCTGGATCTCCAGTCGGAGGTCGAGCCTGCCGGGCCTGATCCGATCGAGGACTTCCTTGGCTACCGCTACGAAGTCACCTCCACCGAGTGGATGATCGGCAGTGGCGAGCAGTTCGGCATGTTCTCACTCAATTGGGGCCACTACCAGGGGGCAGGACTGGAGAGCGGCCTCGGCGGGGGAGTGAAGCTCCATTTTGTCGGCGGTCCGGTGTCGACCGACATGCCACCCAGGCTCTACGATTTCAGCCTCGCCTGGCAGCATCGCGACCGGCTCGGCGCTTTGCACTACGATGTGGCGTTTTCCGTCATGGCTTCGAGCGACTTCGAAGGAAGCGCCCGTGAGGGAATTCGCTTCCCGGCTCACGCGGTGGGTTTTCTGTTCATGGGCACTGCCACCGAGCTGGTGTTCGGAGTCGACTACCTCCACCGCGGCGACGTCAAGCTGCTTCCGGTGGGCGGCCTGATCCTGGTTCCCAGTCCCGACCTCCGCCTGGAACTGGTCTTCCCTCGGCCCCGCGTGGTCTTCCGCCTGACCGAAGAGTACCAGCTCTACCTTGGAGGGGAACTAGGTGGAAACACCTGGGCGGTCGAGCGGGATTCGGAACTCGACGATCTGGCGACCTACCGCGACCTGCGTTTGTGCATCGGCCTGCAGTCCAAAGGCGGCGGGGCGATCGAGATTGCCTACCTCTTCGACCGCGAGCTCCAGTACACCTCGGGCCAGGGCAACCTCGGCCTGGACGACACGGCCATGATCCGGCTGGTCAGCACGTTCTGAATGGACCGGCAGGATTGCAGGAGATCCAGGCTCCGCCGCCACCCCGGGGGAGGCGGCTCCAGGGAGATGGCCCATTCCGGGAATCACGCAACCCGATTCAGCCTCTTGTCGCCGGTCTTCCCGGGGGCGATCTGATGGAGTGGACGAGGCCCAGTCGCTACTGGTGCCTTTCACCCAGGCCGATACGTCCACCGCCCGCCGGTTCGGCGGAACGGGGCTCGGCCTGGCGCTCAGCCGCCGCCTGGTTGAGCTGCTCGGGGGCCGCCTCGAACTGGTCGGCACGCAACCGCGGTCCGGAAGCTGCTTCCGGGCAGCCATCCCCGTGGCACTCGTGGAAGGCACCTCGTTCAACGACACCCTCGAAACCGTGCCGGAACGTTCTCCTCCGCCAGGTCATCGCTCGGCGCGCCGCGGCTGCCGCGTGCTGACCGGATCACGAGGCCGCCTTACCGGTCGGCACTGTCTTGCTCGGTTTCCGGCACCAAGGCCGCCGTCAGAACGCGTAGAAATCCTCCGGCGCCGTTTCCGTCGGCCGCCAGTCGATCTGGCCGGCTTCGGCCCCTTTGTAGCGGAGGAAGGTCTCGCTCATCACGTCCTTGTCGAGCTGGGGCTTGTGGGCCTTGCTGGCCACGATCCAGTTGTCGACCTCCGCCGCGTCGATCTGGCCGCCGTTGGCCAGCCCCACGATCAGTACCAAGAGGTGCTTGCACAGCGCGCCTCGCAGTCCGCCGCAGATGTTCAGGTTCTGGGTGCAGCAGGCAAACGCCCCGTCGCGATTGAGCTGGCACGAGTAGACCAGGTCCGGATCGGTCTGGCTCTTCACCACCCCCACCAGGCCCTGGCCGGTCACCTGGGCGTAGAGCTGGAATCGCTCGGCTTTGAGCATCTTGAGCGCCTTCTTGAGCCGCTCGGCCTCGACCGATTCGGCCAGGCGCGCCATGAAGTCCTCGGTGGAGAGAGAGCCCACCTGGAGCTTGGGCGCCTGGAGCAGGGCCGGATTGGCCCCCTTGCCCCGCCAGTTCATGTCTTCGGGCAGCTTGTAGCCCTGGGGAAACTGGGTGGTCTGGTCGAAGGTGGCTCCGGAAAGCTTTGCACCCTCCAGGTCGGCCGTGCTGAGGTCAGTGCCCGTCAGGTCGGCCCGGCTGAGATTCGCGCCGGCGAGGTTCGTCTCGCGGCAGAGGGCCTTCCGCAGGCTCGCGTCGATGAGGTTTGCCTTGCCGAGATTGGCCTGGGTGAAGTCGGCGCCGTTGAAACCGCTCGTGGAAAGATCTGCCCCCTCAAGGTTGGCTTTCTTGAAGCCGGCCTGGTGGCACTTGCACTGCTGGAACTTCGCCTTGGAGAGTATGGCGCCTTCGAAATTGGCGGACTGAAGGTCGAGTTTCGGGAACTTCACTCCGCTGAGCCGCGCCCCGGCGAAATCCGTCTTGGCAAAGCTGCCGGCCTTGGCGATTTCGGCGGGCGTGCGGGCGTTGAATTTTTTGACGCCCCCTTTGCCGAGGAGTTCCTGGAGGAGTTCCTCACGGGCCTGTTTGCCGGAGGATTGACGCTGCTTGGCCTCTCTCTTGAGATCCTCCTGGCTGGGCATTTCGACACCGAAGGCCTCGCACACGGCGGCCGTGACCAGGTCCTTCAGTTGCCTGCCTTTGATGGGGCTCTTGGTGCTGGAAACCTTGACTGAATCCAACCGCAAGGTTCCTTCCTGCCAGCGACGCACGACTTCGCTGAGGGCCTCGGCATAGGACCGGCTTCGCCACGAGTGGTTGTAGTCGGAATCGACGTCGGCCCCCGGGATATGCTTGCGCCACTCGTAGTGGTTGTATTTGGAATTGCCGCCAGTTTCGATTTCGACGTAGCCATCATCGAGCGCTACCTCGGCCTTAATGGTGATGACGGCGGCCTTCTTGGCGAGTTTTTCGAGTTTCTGAAGGGCCGGACCAAACGGGGGCGTTGTGGTCTTGCTCGGGTCGAGCCCCCTGGCCTTCGAGCAATCGACACCGTCGAGTTTGGCGTCGACAAGAACGGCGCCTTCGAAATTGGCCCCGTCGACAGTCGCGTTCTTGAGGTCCGCGGCCCGGAGCTGTGCACCTCGGAGGTCGGCCTTGGTGAGATCGACGTTGTGAAGCCTGGCATTGCGAAGGTCGGCCTGAGCAAGGTTCGCACCGCGAAAACAGCAGCCCGACAAATCGAGATCGGAAAGCCTGGCCCCGGTGAGATCGGCGCCCGTGAAATCGACTTGGACGGGTGTTTTCCGCCCGTAGTTGTAGAGTTCGATCTTGCGGCAATCCGCCTTCTTCATACTCGTCTGCCGGACAGCATAGAGGTGCGTGTGGACAAGCACGGCCTCGTCGAAGCTGCAGTCGTTCAATTCCGACAGGATGGTGCCCGTTGCATCGGCCCGCCGGGCAGAACAATGCTCCAGCGTGCCTACATGGGCTCCCTTCAGAATGGCTCCATCCAGGCAGAGATTTCTGCCATCTCCAAGGGAGGCCCTGCTCAGATTGGCCCCTTTCAGATTGCTACCGTCGAGGATCGCCGTGTTGAGGTGCGCACCCGTCAGATCGGCGCCCGCAAGATCGGCTCCGGAAAGGTCGAATCCGTGAGGAAGGGGCAGTCCGTTCCATATCTTGACTCCCTCCGGACCACTCGACAGGATGGCGAGAGCCTCGTCACGGGTGGGAGCGGCAAGTTGCTCGAGAGCCTGCTCGTTGATGACCTGAATGCTCGCTCCGCCGCCGGCATTCAGTTTGACCGCCTCCTTCTCGGCCGCCGACGTGGAACCGGCATTCTTCGAGTGGACGATCAGGTAGTTCAGTTCGGCCGTCACTTTGTCGACGACGGTTCCACCCGCCGCCTCGATCGCCCTCACTTGGCCTTGCTTGTCCCACTTGCTCCAGCGGCCTGCGAAGCAGAAGGTCATGCCGCTCAGCTTCTGCCACGGTCTTGGTTTGTTCGGCGTACGGCTCTTGGCGGATTTCTTCTTGGCCATGGAGAGTCTCCTGATTCCTGAAGCAAGGAGTGACGCAGCGGGGCGATCAGTTGGCTGGAGTCGAGGCTCCAAATCGTATCTCAAAACGCATAGAAATCCTCCGGCACCGTCTCGGTGGGTCGCCAGTCGATCTCGCCCGCCTCGGCGCGTTTGTATCGAAGCAGGGTCTCGCTCATCACGTCCTTGTCGAGCTGGGGTCTGTGGGCCTTGCTGGCAGCGATCCAGTTGTCGATCTCGGCGGCGTCGATCCGGCCGCTACGGACGAGACCCACGATGAGAACGAGCAGGTGTTTGCAGAGCGCGCCGCGGAGTCCGCCGCAGATATTGAGGTTCTGGGTGCAGCAGGCGAAATCTCCCTCACCGGTGAGCTGGCACGAGTAGACCAGTTCCTTGTCTCGCTGGCTCTTGACGACGCCCACCAGGCTGTCGTCGTTGATTTCAACGAAGAGCTGGAAGCGGTCGGCCTTGAGCATCTTCAGGGCGTTCTTGAGTCGCTGGGCGTCGACCGACTTGCCGAGGTGCGCCATGAACTCTTCCATCGAGAGAGAGCCGACCTTCTTCCGGCGAACCCGCAGGGCCGGATTGGCCCCCTTGCCGCGCCAGTCCATATCCTGGGGCAGTTGGAAACCGCTTGGAAACCGGGTGGTTTCGTCAAAGCGTGCTCCGGTGAACCTGGCATCCTTGAGATCGGCTGAACTGAGGTCGACGCCCGTCAGGTCGGCCGAGGTCAGGTTCGCGTCGGCGAGCCGGGCGTTGTGGAAAACGGCTTTGCGAAGGCTGCAGCCGGCGAGCGTGGCGCGTGAGAGATCAGCGTCGGCAAAGTCTGCACCGTTGAACCTGCTGGTGGTGAGGCTGGCTGTTTTCAGGTTGGCCTTCTTGAAACTGGCCCGGTCGCACTTGCATTGCTCAAACTTCGCCTTGGAGAGGCTGGCCCCTGCGAAGTCAGCCGATTCGAGGTCCAGGATAGGAAACCTCACGGCATTGAGCCTCTCGCCGCCAAAGTCGGTCTTGCGGAAGCTGCCTGCCTTGGCGATTTCGGCCTGCGTGTGGGCGTTGAACTTCTTCACGCCGCCTTTGCCCAGCAGTTCTTCGAGGAGTTCTGTTCGGAGTTGGCTCGGAGACGGCTTGCCCCGCTTTGCCTCCGACTTGACCTGTTCGTCTGCCAGACCGATGCCGAAGGCTTCGCAGCAGGCCGCAATGGCGGCGTTCTTGAGTTCTCTGGCTTCGACGGGGGGCTTGGTAGCAGTGACTCTGATGGAATCGATTCGCAACGTGCCGGCGCGCCACAGATCTGCCGCTTCCAGCAGCGTCTGGGCGAAGGATCGAGTGTCCCACAGATAGTTGTGCTTCAGCTTGGCATCGCTGCCGGCGACCTGTTCACTCCATTGATAAAAGTGGACCCCGTCGGCTCTCTTCGCCACTGTGAGCTTCACACAGCCCTTTGCGAGCAGGATTTCTGCTTTGATTCTGAGGTCGGTTGCCTTCCTGGCGATGTCCTGGAACTGTCTCAACGCAGGTCCCGAAGTGAGGCGCGTCGCCGTTGGGTCGAATCCCTTTGCCTTTGAGAAGTCAACGCCCTTGAATTGCGCGTCCATCAGGTTTGCACCGGCGAAGTTCGCCCCATCGACTTTCGCCCCCGTCAGATTGGCGCCGATCAACCGGGCGTTCCGCATATCGGCATTGGACAAGTCCGTCTGGTTGAACCGGCAGCGGTTGAGGCGGGCTTCGGCAAGTTTTGCCCCGTGGAACGTGGATCCGGACAAGTTCACGCCCTCAAGATCGGCCTGGCTCAGGTCAGCATTTGAGAAATCGGAGCTGATGGGTTTTTTTGAATAGCCGGAGACCCAGAGCTTTCGGCAATTCGCCTTTCGGAAGCTCGCGTGCTTCAGATGGGAGATGGAAGCGTGTTCTAGATTGGCGCCGTCCAATTTGCATTCCGCGATCCGTTCAAAGTATGCGTCGACGGCATCCAAACCCATGGCCGAAGAACTGCCAAGGTTGATCCGGCCGGCGTTGCGTAACAGTGCTCCGTCGAGGCGGATGTTGTCGCCTCTCAGCCAATAGGAGGCGCTCAGGTCCGCGCCACTGAAATCAGCGCCGTCGACCTTGACGAAGTAGAAGCTGGCACGCGGCAGTTTTGCGTTCTGGAGGTTCGCGTTTGCCAAGCCGGGCCGGCGGTCACGAAGTAGATGTCGGTGGATTCCCTCCCAGGCTTCAATAGCCTTTCCGCTCGCCAGAAGGACCATCAAGTCATCAGCCGTCGGCATCGCGAGCTTAATGGCTGCTCTGCACGTGATCACCTGAATGTTCAAGATCTCCTTGGCATTGAGTCTGGCGACCTGTTTCTCTGCAGGGGTAGTGCCAGTTGCCTTGCGTTCGATGACGACGTAGTTCACATCCTTGGTGAGTTTCTCAGCGATCTTTCCTCCAGCGACAGCGAGAACCGCGGCCGCTTCCTGCTTGTCGTCGATCCAACGTCCGGCGAAGAAGAAGGTCTGGCCTTTGAGCCTTTCCGTTGGAGGTGTCGTGCGTTTCTTGGAACCAGGTTTGTTCTCGCTCGCTTGCCTTCTTGCCATGGGTCTCTCCGGAATTCGGGTCCAGCCAATCGCTGCGGGTGGGGTGCCATGTTGCCTCATCGAAAGACTTATCCCCGAATAATCTCCGCCATGCATTCCGCCAGCCGTTCGGGGGTACAGACCAGGATATCCATGCCCACCTTCCGCAGCCGCCGCGCGGTGGATTTGTTGTACTCAGGGCGTGCGTCGTAGCCAAGAGCTCCCAGGCCGATCATGCGGATTCCCGACTCGGCCATCTCCTTGGTCTGCCGCAGAAGATCCCGCTCCGGACGCCCCTCGTAGAAGTCGGTGATCAGCACCACGATCGATCGGGCCGGCTCGCGGACGAGCCCCTGGGCATACGCCAGAGCCCGGGTGATGTCGGTTCCGCCCCCGAGCTGGATCGAGAGGAGCACGTCCACCGGCTGCCCCACCTGGTCGGACAGGTCGGCGATATCGGTATCGAAGAGAAACAGGGAGGTCCGCACGGCCGGCAGCTCGTAGAAGATGGAGGCCATCACGGTCGAGAAGATCGCCGAATCGAGCATCGAGCCCGACTGGTCGACGGCAATGATGATGTGCCAGGGGCGTTTCTTCCGCTCGGCGGCGAAGAAATAGAGCCGATCGACCAGCAGCTTGCCGCTCTGGGCATCGTAGTTCCTCAGATTGCGTCGCAAGGTCATCCCCAGATCCAGGTTGCGAAACACGCGTCGCGGCGAGTGCTTGTCGCGACGGATCGCCCCGGTGATCGCCTGCTGGACCTGGACCTTCATCTTCTCCTTGAGTTGCTGCACCACCTGGTCGATGATCTTGCGGGCCAGGATCCGGGTCTTGGGATTGAGCAGATCCTTGTGGGTGAGGAGGGTTTTGACCAGATCGAGATTCGGCTCGACCTTCTCCAGCAGTTTTGGCTCTTCCAGCAGCTCGGCGATCCCGCGGCGCTGGACGAATTCGCGCTCCAGAACCTCCTTGGCCGCCCGCGGGAACAGCTCCGAAACCGCGTCGACCCACGAGGGAACCGTCAGCACCGAGCCCCCCTGCCCTCCCTGGCGGCTGGCGCCACGGCCGCCGCGGCGACCGCTTCTTCCGCCGGAGCCGCCTTCGTCAAACAGGAAACCCAGCAGGTTCTCGATCCGCTCGCACTCGGCATCTCCCTCAAAACCGATCGAGTGCGTCTCGGCCGACCGGCCGAGCACCAGCCGCCAGCGGGCGAGGAAACCGCGATCCTGGGGCGAGAGAGAAACGCCGGCGGGTGCTTTCTGCTTGGCCATGGGCGGACTTGTTGTGAATGGCAGGGTGCGTCTTGACGGACCCACTTTGTGGTGCGACACCTGTTTTTGTTCTTGGTGCGTCAGGACACACCCTACGTCTTCAGCTTTCTTGCCGGCGCCTGCGGCTGGGCGTTAAACGATTTTGCTGCACTAGTGTGTTTTTTGCCGGCGCCTGCGGCTGGGCGTTGAACGATTTTGTGGCAAGGGGAGCGGACCATTTCTAACCGAGCGGTGGCTCGTACTAAAAAACCCGGTTCTCCATGCTGTCTTCCTGTTGAGCAAGCGACCAACGGGAGCGCTTCATCCAGTTCGAGCGGTAGCTCGTACTAAAATTCCCAGGATTTCATCTCCTCGGCCACTTGGGCGTCGATACGCGCGACGAGTGCGGCAGCGCCCACGGAGGTTCGCAGTTCCACGAGCGAATCGGCTTCCTGGGCCAGTCCGTAGCGGAGTGCGACCCGTTCGGCCATCGCGTCCGTCTGTCGATCGTGGAGCCGTTCGAAGGCTGCCCGCAGGCGGGGAATCAATGTCAGGAACGTATCCCAGTCGGCCGCGCGGACCAGTTCGTCGATCGCCCCCACCAGCGCATCGGCCCCCAGCATGATCGACGTGCGGCTGACGGCCATGATCCCGTCCACGAAATCCCCCGCGCGAACCATCACATCCAGCGGCGCCTTGGCATAGGCGGCGACCTCCGCGGCCAGGTCGGCCGGCTCCATCTGGCGGATCTCCGCAAGCACGCCCAGCAGGGCGCCTCGCAGAAAGGGCACCGTGGACTGCTGGGCTGCCGCCCGTACGTGCTGGGTGAACAGTTGCCGGTCGAGCCGTTCGTCCTTCCCTCGCATCAGGATCTCTGCCAAGGAGAGGAGCGCGTCGACCACGCCCGGCTGCTGATCTTCGGGCACGCTGACCACGTCGGCCATGGCAAAACAGGCCCGGTCGAAGCAGCGGACGATCAGGTCTTCCAGCAGGTCGCGGCGCAGGTTCCGATAGGCGGCATAGCGCTCGAGGATCGCCAGGCTTCCCAGGGCGGCGGTGAGCGATACGAAACCCGTGTCCTCGTCGATGGCGGCCCCGCAGGCGTTCTCGGCCTGGACGACCATGCCCGGCAGATCCATGTCGATGGCGCGGACCAGATGGGCGCACGTCTTTCCGGCATGCTGCCGGTCGACCGCCAGCGATTCCTGGAGCCGGTTCAGCACGGCCGCTTCGATCGAGTCGCCGTAGAGATTCTGTTCCGCCAGTGCCGGTTCGATCTTGGGATTCCAGCGCAGGGCCCACTTCTCGCGGAAGATCCGCCCCGTGTCGAACTCGCCTCGGGGGGCGTCGAGCAGTTTGCCCACCGGTACCTCCAGAAACGCGAGCCGGTGGAGGAAGGCGGAGCGACGAGCGTCGGCAATCGCGCGACGGTCGAGTTCCAGCGCCAATTGTTTCTCGCGCCCCATGAGCTCGCCCAGATCCAGGTCGCTGAGCTGGCTGTAGAAATCGTTGACCATTGGGAGGCGGCCGAGGGCGGGCGTGACCTTGCCGACCCGGGTGCCGATGTTCGCCTGATCGATCGCCCGGCGCAGGTGTACCCCGTCGACTTCCGGATTGCCTTTGCAGCAGCAGGTGATCAGGGCGTCTTCGATATCGTCCAGCACCGGGCGGGTCCGTCCGCGGAGATTGGCCAGCATCCTGGCATGCTGGCTCACGGAGATGGCATCGGCCGACGACAGGTTCGCCCCCTCCCGCCGCGCCCGGCCCAGGGTGGCAACGACGTGTTCGGCCAGCAGGTCGTCGCTCCGCCCCTGTTCGGCCATCTCCCAGAAGGTCTGGTAGAACTGGGGCGCCCGGTTTCCCGCAGCGTAGCCCGACAGCTCGGAGATGCGGAAGAAGGAATACGGCATGAGCGTCGTGTAGACGGTGCCGCCAGGCGGCTCGGGGGGCGGAGTGGCGTCGTTGCGGTCGAGAAACAGGTGAAAACCACCGCACACCACCATCGCCTTTTCGGGCCCGATCCCCTTGCTCCGCAGCGCCTCTTGGATCGTCCGCCACATGAACCGCTCGCGGGGCAAGGTGCCGTCGGCAGCGACCCGCTCGGGGGCGGCGGTCGCCCGTGCGGCGGCGCAGAAGATGGCCAGTTCGCGGCGGAAGGTCTCCGGGTCTTCCGGGGCTGCCGATTCGAACAGCGTGTCCCAGGCCTCTTCCCAGCTCCGGTAGCCGGCCACTGCCGCCAGCGCCTTGTAGAAGCTGCTCTCCATCAGCAGCCGATCCGACTGGAGCTCGATCACATTGCGATCGGGCTTCTCCTTCGCCTCTTCGGCGCCCGCCGTGGCCGGGGCGGTGTCGTCGCCTGCCGGCCCGGCTTGCCCGGGAGTCTCCGGACGCCGCGGTTCGACGAGCGCATGGTGGGGAAGATCGATGAACAGCACGTCCGCACCGATCTTCCTGGCCGTTCGCATCGCCACGTATTCGGGGGAATACTCAACCAGCGGGTACCAGCAGGCGAACCGGGCGGGAATGTCTTCTGCCGGGCTGGCGATCCCCGCCAGTCCCAGCACGTTGTCGTCGTCGCGGTACGAGCAGTAGATGGCCACCGGCGGGCGGGTCCTGGCGTCGACGATGTGCGGGATCAGCTCCGTCGCGTCGGCCGGTCCTTCCAGCAGGATCAGTTCCGGCCGCCGCTGCCGGATGACCGCCTCGAGGTGCCGGGCCACGGTCGGCGAATGGTGGCGTACGGGAAACCAGTAGAGCGATTCCGCAAGAACCGAATCGGCGCGATCGCACACGGAGTCGGCGTCCAGCTCGATCTGGCGGGAAGCCGTCTGCAGCGGGCCGTCGCGGTCGGGTTCGGATGCGAGTCTTTTCGCCATGGGAAGTCTTCGCCCCAGCGCCTGTCACTTCAGGTTCTCGAGCATGGTATCGTGGAACTCCTTCCACGCCTGGTCCTTGACCGCCCGCTTCTTGGCCACCAGCACGACGTACTCCTTGAGAATCGCCAGGTCGGCGGCCTCTTCCTTGACGACCGATCCGACGAGATTGCGTGCCACGTCGGCGGCACCGACCTTGCCCGAGCCGAAGAACTGGGCGTGCAGGGCCGCGTCGAGCGCCACGCCGATCGCCTCGGCCGTTGAGAGCGTGGTCGACGGCTGCTTGATGCTGACCCCCTCGCTCGTCTTGCCGCTGCGTATCTCGCGAAACACGGTGGCCAGCAGCTTGATGATGGGGGGCGTGATCTGGGCCGGCAGCCGGTAGCGCTCCAGAAGCTCGGCCGAGCGGGACTGGACGATGTCGATCTCGGTCTTCTGGTCGCCCACGATCGGAATATACACGTAGTTGAAGCGCCGCTTGAGCGCCGCCGATAGCTCGTTGACCCCCTGGTCCCGCGTGTTGGCGGTGGCGATCACGTTGAACCCCGGGCGGGCCCAGACCATGTTGGCGTCGGGGAGTTCCGGCACGGAGATCGCCTTGTCCGAAAGGATGGAAACCAGCGAATCCTGCACGTCGGGCACGCAGCGCGTGATCTTCTCGAACCGCAGCAGGCCCCCCCGGCGCATGGCGATCATCGTGGGCGAGGGAATCATGTTCTCCGGCGTGGGTCCTTCGGCGATCACCCGGGCGATGTTCCAGGAGTACTTGACGTGCTCCTCGGTCGTGCCGGCCGTGCCCTGGATCGTGAGCGTCGAATTGCCTGAGATGGCCGCCGCCAGATGCTCCGACAGCCAGCTCTTGCCGGTGCCCGGCTCGCCCACCAGCAGCAGAGCCCGTTCCGAGGCCAGGGTCACGATCGCCCGCTGGACCAGGGCGTCGTCGCCGAAGAACTTCCGCGTGATCGGCACCTTGACGGTCTTCCCGTCGATCTTGGCCTCAAGCTCATCGCAGCCCACGATGTACTTGAGCACCGAGCGGGGCGACAGCCGCCATGCTGCCGGCGGCGTACTCGGGTCGTTCTGGCGCAGCGCCTCCAGTTGATCGCCGTAGCGGATCTCCGCGGGTTGGCGAAGCTGCTCCTCGCCGCCCGGCCTTCCGGCCGCTTCCATCTTGGGCTCGCCGCCGGGGCGTTTTGCCGATTTCTTGTCTGCCATCGATTCGTCCTAGAACTTGAGTGCCTGCAATAGCGCCTTTCGGTCGATATTCTCGTCGCAAATCGTGATATACTCCGGCCCTTTCCCACCAAACACCGATAACGGCTGCAGCACGAAGCGGCACATGCGATAGTGCATCAGCCCGAACAGGGGTGGCTGCCCCTGTTGCCTTCTTGCCTGGCCGAGGTACTTGCCCACCGGTGCCATTTCCTTTCCAGGGCCGACCGGGGCTTCCATTTCGATCGGGCCGCTCCGGATCGGATAGACGCACTCTCCGTCCTGCTGGCTCTTCTCCCTCTGCCCCACCTCCCAGTCCCGGAGCACGACCTCCTCCTGAAGCTCGATCTCCAGGTCAAGCGGGCTGGGCGAGTAGGCCTCCAGCCGCGCGCAGGCGGCGGCCGGGTCCCACTGCAGAAATTGCCCCCATTCGCCAAACGGCTCTCCCGCCGTCACCCGGCTCTGGTCGAGGAGGCTGATCCGCCCGCTCCCATATGCGTCGAGTGCCACCGCCGCGTTCTCGATCGTGATCACCTTTCCGTCCAGAAACTCGCGGGCCTTGAATTTCTGTTTCTGGGGCAAATGCAGAAACCCCTCGGCCGGGATGTCCACCTCCGGTTTGACCGGAAACACGCTCGACCACACCAGGGCCGTGCCCGGCGGAATGCCGGACGCGGCCGAAACGGACCGCAGCCGGAACTCGAACGCGCAGAACGCCCGTTGCACAACCCGTTTGACCACGCCCAGCGTGACCACCTCGATCCGCTCCAGCGGCTGCCCTGCCGGCGTCCACAGCAGCCGATCGATCTGGCCCTCGTCGTTCTCCCGCAACGCCCGGGCCAGTCCGTGGCTGAGCAGCCAGGCCTGGGTCAGAAACAGCACCAGCCGCCGCTGGGAAAACTGGTCGTCGTGGCGGACGTATCGCCCCAGCTCTTCGTTGGCCACTCGCAGCGCCGAACCGAGCCGGAGGAGCCGCATTCGCGAGGCCTCCCGGAAGGCCACGTCGAGCTTCTGCCGCGTCGACTGCGAGGCCGTGGTCAGACCCGTCAGCAGGAGTTCCTCCACCGCGCCGGGCAGATCGTCGAGAAGGTGGGCTAGTTTGCGCCGATCGTCCTGGCTGAGGTTCACCGAGAGTCCTCCTCCGGGCCTCCCGCCACTCCCTTCAGAACCGACGCAACCACCTCGCGGGTCAACATCCGCTCGAACAATCGCAGGCTGGCCCGCAGCCCCAGCAGCGCCCCGGCCGCACCGGGATCGTCACTGCGCAGCGCCGTCACCAGGGTGTCGAGCCGCCCGGCAAGGTGCTCCGCGTTGACCCGCAGAAGCTCGTCGCGAAGGATGCTGAGCGTTGAAATCTGGCTCGCACCGGCGGCTCGCAGCCCCCGCACGGCCAGTTCCTCCGTGGCCGAGTCGACTCGCTCGATGAGTTGGACCACCTCGTCCTCGTCCGCCATGTTCTCCCCCACGACCACCGGCTGAAAAGCAACCCGTTTTCCCTGCTCACCATAGAGCGGTGGCTCGGCTGTGTCAACTGTCTCCGGCAGGATGCCGCGGACCGCCTCCCAGAATCGCCCGACGGGAGAAGAGAAACCGGAATGCCGGCCAAGAGGGCCGGACAGGAGGAGCAAGGCCGAAGTGTTTGCCCGAAAGGTCTGGACAAGAAATGAAAAGAGGGCGGAGCGTCTTGCGACGTCCGCCCCTGTAGCCAGGCAAGTCACGCACTTCCCCCAAACGCGTGAAATGCCCAGTGCAAGCCCCCCGGCTGCAAACTCGTCACCGCTCGACCCGCCCTGCCCGTCACGGAATCAGGTATGCCATTCCGACGGCCGCCCCCCCCTGGGCCAACGCGGCTCGCACGCTGAGCGGCAGCGGGTCCAGCATGTAGGGGGCACAACTTCCCGGGCGATAGTAACCCAGCGTGTAGATGCACTCGTTCGGCGGATACAGCCCCATCTTGTAGGGAAGAATCGGTACATTGAGGAAGAAGTGGGCTCCCGACATCAGCGGCTGGACATAAGGGCCCCACGAGTGGCCGTAGCGTTCCAGGTGGACGTCTTCGAAGTAGGCCGGCTTGTGGCACAGTCCTGAAGCCTGCCACATGAACGTGGTCGGCGCCCATTGGCGAGGAACAAAATCCCCGCCCCCCAGGGCACACGACGTTGGTCGATTGTCGGGATTGATGCTTGCGTCGCGGATTTCCGTCAGGTGGTCCAACTCGCTGATCCGGTGAAGGATCTCGTCAGGATCCTGGCAGGTCGAGCCGCGCTGCGGACGGTCTGCCGCCAGGTAATCTTCCGTGCTCGGAAGCTTCTTGCCCTCTCCCAGTTGTGGAAGCTCGGTGAGCGGCTTCTTGGCAGTGTCGCCGCCTTCGCCGGGAGGGGTGATCAGGCTTTCCAGAGGCACCTTCTTGTTGGTGTCGTCGACCAGAAGCTGCTCCACGCTCGGCAGGGCCGGCGCGGCCTTGGGCTGCTGGCGATCGCCAAACGGATCGTTCTCCGGATGGACCGTCCCCGTGCTCTCCCCCGCGGGCCCCGCCGGGGTGGTGAACTGGGCGGCCTCGGCCCGCTGCGGCTCCGCTTTCCGCCTGGCCTGCTTCGGGGCGTACGACATCCACTTGTAGGCGTGCCCCGATTCGCTCACGGTGTAGCTGACTTGCTCCACCCCTGAATCGGCCGTGTCTGCCACAAAATCGGCAGCCTGGACGGCGCCATCATCGGCCCGGGCAATTCCGCCCAGTGTGCCGAAAAGTGCCATCGCCGCCAGAGCGGCCCTCAGGCACCACGACGAGCCGTGCTCACTCGTCGTCGTCCAGGTGTTCTGTGCTGTAGTTGGGGGCTTCCTGCGTGATCGCGATATCATGGGGATGACTCTCCCTCACACTTGCCGGCGATACCTGAACGAACCGCG